>CANQDT010000042.1 GCA_947593735.1 uncultured Lachnospiraceae bacterium | reverse complement strand
ATCATATTATACCTTACCGCTAAGCTCGTTAACTACCTCGCTAAGCTCCCAGGCATATATTCTCACTAGGCTCGACAAGACCTCGCCAAGTGATCATATTATATCAGCTCGACTGTCGTCTCGCTTTGGATAGTCGTCAAATGCCGGCTCATGCAAGCATGACCGTCATTTTCCTCGTTATTATATCATGTCTATCTTGTTTTTTGTACTTGTTTTTTCTGCGACATATGGTTTTGCCGCGTCCGCCGGATCCCTCCGTCTTTCTCTGGAGATCATATTCCCCGCGGTTTTCTCATACACTATTGCAAATAACCGGAAAAGCGGCTTGCCGACCATGTCCATTTACGTTGTAAAAGAAAATGATACCGTATATTCTATTTCCCAGGAATCCGGCGTCCCCGACACGACGATCATCTCCGACAATCAGCTGGTGCCGCCGTATCAGCTTGCCGTCGGACAGGCGCTGTATCTGAACTCCATGGACGCGCAGCCCTCCCGTTCGATGGTCGTCGGCGGATATTCTTATCCTTTTATCAGCAATTATGTTCTTCGGGAAACGCTTCCTTATCTGACGGATCTGTATGTATTTTCCTACGGCTTTACCGAGGAAGGCACGCTCATCCCGCCTAATCTCCCGATTGACTGGATGCTGGAAACCGCCGCCGGACTTGGCAAAAACCCCATTCTCGTCCTCACCCCTCTGGACAGCCGCGGAAAATTTAACAACGGCTTGATTTCCTCCATGGTGCAAAATGAGACGGTGAAGCGCACGCTCATTAGCCAGGTCGTCGCCGAACTCCAGGCAAAAGGCTATCAGGGCGCCGACATCGACTTTGAATATATCAAAGCGGAAGACCGGGACGCGTTCACCGCCTTTGTCCGGGAAACCACCGATCAGCTGAACGCGCTCGGCTATACCTGTTCCGTGGCGCTCGCTCCCAAAATCTCCGCCGATCAGCCGGGACTTCTCTATCAGGGAAAAGATTTTCCGGCGCTCGGCGCCGCCGCGGATCATGTTTTGCTGATGACCTATGAATGGGGATATAAATATGGACCGCCCATGGCTGTCGCTCCGATCAACAAAGTCCGCCAGGTCGTGGATTACGCCATTTCTGAGATCCCGGAATACAAAATCGGCCTCGGCATACCAAATTACGGATATGACTGGCCCCTGCCTTTCGTACAAAACGAAACCGTCGCCACGACCATCGGAAATGTGGAAGCGATTCAGATCGCGCTCCGGAATAACGCCCGCATCGAATTTGACGAGACGGCGCAGTCCCCCTATTTCTACTATACGCGGGACGGCGTCGATCATGTCGTCTGGTACGAGGACGTCCGGAGTATTCAGGCAAAATTTGACCTGATCAAAGAATATGGGCTCCGCGGAGCCGGATACTGGCAGATCATGCGCTGGTGGCGGGCAAACTGGCTGCTTCTGTCCGACAATTTTACCATTCAATAAAAAAATGCCTTCGGCATATCAGCTCCCCTGCCCCTCATTCATGAGAAGAGAAGGCATTTTTTGCGCGTGAGCAGGCTGTGAAGCAGCAGTTTCCTCTCTGCGAGCTGCGCATCCAGCCGGAGGCTTTTTATGTCACAGGACGAAATTTCCTGTGACAGAAAAAAGTGCCTTCGGCACCTCAGCTCCCCTACCCCTCATTCATGAGGGGAGAAGGCATTTTTTGCGCGTGAGCAGGCTGTGAAGCAGCAGTTTCCTCTCTGCGAGCTGCGCATCCAGCCGGAGGCTTTTTCTGTCACAGGATGAAATTTCCTGTGACATAAAAACAGCGGGCGATTCCCTCGTTTGGAACCGTCCGCCGCTCTTTTTTCTTTTTGTGTTTTATCGGATAAAATTCGTCCGCTGTCCCTGTTCCATCGCCGGCGCTTCCACTCCGTTCTCCCTGCCTGCCGCAATGCATTTCAGGATCCACGCCATGTTCCGCCCGAGGTTGCGCATCGTCTGAAGCCCTTCTTCATCCTTTTTTACATCTTCGGGCGTATTGCCATGTACCATATTCCAGTAAGACGACGCGATAACCGGCATCTTCGCGATCGTAAAATGCTTCTGGATCGCATCCAGGGACGCCGTCGTCCCCGCCCGGCGCGCTGATGTCACCGCCGCTGCCGGTTTCTGCGCGAACACAGCGCCCCCGGCATAAAACATCCGGTCCATCGCGGACAGGAGCCTTCCGCACGGATGCGCGTAATAAACCGGCGCGCCAAACACGAATCCGTCGGCATCTTTCGCTTTTTCAATGATCTCATTCACGCCGTCGTCGGCAAAGGTGCAGACGCCTCCCAGCGCCGCGCACCGCCCGCAGCCAATGCAATCCTGGATCGGCTTGGATCCGAGTGAAACGATCTCTGTCTCCAGCCCTTCCGCTTCCAGGGTGTCCGCGACCTCCCTTAACGCCGTATACGTACATCCATGCCGGTTCGGGCTTCCGTTTACCAATAATACCTTCATCCTGTTCCCTCCTTTTCTTTTTTGTAGCAATGGCAAAGCAGCTGTATTCTCACCAGGCTCGGCAAACCCTTGCCGGGTGATCGTTCTTCCCTCTCGCCGGGGATAAATGGAACAACCACCAGGCACAAGCCGGATGGTTGTAAAAAAGAGGCGTCTACCGGATTTGAACCGATGATCAGGGAGTTGCAGTCCCATGCCTTACCACTTGGCTAAGACGCCTTATAAAATTGAAAAATGACTCCTACGGGAATCGAACCCGTGTTACCGCCGTGAAAGGGCGATGTCTTAACCGCTTGACCAAGGAGCCGTGAACTCCCCGAGTAGGACTCGAACCTACGACAACGCGGTTAACAGCCGCGCGCTCTACCAACTGAGCTATCGAGGATTATATTTCTATCTATATTCTTATTGTAAAAACGTTATACCTTCAAAATTGCATATAGAACTACCAATGGCGTCCATCTTTTCTCACCAGCGCGTCTCCTGCCCCTTCCCGTAGGTTAAACCCTCGGCCTATTAGTACCCGTCAGCTCCATGCATTGC
>CANQDT010000041.1 GCA_947593735.1 uncultured Lachnospiraceae bacterium | reverse complement strand
GGCATAGCTCTTTTTCGCCGCTTCCGCCGGCACCTGGATGCAGGTGACCGCGAGAAGGCACGCCAGCGCGACTGCAATCCCCTTTTTTCTTCTCATACAAGCTCTCCTTTCTTCATGCGCACACTGCCTCATCTTGCATATGTAATTATTATACAATGAATCCTTTTTCTTGTCTTTGTATATTCCGCCATATTTTTATAATTATTCTGCCATATTGACAGAAACTCGACAAAGAAGGAGCGGAAAATCGGATATGATTCTGCATATTTTTAAAATTGCTTTGCAAAAAATGGATACTTGTCATTATTTTGGTTTCGTCTTTTTTTCTTTTTATGGCATGATTTATCAAATGCAGGATTCCCCTAACTAAAAAATGCCTTCGGCATATCAGCTCCCCTGCCCCTCATTCATGAGGGGAGAAGGCATTTTTTGCGCGCGAGCAGGCTGTGAAGCAGCAATTTCCTCTCTGCGAGCTGCGCATCCAGCCGGAGGCTTTTTATGTCACAGGACGAAATTTCCTGTGACATGAAAAAGAGCGCTGCCAAAGATCCGTCTCTTTGACAGCGCTCCCTCCTGTTTCCGCGCTTATGCCCGGTTATAATTGATCAGGCAGCCGCTGAGGATGATCGCCCGTTCGTCATCCGTCAGTTCCCCTACCGTCAGGGTGAACTCCTGAAGCTGTTCCCCTGCAATATACGCCTTTATCTCGCTCTGTTTTTCTTCAATGGCTTTCTTTATATTCGGAATGAAAAGGTAATCCCCATTCCGGAACGGAGGATTCCCCTTGATCACAAACGGCAGCATACCCCAGTTGATCAGATTGGAGCGATACCGTTTTGTAGCGTATTCATTCGCGATATTCGCCCATCCCCCAAGCACTTTCTGGCAGGATGCGGCCTGTTCCCTGGCGGAGCCGTCGCCCGGCTTGACCGCGAAGATCGTACTGCCGATCCCGGTATTTTGCCTGTTCACTCCGCACTGTTCTTTCAGCATATTCCAGACAGGCGTCAATTCTTCCGCCGCCCCGCATGGACATTCGCCTTTCTCGCGCGCTTTCTCCGCAAGCTGGATCTCCTTCGCGCGTCCCACATAGGCGGGATCCTTTCTGGACAGGGTAAATTCTGCCAGTCCAAGCGGATTGGACCGGTAGGAAGACGTTTCCCCGGACGGGATCAGCTCGTCCGTCGTTGTAACCGGGTCATGGATCATCGATACGACTTTCAGGAGAAGGTGATCCGTCAGCGCGCACATCGGAGGCCAGTCCACGATATTCGGCCCGAGTTTGATCGGTTCGTCCGGCTGCGGGTTCCCTGTCCCATTGTATACCCTGTTTTCGTAGATTTTCTTATCAAAATAATAGTGTGGTTTCTGATACGTGATATCCAGATCCGTTGCCGCCGTTAAATATCCCTGGTTGGCTGCCGTAGCCGCGATGGACCTGGCGTCCATCAACGCGACCGACGCAATCTGCCCATTGGTCACCTTCGAGCCCTCCCGGTTCGGGAAATTCCTCGTAGAATGGCGGATGCTCAGTCCGTTATTCGCCGGGACGTCCCCCGCGCCGAAGCATGGCCCGCAGAACGCGGTGCGTACCGTCGCGCCCGTCTCCATCAGATCCGCGATCGTCCCGTTTTTGATCAGTTCCATATAGATCGGCTGGCTTGCCGGATAAATGCTCAACGAAAACTCGTCCGCGCCGATGCTCTTCCCGCGCAGGATATCCGCCGCGTCGCAGATATTTTCAAATCCGCCCCCGGCGCATCCGGCGATCACGCCCTGCTCTACATAGAGACGCCCGTTGCGGATCTTGTCCCGCAGGGAAAAGGTCACCTGATTGTTGTCCAGGCTGACAAGCGCTTTTTTCTCCACATCCGCCAGAATATCTTCCAGGTTGTCATTCAGTTCTTCGATCGTATAGACATTGCTCGGATGGAACGGCATCGCGATCATCGGTTTGATCCGGCTCAGATCGACATAGATCATTCCGTCATAATACGCGACGTCGTCCGGTTTCAGCTCCCGATAGTCCTCCGGTCTTCCATGAATGTCATAAAATTCGCGGATCACCCCGTCCGTTTTCCAGATGGAAGACAGGCAGGTCGTCTCCGTCGTCATCACGTCTATGCCGATACGGAAGTCCGCGCTCAGGTTCGCGATCCCGTCCCCGACAAATTCCATGACTTTGTTATTGACATATCCATTGGCGAACACCGCCCCGATGATCGCGAGGGCGATGTCCTGCGGTCCGACTCCCGGCTGCGGTTTTCCTGTCATATAAACACCCACGACGCCGGGCATATTGATATCATACGTTTTGCCAAGCAGCTGCTTGACAAGCTCCGGACCGCCCTCTCCGACAGCCATCGTTCCGAGCGCGCCATATCTCGTATGGCTGTCGGAGCCGAGGATCATCCTGCCCCCGCCCGCCAGCATTTCCCTGGCAAACTGATGGATCACCGCCAGATGGGGAGGAACGTACATGCCCCCATACTTTTTGGCGCAGGATAACCCAAACATATGATCGTCTTCGTTGATGGTTCCCCCTACGGCGCAAAGGCTGTTATGGCAGTTTGTCAGCACATACGGGACCGGAAATTTCTCCAGCCCGCTTGCTCTCGCGGTCTGTATGATACCGACAAACGTAATATCGTGGGACGTCAGCTTATCAAATTTGATTTTCAGCTTGTCCATACTGCCGGAAGTATTGTGCGATTCCAGGATCCGGTAAGCCATGGTGCCTTTCGCCGCATCCTTTGTCAGTTCCTGTCCGGTTCTGTTTTTCCACTGCGCGACGCACTCCGCGTTGTCCGGGACAATCTCTGTCCCGTTCACAAGATAAACGCCGCTTTCGTATAATTTTATCATCCGTCATCCTCCTAAAAACGCATTTGAAATAAGTATAGCATGAGAAAAATAAAATTCAAGAGAGAAATCACCAAACAGCCGGATCCGCCATACTATGAAGTGTAAAACAAATTTGGAGGTATTTCAGAATGAGCGATTTAGCTGCAACTCAATGTGGATGCGACAACAACAATGGTATTTTAAGCGGTGACAACAACTGCCTGCTGCTGCTCCTGCTGCTTTGCTGCTGCGGAAATGGAAATGGCGTTATGGGCGGAAGCGATGAAGGCTGCGGATGCAACATTATCTGGCTTTTGATTCTCCTCAGCTGCTGCGGAGGAAACAGCATCTTCTAATTCAGGCAAAAGGCCCGGTTCTTCCGGGTCTTTTTTTCTTTCATAGGAAATTTCAGTTCACCGCAATGAGAGCAGGCATACATAGCCCCACAGAAGGAAGGATCGCCGCAGTAGATCATTTTTTCAACATTCTCAATGACGGAGTCGCGAGGATGTAGAATATAAATCATTTTTATATCAGGCTTTTGAGCAGGGACGTCCCGATCGTATCCTCCGGCATGCGCACCCCGAAGTTCTCCGCGATCGTCGCGCCTGTGACCGCGAACGTATCTTCGTTTCGCAGTCTTCCGCCTTTCTCCATCCGTTTTGAATACGCGAGAAACGGGACATACTCTCTCGTGTGGTCCGTCCCGCTGTAAGTGGGATCGTTTCCATGGTCCGCCGTCAGGATCAAAAGATCGTCCCGCCTCAGTTTCCTCATCAGCGTTCCAAGGTTTCTGTCAAATTTCTCCAGTTCTGCCGCGTACCCGTCCACGTTCCTGCGGTGTCCCCACAAAGCATCGAAATCGACGAGGTTGACAAAACACAGTCCGTGGAACGTCTCTTCGCAGACACGGATCGTCTGTTCCATCCCATGAACGGAGCTTTCGGAATGGAGGAACCGCGTAATTCCCTCCCCGCAAAAGATATCGCTGATCTTTCCAATGCCGATCACATCAAAACCGGCGTCCTTCAGCGCGTTCAGAACCGTCGGTCCGTCCGGCTTCAGCGCGTAATCCCGGCGGTTTGCCGTTCGGCGGAACTCCCCGCGCTTTTTGCCGACATACGGCCTCGCGATCACGCGCCCCACGCGCCATTTTTCTTCCAGCGTGATCTTCCGCGCGATCTCGCAGCACCGGTACAGGTTTGCAAGATCAAACGTCTCCTCGTTCCCGCAGATCTGCAGGACGGAATCCGCCGATGTATAAACGATCATCGCGCCGGTACGGATCTCCTCTTCCCCGAGTTCCTCGATGATCTCCGTGCCGCTCGCGCTTTTATTTCCGATCACTTTCTTCCCGCACTGCCGTTCCAGTTCTGCGACCAGTTCCGGAGGAAATCCGGTTTCCGTAAATGTCCGGAACGGCTTCTCCGTCCGGATCCCCATCATTTCCCAGTGCCCGGTCATCGTATCCTTTCCGTTGCTCGCCTCTCCGAGCCTCGCGTAACAGCCGACCGGAGGCTTCCCTCCATCCGCCTGTCCTCCCGCATGGAGGCGCAGCAGACCGAGCCGCTCAAGGTTTGGTATGCAGAGCGACCCTTTTTTCTCCAGGATATGGCCGAACGTGTCCGCACCGGCGTCTCCAAATTCCGGCGCGTCCGGCATCGCCCCGATCCCGAAGGAATCGAGAACGATCAGAAAAATTCTTTTATATTCTTCCATACTCCGCTCCAGCCGCTTATGTTTCCTTCCCGTTGTTTCAGGCATCGCCGTGCCGTTCCGCCTCCGCATCCCTGCGGATCAGCGTCCGGACCGCCTCCACGACAACCCGTATCGCCGCCTCCGTATCGCGGACGACCGGATTCTCAAGCCCCTGCTTTTCCCGCTCCTGATTTGCCATTACCAGAAGGCAGGAACCGGCGCGTACCCGGAGGGTATTCGCCACGATAAACAGCGCCGCCGATTCCATTTCCGAAGCAAGGCATCCCAGACGGATCCACGCTTCCCATTTCTTTATCAGTTCATAGCCGACCGGCTTTGACGACGGATCGTGCTGCCCGTAAAAGGAATCCTTGCTCTGCACGATTCCCGCATGAGCGCGCAGTCCCAGCTTGTCTGCCGCTTCCGCCAGGGCATTGGTGACCTGCAGATCCGCTACCGCCGGAAATTCGATCGGCGCGTATTCCCTGCTCGTCCCTTCCATGCGGATCGCCCCGCTCGCGATAACAAGATCCCCGCTTCGCACATCCGCCTGCATACCCCCGCAGGTACCGATCCGGACAAAGGTATCCGCGCCGGACGCCGCGAGCTCCTCCATGGCGATCGCCGCCGACGGACCGCCGATCCCGGTCGAAGTCACACTGACCTTCACGCCGTCGAGATATCCGGTATAGGTGACATACTCCCGGTTGTCCGCCACAAACCGCGCGTCGGAAAAGTGGCGCGCGATCTTTTCGCACCGTTTCGGGTCGCCCGGCAAAATGACATATTTCCCGATATCGCCCCTGCCGACGTGAATATGATATTGTTTTCCCTCATGTTCCGAATAATTCATCTTTCTTCTCCGCGGTTTGTCCGTCATACGCCCTATTCCCGTTCCGAAAGTTCGTCCGTGATATCCTTCCAGGTAACGCCGCGTTCTGCCATCAGAACCATCGCGTGGTAAAGGAAATCCGCTATCTCATATTTGAGTTCCTCCGGGTCGGGGTTTTTCGCGGCGATCACAATTTCAGTCGCTTCCTCCCCTACCTTCTTTAAGATCTTGTCAATTCCGTGATCAAACAGATAATTGGTATAAGATCCCTCTTTCGGGTTCCGCTTCCGATCCTCGATAACCCGGTATACATCCTCGAATACCGCGAGCGGATTGCGCGAATCGCATTCCCGGGACATCAGCTGCCGGAAAAAGCAGCTTTCCGCGCCCGTATGGCACGCCGCCCCGACCTGCCGCACACTTGCGAGGATCGTGTCGCTGTCACAGTCTGCCGTCAGTTTTTTCACATATTGGTAATGGCCGGAAGTCTCTCCTTTCAGCCAGAGCTGCCGGCGCGAACGGCTGTAATATGTCATCCTGCCCGTTTTCAGCGTCCGGTCATAAGATTCCTCATTCATATAGGCAAGCATCAGGACTTTCCCTGTTTTGTAATCCTGCACGATCGTTGGGACCAGCCCGTCCGCGTTCGGTTTCAGAGAAGAAAACGGGACGCCGTCCGCAAATGTATTGACCGGAACCCCGGCGGCGGCGAGCGCGTATTTCAGTTCCATCAGCGGCAGCTTCCGCGCACCGGACAGGTAAAGCTCGTCCGCGTCGCTGTCCGCGATTTCCCGCACAAGCTGCTCCGCCGTTTTTCCCTCACATTCCACGACAAACGGGACGCCGCTCAGGATCTTGTGCCCGAACCGCTCCCGCGCTTCCTGCACCGCCCCGTCGTTTTCCGAACAGAGAAACGTCCGGGACGCGCCGGCATACAGGATCTTCTTTGCTCCCTCAAAGCGTTGAATGTTCCCGCTGTATACAAGCGGCAGGTCGACCGCGCGCGCGACCTGCCGGATCAGGCTGTAATCCGCCTGCTCTCCCGGCGCTTCAAACAGCGCGACCGCGTCCGCTCCCTCATCGTCATAGCGCACCGCTTCTTCCACCGCATTTTCCGGATGAAGAAGACAAATCAGTTTTTTCATAGTTATATCCATTCCTTTCGCTTCGCTCAGGCACAAAACGTTATGAAAATGGTTTTCCTGAGCCTATTTTTTCTCT
>CANQDT010000040.1 GCA_947593735.1 uncultured Lachnospiraceae bacterium | reverse complement strand
ACAAACAACACGATCGAACGGTTAAACCGCGAAATCAAGCGCCGAACCAAAGCCATCGGAGCATTCCCGGACGGACAGAGTGCTTTGATGCTTGTATGTGCTGGACTGCGTCATGTAGCCGGAACCCAATGGGGTGCAAGACGCTACATGAACATGGATCGTAAGTAGGTAATAATCCGTGTCTTGACAAAATAAAAGATCCCCGGCTGCTCACCGGGGAAAATTCAGCTGTTATTTTTTCACTTTGCTGCGGCAGTCACCCGGGATTTCGGATGACCATGGAAGAAGTTTCCGCAGGTCCTCCCTTTCCGGAAACGGGCCCAGATCCTTCAGTCTTTCCAGCACAAACGTCAGATAGTCATATGGCTTCAGCCCGTTCAGGAGCGCTGTCTCGGTTATACTGTATACAACCGCGCTTGCCTGCGCCCCGCGGATGCTTTTGCAGAACAGCCAGTTGCGCCGCCCCACCGCAAAATTTTTGATCGCCCTCTCGGCAGCCGTATTGTCAATGCTCAGATGGCCATCCTCCAGATACTGTTTCAGATATTTTTCCTGGTTCAGGGTATAGAGTATGGCGTCCCCGATCAGGGAAGAACGGTCCACACAGTCCTCCAGTGTATGGAGCCACTCAAAGAAAGCCTCTAAAAGCGGTTTTGCCTGCTTCTGACGCTCTTTATACCGTTCCTCTGGTGTTCTGCCGCGGATCATCTCTTCGATTTTATAAAGCATCCCGATCCGGGACACTGCCTCATACGCGGTTGTCTCCCTGAGCTGCTCCTTTGTGAAATCTTTTTTCAGGACTGTCAGGGCTTCATCAAACCTGCGTCTTGCGTGCGCCAGGCATCCTGTCACCACGACCCCTTCCGGCAGGCCGTGGTATGCCTGGTACCCGTCGCAGGTAAAATACCCGTGGAATTCTTTCCCGAGGAACTCCACCGGATGGTATCCCGCGCGTGTCCTCTCATATTCGAAGAGCACCATCCGCGGCGAACCGCTGTATTCATCGGTCAGATAAACCCACATCCAGTTCTGTGTCGTCCCTTTCTGGTCCGGCTCGTCAATCACCTGCACCCTCGTCTCGTCCCCGTGGACGTACCTGCTCTGGAGGAATTCCTCTTTCATGAGCCCATAGAGCGGGCCCAGGTACCGGTCGGCACACCAGATGATCCAGTTTGCCATGGTTTTGGTGGAAAGGGTCAGGTTGTATCGGGCGAATTCCCTCTCCTGGCGCGCCAGGGGCATGCCGTTGACATACTTTGCGTTCATGATGCCTGCCACAAGCGACGGCGTGGCAATGCTGCCCTTAAACAGGTCCGGTTTCTTTTCCGGTCTCTTCATTGTCCCGCATTTCGGGCAGCTGTAGACATAGGTATTTTCTTCCACGACCTCAAAATGGGCGGGGACAAATTTCAGATGTTTTACCGTCTCTTTTGTCACGACCCGGTACTTTGTCCCGCACTCCGGGCAGTACTTTTCTTCCCCGTTCAGCTTGTGTTCGATGACTTCGGTTGTCTCAAAGGCGGAAAGGTCCTCCTTCTTTCCTTTCCTTTTCTTCCTTTTATAAGAAGACGGATGGATCTCTTCCGTCTCCGGTTCCTCCTCCTTCTGGTCCGCGGCCTGCTCCGCCTCATTGAAAAGGTTCAGCTGCTCATAGCCGTCAGCATATTTTTCGCTGGACGCACCAAACCGTTTCCTCTGCGCAAGGGTCAGCCGGTCAGAGAGCATGGCATTTAAGAACTCCAGCTCCTTTGTCTTTTCCTGGAGGATACGGATCTGGTCTTCCTGTTTCTGGCGGTGTTTCTGCATCGCGGTGATCAGGGCAATGATGTTTTCCCTGCTCATTTTATTCAGCTGTTCTTCTGTAAAAATCAGTTCCATGGCCAGACCTCAGCTTTCCCGGATTTATTTAAGGAAAGTATAGCATATCCCAGGGAAGATTTCGACAGAAAAACGCTTCCCCGGACAGAGGAAAAAACGTGGAAAACCGGAGGAATTTCGTCCTTTTGCGGATTGACAGGCGTATCATATGACGATCTTCGGATGGTGCTCCTTGAAGGCGCCTTCCGGTTCTATGGACAGGCCGTCACAGAGCCAGTGGATCTCTTTGAGTGTGACCTTCTGAAGTTCATCCGGCGTATCCGGCCAGTGGAAGGAATCCCGATCCAGCCGTTTCATCAGGATCCAGAACCCGGACCCGTCCCACTGGAGGATTTTGATCAAGGTGCGTCTGCGGTTACAGAAGGCGAACATACAGCGGGAATACGGATCAAGGTGAAATTTCAGCTTGATGATGGCGGCCAGACCAGAGTAACTCTTGCGGAGATCCGTGACGCCGCAGGCCAGATAGACGGTAGTACTTCCCGAAAAATCATGCATAATTCTTTACAGCCTCAAGCAGGGCAGAGAGCAGTCCGGCAGGACAGTCCGCGCCGATCTCAATGCGGACGTTCCGGGGAAGGCAGATCGTGACAGGGGGATGCACGGCGGCACATCCGGATGAGATTTCCTGCTCAGAGGGGAGCCTGACGAATACAGGATCACTGCCCTGGCCAGCCTTTGAATCCTCCGTCTGCAGTTTCCGGAACCAGTAGCTGAATGTAGACTGGGAGATCCCATTCTCCAGGCACCAGTTCCTGCGGGACAGGCCGCTTTCCTGGAAAGCCCGGATCCGTTCTGCCCAGAAATCAGATTTGGCAGTTACATTATTATCCATATAAAACACCTCCACATATTTGAAACCAGCATATCAAATATATGGAGGGATTCACAGACACGGATTATTACCTACTTACCATGGATCATCTGAACCACATGGAAGATGATCTACAGTCTGATATCGTAGCCGGCTGACTACCGGACACTAAATGGCTGAAACTGTTTTTGCATTCCGGGCTGCAAAACTGATTGCTGGGGGCTCGTTACGCAATATTGCTCATAGTCAGGGTCAGCGCCATCCTTGTCAACGCCGTTGCCCTTCATTTCCACGGTGTATCAGGGAAACCGGCTCCGCGGTTGAACTTTCCTAATATATCGTGTATAATAAAATCATCGGATCATAATCGGAAACCGAAATATACCGTGATTGGAAGGATCGTGCAAAATGAACAGATTGAGAAAATGGGGAATCGCTTTACTCGTCGGATTATCAGCGAATCTGCTTTTGACCGCGCCGGCTGTTTCAGTGAAAGCTGTGGAGGAACAGGGCTTTTCGTATGAGCAGGTCGGGGATACGGTAAGGATCACCGGGATTACGGACAAAGAGTATTCCGGCGAGCTTGTGGTCCCGGATACGCTCGGAGGGCTTCCGGTCGTTGAGATCGGGCGCAGCGCTTTCAGCAGCTGCAAGAATATAACGGCGCTTTCCGTTCCGGCGACTGTGACGGATATGGGCGACAGCGCGTGTTACAGCTGTTCCAGCCTGGCGAGCGTTGAGTTCCGCGGAGATTCCCAGCTCCGATACATTGGATCAGGAACCTTTTACAACTGTGCGGCACTGCAGGGGATTACGCTTCCGGATGGATTGGAAACGGTCAATAATACTGCGTTCCGGAGCTGTACTGTGCTGGAACAGATCGAGATTCCCGACAGCGTGACCAAACTCGGCGATCCGGACAGCTATAATTATTCTTATGTATTTCAGGATTGCAAAGCGCTTTCCCGCGTTGTGCTCGGAGAAGGCGTTACCGTCCTGGGGAAAGGGCTGTTCCGTAATTGCTCCAAACTGTCGGATCTGACCATTAAGGGTACAATCACGACGATCGGGGAGCAGGCGTTTACCGGATGCAGTGCGCTTGAGGAGGTCGCGCTGCCGGAGAGCGTTACTACGTTGGATAAAAATGCGTTTTATAATTCGGGCATTACGAAGCTCCGGCTTCCCGCGACGGTAAAAACAATGGGGGACGGCGCCTTTGATTCCTGCTCCAAACTGGTCAGTGTTGAGATCGAAGAAGGAATTACCGAGATTAAAAATGAAATGTTTACATCATGCCGCGCGCTGACGGACGTGAGCTTGCCCCAATCGGTGACGTCCATCGGTGAGAATGCGTTTTCCGGATGCCGTGCGCTGACGGACATTGCGATTCCGGATTCGGTGCAGCAGTTCGGCGACAGCGCGTTTGCGTCCTGCACCAACCTGGTTTCTATTCGAGTTCCGGACGGCGTTTCGACCATCCCGTCTTATTTTGTGGACAGCTGTACCAGCCTCACGGAGATCATCCTGCCGGACAGTGTTACGACGATCAAAGGATGCGCGTTTCAATATTGTAGCGCCCTGCAGGAAATTACAATCCCGCGCGGCGTGTCGCTGATCGAGGGATCGACGTTTTATGAGTGCAAAAATCTTCAGGCGCTGATCCTGCCGGAAGGCATCGGACGGATCTTCTCCGGCAATTTTTCCAGCGCGAAGAAATTGAACGTATACTATTGCGGCACGGAGGAACAGTGGAAATCCGGCGTGCGGGTCTTCGATCCCACGATCACGGATAAAATGATGCATTATGGATTCCGGACGGAATTTTCGGTTCGGTACCAGGAACCGGAAGCGGTGATCAATATTCCCCATTCCGGGACTTATACGGTGATATTTGCGGCGTATCGGGGGAACCGGCTCACCGCAGTCGAGGCGCAGGCAAAGACGTATACGGCGGCACAGCTGGGCGAACAATCGGTTCAGCCGACGTCCTTCCAGGCGGAAGGGGCGGACCGGGTGCGCGTCTTCCTCTGGAACAGCTTGGAGGGAATGCGGCCGCTCGCGCCGGCTGCCTGACCGGGTTTTGACTTTCTGCCGCATCACATACGGAAAATTAAAAAAATCACTTGCATTTTACGCGTACAGGTGATAAGATATTTTCTAATAAAATATGCTACATGGAAAAGTGGGCTGCCGAAGTCCACTTTTTCTATTGCATCGGGAGGGAAAGGAGTCTGCATGTCTAAGAGAGAAGAAATCGAAAAAAAGACGGAAGATCTGGTACAGCCCATTCTTGATACAGGCGGGTACGAACTGGTCGATATCGAGTATGTAAAAGAAGGAGCCAACCGTTATCTTCGGATCTACGCGGATAAGGAGGGCGGCATCAGCATTGACGATTGCGTTGCGATCAGCCGTTCGCTTGAAGCGAAGCTTGACGAGGAAGACTTTATCGAGGACGCTTATATTCTGGAGGTCAGCTCACCCGGTCTGGGCAGGCCGTTAAAAAAAGAAAAAGACTTTGCCAGAAGCATTGGGAAAAATGTCGAAGTGAAATTATATCAGCCGATGGATGGAGAAAAAGAAATGCAGGGAGAATTGATTCGCTATTCCGCGGACGACGTGACGATCCTCACAGGAGATCAGGAAAAGACGATCGCGCGGAACGACATTGCGCTGATCCGATTGGCATTTGAGTTTTAAAAGGATAAAGGAGGATAAATAAGAAAATGGCAGCAAGAAAAACAGTAAAAAAGGACAACAGCCAGGAGGAATTGTTACTGGCGCTGGATCTGCTCGAGAAAGAAAAAGGAATCGGAAAGGATATTATTATTGAAGCGATCGAAAGTTCACTCGTAGCGGCGTGCAAAAAAGACTTTGGGAAAGCGGACAATGTTGTTGTCAATATGGATCGCGATACCGGCGCGATCAGCGTATACGCGGAAAAAACCGTGGTCAGCGAAGTGGAAGATACGATGGAACAGATCAGTCTGGAACAGGCAAGGCTGATGGATGAGGCATATGAACTGGGCGATACGGTACGAGTTGAGATCACGCCCAAAAACTTTGGCAGGATCGCCGCGCAGCATGCAAGAAGCGTGATCGTGCAGAAGATCAAGGAAGAAGAGCGGAAAGCGATCTATAATTATTTCTACGCGAAAGAAAAGGACCTGATCACAGGCGTCGTTCAGCGCTATGTCGGTAAAAATGTCAGCGTCAACCTTGACAACCGGATGGACGCGCTCCTGATGGAATCGGAGCAGATAAAAGGCGAACGGTTTGAGCCGACGCAGCGGATCAAGCTGTATGTCGTAGAAGTAAAAGATACGAACAAAGGACCGCGGGTTCTGATCTCCCGCACGCATCCGGAGCTTGTGAAACGACTGTTTGAACGGGAAGTATCGGAGATCCAGGACGGGATCGTCGAGATCAGGAGCATCAGCCGTGAAGCGGGATCCAGGACAAAGATGGCGGTAACGTCAAACGACAAAAACGTGGATCCGGTCGGCGCGTGCGTCGGAGTGAACGGATCGCGCGTCAATACGATCGTGGATGATTTAAACGGTGAAAAAATCGATATTATCAGCTGGGATTCCAACCCGGAAGTGTTTATCGAACATGCGCTCAGCCCGTCGAAGGTGATCTCAGTCATTGTAAATATGCGGGAAAAAAGCGCGAAAGTCGTTGTGCCGGACAACCAGCTGTCGCTCGCGATCGGCAAGGAAGGGCAGAACGCCCGCTTAGCCGCGCGGCTGACTGGTTATAAAATTGATATCAAGAGCGAATCGCAGGCTCCGGAGGAGTTCTATCTGCGGGACGAAGATTCTTATGTAGAGGGAGCGGAGTTCCTGACCGAAGAACAGAACGAAGAATCCGTGGAAGATGCCGATATGATCCGTGACGTTGACGAGTACGAAGACGGACAGGAAGAGGGATATGAAGACGGATCGAAAGATGAATATGCGGACGAGTATGAAGGCGAATACGAAGACGAGTACGAGGACGAGTATGAAGACGAATACGAAGATGAGTACGAGGACGAGTATGAAGACGAATACGAAGATGAGTA
>CANQDT010000039.1 GCA_947593735.1 uncultured Lachnospiraceae bacterium | reverse complement strand
CGGTTCGTTTTCTTTTATCATACAACATTCTCCTTGCGATTACAACAGATAATTCAAAAAACCGTAATAAAAAGAAGCGGTCGCACATTTATTTTTCCAGTTTTTCCCATTATACAGGATTTCCCAAAATATGTCAATAATGAATATAATCCCCATTTATTTGCAATAAAAAAGCCCTGCGGCACATTGATTACCCGCGGGACAGCCTTTACTACGTCCTATGACAAATTCAATTTAATCTCCAACAAAAAATATAAAGATGAAAAAAAACATATATGTCCATCATCTGAAACTACCGTATTCGTTCTGCGGGGATAGCAGTCCTCGCAAAAAAATGCCTTCGGCATATCATATCAACTCCCCTGCCCCTCATTCATGAGGGGAGAAGGCATTTTTTGCGCGCGAGCAGGCTGTGAAACAGCAGTTACCTCTCTGCGAGCTGCGCATCCAGCCGGGGGCTTTTTCTGTCACAGGACGAAATTTCCTGTGACAGAAAAAAGCGGCGGATATGCCATAGAAACAGGGCACATCCGCCGCTTTGTATTACGCGGGATCCGTCATTGGTTCCGTTCTTCGTCCTTACTCCTTGAAAATATCAACGATACCCGAGCTGTCGCCATCCCATGCAACGCTCGCGCTTATATCCGTCGGAGCAGCCGGTTCGCTGCTGCTCGCGGTAATGATATCTTCCAACTGGAATTTTGATACAGACGCCTGCGGGTTCACATATACTTTTTTCATAACGACCTCCGTCCTTTCTGTCTACGCTTGATTTTTTTTAATTACGCCAACCTCTTCGAGAGTCTTTTCCCCCATATTATCGATTGTGACACGATATTGCGTATCGGCGTCAAGATGCAGCCCTGTGATGTTTCCATAAGTGCCATCCGCGGCTTTTACCTTGAAATCATAATCGCCCGATTCCGGGACAGACACAAGAAAGCTGCTGTCGGTCTCCACGCTCGTATAAGGAACAAGCTCACTTTTCACTTCCTCGGTTGTAATCTTATCCCCAGGCTGCGGCGTCCAGAAGAACGATTTGCCATACGCAACCGCATCACCATTGACTTTCCACGTTACATCCTTATCGGATTTCGCTTTCACAAGCTGATCTTTGCCAAAAGTATACTCCTGTCCATCGACTGTAACAATCCCTTTCACTACCGCATTTCCCTCAGACTCCGTCACCTTATATTTTGTATTCAGATCCGGGCTCTTAAATGAAATATCATAACTGTCGGCATTTCCAGATATGATCGTCGCGCCAATAGTGGGATCCGTTTCAGCTTCAATCTCGACAACAGACTTTCCATCTGAAACATGCGCGCCGTTCAAAGATAAACCAGAATGTTGAAAAAGTATCTTTTTACTCGTTACGGCTGCGCCTCTGCATCCAATTGAACAATTTCTCGCTTCAGTAACATAAACATCATAAGGGCTCTCATTGTCTTTCATCCTGATATTGATCCAACCGGCACTATTCTGACCATGACCCAAGTGATAAATCGCTTTTGCAGCGCCGCAGTTGCTGATTTCTCCCACTTCACCGCGATTATTGTCATTTCCTAATCTGGCAAGACCACGATATTCCGTTCCAAACAAAAATTCTTCCGATGTACTGCAATTCGTTATACTGGGAGTGCCCGCTACTGCGGCTCCTCCCGAACAAAATCCTCCCTGAAAATCTGTTACAACCGTATTCCACGCAATTTTCATCCAAGCCCCGCTAACAACCCCGGTAAATCCCTGTCCATCTACCTTCAGATTATTCGCATCAATAGTCACATCATGACCTGTAAATAAATACGGAACATCATCTGATGCCTTTGCTACCGATAATGTCGCGCCGGCATTTCCATTGATAACCAAATTTCCATTCAGGGCATGTTCCTTATTTTCGATTGTTGTATCACCAACAATCTCAATGGTCGCATCACCGCCTGCCCGCTGCGCCGCCTCAAACGCCGCTTCAAAGCTGTCGTATCCCTGACCGCCGTAATTTGCTACGGTCTCCGCTTTCGCGTCCAGGCTCATTGCGGGAATCATCAGGCAGAACGCAAGCGCCCCCAATACAACTTGTTTCATAAATCGTCTCATTTCAGTCCCTCCTGTCTGATTTTGTTTTTATAATGACGGGGAAATCCTTCCCCAAGCATCCTTATGACTGCTGCCCGAACTTGTAATCCAGAAACGCCTGAAGCTGTTTGATATATTCCGCCCGGATATCATTCAGCCCCGCGTCGACCGCGGTCTGGTACCACTTGTCGATCTCGCTTCCGGTCTCCTCGCCCATGGTGGCGAACTTGATATTGTTCTCGATCTCCGCCGCTTTCGCGCTGACATTGGCGACCTGGGTGCGAACCGGATCCGTGTCGAACACAAACCCGGACAACGGGGAATCCACATAGGTGGACAGGTCGTTCTGATATTCAAAGTATTTTTTCACCGACTCGTTTTTCGCCGTCACCTCGTTCATAAGCGTATAAGACGGATTCCAGGTAAACGCGTAGCCGGGCATGGTATACTGCTCTGCCTGCGGAACCGTAAGCTGTTTGTATACGTCTCCGTCTTTTTCCCAGTCAACCCCTTCGATCCCATACTGGAACAGATCATGGTTCTCCGCGGAAGCGAACATCCAGTCCAGGAATTTCATCGTCGTGTCGATGTTCTTGGACCAGGACGGGACGATCAGGTTGTTCCCCTGAGACATCTCGGTGATCACAGCGCCCTTTTCCATATTCCGCTGATCTTCCTCCGTTACATAGAACGATAATTCAAAGTCCGGATTTTCTTTCATAAATTCTTCGTCTTCGATGGCGCCGTTGTAGATTCCCGCGTACCCGGATACGGTCCCGTACATGACCGCCCAATCCGAATACAGGGTCGCGTCCACATCCGCCCTGGCGGGGTCCATATATTTCGCCCATTTCACACGGTTCTCATGGGATTCTTTGATGAAGTCATACTGATATCCCTCCGGCATCTGATCGAAATGCTCCTGGGTATCGCCCATCACGACCGCGTCGACGACCTTCTTGTAATCGTCGCTCAGATATACGTAAAACGGAACTTCGTTTGAAAATACCGACGCCGGGAAAATGTTGTCGTGCGGCGCGGAATAATACGGCGATTCAAAGAAGAACAGCCCGTACATGCTCCACGGAAGGATCTTCGGCTCCTTCTCCTTGATAACGTCCAGGAATTGCTGCAGCGTATCGTCGTCGACGATCTCCGGGCAATGGTATTTCTTCCTCAGGTCTTCGCGGATATATAAGCCGCGCGTATCGTTGACCGCCTCGAGGATCGGCACGCGGTACAGATGCTTCTCATATTCGCCGTTCTCATTGATCTCATAGGTCATATTGGACTCAATGATCTCCTTCGGGAACGCCGCCTTTAATCCGGGATATTCGTCATTGTTGAAATACTTGGTCAGGTCGGCGCAGGAGCCGTCCGCGATATAATTCTGCAAGCCGTGCCAGGTTCCCGCGAACATCAGGTCATAATCTTCCTGCGCGTTCATCGCCATGGAGAGCTTCTGGGAATAATCCCCGCCGCTCCAGTATGTAAAGTCCAGATCGACATTGCCGAGCAACGGGTCGTCCTTCACTTTCTCCCGGTATACTTCCAGCACTTTATCAATATTGGTAAACTCGTTCATGATATTGATATGCAGGGTCATCTTTCCGTCTTTTCCCTTTCCTCCGCCGCATCCTGCCGCCGTCACCGCGAGGACGCACGCTGTGGCAAGCGCAAGCAGCGTCCTGCCGAATTTCTTTCTTCTCATTCCAATTCCTCCTCAATTTTATTTTCTGAATGGTTATCCTTTGATCGCGCCGACCGTAAGCCCCTGTGTAAAGTATTTCTGAACGAACGGATAGATGAAAACAACCGGTCCGATCGTCACGATCGTCGTCGCCAGCTTCAATGTCTCCTCCGGCAGGTTGCTCACCGACACGCCGGTCGACATCGCCAGCTGCTTCATTGCCTCCGCAGAACGCATCAGGTCCATGATATAGTATTGCAGCGTCATCAGGTTCCGGTCCTCGATATACAGCATGGAGTTGAACCACTGGTTCCAGTACATCAGCACATAGAACAGGCTGATGGTCGCAATACCGGGCACGGATACCGGAAGCACGATCCGCAGCAGGATCTGAAATTCATTCGCCCCGTCCATGTACGCGGACTCGGCGAGCTCTCCGGGGATCCCCGAGAAGAAATTCCTCATCAGGAACATATTCCACGGGTTAAACATCACCGGAAGGACCAGGACCCAGATGTTGTTTTTCATTCCAAGATATTTGGAGATCAACAGGTATGTCGGCACCAGCCCTCCGTTGAACAGCATCGTAAAGTATACAAAGAATGTGATCTGGTTCCGGAATTTCAGTTTTTTCTGTGCCAGCGGGTAGGCGAGCGTGATCGTCACGACCATGCTCAGCACCGTCCCGACCGCCGCGGTAAAAATGGTGACCCCGTACGCTTTCAGGACGCCTCCGCCGAGGAGGACCGCCTTATACGCGGCAAGCGTAAATTTCCTCGGGATGAAGGTATATCCGTATCTCAGGATGTTGTTTTCCGTCTCAAAGCTGCTTCCCAGTACATAGAGAAACGGGAACAGGCAGTAAAGGCAGAACAGAATGACAATGCCGTTCATGATATAGGACAATATCCTGTCCTGCTTCGATTGCCGGATGCCGCCGGTTTTCTTTTTTCCCATCATATGCGCACCTCCCGATCAGAATATGGCAGAGTCTGGCTCTACTTTTCTCACGATCGCGTTGGATACCAATACCATAAGGCATCCGACGATGGACTGGAAGAAGCTGGTCGCCGTACTCATCCCAAGGTCATTCAACTGTCTCAGCGCGCGGTATGTAAAGGTATCGACCACATCGACCGTCGGATACAGCTTCGCGCTGTCCCCGACCAGGGCGTAGATCATACCAAAATCGCCCTTAAAGATATTTCCAATGCTCATCAGCGTCAAAAGAATGATCGTCGGTTTCAGCATCGGCAGCGTGATCCTTGTGATCTGCTGGAATTTGGACGCCCCGTCTACGCGCGCCGCCTCATATATGCCGGTATCGAATCCGGTGATGGTCGCGACATAGACGATACTCCCATAGCCCGCGCCCTGCCATATCTTGAGCAGGACAAGGATAAACGGCCACGGGGTCGGGTTGCTGTAAATGGCAAGCGGTTCATGCCCCATTTTGGCAAGTATGGAATTGATCATGCCCGAACTGCCGATGATGGTCGTTAAGATCATGCTGATGACCGTCCAGGATATAAAGTTCGGAAAGATCGCGACCGACTGGCTGACCTTCTTAAATTTCTTGTTCTTGATCTCAGAAAATAAGATCGCCAGCAGTACCGACATGGAAGTGCCGAACACAATAAACAAAATGTTCAGAAAGATCGTGTTGAAGAATACACGGCCGATCCCTTTGTAATTGAAAAGAAACTTAAAGTTCTCCAGTCCGATCCACGGGCTGCCCCAGATGCCTGCCGACGCGCTGTACTTTTTGAACGCGATCAGGATGCCGTACAGCGGTACATAGCTGAACAGACAGACCCATACGATGCCGGGGATCGCCATGCAATATAAAAATTTATTTTTCCAGAGCTCTTTTCCGACGTCCGCCATACTCATGCGGCCGCCGGGCTTCTGATTTTTCTTTTTCCCGTTTTTCATTTTCCCCTGCGCTCCTCCTATCATGATTTTTTCCTTATCTCTATTATAGGAGAATCAGCAAATTTCCGTCAGAGTAAAAAAAACAAAAAACTGGTGTTTTTTCATTCAGTTACAGATATTTTTTCCGATAATCATTTGGAACCATTCCCGTTTCCGCTTTAAACACCTTGGAAAAATAATTTCCGTTGGCATATCCGCACCGGGCGGCGATCTCATTGATCTTGTAATGTTTGTTCCGCAGCATGGATATTGACAGCTCCAGGCGGTAATTGATGATATATTTCTTCAGCGTGACCCCTGTCTCCTGCTTAAACAACGCGTTCATATGCGTGTTGGAAAAATGGAAATAATCCGCGATCACGGATACGTTCAGCGCCGGATTGGAACAGTGCCCCTCGATATAATGGAGCACATCCTGGACCAGCCTGGAATATGCCTGGTTGTCCTGTATTTCCTGCAGATACAGGTCGCAGATCGTTTCCATGAAGTCCTGGAGCAGCGAAAGCGAAGGGACCTGCTGCACATACTGGTCAAGGTCCTCCTCCGCTGCCTGCGGGATCTTGGCAGCGAGCGTTTTTTCTTCGCTCGTGAGGATCTGCAGGATCTGAAGGACAAAATTCTGCACATCCTTTTTCCAGTATCCGGGCGTCGCGCGGAATTGATCGAACATCCGCCTGATCCAGTTTTTCAGCTCCTGCGGTTTTTGTTTTACGATTTCGTTGAGCTCCGTATACAGCTCATGCGAGAATTTCTTCCCGTTTTTCAGGGTTTCATTCAGTTCATAGAAGTTCTGCTCGGAAAAAAATCCCCTGTCTTCGTTGTAGCGCGCGATCTGTATGCTCTCAGACAGCGCGAACAGGCTGCTCACCTCAAATCCGATCCCAAAGCAGCCTTCCTGGTGCTGCTCCGCGAACTGGCGCACCCGGTACGCGAGCTTTGCCCTCTCATTTTCCCCGCAGGCAACGATCATCAGATACCGGTTGTCTTCGATCTCGGTCCCGATCCTGCGGCAGCGCACCGATCCGAGGAAATGACCGAACGCCTCCGTCAATTCCGCCAGGTCCCCGTTTTCCCTGTGGGACAATACGACGGAAAAATACCATCCGTCCTGCGGGAAATCAATTTCCTGGCACATATTCAGCAGAGCTTCCCTGTCCTGGTCCCGGTAACGGAGCGTCTGCGCCAGCTTTTCCGATTCGAGTTCTTTTCTTTTCCGGTCGCTGCTCCTCTGACCGCGCTGTTTCTGCAGCGACGCGACCGCCTTTTTTACCGCCTTGTTGACCGCCGCAACGCTGATCGGTTTTTCCAGAAAATCAACCGCCGACAGCGAGATCGCCTCGCGCAGATACCGGATCTCCATATATGCCGTGATAAAGATCAGTTTGCTTTCGGGGCAGATCTCCGCCAGCTTGTAGGCAAATTCCACGCCGGTCAGCTTCGGCATCTGAATGTCCGTCAGGACCAGGTCCGGATGGAACCACTGGCAGATCTGCAGCGCTTCTTCCCCGTTCCGTGCCTGCATCAGCTCCGAGAAGCCGTATTCAGTCCACGGAATGGAGTTTACCAGCCCTTCCCTCGCATATTCCTCATCATCTACAATTAAAACTTTCATATCCGTCATTGTTATATCCATTCCTTTCGCTTCGCTCAGGCACAAAACGTTATGAAAATGGTTTTCCTGAGCCTATTTTTTC
>CANQDT010000038.1 GCA_947593735.1 uncultured Lachnospiraceae bacterium | reverse complement strand
AATTATATCTGCAATTTTCAAGGTTCATCTGAGCCTATTCTTTCAACCCAGTTTTTCATAGATTACTTGACACTACCGGGCAGTGTCTGGCGGATCGCCGCGCGGCGCGCGTCAGACCCCTTCTTCCTGCCGTTTTGGTATCCGGATCACGACGCGGGTCCCGACGCCTGGCTCCGTTTCATACCGGACGCCATACGTTTCCCCATAAATGAGCCGCAGCCGGTCGTTGACGTTTTTCACCCCATATCCTTTCGTGCTGTGGTGCAGGATATTCGCCGCCATCTCCTCCGACATACCGCAGCCGTTGTCCGCTATGACAAATTCAATCTCGGTTTCTTCCTCTTTCATCTCGATCGACAGGCGCTTCTCCTCCCGCCTTGAATGGTCGAGCCCGTGGACGATCGCGTTTTCTACGATCGGCTGCAGCGTCAGGTTCACCATGCTGTACGCGTACGCGCCTTCATCCAGGTGATATTCCACCTGGATCGTATAATTATGTAAGATATTCTGTATTTCAATATAAGATCTGACGTTCCGCAGCTCGTCCCCTATGCGGATCAGGCTTTTCCCTTTGTTGAGGGACGTCCGGTAAAATTCGGAAAGCTGCTGCGCCATCTGGCTGATCTCCTGCTCTCCTGCCATGATCGCCTTCCAGTTGATCAGGGACAGGCAATTATAGAGAAAATGCGGGTTAATCTGCGCCTGGAGCGCCTTCATTTCATATTTTTTCCGGTCGTTCTCCGCCTTATATACCTCCTGGATCAGCGTCTGGATCCGGCGGATCAGCGCCTGGAAGCTCATGATCAGGATCCCGATCTCATCCTGGCTCTTCGGCGTTATGGTAACGCAGAGGTTGTCCATATCCATGTTCTGCATATAGTCCGACAACCGTTCAACCGGCTGGATCGTCAGCCGTGAAACATAATTCGCCACGACGATCACGAGGATCAGGCAGAGCAGCACGAGCATGACCACAACATAAACGATCCCTCTTGTCGGCGCTTCCACCAGCCGCATCGGTTTATATACATATGCCGTCCAGTTTGTATGTTCGACCGGCATGGACAAAACGATATAATCTTCTTGCCCCACCTTGAGCTGCTCGTCCTTACCCGCGAGCGAAACCGTCCCGTCCAGCCGGTATTTTCCCTCCAGGCTGTCCGCCTCATAAATCAGATTGCCGCCGCTATCCACGATCCGGACGCCGCATTCGTTCCCCGCGAGTTCACGCATGGAGTCAAAATATTTTCGGTAATGATACGTTATGCTCAGAACGCTCTGGATCCCGGTCGCTTCGCTCTCCGGAAAATTGATCACGGAGCTGAGTCCCTCTTTCTTTCCTCCGTACCATCGGATCTGATTATTCTCCCTGCCGGCGGGGTACCACGGTTCCCCTTCCGCCATCTCCATCGGCATCAGCGTTTTCCCATGCTGGATGATCGAAGGGTTCGTCGTATAAATCGTGATCTGGCTGATCGCTTCATGCAGGTTCTGGAACAGGAGCATCTGCGGGTCCAGGTCATACGTATATTTCTCATACATCTGATAATAGCTCTCATAATCCTCATTGATCACATCCGTGATCATCTGATTGAAAATGATGGAGCTTGCCAGATTGATATAGGAGTCGTTGTTATAATTCAGATCGACCACCGCGTTATTGAAGCTTTCTTCCAGATTTTCTTTTTCGAGCTTCACCATCGAATTCCGGTTGTACCGGTAACAGCTGTAGCCGAGAATCAGGATCGGGATGATCCCGACGATCAGATAGGTATAGAACAATTTCTTCCGAAGCTTCATATTCAGATATAACTGCCTCATTTCAATCCCTCTGCCGATATTGCTCCGGCGTTATCCCGAAATAATCGCGAAAACTTTTGCAAAAATAGGACGTATTCTGATATCCGACCCGGCACCCCACGTCCTTGATCTTCATATTCGTCCGCTCCAGCAGTTCCTTTGCCTTTTCCATCCGGTAATTTTTCAGGAACCCGTTGATCCCGATATGCATTTCCCGTTTGAATACGCTGCTCAGGTAGCTGGAGGACATATATACATGCGCCGCCATTTCCGCCAGCCCGATCTCCTCCCCGTAATGGTTAAAGATATAATGCAGGACCAGCTCGATTTCATGGCGCGATTCCGGAACCTGCTTTAAATAAGCCATCTCCAGCTGACCGGGGCCGTCCACGCCGGCGGTCTCCTGGCTTTTGGCGTCCTGGAGCCGGTTGATCAGCGGTTCCATCACCGACCGGAAATCTTCCGGATTGATCGGTTTCAACAGAAATTCATTGACTCCGATATGGATCGCCTTTCTGGCGTGTTCAAATTCGCCGTATCCGGTAATGATGACGATGGAAATGTCCGGATATAATCGTTTCGCCTGCTGCGCGAGCTCCAGCCCATCCATAAACGGCATTTTCAGATCCGTGATCAAAAGGTCCGCCTTCTGCTGCCGGAGCGCTTCCAGCGCTTCTTCCCCGTCCGCCGCCTCCCTGCATATGAGGGGAAACTGATAGCGGTCGATCAAAAACCGGATCCCATTTCGCTCTACTACTTCATCATCAACAACCAGCGCCCGCAGCATGTTCTCGCCGTCCTTCCTTTTCTCATAAAAATTTTACTTCATTTCGTCTTTTTTTGTCAAGCCGCAGATCCTACGCGCCAACGGAAAAAAGGACCCCAGGTTCTTTCGTGAAAATCCCTGAGGTCCGAATCGTTATTCAACAACCGTCCTGAGTAAAAGCAATGCGTCCACTGCCGTTATTTTTCCGTCCTGATTCTGATCCGCGGCAGCGATCTCATCCTCCTCTGCCGGCGTCTTTCCGGACGCGAGTTCCAGCATCTGCCGGACGTCGCTGCTGTTCACCTGCCCGTCCCCGTTCAGATCGCCGGGCGTCACCGCCGGCGCGACCGGTTCCAGCGTAACCGCGCTGAGCCAGATCCAGCTGTCGGACGTTTCATCTTTTCCTCCCCGGTAGATCCGGATCACATCGTTTCCGTCCAGCGTGAAAACCTTTGGCGCGTCGTTTTCCTGGAGCGCCGTATTTCCGAATACACCAAACTCCTCCCCGGACGTTCCCGGTATCATAAACCAGTGGTCGTCCTCGTCTTCCGCTTTCACATTGACAAAAGTCGCTTCCCCGTAATAGGAATATTCCAGTTCCATGGTGTATTGCCCTTCCGGAAGACCGGTAAGCGGGATCTCGACAAGCTGTCCCTGGGATTCCTCGGAGTGGACATAATGCACGGGGTTGGATTCGGCTGTCTCCGCCGTTGAATAGCGGATCGCCTCATAGGTCGCGGTCGGCACAAGCTCCACCGAATGGATCCAGATCCATTCGCCGCCCCGGATAATTTCTATCGTATCCTGATCCGTCAGCGTATAGGTCTTCGCTTTGCCGATATATGTGAATCCTCCGCGGTCAAACGCGTAGTCCCGAAATACGTCCCACTGTTCCTGATCCGTGCCCGGAATCGCGAACCAGTCGTCCGTCCCGGCGACTTTCATATTCGCGTATGTCGTTTCTCCCCTGTAGGAATAATTGATCCGGATCTCGTATTGCCCCGCCTGGATCCCAGTCAGGGGAATGCTCAGGATCGTATCTTTTTCATTCTGCGCCTGCGCGTAATCCGTTCCATCCCCGGTTGTCCCGTATCTGGAATCGTCCCCCGTATCGACATAATCTCTTCCGAAGTACGTATATCCCGGACGCTGCTCCGTTCCGGCGGCTTTCGCAGAAGCCCCTCCTCCGATCGCGCCCGCTGCCGCCATGGACAGGACAATCGCCCAGGAAATCACATTCCTCCATTTATTCCGAAAACTCCCCTCTCTCTGCCTTTTCCCACTTTTCCACAAACTTTCGTTTGCCGTTCTGTTCATCATAACCCCCTCTTTCTTTCTCTACCGATTCGGTGCTTCGCTAGGCTCGAAACCACCTCGCTAAGCTGCCAGGCATATATTCTCACTAGGCTCGAAACCACCTCGCCAAGTGATCATATTATATCATTGATAGAGGGTTCGTTATGCAAAAATAATTTTTGAATCATGCAACATTTTTATCATCTTTCCTGCCCCGGCTGCTGCTCCGCGCGGACAGAAAGAACGGTAGAATGATCCGGGTTTTCCACATCCGTTTCATATCCGTCGTCCCAGTAAAGCGTATAGCGGGCGTCTTCCGATCCCTCGCATACGAGCAGCGTCAGCGCCCGGCAGTCAACCTCGGACACGCGCCGCCCTCCCGGCGCCAGCGGTAGGATATGCCCCTGCCGGATAAAGACCGCGACCTCATCCGGCGCGATCGGGATATAATGATCGCCCTTCTCCAGCATCGTTTCCTTATATTCCGACGCGCCGCGGAACAGGACCAGCTTCATCCGCTCCGGCAAATAGACATACCGTCCCTGCGCGTTCTGCCGGTAAACCGGCGCGATCATAATGCTCTCTCCGACAAGCATCTGATCCTCCGCCTGCGCGGCGCGGGGATCCCCCTCATATTCCAGCCCAAGTGGCACAAACAGCATATCGTCGTTCACCGCCGCTTTTACATATTCGCTGTACAGATAGGGCAGAAGCGCGTACCGAAGCTCCGTGATCCGGCGGAACGCGTCCTTTCGCCCGAACTGATACGGCTCCTGCCGTCTCGTATCCAGCGCGGAATGATTGCGCATCAGCGGAGTGAAGATCCCAAGCTCCATCCAGCGCAGCACCAGATCCTCCGTCGCGTCTTCCCCATATCCCCCGATATCCGCTCCGGTAAATAAGAATCCGCACATATTCAGGGACGGCAGCATCTGGAGATTCAGCAAAATATGGCTCCACCAGGATTTGTTGTCCCCCATCCAGACGCCGCCGTACCGGTGCATTCCGATGCAGGACGCCCGGGAAAACAGAAGGAAGCGCCGGTCCGGATCCCATTTGCGGAAAAATTCTGCCGCCGCCCGGGTGAGATACGACCCGTACAGATTATGTACTTTGTCGTGCCGGACCATTTCGCCGTCGATGTTGTGATACATATTCTCATAATCTTCTTCATTTCCGCCCAGGCGCGACACACTGCCGAGTATGTCCCAAAATTCCTGCAGGCTGAGCTCCCGCCCCGCGTACCGGCTGATCCCGCGCAGCGTCTTTTCCAGTCTTTTTTCGGTATAAAAAATGGACGGCTCATTCATATCATTCCAGAATCCGTCGATCCCGAGCGACAACAGCGCGGCGTACCGGCTGCCGAACCACTCCGCCGCCTCCCGGTTCAGCACATCCGGAAAATGCACCTTTCCCGGCCAAACGGCTCCGATGAAATCCTTTCCCTCCGCATCTTTGCAGAAAAACCCGCCGGCGACGCCTTCCTCATAAACCGGATATCCTTTTTCGATCCGGATCCCCGCGTCAATGATCGGGACGAGATGGATCCCCTGCTCGCCGCATTCTTTTACTAGCCCCTCCATATCGGGAAACGCCGCCCCGTCCACCGTAAAATCCTTGTAACGCTCCATATAATCAATATCCAGATAAATGCTGTCCAGCGGCATCTCATTCTGGTCGAACATCCGGATCACCTCCCGGATGTCCTCCGCCGTTTTGTATCCCCACCGGCTCTGCCCATAGCCGAACGCCCATCTGGGCGGAATATAACTGCGGCCGATCATGTGCCGGAACTGGCGGATGATCTCCCGCGCCGACGCCCCGTCGATCACGTACAAATCATAATCCGGCTCCGGGAGGGTGATCGTCATCCGGTCGTATTTCTCACAGCCCACATCATATACAATGGAACCCGGATAATCAAAAAACAGCCCGAAGGTCTGTTCTCCTTTCACGACAAGGAAATTGTGGGCGCCATACATCGCCTCCGTCGTCTCCAGATGATTCGCCTCATCCCGGCAGAAACTCCGGTAGCGCCAGCCCCGCTTGTTGATCCCGCGCACGGCTTCTCCCAGCCCGTATACCGCGTCCGCATCCGACAGCGGATAGCGATACTGCGTATGATCCGCGTTCCCTTCCAGATAAGGAACCGGTCCTTCCGACGATGGGATCGGAACCGTCACGGCGTCCGTCCGGATCCCTGTCCCAAATGTATATTTTCGAATCATGCGTCGTTCCTCCTTTTCTCCGGCAGGACAGAAGCCGCCGGGAGCCTTTGCGCGGAAAGAGCCGCATACCCGAATGGCATGCGGCTCTTTCCCGTACATCCGCGCGGATCTGCCATTTTCTGATCTGATTATATGGCATTTCTCCGCGTTTCACTATAAAAATGTTTTTTGATTTATGACAAAGACGTTTTGTCATCCATATAATGCGCCCGTTCCCCGCCGATATATTTCAGGCGGCTCCTTGCGCAGACAACGTGCGCGCTTCCGATCTCTTTTGTGGCGATCCGAACCGGGACAGCCACCGGCGCCAGATGCATACCGATGAGGGTATCCCCGATATCAATGCCCGCGCGGGCGCTGTGCTCGAGAGATTCCACCGCGACCGCGTCTTCCATGCCGGCGTACGCCGCCGTCCCGAGCGACCCGCCCGCCTTTATCTGCGGCACGACATTCACCCGCGTCAGGCGATATGCCTTTGCGGCTTCTTTTTCCACGATCACCGCCCGGTTTAAATGCTCGCAGCACTGAACCGCCAGGTACAGCTTCCTGCGTTTTGTTTCTTTATAGAGTTCCTCAAAGATCGCCTGCCCGATCTCCTCGCTGGAATGTGATCCGATCCGGTAAGCAGCCACTTCACTTGTGGAGCCGCCGACGACAACGATCTCTCCTTCTTCCAGTCCCGCGGCGTCCAGAAGTTCCCGTATCGCCGCTTCCGTCTGTTTTCTTATCTGTTCCAACATCGTTTTTCCCTTCTCTCCTCCGGATTCCATTGCTCTGCCCGGAATGTCCCTCACTATATACCATCCCGTCCCGAATGTCAAGGTTTTCGGGCTGTACCCCGCCAAACTTCCGGTCCGGACATCCCGAATGTATTTCTCGATTTTTCGTCTGCCTATCGTTCAAATGCCTCTGGACATTTCCGGTTTCGTCCGCTATAATACATCCTGCATCGGCTCTGCTCTTCCGACATAAGCCGACGCAAATTCTGTTGCAGGAGGTTTCTTCATGAGCCGAAACACGAATCCGTATCATTCGACCATCTACGCCTGTTTTACCGGATTTATCGTTCAGGCGATCGTCAATAATTTTGCCCCGCTGCTGTTCCTCACGTTCCAGAAAACCTATCATATTACATTGGATCGGATCGCGCTGCTGATCACGGTCAATTTCGGCACCCAGCTGATCGTTGATTTTTTGTCTTCCAAATGCATTGACCGGGTCGGCTACCGCGCCGGAATTGTCGCCGCGCACGTATTTGCCGCAGGCGGGCTTCTCTCGCTTGCCGTTCTTCCGGAGCTTTTGCCCGACGCGTACGCGGGCATCGTGATCTCCGTTATCCTGTACGCGGTCGGAGGCGGTCTGATCGAAGTGCTGGTCAGCCCGATCGTGGAAGCCTGCCCGACCGAACGGAAAGAGGCAGCGATGAGCCTGCTCCATTCCTTTTATTGCTGGGGGCAGCTGGGCGTTGTCGTCCTCTCCACCTGCTTCTTTTCCGGCGTCGGGATCCGTTTCTGGAAAGTCCTGTGCGTCTTCTGGGCACTGATCCCTGCCGTCAACGCCATCGTCTTTACCCGGGTACCGATCCATTCCCTGACGGAAGACGGGTCGAGCCTGCCGATCCGCGCGTTGGCGCGGGAAAAAACATTCTGGCTGCTTCTGGTCCTGATGCTGTGCGCGGGCGCGTGCGAGCTTTCGGTCAGCCAGTGGGCGTCCGCATTTGCGGAATCCGCCCTCGGCGTATCAAAAACAGTCGGCGACCTTGCCGGTCCCGCCGCGTTTGCGTTTCTGATGGGCACCGCGCGGGCTTTTTACGCGAAGGCAAGCGCGCACATCCCGCTTCACCGGTTCATGGTCTTCAGCGGGGCGCTCTGCGTCGCCAGCTATCTGCTGATCGCCCTTTCCCCATTGCCGATACTGAGCCTGCTGGGATGCGCCCTCTGCGGTCTGTCGGTCGGTATTCTCTGGCCCGGCACGTTCAGCATTGCCGCCCGGCAGATCCCGGCGGGCGGGACCGCGCTGTTCGCGCTCCTTGCCCTCGGCGGCGACTTGGGCTGCGGAAGCGGACCGACGCTTGTCGGTTTTGTCTCCTCCCTGTTTGGGGATCATTTGAAAACCGGCATCCTCTCTGCCTCCATTTTCCCGATCGTGCTGCTTGCCGCGCTGCACTTTACCAAAGCTCATTCGGAATAGCGCCGGTTTCGGTCATTTCCTGCCGAGGATCTCGTCGATCCGATCCAGCTCGTCCCCGGTGAATCCCGCGTCCTTGACAATTCCGATGTTGTCCAGGATCTGCGCCGGCGACGACGCTCCGATCAATACGCTCGTCACGGCGTCCTCCCGCAAAACCCAGCTGAGCGCCATCTGCGCGAGCGTCTGTCCGCGCTCGCCCGCGAGATCGTTCAGCGCCCGAAGCTGCCCGACCAGATTTTCATTCAGATTATTTTCATCCATGGTCTTATAGGGGATCGCAACGCGGCTGTTCTCCGGAATCCCCTCCAGATATTTGTCTGTGAGGATTCCCTGCTCCAGCGGACTGAACGCGACCAGCCCAATCCCTTTTTCTTTCGCCAGCTCCGGCAGCCGGTCGTCTTCAATATGCCGGTCGATCATATTATACCGCACCTGATTCACCACAAACGGACAATGCAGCTCTTTCAGGATGCGTACCGCCCGGCGCATGGTCCTCCGGTCATAATTGGAAATCCCCGCGTACAACGCCTTTCCGCTTTTTACCGCCTGATCCAGCGCCATCATGGATTCCTCCAGCGGCGTGTCCGGATCCATCCTGTGGTGATAATAAATATCCACATAATCCAGACCCATTCTCTGAAGGCTCTGGTCAAGGCTCGCGAGCAGATATTTCCGGCTCCCCCATTCTCCATAAGGACCGTCCCACATGCGATAGCCCGCCTTTGTGCTGATGATCAGCTCATCCCGGTACGCCCGCATATCTTCTTTCAGGATCTTCCCCAAATACTCCTCGGCGCTTCCCGGCACCGGACCGTAATTGTTCGCGAGGTCAAAATGCGTGATCCCGTTGTCAAACGCCGTAAAACACATCTGCCGCATCGTCTCATAATCGTCATACGTCCCGAAATTCTGCCAGAAACCGAGAGAAACTGCCGGCAGCTTCAATCCGCTCTCGCCGCACCTATGATATTCCATTTTTTCATATCGCGTTTCTTTCGCCTGATACATCCCTGTCCTCTCCTTTTTTACTCATTTTATTGTCATTATATCTTACCACTAAGCTCGTCAACTACCTCGCTAAGCTTCCAGGCATATATTCTCACTAGGCTCGACAGGACCTCGCCAAATGATCATATTATACCTTACCGCTAAGCTCGTTAACTACCTCGCTAAGCTCCCAGGCATATATTCTCACTAGGCTCGACAGGACCTCGCCAAATGATCATATTATACCTTACCGCTAAGCTCGTTAAC
>CANQDT010000037.1 GCA_947593735.1 uncultured Lachnospiraceae bacterium | reverse complement strand
GGGAAAACCGCATATATGCAAGGAAATGGAGCCGAAAACAGGCTCCATTTCGCGTTTACAAGTGGCAAACTCGGGTTATAGCATATCTGCCGCAAAAAAACCACAGGAATTTTTTTATCCGGAAGTTTCCTTCGTGCCTGCTTGAAGATGGGAAAGACAGGGGTGGCTTTTTCCTGTAAACTATGATATGATGACAAGGAAAATGACGACCATGCTTGCATGAGCCGGCATTTGACGACTATCCCCAGCGAGACGATAGTCGAGCTTAGCGGTAAGGTATCGTGATAAGCAAAGAGGAGGGGTATTACTATGTGGAGAAAAACAGCAGGATGGGTTCTTATTTTCAGCATGATCCTGACGGCAGCCGGCACAGGTTCCGTGGTTTCCGCGGCATCGGAGACAGCGCAGGGCGCGGCGGGAACGGAAGCGTCGGCGCAGGAGGAACGCTCGAAGGAGCTGGAAGATGCGATCGTGCTTGTGAAAAACCGGATCGGGATTCCGTCCCGGCTTTCTGAATTTACCTATTATGTCAGTGAGACAGACGGCGCGCGCGAGTACAGGATGGTATGGACGAACCGGAAAGAGACGGAGTCGATCCACGCGACGGTGAGAAACGGGCAGATTACGGGATACGAAAAACAGGATCCGCCCGGAGAGAGCAATTCCGCGCCGAAATATTCAAAGAAGAAGCTGAGAAAGAAAGCGGAGGCGTTTTTGAAGAAAGCGGTTCCGGAACAGTTTGCGAAGGTCCGGTATCAGAATACGACCGGGGTCAATACATATGCCGGAACGTACGGTTTCCGGTATCAGAGAATGGAGCAGGGGGTTTTTGTACAGGAAAATCAGATTTATGTGGAGATCCGCTATGATACGGCGGAAGTCGCCGAGATGGACGTCTGGTTCGACGACGTCGATTTTCCGGACGCGTCCGGCATCATGAGCAAAAAAGACGCCAAAAAGGCGATAAAATCACTGCTTTCCATGCAGCTTGTTTATCAGAAAAAGTATTCCGACGGCAAAGCGACCGGAAAAGCCTACCTTGCGTATCAGCCTGCCGATCCTTCGCTGATGATCAACGCCGTTACCGGGGAACGGATAACGGAAGAGACCGTCACCGATATGGGCGGGAGAGGAGAAGAAGACGCAATCGGGCAGACGTCGGGAAATTCAAAAGACAGCGGGCTGAGCAAAGCGGAACAGCAGAAGCTTGAGAAAATGAAGAAGCTGATCTCCCAGGAGCAGGCGGTCGCGGCGGTGCGGGGAAAGCCGGAGCTGGCGATTGACGCGACGATGACGGATGTGTCGGCGATGCTGCAGCAGAACTGGGAAAAAGACGGTTACATATGGTCGTTGAATTTTTATGGAGCGAATAACGATAAAGGATTTGTGGAGGCAAGCGTGGACGCTGAGACCGGGACGCTGCTCGGGTTCTGCCGGTACGGCGGGACAGACAGCCAGAATCTGGGACGGTATTCAGACGAACAGTGCCGGAAGACCGCGGAAGATTTTATAAAACAGGAACATCCGGAATATCAGAAACGGATCCGGTATTGGGAAAATCGAAATACGATCCAATACATAACAGAAGAAAGTTCCGGAAATACTAAGCCTGCGGTTTATTCTTTCACCTATGTGGACAGTCATAAAGACATCCCGTATCTGGACAACGAATTTTGGTGCATGGTGCATACCGGCACCGGCAAGATCATGGAGTACCGGATGGAATGGGATGACAGCGTCACCTTTGAAAAATCGGATGGCTGTATGTCCGCGGAAGAGGCGCTGGAACGGTATCTTGATCTGTGGGATATGATGCCGAAGTTCATGATCACCGATGATTCAGGCTCGCGCGAAGCGACGCCGATCTACAATGATACGGTATGGCCGAACAATCTCTCCCCATTTACCGGAAAACAATTAAACTATGGGGGCGAGGCTTACGAGGCGCCGCAGACAGAAGTTCAATATAAGGATATTCAGGATTCCCCCTATCGGAAAGAGATCAAAAAGCTCGCGGAGCTGGGAGCGGGCGTATCCGGAACGAAATTCCGGCCGAACAAGGCGATCACGAAGAAGGAATTTTGTGACTGGGCAGAAAAGTTGAATCTGTTCTATGACAAAACGCCGGCAGGTGCCGAATCCAATAAACCGCTGACGCGGATGAACGCCGCGAAATATTGTATGATGCTGTTGGGACAGACAAAATCCGCAAAGCTGGAAGGAATCTACGGCAATGTGTATGAAGACATGAACGCGATTCCGAAGAAAAACCGCGGATATGCCGCCCTTGCGAAAGGCTTCGGTCTGTTTCCGGAACGCAAGTTTGATCCGGACAAAAACGTATCGAGAGGCGAGGCGGCGCGGATTTTGCTGCAATTATTGAAAGTGAAATAATAGGGTATGGCGGAACCAAAGGAGCGAACATCCAGTCGATCCGAACAACAATATAAGAAAATGACCGGTACGCCGGTTCCGAAATTGATCCTGTCGCTGGCTGCGCCGACCATCGCCAGTATGCTGATCTCCTCTGTTTATAATATGGCGGATACGTATTTTGTATCGAAATTGGGGACCAGCGCGTCGGGCGCGGTGGGAATTGTCTTTTCCCTCATGGCGCTGATTCAGTCGATCGGATTTATGGTTGGGATGGGATCCGGAAGCGTGATTTCAAGAACATTAGGGAAACAAAACAGGGAAGATGCGGATCAGACCGCATCTTCCGGTTTTTTTTCCGCGCTGATTTTCGGGGTCGCGCTGATGGCGGCAGGGCTGTTTTTCCTGAAACCGCTGATGAAGCTGCTCGGCGCAACGGAAACCATTCTTCCGTACGCGGCGGCATATGGGCGATATATCCTGATCGGCGCGCCGGTCCTGGTCGGATCGTTTGTCCTCAATAATATCCTGCGGGCGGAAGGGCGGCCAAAGCTGGCGATGGCAGGAATCTGTTTCGGCGCCCTGCTGAATGTCGGGCTGGATCCGCTCCTGATTTTTGTCTTCCGGCTTGGGATCGCCGGGGCGGCGATTTCGACGCTTGTGAGCCAGTGCTGCAGTTTCGCGCTTCTCCTGTTTTTCTTCCTGCGGGGGATGAGCATAACCAGGCTTGCTTTTTCCTCGGTCAGCAGGAAGCCTGCGCCCTATTGGCTGATCATCCGGACCGGGTTCCCTTCTTTTTGCCGGCAGGCGCTTGCCAGCATCGCCGCCGTTGCCCTAAACCGCAATGTCCGCGCATACGGCGATGAGGCGGTCGCCGCCATGGCGATCGTCGGAAAGATCTTTCTGGTTGTTTTCTCGGTGCTGATCGGGTTCGGTCAGGGTTATCAGCCGGTATGCGGATATAATTATGGCGCGGGAAATGGAAAACGGGTCAGACAGGCGTTTCTGTTTACGACGGCTGTCGGAACCGGCTTTATGACGGCGCTTGCCATTTTCGGCTTTTTGGGCGCGGAATGGATCATGCGCTTGTTTCTGGATGAGGAAAAGGTTGTGAAAACCGGTATTTTCGCGTTTCGGGCGCAGTGCCTCGCGATGCCGTTCGTGCCGCTCGCCGCGATCTGCAATATGAGCCTTCAGTCGACGGGAAAGATCTGGCAGGGAACGGTTCTTTCATCCGCCAGGCAGGGAATTTTCTTTCTCCCGCTTATTTACGCGCTGCCTCATTTCCTGGGGCTGACCGGGGCGGAGATCGCGCAGGCGGTCGCGGACGCGGCGACTTTTCTGCTCAGTATCCCGTTTTGTATGATGTTTTTGCATGAATTGGAGAAAACAGGGAAACAAAAGAAGGGAGGAAACGTCCCGTAATGGAATTGTCATTGTTGTACGCGCTGCAGGAAATTCATACGCCGGTCCTGGACGCGGTCATGGTCTTCCTTAGTACGATCGGAAACGGAGGGACCATCTGGGTGATAGCGGCAGTCCTTTTGTGCTGCCGGAAGAAAAGCAGACCTTGCGGCATTGCCATGCTGGCGGCGATGTTCGCCGGATTGCTGATCGGGAACGGATTGTTAAAGCATATGGTTGCCCGGCCGCGGCCATGCTGGATCTGTCCGCAGGTGCCGATGCTGATCCCTGTTCCGCATGATTATTCTTTTCCGTCGGGACATACGCTGGCTTCCTTTGAAGCGGCGATGGTTCTGTTTCTGTATCGCCGCCGTCTTGGGGTTCCGGCGCTGCTTCTCGCGGGAGCGATCGGTTTTTCCCGGATGTATCTGTTTGTCCATTATCCGACGGACGTCCTGGCGGGGATGGCGCTCGGGATCCTTCTCGCGGTCGCGGCGGCAGTGGGTATGCGCAATATACAGGAGCGCTGCCGCCGCCGCGATCAGGAACGGCTACATAACATAAAGAAGGACCGCGATCACATGTAATATGCTTCCCGCAAGGACGAAACCATGCCAGATGGAATGCATATATCGGATCTTGCTGCCAAGCCCGAATGTGATCGTCCCGGCGGTGTAGCAGAGCCCTCCGGCAAGCAGGAGCCAGATTCCGGCAGGCGGCAGGCACAGCCGCAGGGGACGGAACGCGAGCACGATCATCCAGCCCATGACCAGATAACAGATCATGGAAAAAATGGAAAACCGCTGCAGGTCGATCGCGTTGAGCACGATGCCGAGTATCGCGAAGAACCAGATCGCGAAGAACATGGCATATCCGATCTCATGCGGCAGCGTAACAAGCGTAAACGGCGTATAGGTACCGGCGATCAGCAAAAAAATACTGCAATGATCCAGAATCCGGAATACCTGTTTCGCCCGGTTCCGTTTCAGGGCGTGGTAGATGCTGGATACGCTGTACAGCAGGATCAGGCATATTCCGAAAAGAACGCCGCTGACGACGCCGGCGGGATTATGGTGCAGCGCCGCCCGGACGGCGCAGAGAACGAGCGTGACAATTCCAAGAACCACTCCGATCCCATGGGAAATGGAGTTGACAACTTCTTCTCCCAGGGTATAATTGGGAAGTGAGATCCGGTTCAGCCCGGTTGGGCGGGACAGGAATGGCTGTGTTGCGTTTGACGACATAAAAAGCCTCCTTTTTTTATAATATGAGACGGATCAACTCAAAAATAGAATCGAACAACTTATGATGTGGTTACCAATACCAGATTATCATTTTAAGAAAACTATGTCAAGACAGAAATATTACCAGGAGAGAAAATCATGAGCCAGATCAGAGAGATACGATTGGCGCCGTCCGGGGCGCATAAAATTGAATGGGTGAAACGGAATATGCCCCTGCTGCGGAGCCTGGAGCGGGAATTTTCCGCCGCGAAGCCGTTTGAGGGGATAAAAATCGCGCTGTCCGTGCATTTGGAGGCGAAAACCGCTTATCTGTGCAGGGTACTGGCGGCAGGAGGCGCGCAGATGTATGTGACGGGGAGTAATCCGTTGTCCACGCAGGACGACGTTGCCGCGGCTCTTGCGCAGGACGGGCTGGAAGTATTTGCCTGGCACGGCTGCACGGAGGACGAGTACCGGGAACATCTGTCCCATGTGCTGCAGCATCACTGTAATATCATAATCGACGACGGAGGCGATCTGGTGCATCTGCTGCATACGGATTATCAGGATCAGCTTCCCTACGTGATCGGCGGCTGCGAAGAGACGACGACCGGGATCCTCCGCCTGCGCGCGATGGATCGCCGGAAGGAATTGAAATTTCCGATGGTGCTGGTCAACGACGCAGACTGCAAGCACCTTTTCGACAATCGATACGGAACCGGACAATCGGTATGGGACGGGATCAACCGGACGACGAACCTGATCGTCGCCGGGAAAATTGTCGTCGTCGCCGGATATGGCTGGTGCGGAAAAGGCGTTTCCATGCGGGCGAAAGGGCTCGGCGCGCGGGTGATCGTAACGGAGGTCGACCCGATTAAAGCGATTGAAGCGATCATGGATGGATTTGACGTGATGCCGATGAACGAGGCGGCGCCGTTGGGCGATCTTTTTATCACGGTCACCGGCTGTGAGAAAGTGATCGGGGCGGAAGCGTTCCGCCGGATGAAAAACGGGGCGATCCTCTGCAACGCGGGGCATTTTGACGTCGAGATCGATATGAAAGCGCTCAATGCCATGGCGGAGGAAAAAGCGGAACAGAGAGCCAACATCATGGGATACCGGATTGGGAAAGACCGGTGGGTCTATGTCCTTGGAGAAGGCAGGCTGGTCAATCTCGCGTGCGGGGACGGCCATCCGGCGGAGATCATGGATATGAGCTTCGCCATCCAGGCGTTGAGCGCGCGCTATCTGGTTGAGCATGGCGGGGAACTTACGGAAAAACTGATCTCGGTTCCGGAGGAAGTAGACCGGGATGTGGCGATGCGATGCGTTCATTTTCTCGGAAAAGAGATTGACCGGCTGACCCCGGAACAGAAAAGATATCTGTATGGAGAATAAGAAGCAGGTATGAGTGAACGAGGTTTATTTTATAAGAAAGTTGCGGTATTTATGCTGCCGCTGATCGCCCAGAACCTGATCAATGTCGGCGTGACGGCGGCAGATGTGATCATGCTCGGCAGAGTCGGCGAGACGGCGCTTTCCGCGTCGTCGCTCGCCGGACAGGTTCAGTTCGTGATGATGCTGTTTTTCTTCGGGATCACATCCGGCGCGACCGTGCTTGCCGCGCAGTACTGGGGAAAACGCGATACGGAATCGATTGAAAAGGTACTTGGCATGACGCTGTTTTACGGCGTCCTGGTGGCGGTGCTGTTTACGGCTGCCGCGGAAACGCAGCCGGTGTTTCTGATGCGCCTGTTTTCACGGGAACCGGCGATCATCCGGGAAGGCGTCGTTTATCTTCGGATCGTGGCGGTATCGTATCTTTGCTGCGCGGTAACAACCGTCTATCTGAATCTTCTGCGCAGCGTGGAACGGGTGCTGATCGCGTCCGTGACCTATTTTATTTCTCTCATTGTCAATGTGATCCTGAACGCGGTCCTGATCTTCGGATTATGCGGCGCGCCCGCCATGGGGATCCGCGGCGCGGCGGTCGCTACGGTGACGGCGCGGGTCGTGGAGCTTACGATCGCGCTGCTCTATTCCCGGAAAAAGGATCTGGAGATCCATATCCGTCCCCGGTTCCTGATCCGGCACGACCCTGTCCTGGTCAGGGATTTCGCTCATTTTTCCATTCCGGTTGTGCTCAACGAATTGCTGTGGGGAAGCGGGACATCGGTCGTGACCGCGATCATGGGTCATATGGGAAGCGCGGTCGTGGCGGCAAATTCCGTCGTACAGATGGTGCGGCAGTTCGCGCTGGTGCTGAGTTACGGCGTTTCCACGGCTGCGGCGATCATGGTCGGGACGGTATTAGGGGAAAATAATCTGGAAATGGGAAAAGTATACGGACGCCGGTTTGTTTTCCTGAGCGTCGCAACCGGGCTGTTCGGAAGCCTGATGATCGCGATCGCAAGGCCGATCTGTCTGGCGCATATGTCGCTTTCCCCATTGTCAAAGGAATATTTGTCGTTTATGATGCTGACGATGTTGTTTTATGTGGTGATACAGTCGATGTCAATGACGATCATTGTCGGGATCTTCCGCGCCGGCGGAGATACCGCGTTCGGCGCGTTTATCGACGTGTTTTTCCTTTATGGCGTGTCGATCGCGATCGGCTCCGTCGCCGCGTTTGTCTGGCACCTTCCGGTAAAAGCGGTTTATCTGCTGCTGATCAGCGATGAATTTTTAAAGATCATATTTGTATTATGGCGGTACCGTACCGGAAAATGGGTCCGGAATATCACGCGTTAGCGCCGCCTGTTTTCCTGCGTCCGCCATGGGACGGAAAAGATCGCCCGGCGGCTTTCGAACCGTATAGAAATCCTGCCGAACGGACATACTGATGATACAAGGTTATCAGTAAGGGAGTGAGCAGGGTGCGAGGCGAGATCATGACAGAAGAAAACAGTATGGCGAGGACAGAGTTTTTTATCCCGGAGATCAAAAATGAATGTGATATGCGGGCTGCCCTGATCGGAGAGCTGGTCAAAACGAGAAAAGAAAGAGGAATCAGCCGGGAAAGGCTGGAGCAGCTCAGCGGTGTCCGCCAGCCGGTTATCGCGAGGATGGAAAACGGCGGTCCGAGCCCGCAGATCGATACGGTGTTAAAGGTACTGGCGCCGCTTGGGAAAACGCTTGCCGTCGTGTCAGTGGAGCAGACCGAAGCTGCCGCCGGGCTGGAAGCGCCCGCAGAACCGTATCTCGGGCAGCAGGTGCCGGAACTGGCATAGGAATCTGAAAAAGGCGCGTTATCCGCAGAAAGGCGGATTTTGCGCCTTTTTAAATTCTGCAAATTGTTGTGGAAAATATCAAAAAGGTGTGCTATACTGTTATTCGGAAACGTAAATCGGGGTTGCCGCACTGTCATCGGGACGATTCCCGCAACGCGGCAGATCAGGTATAAAGCATATGGGATGTGGAATGGAGGAAGACAAGTGATACGAAGAAAGATGAAACAGATTTTAGCGATCGCGGGGATTGCCGCGCTGCTCGCGGCTGCGCTGCCGGTTATGGCGGACAGCGAGTATGGAACGGTGGCGCGCACGGGGGATACGTACGAGGCGCGCATTTCCCACAGTTCACTTGCGAATAAAGAGGTTGCGTTTCTGGTCTACGACCTGAAGGGCGATCTGGATCAGATCGATTCTCAGTATATCGGATATATTGACCAGGCGACGGCTGACGAGAGCGGGACGCTGACATTTTCCAATATTTCGCTTCCGACGCCGGAGAGCGGTTCGGTTACATACGGCGTATACATTGGAGCGGAAGGGCTTGACCGGGAAAAGATCGGCGAGATTCCGCTGAGCGCTTCGGAAGAAGAGGTTCAGCTTGGCGATATGAACAAAGACGGTTCCATTACCGCTGTCGACGCGCTGCTTGCGCTGAGAGCGTGGAGCGAAGGCGCGACGGATGCGCAGATAAAAATCGGCGACGTCAACAAAGATTCGAGACTGGATGTGGATGACGTTTTGCTGATCCTGCAGGCTTCCGCCGGAGCGATAGAAGGATTTGGAAATTAACCGCAGAAAGGCTTCAATCATATCGAGCGTCCATAACCTGCATAAGCGGTGGGAGGGCGCTCGATTTTTGTATCCGGAGTTATGCTTCTTTGCCCGGGAAAGAAAGCATTGTTGGGGTTTTATTTGTGCGATTGAAAGCAGGAGATATTTTTGATATACTCAAAGAAAAATCGGGGCTTTGTAGAGGTGAACGATATGTGGTTTTGGTGGTTTATGCTTTGTTGTGATTTAATAATTCCGTTGTTGATGATAGTTATTGGAAGGCTCATGTGGAAGCGCCCGCCGCAAAAGATAAATTCTCTGATTGGATATAGAACCTCTCGTTCTAAGAAGAATATGGATACATGGCTTTTTGCTCATCATTACAGTGGAAAACTTTGGTGGAGAATTGGCTGGATTATTTTAGTCCCGTCAATTATTATCCATCTTCCATTTTACGGAGCTTCCGATGATTCTATCGGAATTGTCGGTCTGATTTTGACATTGATTCAAATTGTTATTATAATAAGTTCTGTATATCTGACAGAGAAGGCATTAAAGAGAACTTTTACAGAAGAAGGGATTCGCAGATAACTTCCTGTTTGTGGAGGTGAAGGATATGACTATTTCGCAGATTATAAACAAAATGATTATCTTCTCAGAAGGCAATATTCACGATATAGACCACTTCATTCGCGTTTGGACTTACGCCAAAACGATTGCAGAATTG
>CANQDT010000036.1 GCA_947593735.1 uncultured Lachnospiraceae bacterium | reverse complement strand
ATTATATCTGCAATTTTCAAGGTTCATCTGAGCCTATTCTTTCAACCCAGTTTTTCATAGATTACTTGACACTACCTGCGGCAGGGGCAGCGGATTCCGGTTTTCATATTTGTAAAATGTATATTCCAGGTCAAAATAGGTGCGTTCCTCGCTGTCCGCCGTGACCGTCCATCCCTCCGCCGCGTCCAGGTCCGGGAAAAACGTATCCGCCTGATACGCGTAATCGATCCTGGTCACATGCGCGACAGAACAATACGGCAGTAAGCTGCGGTAGACGCTCCCGCCGCCGATCACATAGATCTGTTCGGAGGGATAGCGCGAAAGCTCCGCGAACAATTCATCCATATCATGGACCACCACCGTGTTTTTCACATGATAATCCGGTTTCCCTGTCAGTACGATATTGGTCCGGTTCGGAAGCGGCTGCCCGTTCGGAAAGCTCTCCAGCGTCTTCCGCCCCATCACGATAACATTTCCTGTCGTCGTCTCACGGAAAAACTTCTGGTCTTCCGGGATCCGGACCAGCAATCTGTTCTGAAACCCGATCCCCCAGTGCCGGTCAACCGCGACGATCACATTCATCTTCTGATCCTCCTTCTCTCATCCTGTCTCTTAAACGGCGATCGGGATATGTTTAATCTGTTCTCCCGCCTGATAATCTTCGACGATCACATCGTCCACCGTAAACGAATAAAAATCTGTCTTATCCGGATTCAGATGGAATTTCGGTGCGGGATAAGCCGGACGGCTGATCAGCTCCCGGATGATATCCACATGCCGGTCGTAAATATGGGCGTCGGCGATCACATGGATCAGTTCCCCGACATCCATATCGCTCACCTGGGCGATCATATGGAGAAGCACCGCGTACTGGACCACGTTCCAGTTGTTTGCCGCCAGAACATCCTGCGAACGCTGGTTCAATATCGCGTTCAGCGTCAGCCGATCCGCCCCCGGCGCTTTGGTCACGTTAAAGGTGACGCTGTACGCGCACGGATACAGATGCATCTCATGCAGATCCTGATGGACGTACAGGTTCGTCAGGATCCGCCTGCTGTACGGATTATGCTTCAGGTCATAAAGGACACGGTCCACCTGATCCATCATCCCTTCCGGATACCGATGCTTCACGCCCATCTGATATCCGTACGCTTTTCCGATGGAACCGGTCTCATCCGCCCAGCTGTCCCAGATATGCCCTTTTAAATCGTTGATATTGTTGGATTTGCGCTGCCAGATCCAGAGCATTTCGTCCACCGCCGTCCGGATGGCGGTCCTGCGCAGCGTGAGCGCCGGAAACTCTTTTGACAGGTCATAACGGCTCACCACGCCGAATTTTTTGATCGTATAAGCGGCTGTTCCGTCCTCCCATTTCGGCCGTACCTTCTCGCCCTCCGTGCTGCATCCGTTTTCCAGGATATCTTTGCACATTGAAATAAACAACTGATCCGCATAACTCATCGCGTTTTCCTCCGTATCCGCCGGATCCGTCCGCGTCCGGCTTCCATTCTCCTTCTGTCCTGTCACAGCCGCATGGGGATCCCCCGTCCGGCAAGATACCGTTTCAGCTCCATGATCTCCAGCTCGCGGTAATGAAACAGCGACGCCGCCAAAACGGCGTCCGCCTCCCCGTCCACAAGCGCGTCGTAGAAATGTTCTTTCGTCCCCGCGCCTCCGGAGGCGATCACCGGTATGGAGACAGACCGCGCGATCTGTTTTGTCAGCGGGATATCATAACCCGCTTTCGTGCCGTCGCAATCCATGCTGGTGAGCAGAATTTCCCCGGCGCCTCTCCGTTCCGCCTCAGCCGCCCATTCGACCGCATCCAGACCTGTATCCAGCCTGCCGCCGTTTTTGTATACGTTCCAACCGGAACCGTCCGGGCGCCTTCTCGCGTCGATCGCGACGACGACACACTGGCTCCCGAATTTGTCCGCCGCCTCGGAGATCAGCTCCGGTCGGCTGATCGCGGAAGAATTGACCGAAATCTTGTCCGCCCCCTCCCGCAGGATCTCTTTGAAATCGTCCGTCGTGCGGATGCCGCCCCCGACCGTGAACGGGATGAAGACCGTCTCCGCGACCTTGCGCACCATATCCAGCCGGATCTTTCTCGCGTCCGAAGACGCCGTAATATCCAGGAAGATCAGTTCATCCGCCCCGGAGCGGTCATACGCGGCGCCGATCTCCACCGGATCGCCGGCGTCCCTTAAATTGACAAAATTAACGCCTTTCACGACGCGCCCGTTGTGCACGTCAAGGCATGGGATAATTCGTTTTGTATGCATGGAACCCCTCTTGTCCTAATCATTGATAAAATTTTCAAGAATACGCAAACCGACCGCCCCGCTTTTTTCCGGATGGAACTGGCATGCCCAGATCCGCCCGCGTTCCACGGACGCATGGATCGTAACGCCGTATTCCGCCGTCGCCGCGACTTCTTCCTGATCCTTCGCGCGCAAATAGTACGAATGGACAAAATAGACATACGGCTCGGCGGGCATATCCCGGAACAGCTTCGCTCCCTGCCGGATCCGGAGGGAATTCCAGCCCATATGCGGGATCTTCCGCCCGTCTGCCGGCGGGATCTTCACGATATCTCCCCGCAGGATCCCAAGGCCGCCCACGCCAGGGCTTTCTTCGCTTGTCTCATACAGGAGCTGGAGGCCGAGGCAGATCCCAAGCAGCGGGATCCGGCGGTCCACGATATCATAAATCGTATTGACCAACCCGTACTGGCGGAGCTTTTCCATCGCGTCGCCGAAAGAGCCGACGCCGGGCAGGACGACCCGGTTGCTGGACAGGATGGCGTCCCGGTCCCTCGTGATCCTCGCGTCCGCGCCGAGATAGCAAAGCGCCTTTTCCACGCTCCTTAAATTTCCCGCGTCATAATCTATTACAGAAATCATATTCTTCTTCCTCAGAAAACAACAGTCCGGCAATCAGCCGACTGTCCCATATCTTTCGTCAGTTTCATACCTATTATACTATAAGAACCGTAAAAATCAACCTGATCTTCATCAATCTCCTCTGCAGTCAAGCCGCCGTTCCCATCCGCAGCGGCGCCATTGTGATTCAAAAATTTATTCTGACATTTTTCAAAAACCCATATTGCTTTTTCCGCTTCCGTGTGCTATATTCCAATCAGAACTTGAAGGAATGGAGGACTTGCAGATGAAATCAAACGTGATCCTTGAATTTCAGGGAAATCAGGTCGCAGTAAAAGATATCGTCGAGATGGCAAAAAAAACATGGAAGGATTCCGGCAACAAAGTATCCGACCTGAAAGATATGCGGTTATATGTAAAGCCTGAAGAAAACGCGATCTACTATGTATTCAACGATTCTGTCGACGGCAGGCTTTCCCTGTGACAGTTTCCGTATTTTCCAAAAAAATGATCCTGTGAGCGTCCGGGCGGAAGGTTCCTTTCCGCCGCGGTCACCCGCAGGATCTTTTTTTGTCTTTTTTCCGGACGTCTGCCGGTTCCCCGGTCAGCACTCCGCTGATTTGTCAAGCTCAATATAGAACCGGACGCCGCCGTCCACGTTCTCCACGCCGTACGCCTTGCCGTGCGCTTCCATCGTCGCGGCGACGATGGACAGCCCGATCCCGCTTCCGCCGTACTCCCGCGTCCTTGCCTTGTCCACCTTGTAAAATTTGATCCAGACCTTGTCGATATCCTCTTCCGGGATCGGATCGCCGGTATTGAATACGGAGATTCGGACGTTGTCCGCCTCATCCGCCATGTCGATCCCGATCGTTCCGCCCTCATAACAATGGTTGATCGCGTTGCTGATATAATTGGACATCACTTCTTCGATCATATACTCATCCGCCCATACGAAAACGGACCGTTCCGCGTCGAACCGCACCCGGATGTTTTTCTCTTTCAGCAGCACCTCGGACGCCTGCAGCAGATTCCGGATCATTTCCGCGATATCGAACCGCTCCATCGTCACGACATTGCTTCCGAACTCGATCTGGCTCAGATTCAGGAGCTTGCGCACCATCTGATTCATCTTATCCGCTTCATCCACGATCACGTCACAATAAAATTCCATGCTCTCCGCATCGTCGTTGACATTATCCCGCAGTCCCTCCGCGTATCCCTGGATGATCGCGATCGGCGTTTTCAGCTCGTGCGAAACATGGGAAATAAAATCTTTCCGCATCTCGTCGATCTGCGTTTTGCGCTCATTGTCGAGCATCAGTTCGTTATTCGCGGTTTTCAGCTCAGAAATGGTCTTTTCAAGCTTCTCCGACAACTGGTTCAGCGTCTGTCCGAGAATCCCGATCTCATTGGGCGGCAGATCGACGATCTTGGCGTCAAAATCGAGATCCGACATCTTATCCGCCACCTGCGCCATTTCCTCGATCGGTCTGGAAATGTGCGTGACAATATAATAGGTGAAGATCGAGCCGAGGATAAGCCCGATGCACCCCATCATCATGTTCAGCTGGCTCGATACCTTCGCGCTCTTCTCGATACTCTCGATCGGCGTCCTCAGTCCGATATAGTACCCGTTGTCCAACCGGCCGCACAGGTCCAGAAACGACGCTTTCATATTGCGGTCATGGTTCTTTTGGATCGAATACGGCATCGCCTGAAAATCCGCCGACTGGTTCTCCTGCATGAAGCTGATCAGATTTTCCTGCATATAGCCGCCCTTGAACATATTCGTATAGATCAGCTTATACTGATATACGCCGTCAAAGACCGTCGTATCCAGATCTTCGATCAGGATATTGACGTCGTTGTTGCTCGTCAGCTGGTTCAGCTGGAACTCCCAGTCCACGCTGTCCTCCTGGAAGATCCGGTTGATCTTCATATAAAGCCCGGACAGGTTCCGCCTCTCGTTCCCGATATAAAAATACCGGCTCAGCGTCAGATTCGCCACGATCGCCATTGAAAAAAGAATGGCGATCATGCAGGTCAATATGATTGTCATTCGGATTCGGAGCGAATGATGTTTCATTTTTCGTCAACCTCGAACTTATATCCCATTCCCCAGATGGTCCGGATATAGCTTCCCTTCTCCCCTAATTTGCTTCTCAGTTTTTTGACATGGGTATCGATCGTCCTGGCGTCCCCGAAATAATCGAAATTCCATACATTGTTCAGGATCTTCTCCCTCGAAAGCGCGATTCCCTGATTGGAGATAAAATATTCCAGCAGCTCGAATTCCTTGAAGCTCAGCTCAATGATCCTGCCGTCGACCGTCACCTGCCTCGCCGACACATTGATCTCAATGCCGCCGACGGAAAGGATCTCCTCTTTATTGAGGATATTCGCCCGCCGGAGCAGCGCGTCGACCCTCGCGACCAGGATCTTCGGGCTGAACGGCTTGGAGATATATTCATCGACGCCGAGCTTAAATCCCTGCAGCTCGTCGCTTTCCTCCCCTTTCGCGGTCAGCATGATGATCGGGATCTTGCTGTATTCCCGGATCTCCCGGCAGACCTGCCAGCCGTCGATCTTCGGCATCATCACATCCAAAATGACCAGGGAAAAATCCTTTTCCTCAAAAAAGAGATCCAGCGCTTCTTCCCCGTCTGCCGCCTCCACGACCTGATAGCCGCTTTTCATCAGGAAATCCCGGACGAGCTTTCTCATCCGGCTCTCGTCGTCCACGACCAAAATCTTAATTTTCTCCATATTCCCATCTCCTCGCTGCATTTCCCGTTTTGAACCAGTATAGACGTATATTATGTCTAAAATGTGAATTGGCGGGGTGGGAAATGATCATCCTTTTTTCCTCTGCTCCAGGACCGCCGCGCGCTCCCTGCCAAGTTCAAGAATGAGTTCATATATGGTCCAGGAAACATTGTAAGGCGTCACGACCGCCTTGAGCGGAACAGGCGCGATCTTTTCTTTTCGATACTCGGACAGAAACCGGTCGAGGCTCCCGTCCGGCATACCACAAAAAATCATGATATCAGGAACCTGATATCCCAATGGGATTTTCTTTTTCTCCCGAATCGGATTTTTGCCCGACAGCGCGATTCCAGCCACTTCTCCTACCGTCCGGTCATAATCCGCCCAGGTCAGCGCCTTTGCCTGAATATCCATACGCAGACAAAGCCGGGCGATCTGCCCGGCTTGTAATTCGTCTTTTATGGAATAAAACATTTTCTGCCGCATTTTACCAATTCCCCTCTCTTATGAGATTATCATAGCATACAAAATCAAAATTTTCTACCGCTATCTTCGGGGAATCCGCGAGAAATGTTTACTTGTAGCTTATGCGGTACTCAGCGCCCTTATCTGTGTCAAAAACAACAAGGTTCAAGCCGTCCTCGGCAACCGTTTCATACTCTACCGGTTTGCCGTCCTTTGTAATTGTCATGTCTCCATACGCATCATTGACAAAGATCCGGCATTCTCCGCCTGCATTTGACCTGACAGCCGCCGATACCGGCTTTCCGTCTGCCCATTCAATGTCTGTTTCAAAGCCGCCCACGGCAAGAAGTCCTTTCACGCTTCCCGCAGACGCCCATGCGGTCGGGAGCGACGGGAGAATATCAATATATCCGTCATGGCTCTGCACGAGGAGCTCGCCGATTGCCGCCGTCGAGCCAGTGTACGCCCTGTCCCCGTTTGACATATTTTTCGCGCTGCTCGTTATACTTGCGTCCGTATCCTGTCCGATCGCCCTTGCCCAGAGCAGCATCTTATTCGCTCTCGACCATCCGGTTGACGCATCGCCCCGCGCATTCAGGGTCGTTCTTGCAGCCTTTAAGAGCTCCGGATTTCTTCTCGTTATCTGGTTGCACGGATACAGGGACACCAGCTGGGAAATATGTCTGTGAGAATCATCGCCAAAGCGGTTGCCATTTTTGTCTCTGTTGTATTTCCCCTCATTCTCCCATTCCTTGATCTGACCGCTGTCGCCGATTTCAACCGGCGTCTGCAAATGCTCGTTCTGCTCTGTGACAATCTTCACAATATCGCCTTTCGTCGTTCCGGCAACGGGTGTAAACGCAAGCCCCCAGCTGCCCCAACCGGGATCCGTAAAGCCAAACGCGTTATTACACGTATGCGATACCCAGCCCTCGCAGCCGTACTCATTCTTTGCCGTCTGCTTTCCTACTTCCGCCGTTTTCTCCACCCAGTCCAGCAGCGGCTCCATACATTCGATCATGTTTCCGTTTGCCGCCGGATAATAGTTCATCTCAAGGTTAATGTTGATATGATAATCCGATTCCCACTGCGGATGCTTCTGATCAGCCCATACCCCCTGTAAATTCGACGGCAGGCTGCCCGCGCGTGATGATGAGATCATCATATATCTTCCATACTGATAGAACAGCTGGTCAAGGAAAATATCCTCTGTGCTGTCGTTTCCGTACCTGGCACGCATCTCATCCGTAGGCATATCATTCTCGCCGCCAAGTTCCAGTTTTACGTTGTCATAAATGCTCTTATAGTCAGCGATATGCGTTTGATACAATGCGTCAAAATCCTGGTCGGCAGTTTTTTCCATGATCCCCGACGTTACGATCTGCGGATCGATGCCTGTTCTGTAGCCTGTATTTTCATTGAACTCATAATCGGTTGCCATTGTCATTATGATCTCCGCCTCGTCCGCGTCCGATACATAAACCGCATGGTTCCTATACCCTACTGAACCGCCGTTGGCGCTGATCCTGTACTCGCCTGACCATCGCATACCGTTCTGCGACAACGCGCCCGTGACCTTCAAAGTATTATCCTCAAAATGATAGCTGACATTCGTGGAACTGTTGGGCGAATTTGAGAATTTTAATATAAAGCTTACGTTATTTTCCATGGATGAGTTGAGCCTCATCGCCATCACTCTGTCGGGGTAGCTTGCAAAATATTCCCGCGTATACGTTATGCCGTCAACCTCGTACGTAACTCCTTCCATGGAATTGTCAAGATCAAGATAGCGCCTGTAATTGCTGTACTCTGTTCCCGGCTTGATATTCGTGAAATCCAGCGTCAGATTCCCGAAGCTGGTATACGTTCCGTAGTTGCTTCCGGAGCCTGCCCAGTTCCAGACAAGAAGATCGTTGGGATTTTCTCCGGCAAGCGCCATCTCCCGCGCCTGTTGAAACAGGGTGCTTCGGTCTGTGGTGATGTGGTTCGGTTTTCCTTCCCATAACGTTTTTTCGTTGAGCTGGACCCGTTCCTGCGCGACGCCGCCGAATACCATTGCTCCCATGTAACCGTTTCCGATCGGCAATGCCTTTTGCTGCCATGTGTCATGGCCTTCGCTGTCCGCGAAGTTTTGCCACAACGTGGCATCATCCTCCGCCGCAGGCTCATCATACCATAAAGACATTTCACTCATCGGCAGTTCCTCCATCTCCTTTTCATCTGCTATGGAAAGCGGCGCGAAGATCGGCATCATATCGTCCCACACAAACCCCTTCACCTTGTATTTTGTTCCGTCCTCCGGAGGAGGAAGCACCAGACCGTCACGGAGCAGGATCCTGTTTGCGCCCTCCGTAACCGTTCCTATATCCGCCGTTTTTACGCTTTGCAGAACATTGTCCTTATACAGCGCCACATAGAGCTTCGCATCATCTGGTATTGTAATATCATCGCCCTGTGTAATCGTCACAGCGGTGAGTGTTCCGCTGTCCGGGAGTATCCTTTTCGCCATATACTCCGTGCCGTCTATCGTAAAGGAATTTATGCCTGACCGAGCACCCGGATCATCCTCCTGATCGATCTGCTCGCCATATAATTTTAATTCGGCAATGCTTACCGCGCTGCTTGGTTTTGTGAACCGGATAAATCGGTACGCGTCGCTGTCATACTCATTTACATATCGGTCCGAATAGATACGGTCGCCCTGTTCCCCATAAACCGAATAGTCCTTGTGTCCCAACCAGCCGATTTCCGACCATTCGCCGTCCAGATCATTGGTACCCTCTACCTTTACCGACGCTCTGCTGTTAAAGCCCAGCCTTCCATATACGATGGAACGCGTGAGCTTATACATCTTATTCTCGCCCGCGTCTGCGATCAGTTCATTATTGTCCCAGCTGATGTCACAGCTTCCACCGTCGGTCCCGTCGCCCAAAGAACCGTTAAACAGAGCCGAATTGTTGTCACGCAGCTCTCTGATCTGAAGCGTGGGCATCTTATCAAAATAGATCTCAAAGTACGTATCCTCGTTCGCCTGGAAAGTATATTCTCCGTTTTCATTGATCCCTGTTGTCAACGTTCGCGTCCTGCCGGCAGTTACACGATCTATTTTTCCTATTTCGCTGCCATCAGCCGGAACAAGTTCCATTGTTACCTGCTGACCTGTTTTTACATGAGCCGTGCCGTCCTCCTGGACCTCTCCGTCCACACTGACGCTGACGCTGCCGTCGCCGTCTTTTACTTCCGCGCTGATCGTATAATCTTCTACCCATCCCTCCTCTGCGATCAATTCTTCCACATCGCTTTGGGGGCTGGAGTAGATTTCAATTTCAGCCGGATTTGCGGCATATACGGAATTTATGTATCGGAAGAATTTAAATTTCCTAAGAACACTTGCTCCGGAGTATTGCGCCAAATCTTCAATATCAAGGATATAGTGATGATCCGCGGTAAACTGCCCCCGGACTCCATCTGAGCCCTGTCCGGGAACCGAAACAGCGTAACATAATGTACTCCGTCCTCCGAAGCCTGCATTTCCCCGTCGGAAACCCTGTTGTCAAATCCGCTTCTTATATAAAAATCAATTTTTGTTATGCAGTATCCCTCGTCAAATTCAACACTCGTATAACGGCCTTCGCTTCCGTCAAAATAGCTGGCAGAATTCCCGTCAAACGCTTTTAGGAAATTGATATTACCCTCAAATTTATTTTGATAATCGGCAGTTCCAAAAATCCGCGTTACGTTTCCATCGTATTCGCCTACCGCGGCGAAACGCTCGCTGCCGCTGCCCTCGATCGGACCTGCATGATTTGCCGCAGCCTGCACAAGAGCGGTATAAGTCAGATCGCTGCGCTCCTTTTTCGAGGTGAAAGGCGAAGCGGGAAACCCCGCCCCGTTATACAGGGTCAGCTGCGGCACGGGCGCATACGCGTAACGTACATACACGGGTTTTGCAACGTCGGAAGTCAGCAATACCGTATCGCCCTGAATGGCTGTTTCTGCCGCCACGTACTTTTTATCTGCTCCCGCAATCTCGAATCCGGTCAGAGCGCCTTCCGCCCTGAGTCCCCCCTGACAGCGTATCCGGTTTGAAGCTGACGGTCACGGATGCGCCGTCAACAGAAAATGAGTCGAACATCGGCCCGCTGTAAGCGTGATCGGCGTGTCCATATACAAAACTGCTCAACGCATTATAAATCCGATCCGCGACGATATCCTTTTCATTGGAAAGAGACGCTGTATAGCGGACTCCGGTTGTCCCTTTTCCATATACGGTCGATTTTCCCTGCTGGAGCACCATATTTTCATCAAACACATTCGGCAGGGTGATTTCATTGTCCGTATATTCCAATTTTATATAGGACCATTTGGACGCCGCTCCGGCAAACAGCTCCAGGTAGACATTATCCATGACGCCGCAAGCCGCAGACGAAAACGTAAGAGACGTCTCGCCCCATGCGGTGCCCTGCCTGTTTGCCTGATTGGAAAGGTAAGTAACGTTTACCGCGGGGCCGCCCTGCTCCTCCGTCTCACAGGTATGATACGGCTCCGGCTCGTCACAGGAAACTAACCTTGCGTATGCTCCCCCGTTTCTGTTTTCAGACTGAGAACAAAACGATACCGATACCAGTCGATCGAAATTGATGGTTCCCAATCGGACAAAATAATGCCCGGACCACGTGGTATCCACCGCTACATAGCCATAATCTGTCCCATCAGCGGGGCTGCGGCGTACCCATCGGAATTCCAGCCTGCTGTTTTGTCGGGATGATACCCCAAAAACTTATTCAGCTCCCCCGCCCCTCATTCATGAGGGGAGAAGGCATTTTTGCGCGCGAGCAGGCTGTGAAGCAGCAGTTTCCTCTCTGCGAGCTGCGCATCCAGCCGGAGGCTTTTTCTGTCACAGGACGAAATTTCCTGTGACAGAAAAAATCTCCAAAACAACAAGATTCTGTCTGTTGCTTTGGAGAATACCGCCGCCGGATTCGCGCCTGCCGGAAGCTGCCTCTGTTTCACGTTCGTTACAGCCAGTTCAACGCAGCCATGAGTTCATGTATTTTGCGGTCTTTTTCATCGAGTTGGCGATCCTTTTCATCAAGCTGACGATCCCGTTCCAGAAGCTGTGTCCGGAACTGCTGTCGTAGCTCCTCTTTCTCCCTCTCGTGTTCTTCTTTTACGTCTTCCCACCCCATTCGAGTTTCATGTGTTTTGCCACCTCCGTATTACATTTGTTACAGCCAGTTCAGCGCAGCCATGAGTTCATGTATTTTGCGGTCTTTTTCATCAAGCCGCCGATTCTGTTCACTAAGCTGGCGGGTCTGTTCATCGAGCAATCGCCCCTGCTCATCCAGCTGGCGATCCCGTTCCAGAAGCTGTGTCCGGAACTGTTGCCGA
>CANQDT010000035.1 GCA_947593735.1 uncultured Lachnospiraceae bacterium | reverse complement strand
AATTTGTAGTAAATCACAACCTATAATCGCTGGAACCCTTGATTTTACTGGTTTTCCTTACCCAAAGTTTTCATCGTGGGGAATAGTAGCACATCCCGTATCGCCGCCGAATCGGTCAGCAGCATCACCATCCGGTCAATGCCGAATCCGATCCCGCCGGTCGGAGGCATTCCGACCTCCAGCGCGTTCAGGAAGTCTTCATCGGTACGGTTGGCCTCCTCGTCGCCCTGCGCGAGCAGCCGCTCCTGCGCCTGAAACCGTTCCCTCTGGTCGATCGGATCGTTCAGCTCCGAATAGGCGTTTGCCATCTCCCATCCGTTCATAAAGAACTCAAACCGTTCCACATAATCCGGATTATCCGGTTTCCTCTTGGTCAGCGGAGAAATCTCGACCGGATGGTCCATGAGGAACGTCGGCTGGATCAAATGTTCCTCTACATACTCTTCAAAAAAGAGATTCAGGATATCTCCCTTTCCGTGGCGCTCCTCATATTCCAGATGATGTTCCTTCGCGATCGCCCTCGCTTCCTCTAGCGTAGTTATCTGATCAAAATCGACACCGGCATATTTCCGGACCGCTTCGACCATCGTGATCCGTTCAAACGGCTTGCTCAGATCCATCTCAATCCCGTTATATGTGATCGTCGTCGTGCCGAGCACCTCCTGCGCGACATAGCGGTACAGATTCTCGGTCAGATCCATCATCCCGTTGTAATCGGTATACGCCTGATACAATTCCATCAGAGTAAATTCCGGATTGTGCCTTGTATCCAGCCCCTCATTCCGAAAAACGCGCCCAATCTCATAGACCCGCTCCAGTCCGCCGACGATCAGCCTCTTTAAGTACAGTTCCAGTGAAATACGGAGCTTCAGATCCTCATCCAGCGCGTTAAAATGCGTCTCAAACGGGCGCGCCGCCGCGCCGCCCGCATTGGATACCAGCATGGGCGTCTCTACTTCCATAAACCCGTTCCTGTTCAAATATGCGCGGATCGCGCTGATGATCCGGGACCGTTTGACAAACGTATCCTTCACTTCCGGGTTCATGATCAGATCCACGTAACGCTGCCGGTAACGGGTATCCGTATTGGTCAGCCCGTGGAATTTCTCCGGAAGGATCTGGAGGCTTTTACATAACAGGTCCACTCTCGACGCGTGAATGGAAATCTCGCCGGTTTTTGTCCGGAAAACTTCCCCCGTGATCCCAATGATGTCGCCGACGTCGAGCTTTTTAAACTCTTTGTAAGATTCCTCGCCGATGCAGTCCCGCGCGACATACGCCTGGATCGTCCCCTGCAGATCCTGAATGTGGCAAAAAGACGCTTTCCCCATGACGCGTTTGCTCATAACGCGCCCTGCCGCCGTCACTTCTTTTCCCTCCAGCGAATCGTACTGATCCCGGATCTCCTGGCTGTGGTGGGTGACGTCATATTTCGTTTTGAGGAACGGGTCCTTTCCCTGCTCCTGCAATTCCGCCAGCTTGCTTCTCCGCACTTTCAGCAGTTCATTCAGGTCCTGCTGCGGCTGATTGGTATTCTTCTGCTCCGCCATCTCGCATCTCCTTATCTCTTGATATCCAGGATACGGTATTTAAAGGTGGCATCCTGTCCCTGAACCTCGACTTCTTCCCCGACTTTTTTCCCGATCAGAGCGACGCCGATCGGCGATTCATTGGAAATTTTCTTATTCAGGATATCCGCCTCGGTTGAACCTACCAGATGGTAAGTGATCTCCTCGTCAAATTCATAATCAAATAATGTAACGATGCTCCCGACGCTGACCGTTCCGAGGTCGATATCGTCTTCATCCGCCACCTCGACATTTTTCAGGATATTTTCAATCTCCTCGATCCGGCTTTCAATATCCCGCTGCTCGTCCTTCGCGGCATCGTATTCCGCATTTTCGGACAAATCGCCCTGTTCTCTCGCTTCCTTGATCTTCTGCGCGACTTCCTTCCGCCGGACAACCTTCAGATCCTGCAATTCTTCCTCCAGCTGTTTTAACCCGGCATATGTGATCATTCTCTTTTCCGCCATAGTAAATTCTCCTCCAAACATAAAGACGTTGTCCGGGCTGCCTGCCCGCGTTTCCATGCTGACACAAAAACGCATGGCGTTTCAGCCCTAATATCATCATATTATATGGTATCAAAAAAAATAAGTCAAGAAGTGTTCCAATTGTGCCAGCGTTTCCACCCCGTTGACCTGTTCCCGCAGCCGCGCCGAATGGGGCATTCCCGCCGTATACCACGCGACATGCTTCCTCATCTCGCGCATCGCCGCGGGCTCTCCCCTGTATCCGACCATCATGCGGGCGTGACGGAGGATCATATCCGACACCTCCCGGCTGTCCGGGCGTTCCATCGGTTCACCCGTCTCAAAATAATGGTTCAATTCCCGGAAAATCCATGGATTCCCTCTCGCGGCGCGCCCGATCATCAAACCGTCGCAGCCCGTTTCCCGCAGCATACGCGCGGCGTCCTCCGGCGTCCTGATATCGCCGTTTCCAATGACCGGGATCGCGACCGTCTCTTTTACTTCCCTGATGATCTCCCAGTCCGCCTGACCCGAATAATATTGTTCGCGCGTCCGCCCATGGACCGCGACTGCCGCCGCGCCGTTTTCCTCCGCGGCAAGGGCAACTTCGGGAGCGTTTTTATCATAAAGGCTGAACCCCTTCCGCATTTTTACGGTCACCGGAATTGATACGGCGTCTGAAACGGCGCGGACGATCTTTCCGACGAGATCCGGATCTTTCATCAGGGCGGAACCTTCGCCGTTGTTCACGACTTTTGGAACCGGGCACCCCATGTTGATATCAATGATCCGGTATCCGATATGTTCAATGCGGTGCGCCATTTCCCCCATCAGGCCCGGATCCGAACCAAACAGCTGCACCGCAGCTGGATCGTCTCTCTCGTCTGCCCTCAGCAGGTCCCAGGTATTTCTGTTCTTATAATAGATGGCTTTGGCGCTGACCATCTCCGATACGGTCAGCCCGCACCCCTGTTCCCTGCAGAGCAAGCGAAATGGCAGGTCCGTTACGCCTGCCATCGGAGCCAATATAAACTTATTCTTTACGGTTACCTGTCCAATATTCATGTTATTTCTTTTGCTTCTCATAAATGATCCGCAGCCCCTGAAGCGTCAGTTCCGGATCATAAATATCAATGTGGTCGGTCTCATCCGCGATCATTTTGCCAAGTCCGCCGGTCGCAACTACCCGCAGATCGTTGATGCCGGATTCTTCTTTTACTTTATCAATAATATATTCCGTCTGTCCGATATATCCGTAGACCAGACCCGCCTGCATACTGGAGATCGTATCCCTGGCAAGGATGGATTCCGGTTTGCGAATGGAAATCTGCGGCAGCTTGGCTGCCTGATTCCAGAGCGCGTCCGCGGATATCCCGATCCCCGGCGATGTGATGCCGGCGGCAAACGAACCGTTCTCCGTCACAAGGTCATACGTTGTCGCCGTTCCAAAATCCAGGACGAGGACCGGCCCTCCGTACAGGAAATAAGCCGCCGCGGCGTCAACGATCCGGTCCGCTCCGATCTCCTGCGGATTCCCGGTTACGATCCGGATCCCGGTCTTTGTCCCGGGTCCGACGATGAACGGTTTGCGTCCCAGATATTTGATGATCGCGCTCACAAAAGAATGCATGATGTTGGGGACGACGGACGCGATGATCACATCGGTGATCCGGCTGATGTCCATGCCCTTTTGCGCGATCATATTCACGAGCAGGACGCCGTACTCATCCGACGTCCGTTGCGCTTTGCTCGTCATGCGGAAGGTCGCGTTAAGCTTCTCCCCATCAAACAATCCGAGCGTTATATTTGTATTTCCGACATCCACAACTAACAGCATTTATGCTTTCCTCCCCTGCTTGTCTTCCGCATCCGGGAAAAAGATCCGGTAGTACAGCTCCAGCGCTTCCCACAGCTCGCGTTTCTCCCGCTGCAGCTGTTTTACTTTCAGCCGGCTTCCGATCTCATCATATAAGAAATCGTCTTCTTTCGCGTCCACGACAAACTCCAGCTGTCCGTCCTCATCAAATTCCATCGTGATGATCCCGCCGACGTCCTCGGTATATAAAACGCAGGCAATCTTCAATTCATCCTTTACCTGTCCCGGCAATCCGTCAAATTCCGGATTCAGATAAAATTTTTTTTCGTATGCACTCGCCCCGCACAGGACGATCCGCTGCTCCCGCATCTCAGTCGTCCCCCAGCGTCGCGACCATGACCGCCTTGATCGTATGCATCCGGTTCTCCGCCTCGTCAAAAATGACGTCCGCGTTTGCCTCGAATACCTCGGCGGTAATCTCATTTTCCCGCACGGCGGGCAGGCAATGCATCACGATCGTGGAGTCTTTTCCGGTCTTTTCAAGCAGCGCCCGGTTGACCTGATACGGACGCAGCAGCGCCACGCGCTCAGCCGCTTTTTCTTCTTCTCCCATGGAACACCATACGTCGGTATAGATCACATCCGCCCCGGTCACGGCGTCCGTATCCTCGGACATCGTCACCGAACCCCCGGACGCGTCCGCGTACTCCCTGCACAGCCGTACCAGATCTTCCTTTGGCCAGAGCGCTTTCGGCGCAAGGATCGTAAAATGGAGCCCCATCTTGCCGCACCCGATCATCAGGGAATTGGCCATATTATTCCTGCCGTCCCCGGCGTATACAAAACGCAGTCCCTTTAAATACCCGAACTGCTCTTTCATCGTCAGCAGATCCGCTAAGATCTGCGTCGGATGGTACTCGTCCGTCAATCCGTTCCATACGGGAACGCCGCTGTATTCCGCCAGCTTTTCAACATAGTCCTGCCGGAACCCGCGGAACTCGATCCCATCGAACATTCTTCCGAGGACGCGGGCAGTATCCTCGATCGTTTCCTTATATCCAAGCTGGATATCGTCGCGCCCCAGATATTCCGGATGCCCTCCCTCATCGGTACAGCCGATCGTAAAAGAACAACGGGTCCTGGTCGACGGCTTTTCAAAGATCAGCGCAACATTTTTCCCTTTCAGGCGGTTCCCGGTGATCCCTTTCTTTTTGTCCGCCTTTAACTGTTCTGCCAGATCAAGGAAATATTGAATTTCCTCCGGCGTAAAATCCTTCAGCGTCAGGAAACTGCGTCCTTTCAGCTGCTCTTTTATCTTCTGGTTCATATGATCGACCTCCTATAACCAATTCTTCAATTTGAAAAAAAGAATCTCACCCACAACAATGATGATGCATACAATGATCAAAATTCCATACGCGTATGGCTGATGCAATTCGGGCATATGGGAAAAATTCATCCCATACCAGCCGGTAACAAGCGTCAGCGGCATGAAGATCGTCGTAACGACCGTTAAGATCCGCATGGTATCATTCTGCCGGATATCTACCTGGGACTGATACATTTCTTTTACCTGAAGCGCGTATTCCCGCAGCATCTGCGTATGCCCGTACAGGCGGTTGATCCGGTTGGACAATGTGGCAAACGCCCGGACGGGAATGCCCTCTCCATAATATGCCGGCATATTTTCTTCCAGTGTATCGCAGACGTCCATCATCTGGAAGAAGTAAGAATTGAGGATCAGCAGTTCCCTGCGGCACGCCTGGATCTCCCGGTGAATATTCCGGGAAAAATCTTCCGCCATCCGTTCCTCCATAAAACTCAGCTTTTCCTCATACGATTGCAGGCAGGACATATCGTCGATGATCAGATAAGCGATCATTTTGGAGAAAAACTGCGGAATGTCCGCCGCCTGCAAAAGGTCGGCGTCCCGGATCATTGCCTGGATCGCCGGCATATGCGCCTCGTCGTCGATCAGGAGCAGTCTCCGGTCGTCCATATAATAGGAAAAGGAAAACAAATCGTCATTCGGATTTTCCTTGCTCGGCACAAGCAGGGTGCCAATGATGCACGATTCATGAAGCTCCACCCTGCAATATTCAATATTATGCCCTTTGACATTGCGCTTCAGCGCAATATATTCGGGCAGCTCCCGGCACCGCTCTATCGCCTCGTCCGTGGTGAGGACGACGATCTTCTGATCGCTCCGGTCATCCAGAGTATATTCCATGAAACGCTCCTTTCTCCGCCTGATCCATTTTTTCAGACGACTTTTGCCGTCCTTCTTAAAATATCCCTTAGTATACCGCACTCCGCCATAAAATTCAACTGCAAAAAGAAAGCGCAAAACCGGGATTCCGTTTTCGCGCTTTCTTTTTCCCTGATCTTTTCCGCATGGATTTTATTCCGCGGAGAATTGATCTTTCCCTACGCCGCAGAGCGGGCATACAAAATCATCCGGGAGATCTTCCCATTTGGTTCCGGGAGCGATTCCGTTTTCCTCGTCCCCCGCTGCCTCGTCGTAAATCCATCCGCATACTTCACAAACGTATTTCATACTGCTCACCTCCTATCCTTCTATCGGCTCAAAGTCGGCGGCGCCATGCTTACACAGCGGACAAATGAAATCGTCCGGCAGTTCGTCGCCCTCGTAGATGTAACCGCATATTTTACATACAAAGCCTTTTTTCCCTTCTGTCTCGGGTTTCGGCTTCACATTGTTCTGATAATAGGTATAAGTCATCGTCTCCTTGTCGGAAATCACGCGCGCCTCTGTAACACTGCAAATAAACATTCCGTGTGTATCCAGATCGACATATTGTTCAACTTTCAAAGAAAGGAACGCGTTGATGTACCGGGGCAGAAACGCCAGCCCGTTATCCGAATGGAGCGGCTCCAGATTCGCGAATTTGTCTGTGTTCCGTCCGCTTTGGAACCCGAACGTCTCAAAGATACGGAACGGCGCGTCCACCGACAGGCAGTTGACATTCATCACGCCCGTCTGCCGGATCACATGATGGGAATAATTCTGCTTGTTGATGTTGACGGCGATCCGGTTCGGGGAATCCGACACCTGCGTCACCGTGTTGACGATCAGCCCGTTATCTTTCTTGCCGTCATTGGATGTCACGACATACAGACCGTAGCCGATCTTGTACAGCGCGGAAAGGTCATTCTTATCCGCCTTATCGCTTGATTGCGCGATATAATCCCGGCACAGTTCTTCCGCGAGTTTTTCTATCTGCTCCACATCCTCCTGCTTTACCGCCGACCGGATCGTTACGGTCGTATCCGCCCAGGTCAGATTTTTGCAAGGCGCGAGCATCGCTTTCATCGTCTTCGCCGCCAGCGGCGCCCAGGAACCATTTTCAATAAACGCGACGGTCCGGTTCCGGAAATTCCGCTCCGTCAGATGATGGATAAATTCCCGCATATACGGAAAGATCTCCGCGTTGTAGGTCGTCGTCGCGAATACGATCTTTCCGTACCGGAACGCGTCTTCCACCGCCTCCGCCATATCGCAGCGGGCAAGGTCGTTCACGACAACCTTCGGACATCCTTTTTCCCGGAGCTTATCCGCAAGGATATCGACCGCTTTTTTGGTATTTCCATAGACGGACGTATAGGCGATCATGATGCCCTCCGACTCAATGCCGTAGGAGGACCAGATCTGATACAGGTTCAGATAATAGCCGAGGTTTTCCGTCAGGACCGGTCCGTGCAGCGGGCAGATGATCTGAATATCCAGCCCCGCGGCTTTTTTCAGAAGGTTCTGAACCTGCGCCCCGTATTTGCCCACGATTCCGATATAATAGCGGCGCGCCTCGCACGCCCAGTCTTCCTCCACATCAAGCGCGCCGAATTTTCCGAATCCGTCCGCTGAGAACAGCACTTTATCGGTGCTGTCATATGTAACCATCACTTCCGGCCAGTGTACCATCGGCGCGAAAACAAAGGTCAGCGTATGCCTGCCAAGGCTCAGCGACTCGCCGTCCCCGACCGTCACTCTCTGATCCTCATTGCACAGATTGAAAAACTGATCCATCATCGCGAATGTCTTCTCATTCGCAACGATTTTCGCATCCGGATATACATTTACAAAATTCTGGATATTCGCCGAGTGGTCCGGCTCCATATGCTGTACGATCAGATAATCCGGCGTTCTCCCGTCCAGCGCTTCCGCGAGGTTGTCCAGCCATTCATGCGTAAAATGAATATCGACCGTATCCATAACCGCGACTTTTTCATCCAGGATCACATAGGAATTATACGCCATTCCGTTCGGGACGTCATATTGTCCCTCGAACAGATCGATCTTGTGGTCGTTCACTCCGATATACCGGATATCATTGGTAATATGCGTATTCATATATTCTGCTCCTTTCCGCTTTCCATTGCCGCCGGCACGCGCCGACGCCCAATCAACCAAATTATAATACACATGAAATGACAAATCAAGCAAATTTAACCACAATCCCTATTGTAAAGCGTTCCGTCTCCATGCTATAATAAATATGTAAAACAACCGCATACCGACCGGCATTGCCGCCCGGAACAGAATCTTCATTTCTTTCAATTTTCTGTTGACAAATCAACCCAATGAGACTATGGTAAGTAAGATCATCAAACCTTTCAAAAGTTTGTAATGAAAATACAGTCAGGCAAATGAGAAATGAAGGGAGATAGCAATGCTGGCACAGGTTTTAGCAGTCATTATTTTTTTACTGATGTTTCTTATGATCGTGATGGATAAGATTGAGCGCCATATCGTCACTCTTATCAGCGGCATATCTGTTTTACTTTTTGTTTTTGGCATTGGAATGCACAGTTGGGCAGCCATCTGGAGAACACTCAACATCCAGAGCCTGTTCCATCTGCCGTTCTGGTATTCCGCCGGAGCGGAAGAAGCGTCCTCCGGCATCAACTGGGCGACGATCCTGTTTATCGCGGGAATGATGGTCATGGTAGAGGGCATGGGGCGCGTCGGCTTTTTCCGCTGGCTGTGTCTTCGGATCGCCAAGCTGGTCCACTACCGGACGATCCCTATCTTTATTACTTTTATGATCATCTCAGGGATACTGTCCATGTTTATTGACAGTATCACGGTGATCATGTTTCTCGCGGCGGTGACGGTCGAACTCGCGCGCCTGCTGAAATTTAACCCGATCCCCGTTATTTTGTCGGAGATCTTCTGCGCCAATCTGGGAGGATCCGCCACCATGTGCGGCGATCCGCCGAATATCATCATCGGGACCTCCCTCGGCTTTACCTTTTCCGACTTTGTAAAAAATACTGGAGTCAACGCGCTGATCGCGCTGATCTTTTCCATTTTATATTTTTATTTCTGTTTCCGGAAAAAGCTGCGCGCTTCCGGAGATTCCGGTTCCGATGACTTTCAATATCCCGACCCGAGGGACGCGATCACCGACAAAACCGGATTCCTGATCCACTGCGTGATTTTCGCCTGCGCGGTCGTCCTTCTGGTCACCCATGCGCAGACCGGCCTGACGGTAGCCGCTATCGGCGTTTTCATCGCGGCGGTCACGCTTCTGGTTTCCGGGAAAAACGCGTTGAAATTGCTCAAAAAAGTCGATTATAAGACGCTTGTCTTTTTCATTGGATTATTTGTTGTAGTAAGCGGACTGGAAGAGACCGGGATTCTGGAGATGGTCGCGTCGCTGATCGGTTCTTTGTGCGGCGACAACTTTATGCTGATGATCGGCATTATCCTCTGGATCTCCGCTTTCGCCAGCGCCTTTATTGATAACATTCCTTTTGCCGCTACGATGATCCCGATCATCCGGAGCCTCGCGGAGACGCAGGGAGCCGGGAGCCTGGCGATCCTGGCATGGACGCTGTCCGTCGGGGCGGACATCGGAGGGAGCGCGACCCCGATCGGCGCGTCCGCCAATGTCGTCGGCACATCCGTCGCCGCAAAGGAAGGTTATCCGGTCGGCTGGGGATATTACTGCAAGTATCTGGCTCCCGCCACGGTACTGGTCATCCTGATCTCAATGATCTTCCTTTTTGTCCGTTATGTATAAACCAATGATCCGACGGCGCCGCCCGCTGCCACGCTCCGGCGTTGGTGCGCGGCGCGCCGCAGGAGAAAGAAAAGGAGGGAATATTCATTTATGGGGAAACAACTGATCATATCCATTGGCCGGGAATTTGGAAGCGGCGGACATGAAATCGCGGAACTGCTCGCACAGGAATTTGACCTGCCCCTCTACGACAAAGGTCTGATCAAACATGTCGCGGAGAAAAAAGAGGTAGATTCCAAGTCTCTGGAACGGTACGATGAAAAGCCCCGGTTTCGCCTCTCCTCCCGCAGAGTGCGCGGCTTCAGCAACTCTCCGGAGGAACATATCGCGCAGATGCAGTTTGATTTTATCCGTAATCTGGCAGAGGAAGGCAAATCCTTTATCATTGTGGGAAGGTGCGCGGAAACGGTGCTCAAAGGCAACAAAGCGCTGACCTCGATCTTTGTCCTTGCCGATATGGATGAGAAAGTAAAACGCGTCGCCGGGCGCATGGAAATGTCCCCGGAGGTCGCGGAAGCGTACATCGTCCGGAACAATATCAAACGGAAGCTCTATCACAACAACCACGCGCAGGGCAAATGGGGCGACTCGCGAAATTATGATCTGTCGATCAACAGCAGCCGCCTCGGCATTGAAAAAACCGCTGATTTCCTTGCCTCCTACATCCGGGAGCGCATGGCGCGGGACGGGGAATAGAACCGCTGATCCGCTTGCGCCGCCAGACACACCTACCCGGAGGCTTTTTATGTCACAGGACGAAATTTCCTGTGACACAAAAAAGGGACGCTGCGGACCCATCTGTTCGGATGAGTTCGCAGCGTCCCTTTTCCATCTATGGGAAAAATCTCAAATCCCGTTATTTCATCTGAGTCGCCCGGAAGTCCGGATAAGAAGTCATCGCGTGTTCCGCAATATCCATTCCGAGAAGCTCGTCTTCCTCGCTCGCGCGGAGCATACCGATCTTTTTCAATACGCCAAACAGCACAAACGCCATAACCGAAACATAAGCGGCCACCGCCAGAACGCCGAGAATCTGTACGCCGATAAAATGGATCCGGGTCATGCCCATATCGGCAAGATTCGCGCTGGTAACAAATACTCCGGTGAGGATCGTTCCGATCACGCCGTTTCCGCAGTGAACCGCGATCGCGCCGACCGGATCGTCGATCTTGAGTTTCTTATCGACAAATTCAACGATCAGGACAACGGCAAATCCCGCCACAATACCGATCACGATCGCGCCGTAAGGGCCTACGATATCGCATCCGGCTGTGATCGCGACCAGTCCGGCAAGAGAACCATTGAGCGTCATGGAAACATCCGGTTTTCCATATCGTTTCCATGTAAAGAGCAGGGTCGTGAGCGTCGCCGCGCACGCGGCAAGGTTCGTCGTTACCGCGATATAGCCAACCGATTCGGTCGCGGCTGTCGTACTGCCGCAGTTAAATCCGAACCAGCAGAACCAGAGGATAAACACGCCGAGCGCACCGATCGGGATATTATGTCCGGGGATCGCTTTCGGTGTACCGTCTTTCCCATATTTTCCGATCCGGGGACCAAGGATCGCCGCGCCGACCAGAGCGCACCAGCCTCCGACAGAATGAACGGCAGTCGATCCCGCAAAATCATGGAAGCCGAGCGACGAGAGCCAGCCGCCGCCCCAGATCCAATGTCCGGTAACCGGATAGATGCAGATGCTGATGAGCGCGCTGTATATCAGATACGCCGCAAAATTTGTCCTCTCCGCCATTGCTCCGGAGACGATCGTTGCCGCTGTCGCGCAGAACACCGTGTGAAAAAAGAGGAAAACAAACGGCGGCAGTTCTGTCAGGTTCGCGATATTGGCGATCGACGTCGGATGAAAGAAGCCCGTCGTACCGATGATCGGATTCTCTCCTCCGAACATCAGCGCAAATCCCAGAATATAGAAAAACAGGGAACCGAGAACAAAATCCATTAAGTTTTTCATAATGATGTTCCCGGCATTTTTCGCCCTCGTAAATCCGGTTTCAACCATTGCGAAGCCCGCCTGCATAAAATAGACCAAAAACGCGCCGAGCATCGTCCATATGATATTTCTTAACAGTTCCGCTTCATCTAACATAGCGGCAACATCTTGTAATGTGAGTCCTTCCATTTTTCCATCCTCCCTTTCTGTTTTTTACAGAGCCTGATCGCCGCGTTCACCGGTACGGATACGAACGACGTCTTCCACATCATGGACAAAGATCTTTCCATCCCCGTAATTTCCGGTACTGATCTCGTCTACGACACGGTCGATGATCTTCTCCGCGATTTCCTCACTGACAACGGTTTCCACTTTGATCTTCGGCAGGATCTTGACCTCGTACTCATTTCCGCGGTACATTCTTTTGAATCCCTTCTGATTTCCATAGCCCATAATGTTGGTCATCATGAGACCGGTTGCCTGACATTCATCAAGAATTTCTTTCAATTCTTCCAGCTTTTCAGGCTTAATGATAATATCGAGTTTCTTCATCGTTATATCCATTCCTTTCGCTTCGCTCAGGCACAAAACGTTATGAAAATGGTTTTCCTGAGCCTATTTTTTCTCTAT
>CANQDT010000034.1 GCA_947593735.1 uncultured Lachnospiraceae bacterium | reverse complement strand
TTTTTGCAGATTTCCCTTAAAATCAAGGTTTTTATTAAAATTTAGCGATAAAAAAACAGGTAGTTTTTGACACTACCAGCATATTCAGGAGGGAAGACATATGAAAAAGATAGTAGCGCTGGCATTGTCTGCCGCAATGATCGTTACGATGGCGGCTGGATGCGGCAAAAAAGAGGAAAAGCAGGCCGACGGTGCGCAGACAGACAATTCTCTGACGTATATTCTGGACAAGGGTGAAATGATCCTCGGGCTTGACGATGCATTTCCGCCGATGGGATTCCGGAATGAAGACCAGGAAATCGTCGGGTTTGATATCGACGTGGCGACGGAAGTGACGAAGCGTATGGGCGTTTCGCTCAAATTACAGCCGGTTGACTGGGAGGCAAAGGAACAGGAGCTTGCGACAAAAAACATCGACTGCATCTGGAACGGTCTGTCCATTACGGAGGAACGGCTGCAGAATATGACGATGAGCAAGTCTTATATGAAAAATAAGCAGGTAGCGGTCGTTCCCGCGGACAGCGATATCCAGACGCTGGATGACCTGAAAGGAAAGAAAGTGATCATCCAGAGCGGTTCCACCGCTTCGGACGCGCTTGACGCGAACGAGGAATTGAAAAATTCATTCGCAGACCTGATCCTGGTGGACGACAATGTACAGGCAATGCTCGATCTGCAGGTAGGCGGTTCGGACGCCGTCGTGATGGATGAGGTTGTCGCCCGGTATTATACAAGCCTGGACGAACAGAAAGGGAAATTCCGTATTCTGGATGAGAGCCTGGCGGACGAGGTATACGGCGTTGCGTTCCGCAAAGGGGACGAGGCGCTGGCGGACGAAGTAAACAAGCGGATCGAGGAAATGAGAGAGGACGGGACGCTTGCCGAGATCAGTACGAAATGGTTTGGAAAAGATATCGTTGAGATAGAAGAATAATAACGGGTCTTTTTCAGTTCCCGCAGCGGCGGAAGCTCCTGCGGAACGGCTCTTCAGAGAAACGATAAGGAAAGGATACGGACAGTATGACCGCAGAAGCGCTATATAAATTGTTTTGGTTTATGTTGGAAGCGTCCGGGATGACGGTAAAAATCTTCTTTTTTACTTTGTTGTTCGGGCTTCCGCTCGGGCTGCTCGTCGCGGTCGGGAGAATGTCGAAATTTGCTCTCATACGGGAGCCGATCAAGCTGTACCTTCTGATCATGAGGGGAACGCCGCTGATCCTCCAACTGATGTTTTTCTGTTACGCGCCGTATTATATTGTCGGAAGCACAATGTCGAGAGTCAGCGCGGCGATCCTAGCCTTTACGCTGAATTACGCCGCATATTTCTGCGAGATTTACCGTTCGGGCATTGAGAGCATCCCTGCGGGTCAGCGGGAAGCGGCGACGATCCTGGGATTTACGAAAGCACAGACGTTTTTCAAGATCATTCTGCCGCAGGTGATCAAGCGGGTGCTTCCTCCTATGGGAAATGAATTTATGGTTCTTGTAAAAGATACGGCGCTCGCGAATGTGATCGGGGTTGCCGAATTGTACCAGATGGCGACGAAAAATATGTCCCGCAGCGCGTCGATCCTGCCGCTGATCATGGCGGGCGTCTTTTATCTGATCATGAACGCGATCGTGAGCAAGGCGTTTGGATGCGCGGAAAAGCGTCTGGACTATTACAGCTAGGAGGAGCCATGAGTATCGTATCAATCAGGAATGTAGAAAAAAGATTTGGGAAACTGGAAGTTCTGAAAGATATTTCCCTTGAGGTCGCGGACGGCGAGATCATATCGGTCATCGGCTCATCCGGTTCCGGGAAATCCACGCTTCTCCGCTGCCTGACGCGGCTGGAAACGGTGAACGGCGGGACGATCGTGATCGACGGCGACACGATGGTCGAGACGACGGACGGGAAACCGGTTTACGCGAAAGAGGCGGTCCTGAAACAGATCCGTTTGAAAACGGGTCTGGTGTTCCAGAATTTTAATCTGTTCCCGCACTACACGGTGCTGCGCAACATTACCGAGGCGCCGATCCATGTGGCGGGGCAGAGCAGGGAGGAAGCGACTGCCGAGGCAAGGCGGCTTCTGAAAAAGCTGGGTCTTGAGGATAAGGAAGACGCGTATCCGTGCCAGCTGTCCGGCGGACAGAGCCAGCGCGTCTCCATCGCGCGGGCGTTGGCACTGAAGCCAAAGATCCTGTTTTTTGACGAGCCGACGAGCGCGCTCGACCCGGAGCTTACCGGGGAAGTGCTCAGAGTCATCCGGTCCCTGACGGACCTGCATATGACCATGGTGATCGTGACGCATGAGATGGCATTTGCCAGGGAAATTTCCGACCGGATCATCTTTATGGACCAGGGAGTGATCGTCGAGGACGGGACGCCGGAAGAAGTATTTGGCTCGGAAAACCCGCGCACAAGGGAGTTTCTGGGCAACTATAACCAGTCATCAATATAGAGGTTTGATACATAAGCCGTCCGCACGGCGGAGATTCCGCCGAGCGGACGGCTTTTTTCATGTCACAGGAAATTTCGTCCTGTGACAGAAAAAGCCTCCGGCTGGATGCGCAGCTCCCAGAGAGGAAACTGCTGCTTCACAGCCTGCTCGCGCGCAAAAAATGCCTTCTCCCCTCATGAATGAGGGGCAGGGGAGTTGATATGCCGAAGGCATTTTTTATGGTGGTGCGCCCGGCGGCGTGTTCTTTTCAAAGAAAAAAGCCTTGGCAATTACGGGAAGGTATGATAAATTATAAGAGAATTGGAATCAGAACAGGAGACAGAAATATGTGTGGAATAGTTGGTTATATTGGACAGGAACAGGCGGCGCCGATCCTGCTGGAAGGATTGGCTAGGCTGGAATATCGGGGATACGATTCCGCGGGAGTCGCGGTATTTGACAATGAAGAAATTCAGGTGGTGAAAGCGAAGGGAAAACTGAAAGCGCTCCGTGACCTGACCAACGACGGCAAATCTCTGGAAGGGACGATCGGGATCGGTCATACCCGGTGGGCGACGCACGGGGAACCGTCGGTGATCAATTCGCATCCGCATTATAATGAGGATAAATCGATCGCCGTTGTCCATAATGGGATCATTGAGAATTTTCAGGAGTTGCGGGATAAGCTGACCGGCAAGGGATATACGTTTGTGTCGGAAACCGATACGGAAGTAATCGCGCACCTGCTGGATTATTATTATAAAATGGAACAGGATCCGATGGAAGCGATCGCGAAGGTCGTGCACCGGGTCGTCGGATCTTATGCGCTTGGGATCGTATTCCGGAAATATCCGCACCAGATCTTCGCGGTGCGGCAGGACAGCCCGCTGATCGTGGGACAGTCGGACAGCGGCAATTATATCGCGTCCGACGTGCCGGCGATCCTGAAATATACGAGGGACGTATATTTTATAGAAAATAAGGAAATCGTCCGGCTGACGGAACATTCCATTGAATTTTATAATGACGATATTGAGCGGGTCGACAAGGAACCCAGTCATATCGAATGGGACATCGAGGCGGCGGAAAAAGGTGGCTATGAGCATTTTATGCTGAAAGAGATCTATGAACAGCCGAAAGCGATCCGCGATACGATCAGTCCGCGGATCAAAAACGGGCAGATCGACCTTGGCGAACTGGATCTGTCTGAGGAAGAGATCAAAAACCTGCGCAAGATCTATATCGTCGCGTGCGGTTCCGCTTACCATGTAGGCGTCAGCGCGAAGTATGTTCTGGAACAGATGGCGAGAATCCCGACCGACGTGGATATTGCGTCCGAATTCCGGTACCGGGATCCGATTTTTGAGGAACATTCGCTTGCCATCATCATCAGCCAGTCGGGTGAGACGGCGGATACGCTGGCGGCGCTCCGCGAGGCAAAAGCCCATGGGGTAAAAACGCTCGGCGTGGTGAATGTCGTCGGAAGCTCCATTGCCAGAGAGTCGGACTGCGTCATGTATACCTGGGCGGGACCGGAGATCGCGGTCGCGACGACGAAAGCGTACAGCACGCAGCTGACAGTGCTGTATCTGATCGCCATGCATCTCGCGTATGTAAGAGGGAAGATCACGCGGGAGGAACTGGATTCGCTGATCGCTGAGCTCTGGAAATTGCCGGAGAAGGTCATGGAGATTCTCGGGGACAAAGAAAGCCTCCAGAAATTCGCCAGCCAGGCGGCAAACCACAAAGACGTCTTCTTTATCGGGAGAGGGCTCGATTACGCCGTATCCCTGGAAGGCTCCCTCAAATTAAAAGAAATTTCTTATATTCATTCCGAAGCTTATGCGGCGGGGGAACTGAAGCACGGGACGATTTCCCTGATCGAGGACGGGACGCTTGTGATCGGCGTCGCGACCCAGCCGGAACTGATCGGGAAAACGATCAGCAATGTCGTGGAAGTAAAAAGCCGTGGCGCGTATGTGGTGGGACTTGTCGAGGAAGACAACAGGGAAATGGAGGAGCATGCGGATTTTCTGATACGGATCCCGAAAACAAGCCCGTATTTTACGACGTCGCTTGCCGTTATTCCGCTGCAGCTGTTTGGATATTATGTTTCTGTAGCAAAAGGACTGGATGCGGATAAGCCGAGAAACCTTGCGAAATCGGTGACGGTAGAATAAATGAAGTGGAGTATGATATCATGGATCCCCGCCGTGCTTGTGATGGGAATGATCTTCTGGTTTTCCATGGCGGATGCGGGAGAATCTTCTGAAATGAGCGACGGGGTCGTCAATCAGATCGTGCAGAAGGCGGATCAACTGTTCCACCTTGAGATGAGCGAAGAAAAAAAGGCTGAGTGGGGACGGATCCTGCACATTCCGATCCGGAAATGCGCTCATTTTGTCGAATATTTTATTTTGGGCGTCTGTTTTGCCCTGCATTTATGGGTATGCGGATTCGATGTGCGGAAAAGTATTTTGCTGTCCGGGCTGCTGGTTGGATTGTACGCGTGCAGCGATGAGATCCATCAGGCGTTTGTACCGGGGCGTGGTCCCGGGATTGAGGATGTATTGCTGGATACGACGGCGGGATTTGTCGGCTCGGCTGTGTTCCGGCTCGCCGGCGGGCGGCTCCGGGACAGGATAGTGTCCGGGCGGAGACGGTCCGGCAGGGAGAAGCGAGAAAAACAGGAGGAAATGAAGCATGAAAGATATTGAAAGTTTCCAGACGTATGACGAACTGGGCGGTCTGGTCGAAAACGAAGTGCTTTGCGAATTTGAAAATGAAGAAACCGGGGAGTATTATATCGCGTATCTGGACGGCGAGGTCGACGACGATGGGGAACCGGTGATCTCTGTAAACCGGATCGACCCGGACGCGCCGGAACTGGAGCTGTTTGAAGTGACGGAACGGGAACAGCCTTTTGTGGAGGCGGTTCTGGAAGAAGTGATGAGCGAGTTGTCAGAGGACGAGGATGAATAACAAAGCATTGCGGATTCTGGAATTTCATAAGATCACGGAGGAACTGACGCGATACGCGTCCTCGGAGACAGGAAAGAATCGCTGCAGTAAACTGCGGCCTTCTTCCAACTATGATGAAATTGTGCGATGGCAGGAAGAGACAAGGGACGCCCTTACAAGGATATACAAAAAGGGCAACCTGTCTTTTTCTGGTTTAACGGACGTCCGCCCGTCCCTGAAACGGGTAGAGATCGGCGCGTCCCTGACGGCGGCGGAGCTTTTGGAGATCGCGCGCCTTCTGGAGATCACGGATCAGGCGTACCGGTATTCAAGACCGGAAAATCCGAATGAACCGCCGGATTCTCTGACGGCGCTGTTTGACGGGCTGGTTTCCCTCTCCCCGCTTTGCATGGAGATCCGACGCTGTATCCCGGATGTGGATGAGATCAGCGACGACGCGTCCTCCGCGCTGAAAGATATCCGGAGGACGATCAAGCAGACAAATGCGAAGATCCATACGCAGCTGACTGCCATTGTCAGTTCAAACGAAAACCGCGTCCATTTGCAGGACAGCATTATCACGATGCGGAACGGGCGGTACTGCGTGCCGGTAAAAGCGGAGCATCGAAACCGGATCCCCGGCATGATCCATGATCAGTCGTCGAGCGGGTCAACCTTGTTTGTGGAACCGTTGGCGATCGTGAATCTGAATAACCAGCTCAAAGAGCTTGCCGCGCAGGAACAGGCGGAAATTGACCGGATCCTTGCCGGATTGAGCGAGCAGGCAGGGTATGAACGGGAAACGATCGCGGACAATGGAAAGCGTCTGGTGGAACTGGATTTTATTTTCGCGAAAGCGGCGTACGCGAAAACGTACAGAGGGACGGAGCCGCTGTTCAATGAAGACGGAATCGTCGCCATCCGGCAGGGACGGCACCCGCTCCTGGATCAGAATCAAGTTGTGCCGGTCGATCTGGCGCTCGGAGACGCATTTTCCATGCTGATCGTTACCGGGCCGAATACGGGCGGAAAAACTGTTTCTCTAAAGACGCTTGGTCTTTTTACCCTTATGGGGCAGGCAGGGCTGCATATTCCCGCGGCCGACGGTTCGCGCCTGGCGGTGTTCGATCAGGTGTATGCGGATATTGGGGATGAGCAGAGTATTGAAATGAACCTGAGTACCTTTTCTTCCCATATGACAGGGATCGTAGCCATTATCCGGAAAGCGACGCCGCGGTCGCTGGTGCTGTTTGACGAGCTCTGCGGGGGAACCGATCCGGTGGAGGGAGCGGCGCTTGCGATCGCGATCCTGGATCAGCTGCATAAAAAAGGGATCCGCACGATGGCGACGACCCATTACAGCGAGCTCAAACATTTCGCGCTCGCGACGCCGGGGATTGAGAACGGGTGCTGCGAATTTGACATGGAAACGCTGAGCCCCACGTACCGGCTGATCATCGGGATCCCGGGAAAGAGCAACGCGTTCGCGATATCCGGGAAACTGGGGCTGCCGGCGTCGATCATTGAGGAAGCGCGGGCTCAGATCAGCACGGCGAATCAGGATTTTGAGAAGATGGTGGCGGATCTTGAGAAAAAGACGAAAGAGGTCGAGGAAGACAAAAAAGTCATCGAGAGGACGAGAGGGCAGATCGAGCTTTTGAAGGCGAAGCTGGATGAAAAGCAGGAAAATATACAGGAAAAACGAAAGGCGATGCTCGATCAGGCAAGGGAGGAAGCCAGGCAGATCCTCCAGGAAGCGAAAGATACTGCCGACCGCACGATCCGGCGGTTCCAGCAGGCGAACGCGGCTCTGGACAAAGAGATGGCGCGCGAGCTGGAGGCGGAGCGGAGCGCGATCGGCGGCAGGGTGAAAGCGCTGCAGGGACAGATGGGCGTCACGGCGCGGAAATCCGGGCAGAGCAACCGGCCGGAGGATTTCCATATCGGCGATCCGGTTTTTGTGACCAGCATGAACGTAGAGGGAACGGTCAGCACGCTGCCCAATTCCAGAGGAGAGATGTACGTACAGATGGGACCGCTCCGCTCCATGATCCATATGTCCGATCTGGAACGGCTGGAGCGCTCCGGGACGGAGGACAAAGGAAAGAAAGAGAAAAAAGTATCCTACACCGGCTCGTTCGGGAAAGCCGCTACGGTGAGGCCGGAGATCAATCTGATCGGATACCGGGTCGATGAAGCGCTGGCGGAGCTGGAAAAATTTCTGGACGACGCGTATTTGTCCCATCTGACGCAGGTTACGGTCATTCATGGTCGGGGAACGGGCGCGCTCCGCAAAGCGGTTCAGGGATTCCTGAAAAAGCAGAAGTACGTCGAATCATTCCGCGCGGGAACATACGGCGAGGGCGAAAACGGAGTGACCATCGTAACGTTCCGGGAGTAGAAAAGCCGGGTGAAACAGGAATAAAATTGATTGCAGAAATGGAGAAAAGAGGGAGCTATGCGGTATATCAACGAATTGCGGGACGGGGAGATGATCTCCCAGATTTATCTGTGTAAGAGCAAACAGACGGCGAAGACGAAAGCCGGGAAAACCTATTACAATGTTGATTTTCAGGATAAAACAGGAACCATAAACGGGAAGATCTGGACCATCGGCCCCGGAATCGAATATTTTGAACCGATGGATTATGTGAAGGTGGACGCCCAGGTAACCGTTTTTCAGGGAACGAATCAGCTGAACATTACCCGGGTACGGAAATGCCAGGAGGGAGAATATGACCCGGTGGATTATATGCCGAGCACGGGCAAGGATCCGGACGCGATGTACCAGGAACTGACGGCGCTGATCCGCACGATCCGGAACCCGCATCTCCGCAAGCTCGTTGAGAGCTTTTTCCTGGAGGAGAAGGAGTTTGGGAACCGGTTTAAAAGCCATTCAGCGGCAAAGAGCGTGCATCACGCGTTTATGGGAGGACTGCTGGAACATACGCTGTCGGTGACAAAGCTGTGCGACGCTTTTTGCCGGAATTACCCGGTCTTAAACCGCGATCTGCTGTTGAGCGCGGCGGCTTTTCACGATGTCGGGAAGCTGTATGAGATCTCTCCATTTCCGGAGAATGATTATACGGACAACGGAAATCTTCTGGGACATATCGTGATCGGGACGATGATTATCCGCGACCGGATCCGGGCGCTGGGGGATTTCCCGCCGCAGCTTGCCGCGGAACTGGAGCATTGCATATTGGCGCACCATGGCGAACTGGAATACGGTTCACCGAAGAAGCCTGCCCTGATCGAAGCGCTGGCGCTGAGTTTTGCCGATAATCTGGACGCGAAAATGGAAAGCTTCCAGGAAGCGCTCGCCAATGGAGGATCGGGATGGCTCGGGTATAACCGGATGTTTGAATCCAACATCCGAAGCACCGGAACATGGGACAAAGAATCATAACGGCACGGCGATCACGCCGGAATAGGAGAGGACCGCGCTATGGACTGGAAGAAAAATGATCAGATCCGAGTTGCCGTCGAGGCGATGGGATCGGACGGGGAAGGAATCGCGAAAGTAGACGGATTTCCATTTTTTATCAAGGACGCGGTTCCGGGAGATCAGGCGGTCATCCGCATCACAAAGCTGAAAAAGAAGTATGGATACGGGAAACTGGAACGGCTGCTTGTTCCGTCCCCGGATCGGGTCGAGCCCCGCTGCCCGGCTGCAAGGGCGTGCGGCGGTTGTACCTTTCAGCATCTGTCTTATCAAAAGCAACTCGAATATAAATGGAACAAAGTCCGCGATTGCCTGGAGCGCATCGGGGGCTTTTCCGGCATACAGGAAAAGATGGAGCCGATCATCGGCATGGAGGAACCGTTTTATTACCGCAACAAGGCGCAGTTTCCGGTTGGGAAAAACAAAGAGGACAGGGTGGTCGCCGGATTTTACGCCGGCAGGACCCATACGATCATCGACTGTCCGGACTGCTATATCCAGGCGAAATGCAACCGGCAGATCCTTGAAGTGGTGAAAATGTTTATGGAGCGGTATCGGATCGAACCGTACGACGAGTCGACCCATACCGGGCTGGTACGGCATATCCTGACAAGGGTCGGAGATAAAACCGGGGAGATCATGGTCTGCCTTGTCATCAATGGCACGGCTTTGCCGTATGCGGACGAGCTGGTAAAACAACTGCTGACGGTCCCGCATATGACGTCGGTCTGCCTAAATGTCAATCAGGAGAGGACAAATGTGATCCTGGGCAGGAAGGTCCTTCCTTTGTATGGGAATGGATATATTACCGACCGGATCGGCGATCTGACGTACCGGATTTCTCCATTGTCTTTTTTCCAGGTAAACCCAAAACAGACGGAAGTTCTTTATCGCAAGGCGCTCGAATACGCGGCGCTCACAGGAACCGAGACTGTATGGGATCTGTATTGCGGCATTGGGACGATCTCCCTGTTTTTTGCGCGGTCGGCAAGACAGGTTTACGGCGTGGAAGTGGTGTCGGAAGCGATCGCGGACGCCAGAGAAAATGCCCGGATCAATCATATCCCGAACGCGGAGTTTTTTGTCGGAAAAGCGGAGGATGTGGTCGCGGAGCAGTTTGCGCTGTCAGGGGGAACGCTGCGTGCGGACGTCGTATGCGTTGATCCGCCGCGGAAGGGCTGCGATGCGGGCCTGCTCGAAACGATCCTGAACATGAAGCCCGAACGGATTGTGTATGTATCCTGCGACCCGGCGACACTGGCGAGGGACCTGAAACTGCTGTGCAGGGAAAGATATGAAGTGCGGAAGGTGGCGGTGGTGGATCAATTTGGGCAGGGGAAACATGTTGAGTGCGTAGTTTTAATGTTGCGAGTCGGAACGACGAAGCGAGATTAAATTACGGAGCACCATCCAGCGGCGCTTAGTGAATCAAGCCCGGAGGGCGCAGATGAACATAGCAGAGTCGGATGAGCGCAGGCGCAGGGCGCCGCAGCGAGTCATGCGTGGCGGGATATATAGAATAAAAATAAGGGATTTCCGGGAATTAGAACTGTGAGAATGGTGGTTCTGACCCTCGGATTTTATTTTTTTCACAGTATTAGGAAATAAATCTACAGTTTAAAACATCGGAGGATTGAGTGGACAAGATGGATAGGTTGTGTAGAGAGGATTGTTAAAATGGGGTCGAGGAGACAGTCTACAAAATGAAAAATATACTCTAAGATTGACCGATATATTTTTGGATGATAAAATAATAAAAGAGACATATGCTCAAAGAAAAATGATCGCATACTCGAAATAATCATGCAAAATGCTTTGCGATAACTTATCCAAGGGGGGGAGGAATCAACTCAAGAAGTATGAGAGTTGAGTTATCATATTAGATGTCATTATGTTTCGTTGCCGGGTTATATGGCGCATACAATGGGACAAATGATAACTGAAAGGAAAGAGTTAGATGAAAACCAACGATAGACCGCTTACAGATTTAATGAAAGCCGTAGATAGCGGTGCGGCGCAGCTACCTGATTTCCAAAGAGGCTGGGTGTGGGATGACGGGCGAGTTAGAGCATTAATACTCAGCGTGATCCACAACTTTCCAGTTGGTGCAGCGATGTTTCTGGAATACGGAAATGAAAATATTCATTTCAAACACAAGCCCATTGAAGGATCGAATGCCAATCCTGACACAGAGCCAGACGAACTGATTCTTGACGGTCAACAGAGACTGACTTCCCTTTATAATGCTCTTTACAGCAAGAATCCTGTACATACAAAAACGGACAAAGGAAAAGAGATTGTCAGGTTTTATTATCTGGATATTGAAAAGGCCCTTGATCCGAATGCTGATGATGAAGATGTTGTCATTTCTATTCCGGCAACGAAACAGGTGACATCTGATTTTGGAAGAAAAATTGAAACAGACCTCTCTACCAGGCAGGACGAGTTTAAGTTAAAAATGTTTCCGCTTAATATTATTCTCAACTCCGGCGAGGAGCAAGGCTGGCAGAATGAATATTACGCCTATTATAATTATGCTCCGGCGATTATTCAGCAGTTTACGGAGCTTTTCTCCAAAATCATCATGCCGACACAGAAATACGCTATGCCAGTCATTCTGCTGGACAAGGAGACTCCGAAAGAGGCAGTCTGCCAGGTCTTTGAAAATGTCAATACAGGCGGCGTCTCTCTCACTGTTTTTGAGCTTGTCACAGCTATTTTTGCTATGGACGACTTTCCACTCCGTAGAGACTGGGAGAATCGCAAGGAAAAATACTTTTCGGGCGATTTGCTGAACATAGTTACAGCGACTGATTTCCTGACTGCACTTACGCTGTTTTCATCATTTAAGGCGGGCGGAACGGTGAGTTGTAAGAAGAAGGATGTGCTGGCCCTTCAGCTGACGGAATACAAAAAGTATGCGGACGATCTCTGTAAGGGGTTCTCTGAGGCAGATAAACTGCTACAAGAAGAGAGGATCTTTTCAAGCCGGGATCTGCCATATAGCACTCAGCTTATTCCTTTAGCCGCTATTTGTGCTGTGCTGATTGAGAAAAACAAGATTTATACTACTACCGTCAAAAATATGGTAAAACAGTGGTATTGGTGTGGTGTATTTGGAGAACTGTATGGTTCCGCAAATGAAACGAGGTATGCAAACGACATAACACAGGTTATCAAATGGATTACAGATGGAGACGACCTTCCGAAGACAGTTACGGATTTCTTCTTTAATCCAACTCGTCTGCTTGGCCTACAATCGAGACAGTCTGCGGCGTATAAAGGAATTATGGCGCTGATACTGAAAAACCATGCCCGTGATTTCATCTCTGGATCAGAGATGGATTTCTCAACATACTCAAACGAAAAAATCGACATACATCATATTTTTCCGAAGGACTATTGTATAGGACAGGGATACGACAAGTCTAAATGGAACAGCATTGTAAATAAGACTCCGATTTCTGCTAGCAGCAATCGGGAAATCGGTGGTGTCGCTCCGTCTGTTTATCTTGGGAAACTTGAAAAGAAAGGCTCTGTGATGTCGTCCGATTTGGATGATTATGTTGAGACACACTGGATTGATCATGCCATGTTAAGAAACGATGAATTTCAGGACTTTATTGTTGATCGTGCAAAGAAACTTTTGAGTGCTGTCGAACAGGCTACTGGAAGAACGATATCTGGCAAGGATACCGACGAAGTACGACAGGTATTCGGAGATGCACTGAATGAAACCTTTTAGTGTTGCTAAATATATGGAGGTGAACGCATGATAGCAGAAAGACAGAATATTGAATGGAAAGAATCCTGATGCGACGATTATTTGAAATGGATATGCGGATTTGCCAATGCACAGGAGGAAAGATTTATATCGGTAAAAAAGACGATGGCACTGTTATTGGTGTCAGTGATGCCAGAAAACTGATGGGGAATATTCCAAACAAAATCCAAAACAAGCTGAGTATCGTTGCGGATGTAAATCTTCTCACCGAAAACGGAGCAGAATATATTGAGATTGTGGTTTCACCATGGTCGTTCCCTGTTAATTATGATGGCGAAGATATCATGGTGAAATTCCGTGCTACTCACTTGGAAAAACAAAGATCTTACACCAGGGTAAAGGTAATTTAGGAGGGCATCCATGGATAAAAATGAACTGACATTTTCGATAAACCAGAATTTTTTTCAAAGTATTTCTGATATTCTGGAAAAAGCCAAAAAAAATGCCAGAACTGCTGTCAATCTTTCTATGGTTTATGCTTATTACGAGATTGGTAGAAAAATCATAGAAGAAGAACAGAATGGAGA
>CANQDT010000033.1 GCA_947593735.1 uncultured Lachnospiraceae bacterium | reverse complement strand
ACGGCAATGCACCACGGGATATTGAGCAGACCAAACTCCTAAGCGGTAGGTCGGGTGTTCGAATCACCTCGGGAACGCTGAAACTTTTGCCGGAACGTCCTGGCTTGATCGTGATAGGGAACGAAGCAGACGGATCAACAGTCGGCTGACGGTTTCGGGTGCAGAAAGCCCCGCTCTGATCTCATAAAGGAAATCAGGGCGGGGCTTTCTTAAAAAGGTTATGGAATTGGAACATCTGTGGAACGACGGCGCGCCGCTCGTCGCAGATCCGCTTGAACCCCTTGCCCGCATACATTTTTTGAAGATAAGAAAGGAAGCAGTGAGTATGCCTGGTGATAGTTTGGTTAGAGCTTACTTTCACGGAAATCCGCCCCGATACTTCCGATACCGAAGATTTTACGGTAAATGCGGAAGTAGTAAATTTGATCTGGTACATCAGTTGTCAAGTGCCGCCTTTAATTCTTCCATGGTGTTGTATCCCTTGATGTCAGGATCCCGGGATATTTTTCTGGCTTCAGCCATTGCGTTGAGTGTTTTGTCGTTATATTGCGGAACCTCTACTGCAAAAGGCAGACCGCCGTGGAGGACACATTGATACAGAAAAAGATTTACTGCGCTTGACATATCCAAACCCAGAGTTGAAAATAGGGCTGCTGCTTCACGTTTAATATTCGAATCAATACGAATTTGTGTTGGAGTGGTAGCCATGCAATCATCTCCTTTCGATTATGCTTTTATTGTATGCGTTTTGGTTTACAATGTCAAGCGTTTTGACGATGTTTTCGCATTGCTCATTTCTTCATCCGGATTATGGAAACAGATAATCTGCATTCATTATCACCGACTTTCTTTACAGCCAGACCTAATTCCCGGTCGTGTAAGCCCCAATATGCTTTCAAAACCATAGCATAATAATCAGAAAATCTCAATATTTGTGCGAAAATCTTAACAAAATTATAAATTTGAACGCGCAACATTCAGCGAACTCCGGCATAGCCGCTCTGTCATAACCATAGCAGCTTTGCCATAACAATACTTGCTTTTTCTCCGTTACCTGTTATACTTATAAAAGAGTGTGACGTTTGTGTCAATATATGCGGAAAAGAGGTTTTGTGATGAGAAAGAAGCTGAAAATTACTGAAGGAATTTTCCCGATGCCGGTGCTGATGGTCGCCACCTATAACGACGACGGAAGCGTAAATGTCATGAACGCCGCCTGGGGAACGATGCAGGAGCGAGGTACAGTCGCCCTCAATCTGACGGAGACGCATAAGACGGTAAAAAATATCAAAAAGAGAGGCGCTTTTACGGTAAGCATCGCCGACGCCGCCCATCTGAAAGAGGCGGATTATTTCGGCGTGGAATCCGGCGATCAGGAACCGGATAAATTTGCGAAAACAGGGCTGACCGCGGACAGGGCGGAAACGGTGGACGCGCCGGTGATCAATGAATTTCCGCTGTGCCTCGAATGTGAATTTATCGAGTACCAGCGGAACGAGTACGGCTGCGGCGTGATCGGGAAAGTCGTCAATGTGACGGCGGACGAGAGCGTTATGCCGGATGGAACGCTCGATATGGCGCTGGTTGACGCGATCGCGTTCGATCCGTACACGCACGGATATTACAGAGTGACGGAGCGCGTGGGAGAAGCGTTCCGGGACGGTTTGGCATACAAGGGCAGATAAAACCGCGAAACACGAAGACAGGAAAAACAACGGGATGAATATTCTATATTGCGGCGATAACAATACGATGGACGGATTGATCGTATCGGTTTTATCACTGCTGCGGACAGTCAGGGAACCATTCAATATCTATATTTTCACTCTCCGGTATGAGCAGGACGGCAGGATCTGCGAGCCGCTCACAGAGGAATTTGCGTCCTGGCTGTCGGAGCTTGTCCGCGGGAGGAACGGCGGGACGGTACAGCTGTTCAACATCGAACGGGAGTTTCGCGCGTTTCCGCCGACGGCAAACCTCGGGACCCGGTTTACGCCGAGCTGTATGCTGCGGCTGTATGCCGATCTTTTTCCATTGCCCGACCGGATTTTGTACCTCGATTATGACGTCGTATGCCGGCGGGATTTTTCGGAGTTTTATCAAATGCCGCTGGAGGGCGTTGAGGTGGCGGGCGTGCTCGATTATTACGGCAAATGGTTTTTCCGCCGGAAGCCGTTTCATTTTGATTATCTCAATTCGGGCGTGCTGCTTCTCAATCTGCCCGAAATAAGAAAGACGCGTCTGCTGGAACGGTGCCGCAGGCGGTGCCGGGACGTCCGGATGTTTTTGCCGGATCAGTCCGCCATCAACAAACTCGCGCGTGAGAAACGGATGGTCCCGCGGAAATATAATGATCAGCGCAGGCTGCACGATGATACGGTCTTTCAGCATTTTTCGACCACATTCCGGCTTTTTCCCTATTTTCACGCCGTTTCGGTCAAGCCGTGGGATATCGAGCGGCTGCACAGCGTGCTTGGCATATACGAATATGATGAATTACTTGCAGAATACCGGCAGCTTCGGGACAGGTGCCCCGGCGCCGGCAGGAGGATGGATAGATGAATACGGAAATACCGGTTTTTTTTACGATTGACGACGGCTACGCCCCGTTTCTTGCGGTCGCGCTCCGCTCGGCAATCGCCAATTCGTCGCCCGGGCGGCAATATCGCGCTATTGTGCTGCACGAAGATCTTTCGGAGGAAAATATCCGGAGGCTTTCCGCCCTTGCGCGCGACAATTTCAAAATTGATTTTATGCCGATGGGGAAAGGACTGGAGAGCATTACGGACCGTATGTCGAATCGGCTGCGCTGCGACTATTTCACACTGACGATTTATTTCCGGTTGTTTATCCCCGCGCTTTTTCCTCAATATGAAAAAGGAATTTATATTGACAGTGATGTGGTGATCCCCGGCGATATCGCCGAATTGTTTGATATCGACACGGGTGATTGCCTGATCGGCGCATGCGCCGACCGTTCGGTGGCGGATGTGCCGCCGATCGTCAATTATATGGAGAATGCGGTCGGAGTCAGGGCGAACGAATATATCAACTCGGGCGTATTGCTTTTGAATATGAAAGCGCTCCGCGAATGTGAGCTTGACAACCGGTTTTTAACCCTTCTGAACCGCTATCATGTGGATTGCATCGCTCCGGATCAGGATTATCTGAACGCCATGTGCAACGGGAAGATCCATTATCTTCCGGAATGTTGGGACGCGATGCCGAACGAGGATCGCCCGCCGCTTTCCGACGCGAAGCTGATCCATTATAATCTGTTTTCCAAACCCTGGTGTTACGACGGCATACAGTACAGCGATGTGTTCTGGCAGTATGCCGAAGACAGCGGCTATCTTGATGAGATCAGGGAATACAAACGGTCATACAGCGACGAGCAGAAAGAAAGCGACAACCGTTGTTTTGAATTACTGCTCCGCAGGGCGGATGAAATCCCTCTGACCGGACCGACCTTTAAAAACCTTTACGAAAGCGGGGTGCCCATCCGGTTATGATCATAGGCGGAGACCGCGAGACGGTGATAGAAAATATAAAAGCGGCTGAGGCGGCGGGAGATTTTTACCGCAAAGTGGAGACGGGCGATCCGGATCCGAGCCGGGAGCGCCGGCGCGAGATCGTGGAAACCTTTTGCGAGCGGCGGCATGGAACCAGATACAAATTCCGCTCGATGGTGGCGCGGTCTTCGGCTTCGCTCATTGCTTCGGAGCTGAACCGTGAGACGGAGATCATCGGCATGGAAAAGCTGGACGGACTCAGGGGCGGTGCGTTTATCACGAGCAACCATTTCAGCCCCATTGAAAATACTGCCGTGCGCATGATGACCCGCGCGCTTCACGGAAGACTGCACATTGTAACGCAGGTTTCCAATTTGGAAATGCCGGGCTTTCTCGGGTTCCTGATGAATTACGCCGATACGGTTCCCATATTCGACGATCCGCATTATCTGGAAGGCGAATTTATCACCATACTCGGGGAGATCATAAAAAAGCAGGGATATGTTTTGATTTATCCGGAACAGGAGATGTGGTTCCATTACCGCAAGCCCCGACCGCCCAAGCGAGGCGCTTATTATTTCGCGTCGCAGCTTTCCGCCCCGGTGATTTCCTGCTTTGTCGAGCAGCTTGATTCCGGCAGACCGGAATCCCGCGCCGGATTTAATAAAGTAAATTTCCGGCTCCATGTGCTCGGCGTGCTGCGACCGGATGAGAACCTGTCTGTCCGCGAAAACAGCAAAATCCTCTGCGAACAGGATTACCGGCTGAAAACCGAGGCGTATGAACGGGTTTACGGTCGACCGTTATCGTACAGCTTTGACCCCGACGACATAGCGGGGTGGCGGAATCATCGGCATGAAGCGTAAAGAGACGCGGTTTTACAGCCGCATGGACGAGGATTTCATCGAGAGCCGGGAGCAGGATTTCCGGCTTCCCGATCATTACGAATATATCCGGACCGATCTGCGTTCCCGGCTGTTAAGCGGGATCAGTTACGCGTTCGGGCTGCTTTTTTACTGTATGTACTGCGTTCCGTTCCTTCATGTACGGATAAAAAACGCGGGCGCGCTCCGACGGCAGACCGGAGGCGCGTTTGTCTACGCAAACCATACGCAGCCGGTCGGCGACGTTTTTAACCCGGCGGCGGCTTGCCTGCCGCGCAGGATCTATACGGTTGTGAGCGCGGCAAACCTTGGCATACCGGTGATCGGCAGGATCCTGCCCTATCTCGGGGCGCTCCCGCTGCCGTCCGAGACCCCGGATTTTGTCCGGTTTACAAAGGCGGTCGGGGCGCGGGCGCAAAGCGGGAATAACGTCGTTATTTATCCGGAGGCGCATGTCTGGGAATATTATACCGGCATCCGCCCGTTTCCTGAAACGGCGTTCAAATATCCGATCTTGTTTGACCGTCCGGCTTATTGCCTTACGACGACATATCAAAGCCGCGGGCACGGCAGGAAACCGCGCGCCGTGATCTATGCGGACGGGCCGTTTTTTCCGGACGAATCGCTTCCCCGTTTTCGCCGCGCGGCGGATCTTCGGGACCGGGTTTTCGCGCAGATGAGAAAGCGGAGCGAATTAAGCGACTGCGAGTATATAAAATACAGAAAAAGGGACGGGGCGTAAACGACGCGCCGTTCCTACGGGAAAGACAGGGATGATCCCGGGAAAGTGAAAAAAACAGCGCTTTTCCTGCAAAAAGGGGAACGCGCTTCTTTTTTGCATGGGCAGGAAGGACGGGAGGACAGTGATCATTTTTTCTTATCAGAGAGAGAACCCCCGCTGCGCGGACAGGACGGACCGCTATATAAAGGAAAGCGCGGAAGCGTACGCGCGGGAAAGGGGAATCCGGCTGCCGGAGCCATTGCAGGTGACACGCGCCGCATATGGAAAACCGTGCCTGAATTGTCCGGAGCTGTATGTCGGCGTGACGCATACGGAGCGCCGCACCCTTGTGGCGATTGGCGAACATACGTTCGGCATCGACGCGGAGAGCCGGAAACGGACGCTCCGGAAACCGGAACAGATCATAAAGAAATTGTTTTCCGAAGAAGAACAGGCGTATGTCCGGGCGGCGGGAGAGGACAGCCGCGAATATCAGCGGCGGGTTCTGGAGATCTGGGTAAAAAAGGAAGCCTATGTCAAATATCTTGGCGAAGGGCTCCGCGCGATCAGGCGGGCGGATACCTGTTCCGTACCGGGCTGTTATCAGAACGCATCGGACGGCGAGGCGATCATCTATCTGTATATGGACGACAGGACGCCGGAGAGCAGAGTGGAACGCCGGATGGGAGGCGCAGGAGAAAAAGAATGAATTTAATCGTATTGGATTTGGAATGGAATCAGGCTTCCGGCACGAGATCAAACCCGCTTGTCCCGTTTGAGATCATTGAGATCGGCGCCGTTAAGGTGAACAGCGATTGGGAGATCGAGGACGAATTTGCCGGTCTTGTGAAGCCCCTGCTGTATCCCCGCCTGCATTTTAAAGTACGGGAGATGCTCGGATACAACGAGAATTATTTGAAAAAGGGAAAGCCGTTTTATTCTGTATGCAGGGAATTTTTAAAATGGTGCGGAGAATCGTACCGGTTCGTCACATGGGGCGAGCCGGATCTGGAGCAGCTTCAGAGGAATATGGAATATTATGGTGTAAAAAAACTGCCGAAGCCGCTTCTCTATTATAATCTGCAGGCAATTTACGGGCGCGCGTGCGGCTTGTCGGCGGCGTGCAGCCTGGAGGAAGCGGCGGAACGGTTCGGGATACCGGCGGACCGCCCGTTCCACCGGGCGATCAACGACGCCTGGTACACCGCGCGGATTCTCCAGGCGATGGGACCGGAACAGGTGTTGGACGACTACACGTTCGACACATACAACAATCCGAAAAACCGGGAGGAAGAGCTGCGGCGGCAGACCGGAGATCTGTATCAATATATTTCCCGGGAATTTTCCGACAAGCGAAACGTCGTCAGGGATAAGGAAGTCATGGCGATCCACTGCCCCCTGTGCCGGGCGCGCGTCGGGAAAAAGATAAAATGGTTCGCCAACAACCATTCGGTTTATTATTGCGGCGGAAAGTGCAGGAGCCATGGATATTTTGGCGGAAAAATGAAATTCAAAAGCACATTGTCGGGGAAAGTATACATCATCAAAACATTAAAGCTGACCGACGAGACCGGATTCCGGGCGCTGAAGGAGCGGCAGGAGAGCCTGCGGATCAGGCGGCGGGAGCGCAACAAACGGCAGAAAATGTTGGAAAAAAAAGGTTCTGACAATTAGGTATTCACAAGAAAGGTCAAATCATATATAATAATGTAGAAGAACGGAAACAGAAAAACAGTGGGAGAAAAGACGATGAAGAAACGATTGGCGGTTTTATTGACAGGTATTTTTTTGCTGACAGGAATGGCTCCTGTGGCTGCGGCGCCCGCAGCTTCCGGGGACGGAATCGAATCCTGCAAAACCCCTTCGATCGTCCTGATGGACGTGAAGACCGGCTATGTGCTGTATGAGAAAAAAGCGGACGAGAAACGCTATCCCGCGAGTATTACAAAGATTATGACAGCGATGTGCACGCTGGACAAGCTCAAGCTGGATGAAAAGATCACGATATCCGACACGGCAGTCAATTCGCTGGAGGAGGACGCCGCCGTGATCGGGATCGAAGCCGGGGACGAAATGAATGTCGAAGACGCGTTGTACGCGCTGATGCTCCAGTCGGCGAACGAGATCGCGAATGCGCTTGCGGAAGAAGCGAGCGGATCGATCGAAAGCTTTGCCGATTATATGAACACCAGGGCGAAGCAGATCGGCTGTGAGAATACGCATTTTGTCAATCCGAGCGGACTGCACGACGACGATCATTATACGACGGCGCGCGATATGGCGCTGATCGTACAGGAAGCGCTGAAAAATGAGAAATTCCGGGAGATTTTCTGCGCGAAGTCGTATGAGACGATGGAGACGACGTACGGACAGCAGTTTTCCCTGACGCAGCATCACGAAATGGTGGCAGGGACCGGCGATGTTACATATGATTATGTGAAAGGCGGGAAGACCGGTTATACGAGCAAAGCGAAAAATACGCTGGTCACTTACGCGGAGGATCCGCAGAACCGGGAACTGCTGTGTGTTCTGTTGAAATCGCCCAGCGACGACGTCGCTTACGAGGATACACGCAAGCTGCTGGAATATGGATATGAGGATTATGACTGGTCGAACGTCAAATCCGAGGAGCAGATAGAGGCGGAGAAACAGGCGGCGGCGAGCACGCAGGCGGCGCAGACGCCCGAGAAAACAGAAGAGAAAAAAGAAGAAAAGGGAGGATTCCATTTCTTTGGATTTTTGCTGAAGCTGCTTCTTGTTCTGGCGATCGGCGTCGGATGTTACTTCGGCGGGAAAGCGTACCATGAAAAGCTGGAACGGGAACGGGAGAAGCTTCGGATCCGCAAACCGCGGGAATAATAAACGGAGGAGATCAGGCGGATAGTGCGCGGACGGCACTGTCCGCCTGACTTTCTGTTGATCGCTCTGCTGCTGCGGCAGATCAGGGAGGAGGAGTTATGCGATTAAGAAATGTCAGGGGCTCCAGGGAGACGATCGCGGCGAGCCCATATGTGGTCCAGGATGGAAAGGAAAAGAAAGGACTCTGGAATAAGGAAGTATTTGGAAACGGGAATCCCATCTATCTGGAAGTCGGCATGGGGAAAGGAAAATTCCTGCTGGAACATGCGCGGCTCCATCCGGAGGTCAATTATGTCGGGATTGAGAAATATTCCAGCGTACTGGTCCGCGCGCTGGAAAAAAGGCAGGAGACGGAGCTTGACAACCTGTATTTTCTCCGCATGGACGCGGAAGAGCTTCCCGATTGTTTTGCGCCGGGCGAGGTCGGGCGGATCTATCTGAATTTTTCCGATCCGTGGCCGAAAGAACGCCACGCGAAGCGCAGGCTGACGTCCAAAGAATTTTTTCGCCGGTACGACCAGATCCTTCGCCCCGGCGGCGAGGTCATCTTTAAGACGGATAACCGCGCGCTGTTTGAGTTTTCGCTTGCGCAGGTCGCGGAGGCGGGATGGCAGGTCGGCGCGTGTACGTTCGACCTGCACGGCAGCGAGTATTCCGAGGGAAATATCATGACGGAATATGAGACGAAGTTTGCCGCGGAGGGCAGACCGATCTGTATGCTTACGGCATATCGGGATGTCTGATGGGACAAGGAGGGGAGGAGAAACGCCGTATTTGGATATAGGACAACGATGTCTCGGGTCGATCTTTCCGACAGAAGCCGCGCTGAAAAAGACGTTTGACAAAAACGAGTTCCGGCGTGGCGGTGCGCCCGGTTCCGCCATAGACTGATACAAAGGAGAAAAAAGGAGCCATAGGATGGACGCCAGTCAAAGAATAAAGTCAAAAATAAAAGTATATAATTACGAACATCAAAAAGTAGAAAAGTTGCTTGTCCGTATTATTTCTTCCTTCAATACAGTAAAAAAAGAGCTGAGCCGGTAAACGGGCAATAAAAAAGCACCGACCCCAAAGCGCGAAGACTTCAAAACCAATGCTTTCAATACACCAACAGGGGCTCGAACCCTGGACACCCTGATTAAGAGTCAGGTGCTCTACCAACTGAGCTATTGGTGCATGGATATTGTAAACGCAAGGATGATTATATAACAGGTTTTTGCAAATTGCAAGCAAAAAATTAAGAAAACGGCTTGTTTTATTTAAAATTACTCTCTATAATAAACGGTATATGGAGGACGGATGAAAGAATATGAATAAAAATAATAAATTTGAAGCAAATAAAGTTTATTTTACAATCAGTATTTACGCGCTCGTCGTGATCCTTGTGAGCGTTGTCATGGTCAGGCTGATTCCCGAGTGGAGGGACGTAAAGCGGATCGTCAGAGAATTTTTTTCCGCCATATCGCCGTTTATCATAGGCTTTTTCATCGCATATCTGGTGGATCCGTTAACCCGCGTTATCCAGAACAGGATCCTGGACCGGATCAAGTGGTTCCACAAAAATCAGAAATCGTGCGCGTTTACCTCGGTCCTGCTGTCCTATCTGATCGTGATAGGGCTGGTTGTATTGTTTATCTTTTTTATTGTTCCGCAGGTCATCGAAAGTATTCTCGAGCTTCTGGATAATCTCGCGCCGTTTTACCGGCTCATGAACGGGAAGGTCAACCATTTGCTCGCCAACAGCGCGCTGATGCATGAGAATCCGGAGATCCGGGACCAGATCAAACGGAATATCCCGACGATTTTTGAGGAAGTTACGTCCTGGCTGTCCGGGATCGTGCCGCAGTTATATAAATTTTCCGTATCGTTCGTGCAGTGGACGATCAATATCATCATTGCCCTTGTAATTTCGATCTACATGGTGGTTGATAAGAACCGGATCAAAAAGAATCTCCGCCGTGTCGTCCGCGCGTTCCTGCCGCGGAAAGCGGCGTCGGCGGTCTTTACGGACGTCCGGGAATGTAACCGGATCCTTGGGGGCTTTCTGATCGGAAAAGCGATCGATTCCCTCATCATCGGGCTGCTCTGCTTCATCCTGATGGTGATTTTGCGGATGCCGTACGCGGCGCTGGTCAGCGTGATCGTCGGGATCACGAATATGATCCCGTACTTCGGTCCGTTTATCGGGGCGGTGCCGGGGACGATTTTTGTGCTGGTCGCCGCGCCGTATAAGGCGATCCTGTTTGTTATTATGATCTTCGTTCTTCAGCAGGTGGACGGGACCATCATTGGTCCGAAGATCCTCGGGAACAGCATCGGAATGCGCCCGATCGGGATCTTGTTCGCCATCACGGTCGGCGGCGCGTATGCCGGCGTGATCGGGATGTTCCTCGGCGTACCGGCTCTGGCGATCATCCTGTACCTGTTTGACAAGGTAGTGGAACGCAAGCTGGAGAAGCGGAGAAGAGAGGAAGGGGACTTCCATGAATGAAAAAACCAGGGCGGAAGCGCTGCTCGTCTTAGTGGAAGAAAAGCAATATCATCAGCTGCTCCGCGTGTTGGACGATATGAACGCCGTCGATATCGCGGAGTCGCTGGAAGAACTACCCTTTGAAAAAGCGCTTCTGATCTACCGTATGCTGAAAAAAGACGTCTCTGTGGACGTCTTTTCCGAATGGCCTTCTGATATGCAGGAGAGGATCATTTCCTCTGCTACCGATCAGGAGCTTTCTGTTATTATAGAACAATTATATGTGGACGACGCGGTGGACATGATCGAGGAACTGCCCGCTCATGTCGTCAAGCGTGTGCTCCGCACGGCGAACCCGGATACGAGGAGGCTGATCAATCAGTTCCTTCATTATCCGGAGGATTCCGCCGGGAGCATTATGACCGCGGAGATCATGCATCTCCACAGGGACATGACGGTGGAACAGGCGATCGCCTATATCCGCAGCATCGGGATCGGGAAAGAGACGGTGTACTGGTGCTATGTGACAGATCCGACCCGGGTCCTGGAAGGGATCGTCACGGTCAAGGATCTGATCTTCGCGGAACCGGAGGAACTGGTCGGCGAGATCATGGACCGCGAGTTTATCAGCGCGCGGACGACCGACGACCGGGAGGAGGTGATCAGCCGGATGACGCGGTACGACCTTCCGGCGATGCCGGTTGTAGATAAAGAGAACCGGCTGGTCGGCATTGTCACCATCGACGACGCCGTGGATGTTATGGAAGAGGAAGCGACCGAGGACTTTGAAAAAATGGCGGCGATACTCCCGTCCGAGCGGCCGTATCTGAAAACCGGCGTATGGACGCACGCCAAAAACAGGGTCGGCTGGCTGCTGCTTCTGATGCTGTCGTCCCTGATCACTGTTAAGATCTTATCTATTTATGAAGCGGCGTTTGCCGCGGTCCCGCTGTTGGCGTTTTCCCTTACGATGATTTCCGGGACAGGCGGAAACGCGGGCGCGCAGAGCTCCACGACCGTGATCCGCGGGATGACGCTCGGAGAGATCGGGACAAAAGACTGGCTCAGGGTTCTTTGGAAAGAAGTCCGGATCAGTATTCTGGTAGGAAGCGCGCTGGCGCTGATCAATTTTGCAAGGCTCATGATCGGACATTCCGATCAGATGATGGCGTGTATCGCCATCGCGCTGTCGGTACTTGCCAGCGTTTTTCTGGCAAAAACCATCGGCGGTATGCTGCCGATCCTCGCGAAAGTGTTGAGACTGGATCCAGCGGTCATGGCGACGCCGCTGATCACGACGATCGTGGACGCCAGCACGACACTGGTTTATTTCACAATCGCATCCCTGCTGCTTGGGATCAGTATATCGTAAAGGAGGGGGATCTGTGGAATCGAAAGACGAGTTATTCCGGTTGGCGCAGGAGCGTCAGTATCAGAAGCTGATGCGGGAGCTGGACCGGATGCATGAAGTGGATATTGCCGAGTTCATGGATGCGCTTCCGTTTGAAAAGGCGATCGTCGTCTTCCGCCTGTTAAAAAAAGACGTCTCCGCCGATATTTTTTCCGAATTATCGCCGGAATCCCAGGAGCGCATCATTGATTCGATCACGGATCAGGAACTGTCCGCGATCACGGAAGAATTGTATGTGGACGATGCCGTGGACATGCTTGAGGAAATGCCGGATTACGTGGTCAAGCGGGTACTTGGCAGCGCGAGGCCGGAAACGCGCAAGCTCATCAATCAATTCCTGAATTATCCGGAGGACTCCGCGGGCAGCATTATGACAGCGGAGTTTATCAGCCTCCGCCGGAGGATGACCGTCCGGCAGGCGATGGAGCGGATCCGGCAGGCGGGACTGAAAAAAGAAAATGTTTATACCTGTTATGTCACGGACGCCGGCCATGTGCTGGGAGGCGTCATCTCTTTCCGCGATCTGCTTCTGGCGGGAGACGATGAGATCATCGAAGATATTATGGAAGAAGATATCATCTTCTGTTATACGGTGGACGACCAGGAACATGTGGCAAATCTGATCTCCAAATATGATTTTCTCGCGCTTCCCGTGGTAGACAAGGAACAGCGGCTTGTCGGGATCGTCACATATGACGACGCGATCGACGTCATAGAAGAAGAGACGACCGAGGACTTTGAAAAGATGGCGGCGATGCTGCCCTCCGAGAAGCCGTATCTGAAAACGGGAGTGCTGGAGCTTTCCAGGAACCGGATCGTATGGCTGCTGATCCTGATGGTTTCAGCGTTTATTTCCGGGAAGATCACGGAACTGAACGCGTCAGCCATTGCGGCGGTTCCGGAGCTTGTTTTTTATCTGACGTTCCTGACGGGAACGGGAGGAAACGCCGGTTCGCAGACTGCGACGACCATCATCCGCGGAATGGCGGTCAATGAGATCGATCCGAAGCGGGACTGGGTGCAGATCTTGTGGAAGGAGCTGCGCATCAGCCTTATTGTCGGCGCCGTCCTGGCGGCGGTTACCGGGGTAAGACTTTTCCTGCTCTACGGGAAACAGCCGATGTTCTGCGTTACGGTTGTCCTGACATTATATCTTGTTATCATATTGGCAAAATCCATCGGGTGCCTGCTGCCCATGGGCGCGAAATTATGCAGGATCGACCCGGCGATGATGGCGTCGCCCCTGATCACGACGGTCATGGACGCATGTACACTGCTGATTTATTTTCAGATCGCGAAGCAGTTGTTATCACTATAAAATACCGGAACAGAACGGCAAAAGAGGAGGTAAGAGATGCACGATTTAGAATTTATCCGCAATGCGCAGGCAACGTATCAGACGTACGAGACGGAGAAAAAGAATCTGGAGAATCTGAAGAATGAACGGAAGCAGATCGCGAAAGGGATCGCGGCGCAGGAGAAATCGGCGGAGCGGGAGCTGGACGCGTCCGTTCGGGCGGAGCAGGAAAAAATAGAGGAGAGCTTCGACCGCCAGATCGAGGAGCAGGAAGAAGAGATCCGCCGGATCCGCGCAAAACGGAATAAGAAAAAGAATAAAAAGATCAACGAGCGGGTGGAGATCGAGACGGCGGACATCCGGGAGCAGAACCAGGCGCTGAAAGTCCAATTTAATTCTCTGCTGGATCAAAATCATGTGCCGGGCTATTGCAAGAGCAAATTTTATTATGTGATGTTTATGACAAAAGGGATCCGGGAATTTCTGGAGGCACTGCTTGTATGGGCCCTGGGGCTTGCGGGGCTGCCCGCCCTGATCTGCCTGGCGGGGAATTATTCTTTCCTTCGGGATGCGGCGAATAAACCGATGATGTTTGCGGTTATTTTCTGGATCACGGACGTTGTGCTGCTGCTCCTTTATATTTTCATCCTGAACCGGAGCAAGGCGGAGTATAAACCGGTTCTGAAAGAGGGCCGCCGGATCCAGGACCGGATCCGGGCGAACCGGAAGCAGATCGACGCGACGCGGGACGTGATCTGGAAGGACAAGGATGAAAGCCAGTACGGACTGGATCATTACGATGAACGGCAGGCGGAGGCGGAAGCGCAGATCGCGAGGATCCAGCAGGAAAAGGAGGCGGCGCTGACGCAGTTCGAGACGGAGACGAGGAAACAGATCGAGGGAACGATCCGCACTCAGTCGGACGGAGTCGTTGCCGGGATGCAGGCAGAGGAGTCGGAAAAGGAGGCGGCGATCGCGGCGAAAGAGGAAGCGGTCAGCCAGCTTCGCGCGAAGATCACAGATGAATATGAGCCGGTCTTTGGAAAAGAATTTTCCAGACCGAATAAAATGGCGACCCTGATCCGGATCATGGAGGAGGGCGACGCCAGTACGGTCGAGGACGCGATCGCTATCGTAAAAAGCTGACGGCAGATCGCCATGAAACAGAGGACGTCCCTCATGCGGAGAGCGCATGGGGGCGTCCTCTGCTTTTTGTGAATGAATGAAAAAAAGGAGGGGTATAATAGAGGGAGAAGAAGCAGGCAGGGGACAGAGCATGAGACAGAAAGAAGTGATCTATTTTAACCCGGGCGGGCCGTGCCTCGCCGGCGGGCTGAGAGGGCAGCTGTATCGGGGGATCTGCGAGCAGAAAAAAAGAGGGCAGACGCTGGTGTTCCTGTGCATCGGGACCGACCGGGCGACCGGCGACTGCCTCGGACCGCTCGTCGGACATAAGCTGGCGCAGAGAAACCACTGGGGCTGCCCGGACGGGCGCGCGGCGCAGCCGTATGGGCTGATGGGAACGCTGGCGCATCCGATCCATGCAGGAAACCTGGATGCTGTGACGGATATGCTCCGGCGCCGGTACGGGAATCCGTTTGTCGTCGCGATCGACGCCTGCCTGGGAGAGAAAGAGCATGTGGGACTGGTCACCCTGTCGCGCAAAGGGCTGTTTCCCGGACAGGGGGTAAATAAAAAAATGCCGATGATCGGCGATCTTTCCGTGACGGGAATCGTGAATTGCTCCGGCAAGGCGGGGCTGTACGCGATCCAGAATACGCGGCTGTCCCTTGTCATGGAGCTGGCGGATTACATCTCGGATGAGATCGAGTCGATGGTCCGCGCGTTTTTTATCTGAAAATTTTTCGCGGTTACAGAGTTTGGCACCATTCGATTTACAGGGTATGTTAATATTTCCAATAATAACCAGTAGAAAGGATGGGTCGCTATGGTAGAAATTATTTATAATAAGGAAGAAAAGAAAAAAACAGGACAAATCATCGATTTTCGGCTGCCGAGGAATATCCGGCAGATAGGAGAACCAGGCAGGTACAAAAAAATATACATAGAAGATTATGTATCGACGTATTTAAAGAGACTGACCGGGCAGCAGGAGACGGAGGGAAAAGCGGCGGTTCTGCTCGGACGGTATGAGACGATCGGGGACGGGCTTGTTCTGTTCATCAGCGGGGCGATGGAGCTGAAACAGGAGCCGCCATGCGGGGAAGAACTGCTGATCCGGCAGAACGCGTGGGAGGAAGTCCTGAAGGAAAAGAAGCGGTATTTCCCGGATCTGGAACCGGTCGGCTGGTATATTTCGCGCAACGGGTTCTCGGTCGGGCTGAATCATGCCCTGATCAAAACGCATCTGGCATTTTTCGAGGAAAGCAACCGGGTGCTTTATGTCATGGACGGGATCGAGCGCGAGGACGCGTTTTACATGAATGAAAACGGCTGCATGAACCGGCAAAAAGGGTATTATATGTATTATACAAAAAATCCGTATATGCAGACGTACATGATCGAAGAAAGCGCGGCGGGACATTCCACGGAAAAGGAGCGGAAAGAGCCGGTACTGAAAAAGGACGCGGCGATCGTCCGGGAATACCGGGAAAAGATCCGGAAAAAGAAAGAAAAAGCGGAGCGGAGCCAGGGGCAGCTTGTATATCTGGCTGGCGGGCTCTGTACGGTGGCGGCGTTGTTCCTGGCGGTCACGATCGTAAATAATTACAGCAAAATGCAGAAAATGGAAACGACCATCACGAAGATGTCCGAGGCGCTGGAAGAACGTCTGGTGGAGAACAAAGCGGAAAAGATGACCACGGCGAAAAAAAAGAAGAAAAAAACGGAGGCGGAACCGGAAGAAACGGACGTGGAGCAGGTAGTCGAGGACGCGATGGCGGAGCCGTATACCTATTATGTTGTAAAAAAGGGGGACACGCTGATCGGGATAAGCAAAAAAATGTATCATTCCGCGAAATATGTATCCAGGCTGATCGAAGCGAATAAAATTACGGACGTGACGGCGCTCCAGCCCGGGAAGCGGCTGATTATTCCGTCGGTTGAATAAAAAAAAGTAGAATCCGGAGCGAAAATGGAGTATAATCAATCTGTCTACGTTTTTAGTTGTACGAAAGAAGGCGCGGTATGAAGATTGACTGGCAAAATTTTTATGATCCGGAAGATTTGCAGAGGCTGAAGATCCCGCTCAGTATTTTGCTGATCGTGCTGCTTCTCATGGCGATCCGGGTATCCGGATTCGGGACGCGGCATTACAAGGGCTATGACGTTATCCGCACGGAAACGTCGTCCGACCCGACGGATATGACATATATTGATTATGGGCAGGACGTCGTGAAATTCAGCAAAGACGGGATCTCGCTTGTTGACCGGAAAGAAAAGGCGGTCTGGGCGGAAACGTTCGACCTGGACAACCCGACCGCGCATACGTGCGGCGATTATATCGCGGTCGCCGACCTGCAGGGCAACGACGTCTTCCTTTTCAACAAAAAAGGGAAGGTGAGCAGCACGGCGGTCCCGTATCCGATCAGCGCGATACAGGTTGCGGAACAGGGCGTGTTCGCCGTTATGATGGAGAACCATCAGGACAATTATATCCAGCTCTACAGCAGGAAAGGGGAATTGCTTGTCGAAATAAAGACAAGCATTGAAGAAAACGGGCACCCGCTCAGCATGGCGCTCGCCCCGGACGGAAAGCGGATGATCGTGAGCGCGGTGATCATTGACGGAATGAAGGCAAAAAATAAAGTAAGCGCGTATTATTTTGGACGCAGGGGGAAAAACGCGGAGGATCCGGTCGTCTGGTCCAGGGTGTTTGAGGACGAGATGATCCCGCAGGTCATTTTCATGAATAACCGGACGGTCAGCCTGATCGGGGATTCCGCGACCTATCTGTATTCGATGGGGCGGAAACCGGGCCGGCGGCCAAAGGCGGTCATTGAATTTGACACGGAGATCAACAGCGTTTTTACGAATGAAACGTATCTGGGATACATATGTAAAAACGAGGACGCTTCGGAATCCGCGGGCGCCCGGCTGGAGGTCTACAATATCAGCGGAAGCCGGATCGTATCGAAACCGATGGATCTTTCGTATAACCGGATACGGTTTGACGGCAATGAGATTATTGCCGTCGGGGACTATGACTGCACGATCCTGAGTATAAAAGGAAAAGAAAAGTTCCACGGCGTGTTTGAGGACAGCCTTACGGATGTGATCCCAACCGGGAAAAAGCGGCAATATATGATACTGAGCGATAAAGGAACGTCGGTTATAAAACTGAAGTAAAGGAGAAACGTATGCATTATTTAGAAGGGGCGGTAGCGGTATTATTCCTTGTTTGTATATGGAATGGATTTCGGAAAGGGTTTCTGCGCATGGTATTATCGTTCGGGACGCTGGCGATTTCCCTGATCGTTTCCATGTTCGGATACCAGTATGTGGCAAAAATGATGAACCAGTATACCGGCTTTGGCGATGCGGTCCAGACGCAGATCGAGTCGACGCTTCATCTGGATACGGCAAAAAACGTGAAGAAACGATCCCGGCAGACAAAGAAAATCAATGAACTGCCGCTGCCGCAGACGCTGATCGATGGGCTGAATGAGAATAATAATGAAGAAATGTACGAAGCGCTCAGCGTAAATACGTTCAACGAATACATCGCCCGATACCTTGCCATGGTGGTGACCAGCAGCGCGGCGTTTCTGATTACATACCTGATCGCTTTTCTGGTCATTAAGATCATCATGGCGCTGATCGATATGATCACAGAGCTGCCCATCATTCACGGTCTCAACAAAGCGGGCGGGATTCTTCTCGGAGGGCTGGAAGGATTTGTCGTCGTATGGCTGCTGTTTCTGGTCATCAATATCATCAGCGGGAGCGGGATAGGAAAAACGCTCCTCACCTATATCGGAGAGAGCAAATACCTGAGCGTGCTGTACAACAAAAACATGATCATGGATGGGATCACCAACCTGTCAAACATCCTGTTTTAGCATGGGATTTTTCCGGAAATTTTAAAATTAGTGGTTGACATCGCGAAAACCATGTGATAATATAAACAAGCTGTTCCCAAAAAGACAGCAACGCGCCGGACGGCGCACGGACATTGACAACAGAATCATATGACAACCCTGAAAATTCTTAAAAACGCTGTGGCGGAAGCCATGGCAAAAGAGGATTTCAGAAAAGAAACCCGGAGCACGGGGCGGCAGGGGAGCCT
>CANQDT010000032.1 GCA_947593735.1 uncultured Lachnospiraceae bacterium | reverse complement strand
CGTCTGTCCGGATCCTGCATACGAAGAATGCTTTTTGCCTTTTGTTCACCTGTAGTAGTTTTTCCACACCACTTAGGGCCTATGATCAGAGTAGCCCCAAAAGCTGCCATACGCAAATCAAGTTCTTCATCTACTACTCTTGGTAAATATTCTCCCATAATACACACTCCCAACATAATCACTTATTTTTATCCAATTATAGTATTTAAGGCAGATCCCGTCAACATTTATTTTGCATTTTGATGTATATTATTTTATTTTTTTGATGTATTTTGTTTTATTTTTTTGATGTGTATTATTTTGCGTTTTTGATATTCTTATTCTATGCAAATCGACGGCACGGCAAGACTGCTTACCGTACATATTTTGCTGCTATCCCGATAAAATGTATAAGCGAATATCTTTATGTATAAAACAGCGCGAAGCGGCAAGCTCTCTGCATTGTTCCATTGCATAGTCTCATTTTGATTCGAGACAATTCAGTATACAAGACGACCTGCCACACCGAAGGCGTACCTTACGTAGCGGCAGGTCGTCTGCATATTTTATTTTGATATGATTACTTACACGCCTTTCCTATTACAATCCATCCAAACTGTCTGCTTCATCAAGCAACGCGCTTACGACCTCCCCAATATCCGCATTAACCACGATACTTCTCCCCGCAATCTCCTCCGGGCAGACCGCCTCCCCGTCATTCACGCATATATATGCCGCCTGCGGATTCTCCGCCGTCATCTGCCAGAACGGGTATTTGATGATCCCCGGGGTGTTGTACCCGACGCCCAGTTCCAGGTATACCGTTTTTGATTTTTCATGACGGCGTATAAATTCCTGATACCGTCCCGCCGCTCTGTACCATCCGTCATCCTCCACAAATGTGTCATCCGCCCGTAAATTCATGGACAAAGGCGCGCCGCATATCGGGCAATGCGGGACTAATTCCGACGGAACGCGCATCTCCTTCTGTTCCGCAACCATTTTTTTGACAACCGCCTCATTGTCATAGGTTTTTTGGCGGCATGGTCTGGAACATTGCCATAACCCGTAATCTCCCTGCGTATAAAACAGCCGGTTCTTATCAAAACCCGCCTTTTGGAAACAGTGATCCACATTCGTTGTCAGCACAAAATAGTCTTTGTCCCGAACGAGTTCAAACAGGCGATCATACACCGGTTTCGGCGGATCCATATAGCGATTGATGTAAATATACCGGCTCCAGTACGCCCAATGTTCTTCCGCTGTCTCATAGGGGTAGAAGCCGCCGGAATACATATCTTTGAAATGATATTTCGCCGCGAAATCAGAAAAATACGTTTCAAAGCGTTCTCCGGAATAAGTAAATCCGGCGGAAGTGGACAGCCCCGCGCCTGCCCCGATCACAACCGCGTCCGCGTTTTTGATCAGGCTGCCCGCCTTTCCCATGAGATATTTCGTTTTTGGATCATCCCAAAAGCTGTCGATAGATTTGATCGTCCTGCTCTTTGAACACATTAAAAATCACCTCCGGACTGTTTTGATTTTCCTTCTGATACTCCCGCACAGTCTGTACCGCTATTTGAGCGGCTTTCTCATTCGGGAAATGAAATTCCCCTGTAGAGATGCAGCAAAAAGCAACGCTTTTCAACCGATACGCGGCGGCAAGCTCCAGGCAGGAACGGTAACAGCCGGCAAGCAATTCCCGGTCCCGTTCCGTCACTTTCCCATAAACGATCGGACCGACCGTATGGATAACATAACGGCAGGGAAGATTATAGGCTTTTGTAATTTTTGCTTGTCCTGCCGGTTCTTCCGTCCCCTGATCTTCCATCATCTGCGCACATTCCAGCCGGAGCTGTACGCCCGCGGCAGTGTGAATCGCGTTATCGATGCATCCGTGGCAGGGAACGAAACAGCCGAGCAAAGCGCTATTCGCCGCATTTACAATCGCGTCTGCGGACAGGCGGGTAATATCGCCCTGCCATAAATAAATTCCCGGCTGTATCGGCGAAAGGTCAGATAGCGAAACAATGCCTTTCCGGGTACATTCTTCCTGTAAATAGGCGTCCTGCGCTTCCAAAAATTCTTCCGAAACCGCTTTCGGCGGACGAATGTTCATAAGGGCGCGCAGCAGCCGTTTTCTTTCTGCGTCCCGCACGGGAATATCTATTTGCAATTCGCTGTTTTCCTTTAACAGGGCGTTTATCAAAAATAAGAGCCGTTCCGACTGTGTCATTGTTTCATTCCCTCCCAGATCAAAATTTGCCGGTTCATTCCGCTACGACAGAAATCCTCTGCTGAATATGATCTCCGTTTAATGCTTCATCAATCATTGCAACCGCATAATCGGCATAACTGATCACGCTTTCCCCTTTCGAGTTCAATGTCAGTTCTTCGCCGCCCAAAATGTATCTGCCGGTTTTGACACCATCTGCCTGGAAATCTCCGGCAGGACTGATATAAGTCCACTTTACATCTGTTCTTTTCCGAAGCTCGTCAAGCGCCTTTCCCATATGAGAAGCAAGCGGCTTGAACATTTCCGGGAAGTCGGCTCCATCCATAACCCGCGCGGTATGTTCCGGGTTCACATACAGGCTTCCTGCGCCGCCAACAACGAGAAGCCTTGTTTCTTTGCCGCTTACAAGGTCGCAAAGATGTTTCAGAGAAGTGCTGTGCTGCGGCAATGTTTCCGACGTCCATGCTCCAAAAGCGTCTATTACAACATCAAATCCCTCCAAATCGCCGGCGTTCAGCTCGAAAAGATCTTTCTTAATGACATTTGTTGCTGCCGACTTATTTTCGCCGCGCACAACAGCGGTGACATCTGCTCCTCTTGCGATTGCCTCCTCAACAATTAACTTTCCCTCTTTGCCATTTGCGCAAACAACTGCGATCTTCATAATCTTCAACCTCCTGAATTGTATTTTTGCGGCTTGAGTTTTTCCGCTTGTAAGAGTATAATATATTCGTAAAGACAAAATGTAAAGTAAGCACTTTATTGTGCTATAGTTACCAAACAGAAACTATTATGACAAAATGGAGATTTTATATGAAAAAAGAATTACCTGCCTGCCCGGTAGAAACCACTCTGATGCTGATCAGCGACCGCTGGAAAGTGCTGATCATCCGCGATTTATTGGATGGCACAAAGCGGTTCGGAGAGCTAAAAAAATCAATTGGAACCATCTCGCAAAAAGTTTTAACATCAAATCTGCGCTCGATGGAAGAAAGCGGTCTGCTTACACGGAAAGTATATCCGGAAGTACCGCCAAAAGTAGAATATACATTGACAGAAACCGGATACAGCCTCAAGCCGATTTTAGATGCCATGGTAAAATGGGGAACGGAATACAAGCAATTAAGAGACGAGCAACCTGATAGAAATTTGTAAAAGGGAGACTGACCAAAGTCAGTCTCCCTCTACATAAAATACAAATCCAAACCCGCGCTTTACGAAAAATAAAGAGTTCGGATTTGCACAATGAAGTGGACCCGACGGGAGTCGAACCCGTGTCCAGAAACCTGTCCGCCGTTCTTCTACTATCATAGTCAGCTCTTTGGCATTCCCTCGGAGAAACGGGAACTGACGCCCTTTTCCCTCTGGTAGCTTCATCGTTCTATTACCGGCGCAAAGCTTAACCGGTAATGTTCCCTGTCTGGTTTGATGCCTGGCTCTTAAGTAACAGGCGGCTTAAGGCAGACAGCTGCCATTAGGCAGCGTATGCTAAATTATCTTCAGCGTTTATTTTTATGTTGTGATTTGACGCATCACCTGCGGATAGCTTCACCGGTTTCAAAATCCCTGTCGAAACCATTACGGGCCCATATATATGGATCATCTGTACCATCCGGGAATGCCATTCCGGTTCGCAAGGACCTTCCTGCTCGTCTGATACAGCGAATACCGATAAACCAGGCTGCCGTCTTTTTTCTTCTTTCCGTCATAATGCAGATAAAATACATCTGACGGATATTGTTGGAGCGTTTTCGCTTCTATCACATCTTTGATCATGGAACGCGACGCCTTTTTGCAGTTTTCCCTTCCGGTAAACCGGTAATAACTGACGGCGCAGTTTCCGAATAGCTGATCACGATCGATCAGCCGTTTGATCTTCGGCCTCCAGGACGCGACTTCCCGCACCTCTTTCCGGACAAGCCGGACCAGCTTTTTCGGATTATCCCGGATCGTCGCTGCCGACGCGGAAATGGGAATGGAAAAAGAAATCGCGCAGATCAGGAGCCAGGCTACCCATCTTTTTCTCATATCAACCGACATTCCTCACTTTAAATTCTCTCTGCGCTTCCCGCTGCTGATCTTTTTTCGCGATATCCGCGCGTTTGTCATACAGCTTCTTTCCCCGTGCCAGACCGATCTCCAGTTTTACAAGGGAGCCCTTCAAATAAACTTTGAGCGGAACGACCGTATATCCCTTCAGCTTAATCTGCCCGGCAATCTGATTGATCTCCGACTGGTGAAGCAGCAGCTGCCTTGTCCGAAGCGGATCCTTGTTAAACAGGTTTCCCTTTTCATAAGGGTTGATATGCATCCGCTGGATCCAGACGTTTCTCCGGCTGTCAATGGTAATGAACGCCTCCTTGATGCTGCACTGACCGAGACGCAGAGATTTCACTTCGGTTCCGGCGAGCGACAGTCCGGCTTCATACGTCTGTTCGATAAAATAATCATGATATGCTTTTTTATTATTTGCGATCAGCTTCTGCGCCTGCGTCTTCGCCATCGTTATTCCTCGTACAATTCAAAATCGATCGTATTCTCCCATATGTCGACGGATACAACACGGACCGTCACTTTCTGTCCGATGCGAAATTCCCGGTGGGAATACTCTCCTATCATAACATATTTTTCTTCATCATAAAAGTAGGAATCGTCGTCCATTTGCGACAAATCGATCATTCCCTCCACCGTATTGGCAAGCTGGACAAACATGCCGCGGCTCGTCATCCCGGAAATAAGCCCCTCGTAAACCTGACCGATCCGGCGCGCCATATAGGCTGCCATCTTTCTCCGGACCAGATCCCGTTCCGCATCGTCCGCATTGCGCTCCGTCCTGCCTGTGCTCTCCGCGACCTCCGGCATGATCGCCCGATAATGGACAAGCCGATTTTCATCCAGCGTCCCATGGATGCTTTCCTTTATGATCCGGTGAATCTGCAGATCCGGATACCGGCGAATCGGGGATGTAAAATGGCAGTAGTACCGCGCGGACAATCCGAAATGACCGATGCACTCCGGCGAATACCGCGCCTGCTTCATGGAACGCAGAGCGATCCTGCTGATAAACGGTTCCTCCGGGCTGCCGTCGATCCTCGCGAGGAGCTTCTGGATCTCCTTCGGATGAATGTCCGCGCGGCTGCTTTTGACGAAATAGCCAAAATTCCGGATCAGGACTTTCAGCTTCTGGATCTTTTCCTGGTCCGGTTTTTCATGGACCCGGTAAAGAAACGGGATATCCTGCCAGTAAAAATGCTCCGCCACTGTTTCGTTCGCCAACAGCATAAAATCCTCAATGATCTTATGGGCGGCATTCCGTTCATATGGTGCGATCTTCACCGGAACCCCCGCCTCGTCGAGCGTGATCTTCGTCTCCGGAAAATCAAAATCGATCGACCCCCGTTCCATCCGCTGCTCGCGGATGATCCCGGACAATTCCAGCATGTTCTCAAACAGCGGTAAAAATTCTTTATAGGCTTCTCTTTCTTTTTTATTCCGGTCGATCAGGATCTTTTTGACCGTCGTATATGACATCCGGCGGTCGACGCGGATCACCGTCTCCGCGATCCGGTAATCAAATACCTTTCCTTTCGGATCAACCTTCATGATACAGCTGAGCGCCAGCCGGTCTGTCCCCGCGTTGAGGGAACAGATCCCATTGGACAGCCTGGGCGGCAGCATGGGAACGACATGATCGATCAGATAAGCGCTGGTCCCTCTCCGGTACGCTTCCCGGTCCAGAGGGCTGCCCTCCGGCACATAATGGGAAACGTCGGCGATATGCACGCCCAGTTCATAATATCCGTCCAGTTTTTGCAGCGAGATCGCGTCATCCAGATCCTTCGCGTCCTCCCCGTCGATCGTGACCGTCGGCAGGCTCCGGCAGTCCAGGCGGTGCCTCCTTTCCCTCTCCGTTACCTGTTCCGGGATCCCGGCGCACTGCGCCAAGACTTCCTCCGGGAACTCCCCGTCCAGATGATAGGCGTACAGAACCGACAATAGATCGACGCCCGGGTCGTCCCATTGCCCAAGGACTTTCCGCACCTTTCCCTCCGGGTTCCGGTTCCTTTCCCCATAGGAAATCACCTCAACCAGCACCTTGGCGCCGTCGGTAAGCCCTTTGCTGTTCTCCCCGGACAGATAAATGTCCCTGGAAAATTTCTGGTCGTCCGGGATGACAAATCCATAATCGCCGTTCCTGGAAAATGTTCCGACGATCGTTTTCTCGCCCCTCCCGATCACGCGCACTACGGTTCCTTCCTTCCGCTTTCCGGCTTCCGCCTGAGCCGTGATCTGGCATAAAACAAGATCCCCGTGAAACGCACCGTTGACATGGCGCGCGGGAATAAAAATATCGTCTTCGCCGTTTTCCGGCTCCACGAAGCCGTAACCGTTCCGGTTTCCGATAAACTGTCCGCGCACAAGCTGCTTTTCCGGCCTGCAATATTTCCCTTTCGGGGTCACAATGACGCTGCCCTCATGGATGAGCTGGTCCAGGACATAATAAAAGTCCTCCCGGTCTTCTTTTTTTACCTGAAGAAGAAACGCCATTTCCTTTAGCCGGAGCGGTCTGTAATCCGGATCATAGATTAAATTTTTTACGATTTTCTTTCTTTCCTGCAAGCGTTCCTGCTCCATTGTTTTCTCTCCCGAAAAATAAATCCTGATAAAAAAAGAAGGCTGCGCGTCGGCACAGCCTGAAGTTCATCTTATAAGATTCCAAAGCTCAGCAGCGCTGCAAGGACAACAAAGAGAACCGCGAGGATCTTTGTCGTCAGCTCAAGCTTCCCTTCTATGGAACGTCCTTTGTTCTTTCCCCAGTAAGTATCCGCGATCCCGCTGATCGAACCGGGCAGTCCCGCGGACCTTCCTTCCTGCATCAGGACGATGACTGTCAAAACGACTGCGATTATTAAAAATACAACTGTTGCGATCGTATTTATCATGTGGTTGTACCTCCTAAACTCAACTTATGAGATTATAACACACTAAAATACGTTGTGCAAGATAAATTTTCCTCAATCCGCAAAAGCTGATTATATTTTGCGACGCGGTCGCTTCGGCACGGAGCGCCTGTCTTGATCTGACCCGCATTGACGGCGACAGCCAGATCGGCGATCGTTGAATCTTCCGTTTCTCCCGACCGGTGAGAAATGACGACCTGGTACCCGCTGCACTTCGCAAGCTCGATCGCGTCGAGAGTTTCCGAAAGGGTTCCGATCTGGTTAAATTTGATCAGGATCGCGTTGGCGATATGATGGTCGATCCCTTTTTGCAGCCGTTCGACATTGGTCACAAACAGATCGTCGCCGACCAGCTGGATCTTATCACCCAGCCGGTACGTGAGTACCTTCCACCCTTTCGCGTCATCCTCGTGGAGCCCGTCCTCCAGCGAACAGATCGGAAAGTCCTTCACGAGCGACTCATAATATTGAACCATTTCTTCCGCGTTGCGGTAAACGGCTTTTCCGAGCATCCTGCTCTCTCCCGGGAAATAATACAGATCCTTTTGCATATCGTACAACTCAGACGCGGCAGCGTCGATCGAGATTTTCAGATCCTTTCCGGGCGCATAGCCCGCTTTCTCGATCGCTTTCACGAGATATTCCAGCACTTCGCCGGAGGAAGCGAGATCGGGCGCGAATCCGCCCTCGTCTCCGACCGCGGTTACCATATTCCTTTCTTTCAGGATCTGCTTTAATGTATGGTAGACTTCCGAACACATACGAAGACCGTCGCGGAACGTGGCTGCGCCGACCGGCATGATCATAAATTCCTGCAGATCCACCGTATTATCCGCATGGCGTCCCCCGTTTAAAATATTCATCATCGGGACCGGCATCCGGTTTGCGTTGCAGCCGCCGATATACTCAAAGATCTGCATTCCGTGCGACAGGGCGCTCGCCTTGCAGAACGCGAGCGAGACCCCGAGCGTCGCGTTGGCGCCCAGCCTTGATTTGTTCGGGGTACCGTCCAGATCGATCAGGATATGGTCGATCTGCCTTTGAGAATCTGCTTCTAATCCGATCAGGCAGTCGCTGATGCGCGTGTTGACATTGATGACCGCCTTTTCCACGCTCTGCCCCAGATAGGCTTTGTCCCCATCCCGAAGCTCGAGCGCCTCATGCTTGCCCGTGGACGCCCCGGACGGCACGATCGCCCTTCCCGTAAACCGGTGATTGATCTCGATTTCCACTTCCACGGTCGGATTTCCTCTCGAATCCAGCACCTGGCGCCCATGCACATTTGTGATCGTCTTCATAAAAACAAACCTCCATGTAAATGTATTACATGGAGTATTTGTTAAAACAGACTATTTTATTCGTTTTCTTCCCGACCTGCTGTTCCGGCGCACGCCGTGCAGGAACGCCCACACCAGTTATCTGCTTGCTTTCTTTAAAATTGCCTGAACATCCTTCGTATCCGTCGTCCCGTTCCCGTCAAAATCAGCGGCGTGCTTCTGTTCTTCCGTATATCCGTCTCCGCCGGTCGCGATATTCAGCGCCATCAGCGCGTCCACCGCGGTAACCGTTCCATCCTCATTGACGTCGCCGGCAAACGTATCGTCCGCGTACTGCACCATCAGATACGGCACGTAATCCTTGTTGGAAGCCCTGGAAGAGCCGACATAAATGCGGCTGTCCACCAGCTGGAACAGGCGCATCTCCAACGGTTTTCCCTGCTCCTTCATGCGTATCGCCTGATCGGTCACATCCATGGAAAAGGTATCGCCGGCTGAGCCTGCCGTTACCTGCGTCGTCGCGAAGGCGCACTCTTCCGTGTACGCGTTATCGCCGAGATATCCGATATCGCTCCAGCGCATATCCTCATCCCACGGTTTGGAATGGTCGGCCGCGTAAACGACGTCGGACGCGTCCGCGGCATACAGGGTAAACTCGCTGTTCCCATTGTTTTCCGCGAATGTCAGCACAAGACTGACCTTTTCCACATTCCTGCCCTGGTCGATTCCCGACAGGTCGAAGGAGAGATAAGCGTCCTTGATGTCGGATGTGCCGTTCTTCTGTATGCCAAGCCGTCCCTCGCCGCCGAATTTCTTGTTCACATCCCCGTTCGGCGCGTAATTGGCGATATAATTATTTTTGCCGACATCAATGCGCGTTTTATTGGATCGTTTTGACGTAATCGTGATCACGTTGGAGGTGACGTCGCTTCCATTGACTTTCGCGTATACTTTATACCGCGCGCCGCCGGATTCATATCCGAGGGAAACCACGCCGGCAGACACGGTCACGCGGTCCGTTTCCTTTCCGCTTTGATCGGTCACGTACCATTTTACCCCGTTCCGCATTGCCCTTGCGGGCTCCGTGGAAGCGGTGAGCGTCACCTTGTCTCCTTCGTAGAGGGAGATCCGGTCGTTTACTACTCCGTCCCCGTCGATGGTGAGCGCATCCGCCGCGTAAATGATCTCTGTCTCCGGCTGCGCCAGTATCGAGAACACCGTTCCGTTTTCCGGATCGGTAAGCGACAACTCCTCGCCGTCCGCGCGCAGCGCTTTTGTCCCGTCTTCAGTCATGACCGTCCCATCTTCTGTCACGATCCACAGAGATCCGCTGCGTTTCACTGTGAGCCGCCCGCCGTCCGCGCATAACATCCTGCCGGTCGTCGTATTGATGATCTTGTAGGTTCCGACGGATCCGTCCACGCTCACGAACTGCCAGATCTGGCATCCGGTCGCGGTCGGCGTTCCCCCGGACGACTGTGTCAGATCCGTGTAACTGCTTGCCGCGGCGTTGATATACTTTCCGGTCGCTTTATTCTGAAATGCGACAAAGGAGCCAAAATCCAATACGCTCCAGAGCTGATACGCTTCCTCAGTAGAACCGGCGTCCGCGCGGGCGGAATGGGTGATCTTCGTTCCATCCGCGGAACGGTCCGCAGCCGACGTATCGATCCCAAGCACATGGTTATAGCTCTTAAATTCTCCGTCGACATACAGATACGGGGCAATGCGCACATAGCCGTCCCCTGCATCCTCCAAACGGAAAAATTGTCCTTTATCCGCGCTGGAGCCGTTCACAGCTCCATTATAATAAACCATTTTCCCGTTTTCATTCTTCCTCTGGGAGCCGTCGACATTAAAGTACCAGTTCGTGGACGCCTGCTTTATATATACATATCCGTCATACAAAGCCTGATCCGATTCGCCCGTTACAAACTGGGCGGACGCGGGAATATCCTGCATCGGCGACATGACCACAGCCGCGCCTTCCTCTTTCCCGTTGTCTTTTACTCCGACCGCGTATCCGTCTTTCGCCATCGCGTAATACCCGGTCGGGCGATCCGAGTAAGTAAACCGGATCGTTTTGCTCTCGCCCTTTTTCATATCCAGGAGGATATACGCGTCGCCCGTATCGTCCACCTGAACCGTCTGGGGCTTGCCGTCGACCAGCGCCTCACTCCAGGTCTTTCCGGCTTTCAGCCGGATGGACTGCTCCTCATTGGACGTGATCGACGCCGTCACTCCCTCCTCGTCCCAGGTCATGGAATCCACGGTCGCCCTTGTTCTCGCGACGACTCCGGTGACGGTTCCGCCCTGTTTCCATTCCTCCGGGAGCGCGGGGACAAGCTCTATGACGCCGTTGGAAGAATATACCAGAGATTCCAGCATGATCGCGGGCAGGGTGATGGCAGTATCCGTACAATATGCCTGAAGTCCCTGCGCGTTCGCTCCTGTTCCGCCGCTGTTAAGATTATGCGACGTCATCATGGAGGAATAAAATACCCTGCTGGATAAGGTGCCGTTCAGGATCTTGGATACTCCCGCGGAATTTTTCAGCCTTGCCTGCACCAGTCCCTTGTGCATCCAGCTGTGGCCTGCCACTCCGTCCGCCGCCGCGTTTTCCCGCATCTGGATCGCCATTTTGGCTCCTTCCAGCAGTTCGTTGTCATATTCCGTCTCATGCGCCGGCCATGCCCCGTACAAATGGCTGATATGCCGATGCCCATGGCGTTCCGGATAATTTTTTACCATCCATTCTTTCACTTCCCCGGTCGCCTCATACATATAATCGGGAAGGTGATCGATCGCGTTCTGCCATTCTGAAATTTTGCCCTGATCCGCCTCGGCGCCTTTCACCTGCTTCTCCATTGCGATCGCCATGTTCATGCCGTCGCGGGCGGCGGATACATCCATCGCCGCATTGATCGCCACATCGCTCTGTCCGTCTCCGGGCTGATTTTCCGGCGAATAGCTGGGAAGGATCAGATAGCTTTCTCCATCCTCCAGTTCTGTTTTATCCGGATCATAAGCCGGCAGACCGTTTTTCTTCAGATAATAGTGCGGGCTCATCAGTCCGGTCCAGAGATTTGCCTGTTTTGTCAGCAACGGTCGCAGCAGATCGGATTCCAGGTCAAAATATCCCTCATCCAAAATCTCCTGCACCCGTTCGTCCGTCAGATCCAGTATATCCTGCAGATCCTGAACCGGCTGGTACTGTTCTTCGGTGGACGGCACATAAGCCCCGGATTTCCGGTTCGCCTGGCATTGCTGCAATTTCGCCCGGATATCATCCACAAGAGGGATCTTCTGATCGCCGAAGCACATCCAGTATTCATAAACCGGAAGCAGCAGCCAGCTGACGCCCGCGTTCCAGATATGACCGGGGAATCCTGTTCCAAAATGAATGATCGGCGCGGAATCGCCGTCCGTCCTGGTAGGCGCAAGCATCGCGTCCCGGATCCCGTATATGTTATACGCGTTTTCCACCATATCGCTGGAGATCCGCAATTCCATATCCAGCAAGCCCTCGATGGACTCTCTCATATTTCCGATGTTGGAACCGGCGACCTGCAGATTAATGTTCGCGTCTGTCGTATAATCACCGCTCCACTCCACATGCCACGCGCCCGTCCACATTCCGCCAAGGCGGGGAACCTGATACCCGGAACAGCAGATATTTGCGTACCTTCCATTGTTGTAAGCACGCTCCGCGAGCGCGAGATTCATTGTCTTATTATCAGCCTTCTGTTTCGCGAGAAGCTCTTCATTCGTCAAAGCCCGGTCTTCCTCCGAGGCATGGAGATCCAGCCTGGTCCGGTCGAAGATCTCTCCGTGCAGCTTCGCGTGCGGCTGCAGCGCGTTTTCATACGAAAATGCCTGGTTGACGCAATTCTTATGATACGCGTTTTCCGTATCCTGCAGAAGTCCCCGGACAAGCTCATATTCCAGCGTTTCATCATCCGATTTGGAAAGAAACGCCTCCAGCGTGCCCATATCGTACGTCCTGGCTGATTTTGTGACCAGGACAAGCCCTTCCGCGTTGCTGACGCGGATCACCGGATTTTTGTCAGAGCCGACATTGATCTTTGTCTCATCCGGGACTTTTCCGTTCGTCCTCCGGTCGTCCACATGGTTATCGACCGCTTCCGCCGGGCCTTCCACATATTCCTGTCCCGCGTTTTCTCCCGCCGCGTAAATCCTCGTCACGCCGGCGTAGCCGCCTTCTTTTAGATCACTGTGTTCATAATTCGGATAATGCGCCACCTGCGCCAGAAACTCTCCGTTTTCTCCCGCGATCTTGCGATAGCGCAGATCCGCGACTTTACCGTCTCCGCCGCCCTCATTCGCCATATCCGAGATATCGTCGATCGAAAGATCCATATTCAGGCTGCCCTGTCCCTCTGCCGGCCTCACGTAGGTATACGTGACCCGGTCCGCCCGGGAGCTGAACGACGTCCGGATCCATTTTGTTCCATTTTCATCCGTCCACTCCGCGCCGATCTCCGCCGTCTCATAATTGGTAAACCTGCGGTAATCGTTCGCCTGCTTCATATTGGTAATTTTCATCCGGAGCTGATGACCCGGGTGAAAATCGTACGTATTCTGCAGCGCCCAGTTTCCCGCTCCCGGGAAATGGGATTTTTGCCAGGACGTCGCCGCGTTGATCAACGTATCCCTTGCCGTGTTCCGTTTATTTTCCACGAGCAGCTTTCTGGCTGTTTCCATACTTCCGGAAAGCTCCGGCGTCTGATGGTAGTCGTTGCTCGGATAGCCAAATTTGATATGCTGATAGATCAGCACATCCTCCAGCGGATTTTCACTCTCGAGCAGTCCAATTTCCCCGTTTCCGGTGACCAGACCCTCTCTCCACGGCTGTTCTTCTTTCGGGCTTTTGTATACCGGATCTTTATAAGTCGTGCTATATACAACTGATTGCATCGTATCTCCCGCTCCTGTCAATGATTCCACTGTTTCCGCGTTTGCCGGCAAAGCGCCGCCGCTCATCAGCGGCTGACCGAATGCCATACACCCTGTCAGACATAACGCAAGACATTGCTTGAACCCCTTTCTCATTCTCCTGTCCCTCCTGTGGCTTTCTTCAAAATCAATAACGCATCCACTGCCGTAACCGCGCCGTCGCCATTCTCGTCCGCAAGGAGCCTATCTCCCGCCGATCCCGGCTTTCCGGAAGCCAGTTCCAGGGCGGCAGTCACGTCTTTTACATCAATCTTCCCGGAATGATCGACATCGCCCGGCTCAAAGGCGGTTTTCTCGTCGACAAAGACAGCGCGGACAAATTCCGGCGCGTCTCCGTCTTTGTTGCTGATCTCAACCAGGTTGTCCCCATCGTTCAATTCCACATGTTCAAATGTCGCCAGACTCAGATTATGTTTTTTGTCCATAACCGGCGCGATCCTCGTTTGGTTCAACTGCCCGATCCCAATATTTTGAATCGTACTGTCATCCTCATTGATCCGGATGGAGGACTGCCGCATATTGCCGGAAACAGACTGGAATACGATCACCTTCAAGGTATACGATCCCGCGCGCGGCGGTTCGACATGGAACTGGATGCTGCTCGCGCGGCTGTCTTTCGATTGATATGCGCCGCTGATAAATCCGCCTACCCAGCCGATCTTCTCAAAGCTGCCTACCGTTTCTCCCTCGACAATGCCAAGGTCCGCGTCGCTGACCGTATACTTCGCGGAAGTAAAATTCGTATCCGTCGATACCTTCATACCGGTTCCGGTATAAACCGCCGTTTCCGGAGTATAATTGGGCCATCTGTCTGGAACGATCGCCGGGACAGTATAGGTAATATGATAAACGCGAGACGCTTTTCCCTTCGTGATCGTCGCTGTCATGACAACCTCGACCTGCTCCGGCTGCCGCGTCACGATCCCGGCATCGGAGATCACATCCGGGGTTCCGCTCGACCATGTGATCCTGCTCCCGTTGCTCCCGCTCTCCGGCAGAGCAAGGTTGGAGGAAGCGATCTGATTTTCTTCCATTTCCGACTGAAGCGCGAACAGGTCTCTGCGCACGGCAAGTTCATTTTCCTCGTCGGGATCCGCCTGATAGACATACGACGGTCCCCGCATCACAATTTCGTCCGTCTGTATCGATCCATTTTCGTCCGTGACATATGCCTTCGCGTAATATTCCGTATCCGAAGCAGACACCATGCTTTTCAGATTCCCATAATCGGACGCATTCTTTTCAAGAGACAGCTCCTGCTCTTCCGATCCCACCATGCGGTTTTCGGAATCATATACCTCCAGCTTCAGCCGATACGATTTTTTCCCCGACGTTTTGTTTGTCAGGCGGAAATTCGCCTCAAATTTTTTTCCTGCCTGCGGCGCGGTCATGTTGGTGCCAAGCGTCGCCGACAGGGACGCGTTATCCGGCGTGATATCCCTCAGCGCGCCGAGAAGCTTCGCATCCGCCCAGTCCGTATGGTCGTTGCTGTCGACCGCGTTCTTATCCGTCACCAGCCGCAGTTTTGTCGCCTGATCGACCGACAAATCGATTTTTGCCGTTTCGGCTCCGGTGATCGTTTTATTCAAAATCTGTATTTCCTTATCCGCCTGCTCCACTTCATCAAAATAAGTCGCATAGACCTGATAAGTCGCGTCCGCGTCCTGAATACTGGTTCCCGTCTCCGCGTCGATCCCGAGAACTGCCTGGAATCTCGTATATTTCCCGTTCAGAAGATAAACGGCTTCGCTGTCTGCATGAAGTCCGAGCCCTTTTTCGTAAACAGAACCGTCGCCCAGTGTGATCGGATTACCCTGAATACTCTTATCCTTGCGGAACGTCCCCCATCCATACTCCAATTTTGAATGAGGCAGGTCGGACACGTACTCGCTGTTCACCTGGTAAGGATGCGTTTTATGTTCCACGCCGTATATCCGACACTCGTAGAGAGCCGCGTATTCATCATCGGGAACGTCTGTAAACGTAATCCTCAGATCCAGGACCGTCTGTCCCAGCAACGTTTCTTCTTCCGGCCGGTTCGCCGCTTCCTCCGGCGTCCGATATTCGCGGATGAGCATCCAGTCCGTTGCGGACGGCGCTTTCACCTCGATCTTGTAAGGATAGGTCTTTTCTCCGAAGTCAAGCTTCATCCGATAAACGTCATATGTATTCTCCAGCGAGATCTGCCAGTATTCCCCGGAACCGGTTTTCCCGGCTTCCCAATGGGTGTCCGGGTTCCCGTCCACCGCGAACAGAGGGCTGTAGCCTTCCCTGTAGCTGCTGGTGCTTCCCGTCTGCCGGTTAAACGCCGCGTCATTTTTCCCGTACAGCAGAGGTTCCGGCAATTTATCGCTGCTGTCCGCTTCCAGCATTTTGCCCATGAAATCCTCCGGCTCCGCGGAAGCGTCATGACCGCCGATCACATTCTCCGTCACGATCTGCATCGTCACAGGGGCAAGCTCCGGACGGTCCACCGCGGTCGCCCGGATCGTCGTCGTACCCGCGTAATAGGAGCGGAATTCGATCGCTCCCTTTCCGTCCATGAACTGCCGGTTATGTTCCATTGTATAAGTTTTCCCTCCGGGGAACACGCCCGGGCCGTCCACAACCTCCAGCTGAACCGTAGTGCTGTCGTTGACCCATTTTCCATCCTCATTGAGAAGCGTTACGATGATCTGCGCGTCGTCTTTTCCATCATTTTTCAGCGTTTCCTGCCCTTCATGGGTATAACGCGCTTCCATTTTCATCTTTGAAGCAGTCCCTTCCACGGAATCCTCCCGCGGTACGCCGGTATTGACTTCGCGGTACGTATACCAGGCTTTTAACGGGAGCCGGTAATAGTCCACGATTCCCATAATGCGCAGATTTTTACCGCCGACGCTGCCATGATGGAACATACACCACAGGGACATACCGGAGCTTCCGGTTGGAAGGTATACGCCCTTTCCGGTCGCGTCCACGTACTGACCCTGTTTATAGGCGGTATATTGTTTGATCCTCTTCCCATTGACTTCGATCGTGCTTCCCTCGTCGGGAGAAAAGCTGCTTCCCCATTTTAGGTCCGGCGTAGAATTGTTTCTCTCTTCCTGCGTCGACGCGTACTCCGCCACCATATGCGGCACTGTATAATTCGTATATCTCGCGGTCGCGCCGTCCCCGTTTCCGCCTGCCACGTCGCTGACCGTAAGGTCGTTAAAATTATTTCTCTGCGTTCCGCCGAGACCGGCTTTCCGGGTCGGATCCAGTTCATGGCAGTAATTTCTCATCCTGTTAATGAGCTGTTTCGCCTTTTCCATCGTCTCATTGGACGTAAAGAACGCCTCGTTTCCCATGCTCCAAACGATGATCGACGGGTGGTTCCGGTTGACGCGGACCATATCGCGCACCAGATCCATACAACTCTGATCAAATTTTTCTTCATATTTCGGATCCGTCGGATAGGCGGAATGGGTCCAGTCCGTCGTCGTTCCATACGCGTCGTCATTCGCCTTGAAACCGCCGATCCCCCATACTCCGCCTTCAAACCAGAGCGCGACACCAAGCGAATCGCAGGCGGCGGCATAACTCGGGTCATGCGGGTAATGGGAACCGCGGATAAAATTGAATCCGGCTTCCTTTACCATTGCCACGTCCCGATAGAACGCGTTGTCTGTCACCGCGTCGCACCATCCTCCGTGATCCTGATGGGCGTTCACGCCGTCCAACATGACTTTCTCCCCGTTCAGGAAGAACCCGTCCTCTGTAAACTGCGCGCTGCGGAAGCCAAATTCCGATTCATATGTATCGACCGCGATCCCGTCCGCGTAAACGGTCGTATCCACGGTATAAAGGTTCGGGTCATCCATGGACCACAATTTGATATCAGAGATCATTGTGCTCTGCGCCACAAGGGAACTTCCCTTCCCGGACGCGATCGTCTCCGGATCGGACTGAAAGACCGATACGGTATTTCCTCCCGAATCCCGGACCTCGTGAACGACATAAATCGACTTTTCCTCTGGAGATTCATTGGTCACATCCGTTATCACCTGCACATCGGACTGTCGTTTTCTAAGATTCTCCGCCAGTTCCTCATCCGACACATAGGAATCCAGGATATTGACCGAACCCGGTCCCTCCTGATAAGCCGGATTACAGAGAGCCGGCGTCCATACGAACGTCCCGTACCAATCCACATGTACCGGTTCAGTGACCGTCAGGACAACGTCACGGTAAATTCCGCCGCTGAACTGATGGTCACCGCCCCGAGGCGCCAGATCGGGCCTCCAACGATTATCGACCTGTATCGCGATCACATTCTCTCCCCCGTTGTCATAGGATACATAGTCTGTAATATCTACCTGGAATCCGGTATATCCGCCCTCATGATACCCGGCTTTCCTGCCGTTCACATAAATGGTGCATACCTGGAAAACTCCTTCAAATTCCAGATTGATCCGCTTTCCTTCCGTGGATGGATCCGCGATAAAATGTTTGCGGTACCACCCGTCTCCAATATAAAAGGAATTTTTGTTCAGGTCATACGGAATACTGAAACTGTGGGGGAGCGCGATGTCTCCCCATCCGGAATCATCATATTCCGTAGCTTCCGCTCCCTTTGGATCTCCCAGAACAAATTTCCAGTCGCTGTTAAAATTGATCTGTGCCCGTTTTTCCTGTTCCTTCGCTGCCACCTTTCCGGTTTCCCCTTTCACGATAAAATTTCCCTGCGGCGCCATGCCGGAAATGACCATCCCGATCAGGCACCAGATCGCAAGCAGTTTCCTTCTCATCTCACCCTCCTGATTTCTCCGCGCATTGCTTCATCTTTATCCTGTCTTTTATTATATCTGATTTGCGTTCCTATGATAATGGTCTGACCGGTCATCTTCCTTTTTCCCATGTCGCGTTTTCACAATTTTCCGTCCCGCCAGCCGGATCATCCGCCGCCGTGCTTTTCACATGATTTTATTAGACAAAATCCGTTCCATCAATTATAATATAAAGCAGGATGAAAAGGGAGGGACAAAAGATTGAAAATGAGAGGTAGAGGGTATCCATAACTTTATGCGCACAACAAACAAGCCATCTTTCGGTGGCTGCTTT
>CANQDT010000031.1 GCA_947593735.1 uncultured Lachnospiraceae bacterium | reverse complement strand
AGCAGCCACCGAAAGATGGCTTGTTTGTTGTGCGCATAAAGTTATGGATACCCTCTACCTCTCATTTTCAATCTTACTCCTCCTTTTCTGCTTGAAAATGAAAACCTTTTACCCGCCGGAACCGCCAAATACAGCCGCCCGGGCGAATAAAAAAGGCGCTTCCCCTGTACAGTCTCCTGTAAGGAAAAACGCCTTTGTTTTTCTATACGTTGCATTATACGCTCAAAAATTGATTTGTCAACACCTTTTTTCAAAAAATCCAAAATCCGCGATTTTCCGCACTTCCAGAAGCGCTTTCACCAGATCGATCGCTTCCTCCATCGTCAGCTCCGCAGAATTCAGGCATAAATCATAATTTCTCGCATCGTCCCACCGGTTTCCCGTAAAATATTCATAGTACGCCGCTCTCCGTTTATCTTTGTCCTGCATCATCTTTTCCAGCTTTTTATCCGGCTGGTGGTAAATGTCCCGCAGGGTCGCGATGCAATTCTCCTTCGGCGCATGGACAAAGATCCGGACGACATTCGGCTCGTCCTTCAAAACAAAATTGCCGCACCGCCCCATAACGACAAACGACGTCTCCCGGATCAGGTCTTTGAGCACCTTCGCCTGATAATTGAACAGATTTTCATTGGAAATAAAGTCGTCCCGGTCTGGAGGAATCAATTCTCCGGAATAAACGTTCCGCGCCGACTTGAACAATCTCGTTCTTTTCAGCTCTTCGTCCGCCTGGGCAAACAGCGCCTCGTTGATCCCGCTCTCATCCGACGCAAGCCGAAGCAGCTCCCGGTCATAAAACTCGATACCAAGCTCCTGCGCCAGCGCCTTGCCGAGCATCTTTCCCCGGCTGCCGAATCCTCGGTTAATGGTAATCGCATATGGTTTCATTCTCGTTTCCTCCTCCAAAACTTTATGGGTGCAGGCATATATTCTCACTAGGCTCGACAAAACCTCGCCAAGTGATCATATTATACCAGCTCGACTGTCGTCTCGCTGGGGATAGTCGTCAAATGCCGGTTCATGCAAGCATGACCGTCATTTTCCTCGTTATTATACCACATCTATAAGAGAGGCAGCAAGGGTTTCTTGTCCGTCACCGATCTGCCGCAAGGGCAGCGATCAGTTCCAGCGCCACCAAATGCAGCGGATAGTAGAGGTAGAAAAAGTATTTCAGGCGAATGGTCCCGCGCCTGCCATTGGACAGCGCGAGCAGCGCAAGCGCGGCAAGGCTGAAATACTGAATGTAGCCCTCCGTATAACAGACCAGAAGCAGTCCCGCGGAGAACGCAAGCAGCGGATACCACCGGCGGGACGGATATGCCGGGACGTTCGTACCGTTTCTTTCTTCCCAGTCGGAAATCCCGGGAAATACCGGGAGCAGCACTCCCGCGAACCCGTAATCAATCGGTATGCACTCGCATATGACCGCGGCAAAGACGACCGCCGCGACGACCAGCTCCACGCCTCCCGGAGACAGCCTGCCGCCGGGGAGTGTTCCGGAACTTTTCTCTCTTGCATATCGGACAGCCAGCAGGATAAGAATGGAAAGCGAAAAAGTAAGAAGCACATTTCCATATACCCGTCCGGTGTAGAGATACTCGCCGAGAAGGCAGATCAGCCCGAGCAGAACCATCCGTCCCAGATAGGCAAGCGGGCGCTTCGTATATTTGCAGCCCTCGTATATCGAATAAGCAAAGATCGGAAACGCGAGCCTTCCTGCCACCCGCATCCATATCTGACCGGGAAACAAGATCATCCCGATATGATCCACCGTCATACTGACAATGCCGATCATTTTCAGCTGATTTTGCGTCAAGCCCCATCCCCGGCGATTGGTCTCCGTACTCATCTGTGTTTTCCCTTTTGCTCCTCCGCGCGGCAGGCAGAAATCCGGTTCCGGATCTCCGCGATGCCGCAGCCCTGTTCTGCCGCGATTCGCGCAAGATCTTCATATTCATATTTTTCACGCACAGCGCCGAATCCGGCTGATCTTTTCCGCCGGACCAGCCCATACGCTGTCTGTATCTCCTCTGTCTCCCGGTCCATCACATACCGGCGGACAGCCGTCTCCCGGATCCCGATCGTCGTCGTGCAGGAAAACATCGCCGCCAGCACGGAATCCCGGTCCTGTTCCCGGCACAACACCTGGATCATCGTGCCCGGGCGGGATTTTTTCATCATAAGAGGGATCGCGCAGACGTCAAGCGCGCCGCTTTCCCTTATCCGATCCACCGCGAACCCGATCTCCTCTCCTGTCATATCGTCTACGTTGCAGGAAAGTTCGCATACCGGATCCGGAACCGCTTCGGCGTCCCCGAGCATCGCCCGCAGACAGTTTACCGTCTCAAATTCTCTTTTCCCCATGCCGTATCCGATCGCCTGCGTCCTCATGACGGGCATATCGCCGAACCGCGTCGCGAAATGCCGCAGAAGCGCTGCCCCGGTAGGCGTACAAAGTTCGCCCTCGATCTTTCCCCCGTAAATGGGGATATCCTTCAGCAGATACGCCGTTGCCGGCGCCGGAACAGGCAATACGCCGTGCGCGCATACAATGTGCCCGCTTCCCACATGAACGGGAGAAACGATCACCTGCTCCGGTTTGAGCTGATCCATCAGCAGGCAGACCGCGGTAATATCCGCGATCGCGTCCATGGTTCCGACCTCATGGAAATGGATCTGCATGACCGGAACCCCGTGAACGCGGCTCTCCGCTTCCGCGATCTTCTCATAAACCGCGCAAATCTCATTCCGGATCGTTTCCGGAATCGGCAGCCCGTCAATGATCCTCCGTATTTCTTCCATCCCGCTGTGGTGATGATGGGTATGTTCATGCGCGTGAACCGGCGGATGGGTATGCGCCGGTTTTTCATCTTCTGTCTCCCCATGTATCTTGACTGTCACCTTCGTCCCCCGAATACCGCTTTTCATCACGGATTCCATGGAAAACCGCACGCCCGGTATCCCAAGCGCGTTCATCTGTTCCGCGAACCGATCCGGCTCCGGCAGCAATTCGGCAAGCGCTGCCGTCAACATATCACCTGCCGCTCCCATTCCGCAATCCAGATACAATGTCCTCATTTTTTCGCCTCCATATGATTGATCCGGCTCGCCAGATAACCGGCGCCGAACCCGTTATCAATATTAACGACCGAAACACCGCTCGCGCAGGAATTGAGCATCGAGAGAAGGGCGGAAAGACCGCCGAACGACGCTCCGTAGCCCACGCTCGTCGGCACCGCGATCACAGGGCAGTCTGCCATCCCTCCGATCACGCTCGCAAGCGCGCCCTCCATTCCGGCGATCGCGATGATCACGCTCGCGTCCATGATCTCGTCTTTGTGAGCCAGAAGACGATGGATGCCCGCGACGCCCACGTCGTACAGCCGGACCACCTCATTTCCGAGCAGTTCCGCCGTGATTGCCGCTTCCTGCGCGACCGGGACGTCACTCGTCCCTCCTGTCGCCACAAGGATTTTTCCTATGCCGGACGGAACCGGCGGCGTGCCGATCACGCCCGTTTTCGCCGTCTCATCATAAGATAGCGCGTACACGCGCGACACGGCTGCAGCGGATTCCGCCGAAAGCCTTGTAATTAAAATGGGATCCTGCCCGTGTTTTTTCATCACGCCGATAATGCCGATGATCTGTTCCGGCGTCTTCCCGGCTCCATAGATCACTTCCGCCGCGCCCTGCCGCACTTTTCTATGCAGATCAACTTTCGCGTATCCGATATCTTCGTACGGCGCCGTCTTGATCTTAAGCAGCGCTTCGTCCACAGACAACTCTCCGTCGCGCACCGCGTTCAAAATCCGCTTGATCTCACTGTTCAATTTCCAACCTCCCCTTCGCTTTTCCGGGCGTCACCGGTCAAACGCGCCGGCGCAGTCCTTCAATTTGTCGATCACCGGTATCTGCTGCGGGCAGGCGCTCTCACACTGACCGCAGGCAATGCAGTCCGACGCGCGTCCCGCTCCTGCCGTCGCTTTCTCATACAGCGCGCTCCCCTCCCGGAGGTGTCCCCATATGAGCTGTTTGTTCCTCGCCTCAAATATTTCCGGGATCGGAATCTCCATCGGACAGCCGGACGTACAGTAATGGCAGCCGGTACAAGGGATCGAATGGATGCCCGTCATCGCTTCCTGCGCTTTCTGTATCACAAGATGCTCCGCCTCGTCAAGCCGCCGAAACTCTTTCATATAGGATAAATTGTCCTTCATCTGCGCCAGGTTGGACATCCCGGACAGTACCGTTATGATCCCGTCCAGGGACGCGGCGTACCGGATCGCCCAGGAAGCCGCCGACGCCTCCGCGTCCGCTTCTTTCAGGATCGCGCGGACATTTTCCGGCGGATTGGCAAGCGCGCCGCCCTTGACCGGCTCCATGACGACGATGGACTTTCCGTGCCGGCGCGCCACTTCATAATTCTCTCTCGCCGCGACGTCGGGATTTTCCCAGTCCGCGTAATTGAGCTGAAGCTGGACAAATTCCGCGTCCGGATGTTCCGTCAGGACCTCATCCAGAATCTCCGGCGTAGAATGGAACGAAAAGCCCCAGTGCCTGATCAGCCCTTTCTCTTTCTGCTCCTTCACGAAATCCCAGATGCCATATTGCTCATACAATTTATAATTCGACGTCTGCAGCGCGTGGAGCAGATAATAGTCAAAATATCCTGCCCCGGTGCGTTCCAGGCTCGTAAAAAACTGCTGTTTCGCCTTTTCTTCCGTATGATCTCCCGCCCACGCGCACAGCTTGGTCGCAAGCGTGAACCGGTCGCGCGGATACCGCTCTACGAGCGCTTCCCGCGCCGCGCGCTCGGACCGCCCGTCGTCATATACAAACGCCGTATCAAAATATGTCTGACCGGCGTCCATAAACAGATCGACCATCTGTTTTACCTGATCCATATCATATGACCCGTCTTCCTTTTTCGGAAGCCTCATCAAGCCAAATCCAAGCTTCGGCGTATGTTCTCCAAAATAATTTTCCATTGTTTTCCTTCCCCTTTTCTCCTTTTTTCCAGTGCCGCCCGACTCCCGCTCCGGTTCCCCCGCCGGAAAAAGCCGCAGACCGGCACGCCCATTCTGTTCTCCGTTATTATATCATTCCATGCGAAAAAATCAACATCGCCGTTCTGCCCCGGAACGGCGCGCGGCGCCTCATACCGCCATCCGGTCCAGCTTCCGATAAACCGTCAGCCACATCGTTGTAAAGCAGGCAAGCCCTCCGACAATGTTGGAAATCGGTTCCGCCAGAAATACGCCGTTTACGCCGAGCCCTGCCATGGGCAAAAGAACCGTCAGCGGCACGACGATCAGCACTTTCCGGAACAGCGAGAAAAAAATCGACCGTCTGGCGAACCCAAGCGCCTGAAACGTGCATTGACCACAAAATTGGAACGCCATAAAACAGAAGCCGAAAAAGTACATCTGCAGCGCGGCGTTTCCGGTCTCCACCATCGTCTTATTTTCCGTAAATATGGCAAACAACAGATGCGGGAACCGCATCACGAACAGCCATGCGGCAAGCGTATATCCGATTCCGATCCACGCCGTAAAGCGGATCCCCTCTTTGACACGGCTGATCTTTTTCGCCCCGTAATTGTATCCGAGGATCGGCTGGCTGCCGCTCGTAATGCCGGTAACCGGAAGCGACAGCAATTCCCTGACCGAATTCAGCACGGTCATGATCCCGACATACAGGTCGCCGCCGTATGTCTGCAGGGAAATGTTGCACACGATCTGAACCAGCGCGTTCGTCGCCTGCACGATGAACCCGGAAGCGCCCAGCCCGGTGATCCTTTTTACCAGCGCGGCGTCCAGCTTCGCGTTTTCTTTTTTCAGGTGCAGCACAGCCTTTTTCCCCGTGAGGAAACGCAGCACCCAGACAGCGGAAACCGTCTGGCTTATGACCGTCGCAAGCGCCGCTCCCCGTACGCCCATATGCATGACGAAAATAAACAGCGGGTCGAGGATCAGGTTCAGGACCGCCCCTATGACGGTCGTCATCATCCCGATGCCCGGAAACCCCTGCGCGTTGATAAATCCGTTCATGCCAGTCGCCAGCATGGAACAAACGGTCCCGATCAGGTATATCTGTAAATATTGATCCGCATATCGGTAAGATTCCGCGCTTGCGCCGAACAGAAACAAAATCTGCCGCCGGAACAGAAAACCGAATACAGTGATCAGAACCGACGCCGCCACGAGCAGGCAGCATACGTTGCCCATGATTTTTTCGGCGCTCGCCTCCTGCCGTTTGCCCCTCGCGATCGAAAACAGCGGCGTCCCGCCTGTGCCGAACAGGTTTGTGAACGCCGCGATCAGCGTGATGACCGGAAATGTAAGACCGACGCCCGTGAGCGCCATATTGTCCGTTCCCGGCAAATGCCCGATATAGATCCGATCCACGATATTATATAAGAGCTGTACCAACTGGGCAAGCGTCAGCGGCACTGCCTGGGATACAATATTTTTCCATACTTTTCCCTGTGAAAAATCCGTTCTCATCCTGCTCTTCTTTCATCCCGAACTCCCGTTTTTCTGGTTACAGTATAGCGCAGAAAACCAGATTCGCCAAGTACGACTCGGCAAATCCGTCCAGGTTGATCGCAAAAGCCGGAGCGGACATCTCAACAGCCATGAAAAATGCCTTCGGCATATCAGCTCCCCTGCCCCTCATTCATGAGGGGAGAAGGCATTTTTTGCACGCGAGCAAGCTGTGAAGCAGCAGTTTCCTCTCTGCGAGCTGCGCATCCAGCCGGAGGCTTTTTATGTCACAGGACGAAATTTCCTGTGACATAAAAAATGGCGCAGAGGGATCCCGCTCCGGCGCCATTTTTCCGGTTATTTCAGGTATTGCTCAAAAAACCGCTGAAGCCGGTCAAACGGAATCGCGTTTTTCCCGCCTCCGTCGTAGAGGTCGGTATGCACCGCTCCCGGAATCAGCATCAGCTCTTTGTTGTCCGCGTATTTGCTGTCCCTGATCATGTTGGCGTAAGCATCCTTTCCAAAATAGCAGGAATGTGCCTTTTCCCCATGGACAATGAGCACGGCGGAACGGATCTCATTGCTGTATCTGAGAATCGGCTGATTCATAAAGGACTCGCAGCCGATCACGTTCCAACCGCTGTTGGAATTCAGCGAACGGGGATGATAGCCCCGCCGCGTCTTATAGTAGTCATAGTAGTCTTTCACAAAGAACGGCGCATCCTCCGGCAGAGGGTCTGCCACGCCGCCTCCTGGTTTGTATTCGCCTTTCCGGAGATCCTCCAGCCGCTGCGCGCACATGGCGGCTTTCTTCGCGTACCGGGCTTCTTCGCTGTCCTCGGAATCAAAATATCCGTTCGCATTGACGCGCGCCATATCATACATCGTCATTGCCGCCGTTGCCCTGATCCGGGTATCCAGCGCGGCGGCGTTCAGCGCCATGCCGCCCCAGCCGCAGATGCCGATAACGCCGATACGTTCCGGATCAACCCGGTCGCACAACGACAGAAAGTCGACCGCCGCCATAAAATCCTCCGTATTGATGTCGGGAGACGCCATATCGCGGACATTCCCGCCGCTTTCTCCGGTAAACGACGGATCAAACGCGAGCGTCAGATATCCCCGCTCTGCCATCGTCTGGGCATAAAGACCGGAGCATTGTTCCTTAACCGCTCCAAAAGGACCACAGACAGCGAGCGCGGGCAATTTCCCGTCCGCGTTTTTCGGCGCATACAGATCCGCCGCAAGCGTGATGCCGTAGCGGTTAATGAACGTTACTTTGCGGTGATCCGTCTGATCGCTCTCCGGAAATGTTTTATCCCATTCCTGCGTGAGTTGTAATTTTTCTTTTTCCATCTTAAAAACCTCCCTGTAACGGATTGCTTTTTTTCGCATCCTGTGTTACAATTTTTATCATAAAACCTAAACCTAACTTTAGGTCAAGGACTTTTTGAGATCGGAGGAAAACATGATGTATACGATCGGACAGGTTTCGGAAATGTTCCATCTTCCCATTTCCACACTGCGATATTATGATAAAGAAGGACTCTTTCCCGAAATGGAACGGCAATCGGGCATCCGCCGGTTCAGCGAACGCGAGATCGAAGCCCTGCGGGTAATCGAATGCCTGAAAGCATCGGGTCTGGAAATCCGGGATATCCGGCAATTTATGGAATGGGCAGCCGAGGGAGCCGCCACATATGGAAAAAGAAAAGAACTGTTTGAAGCAAGAAAGCGCGCCGTAGAAGAAGAAATGGCGCGCCTCCAAAAAACACTCGATATGCTGAACTATAAATGCTGGTATTACGAAACCGCGATCCGGGAAGGAAACGAGGACCGGCTGAGCCAAATGATCCCGGACGGACTTCCGCCGGAGATCAAAAAGCTGTATGAAAGCGGTCATTCACAATCGCCTTCCGCTACGCAGCAAATTCTGAGAAATTCTGGGTTAAGTCCTGCGTTTTAACGCTGATCTGATTTCCGCTCATTTGATAAACATTATCCGGCTGGATAACTTCATCTGTCCGGGCATAAAACAACATACCCTATACGGCATTTCGCCAAATTCGGTATCCTTGTTTTTCACATAGGTGAATATCTGGTACAGATTATTTGAGTGAAACATATGGATACCTCATTCTCATTCTGCCACTGCCACGACACTTTCTATACACTCTGCCCGTGTGTGATTCGCATATGTCGCCCAATCCGGCTCATAATCCGGCGTAGCCTGATCGCCCCACATTTCCCAGCCGCTGCGGGCTCCGCGGGCAAAAAGCTCAATTCTGGGAGCAGCGCTGCACGCCTCTATGATTGAAATCATCTCGTCCGGCTTGCGGCTGTGTTCCCTCTTCATCGTGCGGATCAGGTTCACCTGTGATCGCGCCGGGGAGAGCGTCCTGTTCGGAGCGCTGTGCTTTTTTATGCCAAACAATAACATCTCTGTTACATTGCGGAAGTAAAAACCTACGCCGCGCCCATCCGGTCCTCCGTCCTTGCGTATTTTCTCCCATATTATGTTGCTTTTGTAGTCAAAGCCCCACGCATCCATCACCGCAAGCCCATCCGGGAGGAGAGCGTTCGGCACCCAGAGATAAAGGTGCGCCTTCTCTCCAGCGATCTCTGCAATGGGAAGCGCTTTGATCTCGTCAAGCGTCATTGTCTCATATCGCGTAAGGCGTTTGTGCTCCGGCGCCATCTTTCCTGTGCGGTTCTGAAAACGCCACGGCGGATCCGCGTAAATGGTATTATATTTCTTCCCTGCCGTGAAGGTCATTAAATTCTTCACTGTATGCTCTAAGTCGCTCATACCCAGCTACACACTCCTTTTTTATTCCTACCGCTAAAATCGGGCAGCCGCCATTTCTCCGACTATCCAGCCGGTAAGTGAGCTTGCCGATCCATGTCGTACTCGCTCCGTATTTTGCAAGAATCCCTAATTCCCGAAAAATATCATTCAGCTCTTGCGCCCGCGTCACAATCACTCCTACATCAATCAAACCACAATCAAAATATGTTCTCATAGCCATCAAATCCCGATCAAAGGTCTGATCCTTGCTGTTCCATTCCAAATCAAAAGCTACCCTGTTCTTTAGGAAGTCTATGTTGTGTCCGTCTATGTAGCCTGCAATCGTCTCTGTCTCAAAAGGTTCATCTGCAAAACGTCCGCGTCTCTGTGCCGCCTGCCGCGGATATTTCTTCACTATGAGATCACCGGAGATCCGAATCTCCCTCCATCCGTAAGGATAGAGCACCTCATCAAATTTTTTCGGTATCGGGCTCTCATTCCCGCCCGCTTTCAATATGTCCTCCCGCGTAAGCAATAGCTTCCGGAAGCACTCCTGCAGTTCGCTCCATTCCTCTGTAAAACTCTCGTGCAATATCTCCAGCGCATGTCCGTAATTGTAAAATTCATACTTATCGCGGATATCCTCCGCGATATACTGGTTCTGGTCCATCCCTTCACTCCACCACATCATTTTAATGTTTTTTAAATTATAACTCATTTATAAACACTTTTCAAGACATCCGGGGAGGAAAAAGCCTGGCATATATGGGGTTGCATACCGGAGGCGGAAAAGTAACGACAGGCATATCTTTTCCCTAATCCAGCGCGATCCCATATTTTTCAATATTGACGATCGCCGTCCCATCGCACGTAAATACAATATCCCGCGCGGACGGCGGCGTAAAATAAGTCGAACTGAATGCCTGCGCGCCGTCGTTGATGAACAGCTCTGCCGAAAATACATCCAGGATCAGGCGGAGCTTTAACGTTTTTTTCGGTTTTTTGATAACCATACTTCTACGACACACCACGTCCCGCGTTATTCCGGAATAGGTGCGGTCATATTCGATCTCCCGGCTGGCGCGCTGATAACAAAACCGGATAAAATGCGTTTCATCCTTCGCGAACTGGATGGAGAAGCGCTCAAAATCTCCCCCGAGGATTTCCAGCGTCAGATCCAGCACGCGCCCTTTCACACCCGGTATCGCGCAGGTTCCGGATATTTCCCTGTTGCTGCAAAACATCGGGGCAGTCCGATATTTTTCCAGTTCCCGGACAGGATTTTGATACAATACGCCGTCCCGCAGCTCCAGTTCCCTCGGAACGGTCATCATTCCATTCCATTTTTGACCGGCGGGTTTAATGATCATATCCCACGACTGCATCCATGCGATCATGATCCTGCGTCCTTCTTTTGTCCGCAATGTCTGCGCCGCATAAAAATCTGTCCCATGATCCAGCATGACGACCTGCTCCTCCGCCAAACGGAATTTTTTTCTGTCATAGGCTCCGATCATCGCGATCGACTGGTTGCCGTTGTGAAACTCTTTTCCATCCGCCCGCATATTCATCGGGGAAACAAGCAGGACATCTTTATCTCCCAGCTGGAAAAAATCCGGACATTCCCACATCGTGCCATACCTGCCCTGATTGTCAGCCAGCACGGATACATACCTCCACTCTTTCAGATCCTCTGAGGCAAACAAAACGACCTGCCCGTTCCCCTGTTCGTTCCTGCTGCCTGCCACGAGATAATACCGCTCTCCCTCTTTCCAGATTTTCGGATCTCTGAAATCCTCCCTGGAAAAGCCGTCCGGGAGCTGTCCGCATGATATGACCGGATTCTCTTTCGCTTTTTTATAACAGAACCCGTCGCCTGTCGCCAGGCATTGCTGCTGGATCACTTCCTTTGTCCCGTCTTCTCTCTCCGTCTCTTTCACCCCGGTATAAACTAACGCGTGCCCGTCCGCAGTCTCTACCGCGCTGCCGGAAAAGCATCCGGCAGCGTCGTACTCCTGATCCGGCGCCAGTACGACAGGGAGTTCCTTCCAGTCGATAAAATCATCAGAAATACAGTGTCCCCAATGCATCGGTCCCCAGACATCGCTATACGGGTGATATTGATAAAATAAATGGATCGTTCCCTGATAGATGGAAAAGCCATTTGGATCGTTCATCCAACCGACCGGCGGAGTAACATGAAACACCGGTTTTTCCTCTTTTCCGATCCTGTGATCGTCCTGATATCGGTTTGCCCTCTCTAATGGCGTCATTCTATTTCCCCTTTCTGGAGCGTTCGCGCAGACGGATCTGCCGTCATCTATTTGCGTCGCTCCGGCACAAACATTCTCATAGGATCGCCGCCTACAAAGCGATCGCAGCCTCCGTTTCCGGATCAAAGAAATGCATTTTATGCGGCATCAGAACAAACTCCACCGTATCGCCAATCTCACTCACTTCGTATTTGGATACTCTTGCTACCGTCGTGATCCCGCCAAATGGAAAGTAAAGATTATTCTCATTTCCCATAATCTCTGTGTTCTCGATCGTCGCGCTCTGTTTGTCCGCTCCGTACAGCCCCATATTCTGTTCGTCAAACTTAATGTCCTCCCCGCGTATCCCCATGATCAGTTCCTTGCGGGGACTTAACTTTTCCGCGATCCCTTCCGGCAGGTTTACCGTTCCTCCGCCTTCAAAGGAAAGCGTGTTTCCCTCCAGCTTGACCGGATAGAAATTCATCTGCGGCGAACCGATAAATCCTGCCACAAACTTGTTGACCGGATGCTCATACAGCTCCATCGGCGCGCCTGTCTGCTGGATCACGCCGTCCTTCATGATCACGATTCTGTCAGCCATCGTCATAGCCTCCACCTGGTCATGCGTTACATAAATAGTGGTACTTCCTAACGCGCGGTGCAGTTTGCTGATCTCATTTCTCATGCTCACTCTGAGCTTCGCGTCCAGATTCGACAGCGGCTCATCCATCAGGAACAATTTGGAATCCTTTACAATGGCTCTTCCAAGGGCAACCCGCTGTCTCTGCCCGCCGGACAGATTTTTCGGTTTTCTGTAGCGGTACTCCTCCAAGCCGAGCACCTTGATCGCCCAGTCCACCTTTTTCCTGATCTCATCCGCCGGCACTTTCATATTCTTCAAACCATAGGAAATATTTTTTTCTACGGACATATGGGGATACAGCGCGTAGTTCTGGAACACCATCGAAATGCCCCTGTCCATCGGCGCGATCTCATTCATCTTTTTTCCGTCAATATAAAGCTCCCCGCTGGTAATTTCTTCAAAGCCCGCGATCATGCGGAGCGTTGTCGATTTGCCGCATCCCGACGGTCCGACAAAGGCGACAAACTCCTTTTCCTCGATCGACAGGTTAAAATCCGTAACAGCGTTTTTATTTGTCTTCTCGTATTTTTTACATACATTCTTTAATTCAACAAATCCCATTTTTTAACCCTCCTTTGATCCTGTTGAAACAACGCCTTCTACAATCTGCTTTGAGAAAAATGAATAAATGATGATAACTGGAATCGTGACCAGGGTGATCACCGCGAGCGTCTGTCCCATCGTCGTATTTTCATTTGCCGTGATCGCGTTTAACCCGATCTGCGCCGTCAGCAGATCGCCGGATGTAAATACCAGCGAAGGCCACAGATAATCGTTCCAGACATTCAAAAAGGTAAATACGCTGACCGTCGCAACCACGCTTTTTGACATTGGCAGCACCATCGTAAAAAAGTATTTGATCGGGCTGCAATGGTCTAACTGGGCGGCCTCGTATACGTCATCCGGCAGGCTGACAAAAACCTGGCGGAACAGAAAGATATTGAACGGATTTACGATCATCGGCAGAATATAGCCGATCACATTATTTAACAGCCCTAATTTCGCGATAAAGAAAAAATGTATCGTAATGATCGTTTCCATCGGAACGATCATCAGAAGCATGATGATCATCAGCCAGCGCTCCCGGAACGGAAATTTTATCTTTGCCAGCGCATATCCTGCCAGCCCGTTCACGATCACACCGATCACGATCAGTACCGCCGCGTAAAATAACGTATTCACCGTATATTTCAAAAAGGAAGTGTTGGTCAAAATGGTAATATAATTGTCAAAAAAGTTTCCGTTTAAGGCAGGCGGGATAAAAGCTGCCAGCGAGTTCATATCCCTGGTGATCGCCGCGTCGGTCTTAAAGGAATTTGCCGCCATCCAAATGACCGGAAACAGAAAAAACAGGGAGGCAGCCAACATAACAACAGCCAGGATCCAATTACAAATTTTTTGCTTTCTTGTTTTCATGTTTTTCCTCCTTATCCCTGGTCAAGATGGTCTGGATCACCGTCAGTATCATAACAAATACGGCAAATACGATCGCCATTGTCGACGCCAGTCCGATCTCCCAGTTTACTGTGCCTGTCTCGTAAATATCATATACCATTGTGTAGGTGGAATGGGAAGGCCCGCCGCCCGTCATGACCATTGGCTGCACCAACATACGGAACGCGCCGATCGTGATCGTGATAAAGACAAAAATACACAACGGCTTTAACTCCGGCAGCGTAATGTCCTTAAATTTCTGCCAGCCGGTCGCGTGATCCATCTCAGCCGCCTCATACAGAGCCGGATTGATCGCCTGCAGCCCGCCCAGGAAAATGATCATCTGATATCCGACGCCCTGCCACGCGCTCATAATAGCGATCGCCGGGAGAGCCTGCGACGCGCTGTTGATGAACGGCTGCGCCGGAATGCCAAAATGCGCCAAAATGGAATTTAAAATGCCCTCCGGTCCGTAAATCTGTACCCACAGCGTAGACACAACTGCCAGGGACATCACGACCGGAAGAAAAAACGCCACCTTGAAATACCGCTTACAGTGCGTGACCTTATTGATCAAAAGGGCAAGCCCCAGGGAACCGAGCCCCTGCAGCGGCACAATGATGATCACAAAACATATCGTATTAACAAACGCCTGCCTGAAATCTTCGTCGTGAAAAATCTGGAAGAAATTGTCCAGTCCCACAAAATGGGTCAAACCCGGATTCAGAGCAAAAAAATCGGTAAAACTGAAAATGAGAGTGAGGATCATCGGCAGGAACAAAAAAACTGTGAGAAGCACCAGCGCCGGTCCGAAAAACGCCATGCCCAAAATTGATTCTGATTTTTTCTTCATATCATTTCACCATATAACGCTTCAGCTTCGCGTTAATCCTTTCTACCGCTTTATCCAGTTCCGTCTGCGGATCCGCCCCGCTTAAAACGCAATTTTCAAGCACCTGCTGAAAAGATGTGCTTACCTGCGGATAAACAGGCGTTTTCGGGCGCGGGTGTCCTTTTTCCCGCAGCTGCTCGTACAATGCCTTACAATTCTCGTCGTTTTGAAATTCCTCGCACTGTTCAAACGCTTCAAAGGTGGACGGCAGGTTTTTGGTCGTCTTCCACAATGCGACGCCGTTCTCCACGTTTGTCATGCATTTCACAAGCTCCGTCGCGCCCATGATATCATCTGTTTTCGTGGACGCCGCGAACGCCCATGAGCCGCTGGGAGCGTATCTTCCTCCATCCCAGTGGTCGCCTACGATATAAGGCGCGACTCCCAGATTAATGTCCGGGTAGCTCGTATAGATCGTATTTAATTCCCATGGCCCGCAGAATTTAAACGCGGCGCGGCCGCTCTCAAACAGATTACTGACAGGTACCCTGGACATATATCCATCCGCCAGCAATGTCTTAAAATACTCGATCGTCCTGACATTATCCGGATCGTTGAAGATCCCATCCACCGTTAGGCCGTCCTCGCTGGTGATATCCTGCCCGTTTGACCAGAAAAACGGCGCGTAGTTAAATATCGTTTCTTCTCCGATCGGGAACGTCATATCAAGCGCATACCCTTTCAGCTGATCTGTCACGGGCTTCACCTTCCCAAGAACCTCAAGAAACTGGCTAAAGGTCCACGGATGTTCCGCGTCCGGGATTTCCACGCCCGCTTGTTCCAGGATATCCTTATTGCAGTACAGCCCGACCGTGGATTCCATGGCGCCCAGCGCATACAGTTTTCCATCATAAGTCCCCTGGTCAATGATCGTCGCGAGATACCTTCCTTTTTCTTTCTCTGTCAGGGGAGCCAGCGGCTGAATGATCCCATTGGAAGCATAGGTCGCGATGTTCGGCCCATCGACCGTTAAAACATCCGGCAGCCCTCCCGACATAACAGACGCGTTGATCTTATCGGAATACCCTCCTCCGCTGTCGTTTCTCGGGATAAATTCAATATCCGCAAAATACGTTCCATCATACTGTTCGTTAAACCGGTTTACCGCATCGCGATAGCATTTCCCCTCGTTGGTATCCTCAATGCAGTGCACCCAGATGGAAAGATATTCCTCGCCCTGGTCGTATCCCGAAACCTCGCCGGGCTTCGGCTTGGACTGCCCGCAGCCTGTGAGGCTGGCAGCCAAAACGCCGAAAATGAAACAAAACAACATTTTTGCTTTCATCTGCATAACCCCTTTCTTTCAAAATTAACCGTTGTCATAGGCACATATTGATAACCGGTAAAGTAACCGGTTACTTTACCGGTTATGATACGCCTGTATCCTGTGTTTGTCAATACCTTTTTTCAAAAAAATAACCGGTTACGTAATCGGTTACTATTGATTTTCAGAAATCCCCCTGCTATAATGGGCATGACAGGGGATCGCAGCGGTTCCAGATCGTTTTGCAATGACCTGTGAGGACATTCATAAATGCGGGAGGCGTATCATTTTGAAACAGAACAAAGTAACCTTTGACGATATCGCAAAGTATACCGGTTTTTCCAAAACGACGATTTCAAGATATTTCAATTATCCGGATTCCTTAACGGTTGAGAACCAGGATAAGATCGCGGATGCCCTGAAGGCGCTGAATTATCAGGAAAATAAACTGGCAAAGGTACTGGCAAACGGACAGAGCGAATTTATCGGCGTGATCATCCCAAATTTTTATCTCGGCTATTTTTCTGAAATGCTGAATTGCATTTTAAGCACATATGAACAGTTTGGTTACAAATTTCTTGTTTTTATCGGGGGAAACAACCGGGAAAGCGAGCGAAAATACATCGGAGAACTGCTTGCCTACAAGATCGAGGGACTGATCGTATTAAGCCATACGATCCCCTCGAAAGAACTTGCCTCCTATAACATCCCGATCGTCGCGATCGAACGGGAGGACCAGTATGTAAACAGCGTCAATACCGATAACTATATGGGAGGCGTCCAGGCGACCAGCCTGCTGTATAAAAACGACTGCGATATCCTTCTGCATATCAACTCCGTTATGTCGGAGGACATCCCCGCCTATAAGCGAATTACAGGCTTTCTGGATATATGCAGGGAACGCGGCTTAAATCATGAGCTGATCCTGAGAGATTTCGGGAATTCCTATTCGGAAACAAAATCCTGTCTTGAGGACGTATATCAATCTATCAAGGAGAAATATCCGGGCAAAAAAAAGGGGATCTTTCTTGCCAACGATACTCACGCCAGCATTATGCTGAACCTGATCTTCCGCGAATACGGCAGGCTCCCGGACGAGTACCGGCTTGTTGGCTTTGACGACTCCCCGATCGCCGTGGAATCCGTCCTCCCCATCAGCACTGTAGGACAGCAGATCGATAAAATCGCTTATACCGCCGTAGAGCTTTTGGTGGAACAGATGAACGAACGGAAGAAACGCCGCCCGGAACCGCAGAAAGAGCTTCTCCACAAAGAGATCACACCTGTTTTAAAACACCGTGACACTACGGATACTCCCGCAGGCTGAAGAAGCCCTTCCAGTTGCACATTATATTTTGGCTTTTCTATAAAATGTTGCTGTTTTGACTGTCTTATGCGGTTCGCGGACGGCTATCGCATGATCCGCGTCTTCCGGGGCGCAACGGAAGTTATATTCCAAGCCCCGATATCCAATTTTCCACATCTGACCTCGGCGAGCTGCCCGCAAATCTTCTCCCGTCCAGCCATGTCGCCTGGCTGGCAGCTGCCGCCTGAAGATTTTTCGCGCTTGTTCCAATACTGCTGCTGCCGGAAGTACAGAAAGGAATCACGGTCTTTCCTGAAAGATTGCAGCTTTCAACAAATGTATACATTATTTTCGGAGCCTGTCCCCACCAGCACGGCCCGCAGACAAAAATATTGTCATAGTCCTCAATGTTATCCAGATACTTTTTCAGTTCCGGCCTTGCACCGGCGCGAAGTTCCCGCTGGGCCTCCTGAGTGCAGGTGGTGTAGTCCGTGGAATAGGGCTTCACCGTATCCACCTCAAACAGGTCGCCGCCCACAGCCTTCTGAATGAACTCTGCCACGATTTCCGTGTTGCCCTTGGCAATATTTTTGATGCTACCGTTCCAGTAATTTTCTCCTTTGCGAGAGTAGTAGATGATGAGATTCTTAGCCATGATAAATTCCTCCTAAACTTTGTTTTTTATTTTATCTTCCCGTCATTTTTTCCATTTCCGGGGCGTACCGTCCGCCATAGACGGTGTTGCTGTCCGAAATTTCTGTGAGCCGCGCCATATCTTCGTCAGAGAAGTCGATATAGGCGGCGCTCATATTCTCCTGCAATCGGCAGGGGCTTTTCGTGCCGGGGATCGGGACGATCCATGGTTTCCGGTGCAGCAGCCACGCCAGCGACACCTGCGCGGGGGAGAGCATCTTCTCGTCCGCAAAAGCCTTGACCGCCTCCGCAAGCGTCTGGTTTTTTGCAAGGTTTTCCGGGTCGTTGAAACGGGGGATGGTGTGCCGGATGTCGTTATTCGCAAAGGTAGCGTCCTTTGTGACTTTTCCGGTCAGAAATCCTTTTCCGAGAGGACTGAAAGGCACAAGGCCGATCCCCAGTTCCTCCAACAGAGGGATGATCTCATTCTCCAGATTGCGATACCAAAGAGAATACTCGCTCTGAACCGCCGTCACGGGGAATACGGCATGGGCGCGGCGAATGGTGTCCACCCCGGCCTCGGAAAGCCCGAAGTGTAAAACCTTGCCCTCGTCGTGAAGCTCTTTGATCGTTCCCGCGACTTCTTCAATGGGGACACCCGGATCAACCCGGTGCTGATAGTAGAGATCGATATGGTCAGTACGCAGACGGCGAAGCGAACCCTCTACCGCTTTTCGGATGGTCTGCGGGCGGCTGTCCAGCCCCCATGATTTCCCGTCGTGGATGTCCCAACCGAATTTTGTGGCAATCTTCACCTGAT
>CANQDT010000030.1 GCA_947593735.1 uncultured Lachnospiraceae bacterium | reverse complement strand
GGGTGAAGTACCTGTTTCTGGATAAGCGCGTACATAAATCCTTTTGCCGATTAGTAGCTAACGCCGCGTCTGTCGGGCGTATTGTTTCTGGATGAATTGCCGGAATATAACCGGAATGTCCTGCAGCTGCTGCGCCAGCCGATGGAAGACCGGTCGGTCACGATCGTCCGGAATGAGGGAACCTATGAATATCCGGCTGATTTTATGCTGGTCGCGGCGATGAACCCATGTCCGTGCGGATATTATCCGGATCAGGCAAAATGCACCTGCTCGCCGCAGGAAATACGCCGGTACCAGAACCGGGCGAGCCACGCGCTTCTGGACCGGATCGATATGAAAGTCCTTGTTTCCCAGGTCCCGTTTGACCGGCTTCGGGAAGAACAGCCGTCCGGGGAATCCTCCGAAGCGATCCAGCGGCGCGTCGTGAAGGCGACAGAGATCCAGTGGGCGCGGTTTGCCGGGGAAGGGATCCGCTTTAACAGCCAGATGACAGGGAAGCAGATCCGGAACTACTGTCCCCTTACGCCGGACTGCGAGGAAATTTTGAAGAACGCGTTTTATCAAATGAATTTAAGCGCGAGGGGAATGCACCGGACGCTCCGCGTCGCGCGGACGATCGCGGATCTCGAGTCATGCGGCGCGATCCTTCCCCGCCATCTTGCCGAAGCGCTTTCTTACCGTATGATGGAAGCGGCGGAGGGAGGATATTGATATGGAAGATCGGCTGTACTGGTATTGGCTTGCCAATATAAAGGGGATCGGGACGGCGACGCAGCGGAAGCTGCTTTCGATATGCCCCGAACCGCGCCGGTTGTTTTCGATGGACAACCGGTCGTTTGCGCCGCTGCTGACCGACAAACAGATGGAAGCGTTCACCGCGAGCAGAAAGATCGAAAAAATAAAAAGGGAATATGACGAACTTTGCCGGAGGGGTATCGTTTTCCTGACCGAACGGGACGGCGAATATCCGGACAGCCTGCGCGCGTTGAAAAACGCGCCCGTCGCGCTGTACCGAAAAGGAAATCCCGTGCCGGACGGGAAAAAGGTCGCCGTCGTCGGCGCGAGAAATTGTACGGTACAGGGACAGACGATCGCGAAATATTTTGGAAAGGAGCTGGCGCGTGCCGGAGTCTGCGTCGTAAGCGGCATGGCGCTTGGCATCGACGGAGCCGCGCACCGCGGCGCGCTTGACGCCCGCATGGAAACCGGGAACCCGGAACAGGCGGGCGGAACCATCGGCGTGCTTGGCTGCGGGATCAATGTCCGGTATCCGCTGGAGCATTATCATTTATTTGATGAGATGGAAGCAAACGGGACGCTTCTTTCCGAATATAATTGGAACGTCCGTCCCAACCGGGGATTTTTTCCTGCCAGAAATCAGATCATGAGCGCGATGTGCGACGCGATACTCGTCGTGGAAGCGCGGAGGCGGAGCGGGTCGCTGATCACGGCAGATATGGGGCTGGAGCAGGGAAAAGATATTTTTGCTGTTCCCGGGAGGATCACCGATGAACTGAGCGTGGGCTGCAACCGCCTGATCCAGCAGGGCGCGTCGGTCGCGACATGTCCGGCGGAAATACTCGCGCAGCTCGGGATCCGCACTGAACCGGCGGATGAGAGCGGGACGAAAACGGACGCAAAAAATTTTTCACTTGAAACTGATGAAAAACTGGTGTATAGTTGTTTAGACTTTGAACCAAAATATGTGGACAGCATAATACGGGAAACCGGTCTTTCGGTTCAGACTGTTTTAAGCATTCTTTATCAGCTGGAAAGCAGGCGTTGTGTCAGACAGGTTGTCAACAATTACTACGCGAAGACAGAATCAGAATTGAGATGAGGTGCTTGGTATGGCAAACAAATTAGTGATCGTGGAGTCCCCGGCCAAGGCGAAAACAATCAAAAAGTTTTTAGGAAAAAATTATGAGGTAGTCGCTTCGAACGGCCATGTCCGGGATTTGCCGAAAAGTCAGATCGGAATTGATATCGAACATGATTTTGAACCAAAATATATCACGATACGGGGAAAAGGAGAATTGCTTGCCGCGCTTCGGAAAGAAGTAAAAAAAGCGGATCAGGTCTATCTGGCTACGGACCCGGACCGGGAGGGGGAAGCGATTTCCTGGCACCTGTGCAAAGCGCTGAAGCTCGATGAAACGGACGACAAGCCATATCAGAGGATTACATTTAACGAGATCACAAAGAACGCGGTGAAAAATTCGATCCGGCATGCCCGCGAGATTGATATGGATCTTGTGAATGCCCAGCAGGCAAGACGGATGCTGGACCGCATCGTGGGATACAAGATCAGCCCGCTTCTCTGGAGCAAGATCAAGAGGGGGCTGAGCGCGGGAAGGGTTCAGTCGGTCGCGCTCCGGCTGATCTGCGACCGCGAGGACGAGATCAACAATTTTATTCCGAAAGAATATTGGAGCCTGGATGTTCTGTTAAAGGCGGAAGGGCTGAAACAGCCGTTTCCGGTTTCTCTTGTCCGGAAGCACGGAAAGAAAATACAGATTCATAACGAGGAGGAGTTGAACGAGATCAAACGGGAGCTCGACGGCGCCGCTTACCGTATACGGGAGATCAGGACGAGCCATACGACGAAAAAAGCGCCTCTCCCGTTTACGACGAGTACCCTGCAGCAGGACGCGTCGGGGAAATTAAACTTTTCCACGCAGAAGACGATGCGCCTGGCGCAGCAATTATATGAAGGAGTCGAGATCAAGGGACGCGGTTCGGTCGGTCTGATCACATATCTGCGTACGGATTCGGTCCGGATCTCCGACGAGGCTTCCGCGGCGGCGAAAGAATATATCCGCAGCGGATATGGGGAAGCCTATCTTGCGAAGAACAAGGCGGCTCCGGAAAGCGGCAAAAAAATCCAGGACGCGCATGAGGCGATCCGACCTACGGACGTCACGCTGAATCCGGTTATCGTGAAAGACCAGCTGCCGCGGGATCTTTTCCGGCTGTATCAGCTGATCTGGAACCGGTTTGTCGCGAGCCAGATGGACAGCGCCGTTTACGAGACGCGTACCATCGAGATGGAAGCGGCGGATTATCAGTTCCGCGCTTCGGCATCCAATTTGAAATTTGACGGATTTTTATCGGTCTACCAGCCGGACGAGGAAAAGAAGACGAAGGACGCGGTCCTTCACAAAATAACGGAAGACATGAAGCTGGAGTTTGTCGATTACGAGGGAAAGCAGCATTTTACGCAGCCGCCGGCACATTATACGGAGGCGCTGCTTGTCAGGACTCTGGAGGAACTCGGGATCGGGCGCCCCAGCACCTTCGCGCCGACGATCACGACGATCATCAGCCGCCGGTACGTGACGAAGGAAAATAAGAACCTGTATGTGACGGAGCTTGGGGAAGCCGTCAATGAGATGATGAAGCAGGCGTTTCCGCAGATCGTGGATGTGACGTTTACCGCCAATATGGAGGGACTTCTGGATATGGTGGAGGAAGGCTCGGTTAATTGGAAGGACGTCCTCAGAAATTTCTATCCGGATTTTGAGCTGGCGCTGAAAGAAGCGGAAAAGCAGCTGGAGCAGGTCACGATCGCGGATGAGGTGACGGATGTTATCTGCGAGGAATGTGGGCGCAATATGGTGATCAAATACGGGCCCCATGGAAAATTTCTCGCCTGCCCGGGATTTCCGGAATGTCGGAATACGAAGCCCCATTATGATAAGACCGGGATCCCGTGCCCGATGTGCGGCGGGGAGGTCGTGATCAAGAAAACAAAAAAAGGACGAAAATATTATGGATGCCAGAACAACCCGGAATGTGAATTTCGGTCCTGGCAGAAGCCGACGACAGAAAAATGTCCAAGGTGCGGCGCCTATCTCGTTGAAAAAGGGCACAAACTGGTATGTTCCAGCGAACAATGCGGATTTGTGACCGCTGCCGGGAAGAAAAAGGCTGTTAAATAAATAGAATGAATTGGAAAAGTGTTGTGTTTCAAAGAAAAATGCGACACTTTTTCTTATTATTAAGATTTTTGAAAAAATTTGTTGTATTTTGTAGATAATTATGATATTATCAAACTATCAATGATTATTGAGTGAAAGGGAGTGAAAAAATGGGAATTCAATTATTGGACAAAACGCGTAAAATCAACAAATTACTGCATAACAATAATTCGCATACCGTGAACTTTAATGATATCTGTGAAGTGCTGAGTGAAATTCTGGCATCCAATATTATTGTTATCAGTAAAAAAGGAAAAGTATTGGGGATCAAGAACCGCGACGACATCCCGGTCATTGAAGAACTGCTTGTACAGGAAGTAGGAAGCTTTATCGATCCGGTCCTGAACGAACGGTTGCTCGGCATCCTGTCCACGAAGGAAAATGTCAATCTTCTTACGCTTGGGATCGAAACCGATCTTGGGACGCAGTACGAGGCGATCATCGTTCCGGTGGATATCGCGGGGGAACGGCTCGGCACGTTATTTATCTACAAGACGGGTTCCTTGTACGATATCGATGATATCATCGTGAGCGAATACGGAACGACCGTCGTCGGACTGGAGACAATGCGCGCGGTTACGGAAGAAACGGCGGAAGCGCAGAGAAAGCTCGCGATCGTCCATTCGGCGATCAACACGTTATCGTTCTCGGAAAAGGACGCGATCATCCATATTTTTGACGAGATGAAGAATCAGAAGGAAGGCGTCCTTGTCGCAAGCAAGATCGCGGACCGTGTCGGAATTACCAGGTCTGTGATCGTCAACGCGCTGCGCAAGTTTGAGAGCGCGGGCGTGATCGAAGCGAAATCCTCTGGCATGAAGGGAACGTATATCCGCGTGGTCAATGAATATCTCTACGACGAGCTGGAAAAAATAAGGGAAAAGTAACAATTTTTATTGATTTTACAAGGAACCTGTGGTATAGTAAACGAGTTGCAATAAACACGCAGGCTGATCCTCTGCCCCGGTGCTGGGATTCCAGTGGCAGATGCTTACAGGCCTGCGAACGATGAACCAAATGGAGGAAAGAGACAATGAGTATTATTTCAATGAAACAGTTGCTGGAAGCCGGCGTTCATTTTGGCCATCAGACCAGAAGATGGAACCCCAAAATGGCGGAGTATATCTACACAGAGAGAAATGGGATTTATATCATCGATCTGCAGAAATCGGTCGGCAAGATCGACGAAGCGTATGCCGCAGTCAAGGACTGTGTTGCGAACGGCGGCAAGATCCTTTTCGTCGGAACGAAGAAGCAGGCGCAGGATTCCATCCGGACGGAGGCGGAGCGCTGCGGGATGTATTATGTCAACCAGAGATGGCTTGGCGGTATGCTGACCAATTATAAAACCATCAAGACCAGAATCGTCCGCCTCAAAAAAATCGAGGCGATGGAGGAGGACGGAACGTTTGAAGCCCTTCCGAAGAAAGAAGTCCTGATTCTCAGAAAAGAGATGGAGAAATTACAGAAGAACCTGAACGGGATCAAGGAAATGGGACGGATTCCGGATATGATGTTTGTTGTCGATCCGAAAAAGGAACGGATCTGTATTCAGGAAGCGCATGCGCTCGGGATCCCGATCGTAGGAATTGCCGATACAAACTGTGATCCGGATGATCTGGATTATGTAATCCCGGGCAATGACGACGCGATCCGCGCCGTGAAGCTGATTGTATCCGCAATGGCGGACGCGGTGATCGAAGCAAACCAGGGCGTTGACGCGGCAGTTGATACCGAAGACGACGGTGTGGTGGAAGACGGAGCCGTGGAGACGGAAGAAGAGTAATCTGGATCAAACGTATAGATGGAGGAAAGAAGAATGGCAATTTCAGCAAAAGAAGTAAAAGAACTGAGAGAGATGACCGGGGCAGGCATGATGGACTGCAAAAAGGCATTGACTGCGACCGATGGCGATATGGATAAGGCGGTTGAGTTCCTGAGAGAAAAAGGACTCGCGACCGCGGAGAAGAAAGCTGGAAGGATCGCGGCGGAAGGTATCGTTGCTACCGTATTAAAGGATCAGGATCAGCTTGCCGCAATCGTCGAGGTAAACTCCGAGACGGACTTTGTTGCGAAGAATGAGAAATTCCAGGCATATGTTGCCCAGGTCGCGGAGCAGGCGGTGCAGACGTCGGCGACCGATATCGACGCGTTCCTCGCGGAACCGTGGGCGGCAGAACCGGACAAGACTGTGAAAGAAGCGCTTGCGAGCCAGATCGCGGTTATCGGCGAGAATATGAATATCCGCCGGTTCGCGCAGATCAAAGAGGAAAACGGATTTATCGCTTCTTATATACACGCAGGCGGCAAGATCGGCGTACTGGTCGATGTGGAGACGACTGCAGTGACCGACGCTGTGAAGGAAGCGGCGAAAAATGTCGCTATGCAGGTTGCGGCGATCCGTCCGAAGTATACGAGCAGGGACGAGGTTGACCAGTCCTATATCGAGCATGAGAAAGAGATCCTGACTGCTCAGGCAAAGAATGAAAAACCGGACGCGAATGAGAAGATCATCAACGGTATGGTCATGGGTCGGATCAATAAGGAACTCAAAGAGATCTGCCTGCTTGACCAGGTATATGTAAAAGCGGAGGATGGCAAACAGACCGTTCAGGCATATATCAATTCTGTCGCGAAAGAAGTTGGCGCCGAGATTAAGATCAAAGGTTTTGTCCGCTACGAGACAGGAGAAGGGATCGAGAAAAAAGAAGAAGACTTTGCGGCAGAAGTCGCGAAACAGATGGCAGGAAACTAGGCATATAGCGTAAGAGCAGGAAAGAGAAAAGGGAATCTATCGTAAGTGCAATTTACGGGAGATTCCCTTTTTTGAATTTATTATACGGCGCACGGATACCGAGGTATCAGCAGCGAATATCATTCAGGAAGGCTCCGAGAACCTTATAAACACAGTATTATCCAGTGATTATAAGATTCCCGGAGCTTTTTGCTTCTAAAGTTGTAATACACGAGGCGGAAAAAAGTCATCATTTGTGGACTTTACATCTTTTTTACATAAGCACGATAACGGATTTGATTTTGCAGGATTACCATATAGCTGTATCCAAAAGGAAAAAATAAAGGAGGATTTCAAAATGAAGAAATTTTTGACGTTAGTCTTCACCACAGTCCTGGCGGTATCGGCGCTTGCCGGCTGCTCGTCGCAGCAAAAGGGCGGAACGGTTTCCACCGACGGATCCACTTCGATGGAAGAAGTGATCGGCGTTCTGGGAGAAGCCTTTCAGGAAAAGTACAGCGGCATGACTTTTACTTATAATCCTACAGGCTCCGGTTCCGGAATCCAGGCTGTCAAGGAAGGGCGCTGTGATATCGGTCTTTCCAGCCGGAGTTTAAATGAAGAAGAAAAAGCGGACGGCCTTTCCGAAACCGTTCTTGCCAATGATGGAATTGCCGTGATCGTGAACCCCAAAAACGAAGTGAGCGATCTCGATGTAGAGACGATTGCCAAAATCTATACGGGGGAAATTACTAATTGGTCCGAGGTCGGCGGAACTGACGCCGAGATCGTTGTGATCGGGCGTGAAGCAGGCAGCGGAACAAGAGACGGTTTTGAATCCATTACGGGTACGGAGGATACCTGTAGGTACCGTCAGGAACTTACATCGACCGGCGATGTGATCACCACGGTTACCCAGAACTCGAATGCGATCGGATATGCCTCCCTCGCTGCTGTCAGCGATCAGGTAAAGGCTCTTTCCGTAGGCGGTGTTTCGCCCAGTGAAACGACAGTCCAGGATGGCAGTTATGTCATTCAGCGTCCGTTTGTGCTGGTAACAAAGGACGGCGCGGAGCTTTCCGATGCGGCGCAGAAATTCTTTGACTTTGTGACATCAGACGAGGCGGCTCCGCTTATCTCTCAGGCGGGCGCAGTACCCGTAACTCCATAGAACGACTGCTGTATAAATCTTCCGCAGTCAAACATACAGGAGTTTTGCCGGCGGCAGCAACCGCTTCCGACCTCTCCTGAGACAAGGAGTGCAAGTATGAAAAAGCAAAAAGCATTTGAAAATTTCATTCACGGTATATTTCTGATCCTCGGTCTGATAACGGTTGGATGTGTGTTATTGATTACAATTTATCTGATGATCGCGGGGATTCCCGCAATCCGTAAAATTGGTATTTGGGATTTTTTGTTCAATCCAAAGTGGGCGTCTACCGCACAAGAGCCGTCCTATGGCATACTTCCGTTTATTCTGACAAGTATTTACGGTACGGCGGGCGCGATTCTGATCGGCGTTCCGATTGGATTTTTAACTTCGGTCTACCTGGCAAAGCTCGCTCCGGAAAAAATCAGGACGGTTGTATCGGGCGCTGTCAGCCTTTTGGCTGGTATTCCGTCCGTTGTCTATGGACTTGTGGGGATGATGGTACTTGTTCCCGGCATCCGTAATCTGTTCCATATCCCGGACGGAGCGAGCCTTTTCGCGGCAATCATTGTATTGGCAATTATGATTCTGCCCTCTATTATCAACGTGTCGATCACAGCTTTGGAGGCTGTGCCAAAGGAGTATGAAGATGCGTCGCTTGCCCTTGGCGCGACAGCGGTGGAAACTTATTTTAAGGTTTCGGTTCCCGCAGCGAAAAGCGGGATCGCCGCAGCGGTGGTACTGGGTGTCGGGCGGGCGATCGGAGAAGCGATGGCTGTTATGATGGTATCTGGCAATGCGCCGAATCTGCCGGAGCTTTTCGGAAGTGTCCGTTTCCTGACAACGGCGGTGGCAAGTGAAATGTCCTATTCCAGCGGATTACAAAGGCAGGCGCTTTTCTCGATCGCTCTTGTACTGTTCCTGTTCATTATGCTGATCAATGCGGCTCTGAATTTCTTTTTGAAGCGCAGTAAGGAGTGATGAAAACGGTGAATGATCCTATGAATGCAAAACGAAAAATGAAGATTGTGCTGCTGCGGGCATTGTGCGGAATCAGCGCGGCTTTCACCTGCGCCCTTGTGTTATTTCTTTTGGTCTATATACTCGCAAAAGGAATCCCGAATCTCTCATGGGAACTGCTGTCTACGAAGCCGAGTTATCTTTCCGGGAAAATCGGTATCCTGCCTGACATTCTGAATACGATTTATATGATTGTCGCAACACTGATCTTTGTGCTGCCGCTCGGCGTGGGAGCAGCGGTCTATCTCACGGAGTATGCGAAAAACAAGAGGATTGTCGCTGCGATCGAATATGCCGCAGAGACGCTTTCCGGGATTCCATCTATTATTTACGGGCTGGTGGGTATGCTGTTCTTTTGCCAGTTCCTGAATATGCAGACCTCCCTATTGGCGGGAGCATTGACGCTTGTGATTATGAACCTGCCGACCGTTATGCGTACCACGCAGGAAAGCTTGAAAACAGTGCCGCAGTCTTACCGGGAGGGAGCCTTTGGGCTTGGAGCCGGGAAATGGCGTGTGATACGCACGGTTGTGCTGCCCGGATGCATTGACGGGGTTATCACGGGATGTATCCTATCCGTGGGGCGTATTCTTGGAGAATCGGCGGCGCTTTTGTTTACGGCTGGGTTTGCCCATACTCTGAACGGATTTTTTGCAGGACTTGGAAGCGCCGGAGCAACGCTGACGGTTTCCCTCTATGTTTATGCAAAGGAACAGGGTGAATTTGGTGTAGCCTTTGCGATCGCCGCCATTTTGATGGTACTTACACTTTTGGTAAATCTTCTTGCTATGATTGCAGGGCGCTGGTTCAAAAGGAGGCAGAAATTATGAATGATATCATTACAGTCCGGGACTTAAATCTCTGGTATGGCAGTGTACAGGCGCTCCATCATGTCAATTTGAAGATCCCGGAAAAGACGATCACGGCGCTGATCGGACCGTCCGGCTGTGGGAAATCTACCTTTTTGAAAACGCTGGATCGAATGAATGACCTGATTCCCAATATTAAAATAACAGGAGAGGTTTCCTACAAGGGAAAGGATATTTTTGCTCCCGGTGTGGATGTCAACACGCTTCGCAAAGAAATCGGTATGGTGTTCCAAAAACCGAACCCATTTCCCATGTCGGTCTATGACAATATCGCCTATGGTCCCCGCACGCATGGAATCCATGCCAAAGCAAAGCTCGACGATATTGTAGAGCGGTCACTGCGGGACGCGGCGATTTGGGACGAAGTAAAAGACAGGCTGAAAAAGAACGCGCTGGGGCTTTCCGGCGGACAGCAGCAGAGGCTTTGTATCGCCCGCGCATTGGCTGTGGAACCGGAAGTTGTTTTAATGGATGAACCGACTTCGGCGCTCGATCCGATCTCGACTTCAAAAATCGAAGAACTGGCAATGACGCTGAAAGAAAACTATACGATCATCATTGTCACCCACAATATGCAGCAGGCGGTACGCATTTCAGACCGGACGGCATTTTTTCTTTTGGGCGAACTGGTAGAGTACGGGGATACAGAAAAAATGTTCTCGAAGCCCACGGATCCGCGTACCGAGGATTATATCACAGGGAGGTTTGGTTAATGAGAACGCGATTTGACGAGCAGCTTAATACATTGGGACAGGAGCTTATCAAGATGGGAGCGCTGTGCGAAGAAGTGATTTCTCTGGCGGCTTCCGCACTTATTCAAAAGGACGATGCGCTGGCGTCGAAGATTGCTCCGCTCGACCATGAGATCGATGAAAAGGAGCGGCAGATTGAATCTATGTGCCTGCGGCTGCTGCTTCAACAACAGCCGGTAGCGCGGGATCTGCGGCAGATATCGGCTGCCCTGAAAATGATAACGGATATGGAACGGATCGGAGACCAGGCGGAGGATATTGCGGAAATCCTGCCTTTATTGAATGACAGAACGCTGCCGGAACATATCAAAATCCGGGAAATGGCAAAGGCGACGATCAATATGGTAACGGACAGTGTGGACGCCTATGTGAAGCAGGATACTTCCATAGCCGAAGCGGTCATTGCTTCCGACGACATGGTAGATGATTATTTTATTGATATTAAAAGCAGTCTGATTTCTCTGATCGCGCAAAACCCTACGGAGGGGGAATACGCGCTTGACCTTTTGATGGTAGCGAAATATTTTGAGCGGATCGGAGATCATGCCACGAATATTGCCGGTTGGGTATTGTTTTCTGTCACCGGCGAGAAAAACGTACAGCCGCCGGCAGATTGAAAGAAGGACGAAAATGTGCTATCATTACGCATGCGTAAGGATGGCAAAGATTTGCGGTTGCCGTACAGCGGCAGGCGAAACTTTATCTGACTGCCTTGTATTTCCCAGTCAAAGGAAGGTGAATTTCTTGATTTTCTGTGTAGAAGATGATAATGGGATCCGTGATTTAATGATATATACTTTAAACGCCGCTGGCTTTGAGGCAAAGGGCTTTTCGGATGGAACGTCCTTTTGGGAGGCGCTGCGCGAGGATACTCCGGAGCTGGTGCTTCTTGACATCATGCTTCCCGGCGAGAACGGTATCAGCATTTTGAAACGGTTGCGGTCGGACGGCAATCAGGTGCCGGTTATCATGGCTACGGCAAAGGGAACCGAGTACGACAAAGTGATCGGGCTTGACCTCGGCGCGGATGACTATCTTGCAAAGCCATTCGGCATGATGGAGATGGTATCCCGGGTAAAAGCCGTACTTCGCCGCATTTCCCCTGCTGCTCAAAGCGAGGTGTTATCACACTGCGGGATACAGATGGACACGGCGCAGCATATTGTAACAGTGGACGGGGCGCGCGTTGAGTTTACCTTTAAGGAATATGAATTGCTCCGGAAATTTATGGGAAACCCCGGCAGGGTGTTTACGCGCGACCAGCTTCTCACAAGCATATGGGGAGATTCATATATAGGAGAAACCCGCACGGTGGACGTTCATATTGGTACGTTGCGGACAAAGCTTGGACGCTGCGGCGACTGCATTGAAACCGTGCGCGGCGTTGGCTATCGACTGGGGGTGGGGAAATGACAAAACGAATTTTCAGATCCATCTGTCTTGTTGCAATCGCAGTTTTTTTTGCTTCCGTGACGCTCTTTCTCTGTGTGCTTTATGATTATTTTGGAAATGTCCAACAAGATCAATTAAAGACGCAGACAGAGCTTGCTGCGCAGGGCGTTGAGGCTGTGGGGGCAGAATATTTTGAGGGACTTTCCCCAAAAGGATACCGTGTTTCCTGGATCCGGGAAGACGGAAAAGTGCTTTACGACAGTGAGGCGGATTCCTCGGAAATGGAAAATCACCTTGCCCGTGAGGAAATTCGGGAGGCGCTTGAATCCGGTTATGGCGAGAGCGCCAGGTATTCTGCGACTCTGATGGAACGCACACTTTACAGTGCAAAAAGGCTGTCCGATGGAACAGTAGTCCGGCTTTCTGTCGCGCAAAGTACACTATTGACGCTGCTTCTTGGAATGGCGCCGCCCATTATCATGATCATTGTGATTGCCATCGGTATTTCTTTCTGGTTGGCGCACCGTCTTTCCAAAAACATTACCGCTCCCTTAAATCAGATCAATCTGGATGATCCGCTGAACAACGAGGGATATGATGAGCTCTCGCCGCTTCTCCGCCGGATCGACGCCCAGCAGCACCAAATTCGGAGGCAGGAAAAGCAACTTTGGCAAAAGCAGAAGGAATTTGAAGCCGTTACGGAAAATATGGCTGAGGGCATTCTTCTTCTGAACACAAAGGGTATGATTTTAGGGATCAACCGAGCTGCGCGTAATCTTTTTGGAGCAACCCACGATTGCGTCGGTAAATACATTTTATCGGTCAATCGCAATCTTGAAATATCGGAGTTCCTTTCGGGAATAGAAAGCGGTGCGCGGAAAGAAAAAATCATAGACTTGAACGGTGGAAAATATCAGCTTGCGTTGAATCCGGTCAGAGAGAGTGGGATTATCTCCGGCGCTGTGCTTCTTATGCTTGACGTTACGGAGAAAGAGCAGGCGGAACAGATGCGTCGGGAGTTTACAGCGAACGTGTCCCATGAGCTCAAAACGCCGCTGCATACCATTGCGGGGTGCGCGGAGCTTTTGGAAAACGGCATGGTGCGCGCCGAAGATACGGAAAGGTTCTATGCTCAAATTCGCGGCGAGGCCGGACGCATGATCGCTTTGGTGGAAGATATTATTCGCCTTTCCCATCTGGACGAAGGGACGGAGAATATGAAGCGGGAGCGCGTCGATCTTTATGAGCTGGCTGCCGGAACAGTGAGGTCGCTTTCCCGGGAAGCGGAAAGTGCCGGTGTCTCCATCTATTTTGAGGGCGAAAGCGCCATGGTGCAAGGTATCCCGCAGCTTCTTGAGAGCATCGTTTATAATCTTACGGACAATGCGATCAAGTATAACCGGCGGGGTGGAATGGTAAAAGTATCCGTAGAACCCCTTTCGGATGGCGTCCGTCTTTCGGTGGCTGATACGGGGATTGGCATTCCGTCGGAGCATCGGGAACGCATTTTTGAGCGCTTCTACCGAGTAGACAAGAGCCGCTCGAAAGAACTTGGCGGTACTGGCTTGGGGTTATCTATCGTTAAACACGCAGTTCGTTTGCATAACGCAAACATAGAACTACAGAGCGCAGAAGGTGAGGGCACGACAATTACGGTGGTTTTCCCGGAGGGAAAAGAATAAACGAACGAAATGTAACCCCTAAAAAATTGTGTCGATAATCTTTTTGACAAAATTCACATTTTCTATTGATAATTCGTCTGTCATCAATTATGATGTTATCGGAAACGAAGCCTGAAACGGATCAATACCGGAGCGGGAGATAGGATCAGAGAGAAAAGAACAAAGGATATGAAGGATGGAACAGACAAAGCGAATTACCTATATTGACGCGGCGAAAGGACTGGGGATCGTCCTCATTGTTTTTGGGCATATTGTATTAAACGACGATCTCCGGCAGTACATTTATTCTTTTCATGTGCCGGTATTTTTCTTTCTGTCAGGGATGACGTACCGCCTGAAAGAGGATCTGGCTGGGACATGGAAAAAACGAATGAGCCGTCTTTATCTTCCCTATCTTATTTTCTCTTTGATCAGTATTCTGCTGTTTTGCCTGATGGGGAAAATGGCGGCAAGCCGGCTTCAGGTTAACCTTGTTGATGGGAATATAGGCTCTTACCTGGCGGGTATGCTCTATGCAAATTCGAGAACGGGATATATGAAGTGGAATACGCCGCTTTGGTTCATCCCATGCCTGTTAGCCACCTATCTGATTGCTGATGTCATTGAAATGGCAGTCAGGAAAGCAGCGAGGGGGGGTATCTGATAAGGAGCTGTTCCATAATCGGGTGCCTGATCCTTGCGGGGATATTTTTAACCTGCGGCAGGGCGGTAACGCTTCCGTTCGCGTTTGAGACTGCCGTTTTGATGTATCCGTTTTTTTCTTTCGGTATGCTGGCAAGGAAACGATCACTTTTTGAGAACGTCGACCGGCTTCGCACGGGCATGAAGAGTTTGCTCTCGATTTTTTTCTATGGGATGACCGGCGTTTTCAGCTATTTGAATGGAAAAGCGGAGATTCGGACGATGACGATGGGAAAGAATTTTTTTCTGTTCCTGTTATGCCCTCTGTTCGGGATTGCCGGGACGATGCTCCTGTCGCTTTGCCTGAAAAACAGAAAGGGACTTTGCTATCTCGGCAGATGTACGATGTCTGTTTTGCTGATGCATAAATTTCCTGTTTTGTTCTTTCAGGTGCTTATGCCGGGAGTAAGAGACTGGCTTGAATGGAAAAATATCGCGGGGATATGCTGTTCCATCGCGGTAACTGTCCTTGTATTGTTTTTGTGCCTGGCTGCGGATCGGATCCTGACGCCGATCGCGCCATGGATGCTTGGAAAACCGGGAAGAAAAAAAGAAAACCCTTCGTCCGCCTGAATCATGGATTTTTCATGGGGCGGGCGAAAGGTTTTCTTTTTTATGACGATTTCATCTTTTCCATCGCGGTTGCAAGCATCAATTTGACGCGGTTCAGCTGATTGACTTCGCTTGCTCCCGGGTCATAATCGACGGCGACGATATTCGCGTCCGGAAACGCGCTCCGGATCCCTTTGATCACGCCTTTTCCGACGATATGGTTCGGCAGACAGGCAAACGGCTGCGCGCATATGATATTGGATACGTGATTGTGGATCAGTTCCATCATTTCACCGGTCAGGAACCAGCCCTCGCCGGTCTGATTTCCGATGGAAACAAATTCTTCCGCGTAAGCGGCGAGCTTCCGGATATCTGCCGGAGGGTCGAACCGGCTGCTTTGCGCGATCGCTTTTCTGACGTCTTTTCGATATTGTTCCAAAAACCAGATCGCGATATTTCCGATCGTGGCAACCGATTTTTTCTTGCCAAGCTTTTCATGCTTAAATGTATTGTTGTGGAATCCATACAGGAAGAAGTCGAGCAGATCCGGCATGACGGCTTCCGCGCCTTCCGCTTCCAGCAGGTCGACCAGATGGTTGTTTGCGTCCGGCGAAAATTTGACCAGAATTTCCCCGACAATGCCAACGCGCGGTTTTTTCTCGTCGGAAAGCGGCAGCTCGTCAAATTCCCGGATGATATTCCGGATATTTTTGCGGAAGGTCCCGAGATTTCCTGTCTTGACGGATTCCCGGCAAATGGCTTCCCATTTCCGGTGCAGCGCGTTTGCGGAACCTTTTACTGCCTCGTACGGGCGCGTGCGGTAGAGGACCCGCATAAAAACGTCGCCGTAAACGAGCGCCTGGATCGCTTTGTTCAGCAGGTTCAGGGAATAATGGAAACCGGAATTTTTTTCAATGCCCTGCGCGCTGATGGAAATGACGGGAATATGACCATATCCGGCGTTTGCGAGCGCCCTGCGCAGAAATCCGATGTAATTTGTCGCGCGGCAGCCTCCGCCGGTCTGCGTGATCGCCAGGGCGGTTTTGTTCAGATCATATTTTCCTGACTGCAGCGCTTCGATCATCTGCCCGATCACGATCAGGGACGGATAGCAGGCGTCGTTGTTGACATATTTTAATCCGGTATCGATCATGCTCCTTCCCGTGCCCGGCAATACGACCAGATTGAGCCCGCATGACTGCATGGCGGATTCCAGGATATGAAAATGGATCGGCGACATCTGAGGGCACAGGATCGTATAATCCTTCATTTCCTTCGTAAATTCCACACGGTTCATGGCGGTGGATTTCAGCTTCGGTTCCCGGTGCAGCTGATTCCGCGCTTTCGCGGCGCTGATCAGCGAGCGGATCCGGATGCGCGCCGCGCCGAGGTTGTTCACTTCGTCGATCTTCAGGACCGTATAGATCCCTCCGGAATTTGTAATGATGTCCCGGACCGCGTCGGTCGTGACCGCGTCCAGCCCGCATCCGAATGAATTCAGCTGAATGATCTCGAGATCCGGATTTGTCCGGACATAGCTTGCCGCTTTGTAAAGCCTGGAATGATACATCCACTGGTCGGAGACGATCAGCGGGCGATCCACATCGGCAAGGTGCGAGACGGAATCCTCCGTGAGGACCGCCAGCCCGTAGGAGGTGATCAGTTCCGGTATCCCGTGGTTGATCTCCGGGTCAATATGATACGGTCTGCCGGCAAGGACAATGCCGTGGATTCCCCTGTTTTTGATGTACGCGAGCGTTTCTTCGCCTTTGCGGCGCAGGTCTTCTTTTACGCGGTCCGCTTCGGAAAACGCCGCGTCGAGCGCGTCCCTGATTTCCGAAAACGGGATCTCGTAATAGGGCGCCAATTCCTCATACAACCGTTTTTCAAGCGCATCCTGATTGTCCAGCGCGAGAAATGGATGGAGGAAGCGGATCTGTTCTGTCCGGAGTTCCTCCATATTATTTTTGATATTTTCCGGGTACGACGTCACGATCGGGCAGTTGTAGTGGTTGGGCGCGTCGACCGTCTCGTTCCTCTCATAAGGAATACAAGGATAAAAGATCGTCGTGATCCCATGCCGGATCAGCCACATTACATGTCCATGGGTGAGCTTCGCCGGATAACATTCCGATTCGCTTGGGATCGATTCAATGCCCATCTCGTAGATCGCCCTTGTGGAACGGGGAGACAGAACGACCCGGAAGCCGAGTTTTGTAAAGAACGTATGCCACATCGGATAATTTTCGTACATATTCAGCACCCGCGGGATCCCAATGACGCCCCTGGGCGCTTCTTCTTCCGGCAAAGACGGATAATCAAATATCCGTTTCAGCTTATAGTCAAATAAATTCGGGATCGAGTCGGACCTGCGCTCTTTGCCGAGCCCCCGTTCGCAGCGATTGCCCGAAATAAACTGCTTCCGGTTGTTAAAGCGGTTGATCGTCAGCAGGCACCGGTTTGTACAGCCGACGCAGCGGGACATTTGGGTGACAAATTTGAGTTCATTCATTTCCTGGCAGGAAAGGAGCGTCGTTTTGTCCTCTTTGTGGTAACGGTTTTTCGCGATCAGCGCCGCGCCGAACGCGCCCATGATACCGGCGATGTCGGGACGGACCGCTTCCCGTCCGGAAACCTTTTCAAAGCTGCGCAGGACTGCGTCGTTGTAGAAGGTTCCGCCCTGTACGACGATATTTTCGCCAAGGTCCTTCGGGTCCGTCAGCTTGATGACTTTCAACAGCGCGTTTTTGATGACTGAATAGGCGAGCCCCGCAGAGATATCGCCGACGGACGCGCCTTCCTTCTGCGCCTGTTTTACTTTGGAATTCATAAATACGGTGCAGCGGGAGCCGAGGTCGATCGGATGCTCCGAGAACAGGGCGATCCTGGCAAATTCTTCCACGCTATAATTCAGCGATGTCGCGAATGTTTCAATAAAAGAGCCGCAGCCGGAAGAACACGCTTCATTCAGCATGACATTGTCAACGACGCCATCTTTGATCTGGATGCATTTCATATCCTGACCGCCGATATCGAGAATACAATCGACGTCGGGACGGAAAAACGCCGCCGCGGTATAGTGCGCGATCGTTTCCACTTCCCCGTAATCAAGGTCGAGCGCGGCTTTGAGCAGATGTTCGCCGTACCCGGTCGCGCAGGACGAACGGATATGGGTATCCCCGTTCATCCGGCTGTATATTTCATTCATCGCCCGGATCGTCGTTTTGAGCGGACTGCCCTCATTGTTGCTGTAAAAGCTGTATAAGAGCGTTCCATCCGTCCCGATCAGGGCGACCTTTGTCGTTGTGGATCCGGCGTCGATGCCGAGGAAACAATCGCCGTGATAATCGGAAAGCGAGCCTTTTCGGATCGAGAACCGGTTGTGCCGTTTTTTGAACGCGTCATAGTCTTCCTGGCTGGCAAAAAGCGGCTCCAGCCGCTCCACCTCAAAATCAATCCGGATTTCCCCGGATGCCTGGCTGAGAATGGCGGAAAGGAGCGTCGGATCGGATTCCACGCTGTGCATTCCGGCGCCGACAGCGGCAAAGAGATGGGAATGTCCGGGCGCGATGACCTGTTCCGGCGTGAGCTTGAGCGTACGGATAAAAGCGGCTTTTAATTCTGTCAGAAAGTGCAGCGGACCCCCGAGGAACGCGACATTGCCCCGGATCGGCTTTCCGCACGCAAGACCGCTGATCGTCTGATTGACGACTGCCTGGAAGATCGACGCGGATAGATTTTCTTTTGTCGCCCCCTCGTTGATCAGGGGCTGGATATCCGACTTCGCGAAGACGCCGCAGCGCGCCGCGATCGGATAGATGGTGTCATATCCTTTGGCATATTCGTTCAGCCCCGCCGCGTCGGTCTGCAGAAGCGTTGCCATCTGGTCGATAAAGGAGCCGGTTCCGCCTGCACAGACGCCGTTCATCCGTTGTTCGACGCCGTTGGTCAGATAAATGATCTTGGCGTCCTCGCCGCCAAGCTCAATGGCGACATCGGTATGGGGCGCGAAGTCCCTGAGCGCGGACGTCACGCAGATCACTTCCTGATAAAATGAGATATGTAAACATTCCGACAGCGCAAGCCCGCCGGAACCGGTGATCCCGGCGGTCAGCTCCATGTCGCCGAGCGTTTCATATGCTTCCTGGAGCAGCGAGACAAGCGTTTTTTGAATATCCGCAAAGTGGCGCTGATATTTCGCAAACAAAATAGTATTATTTTCATCGGTAATGACAGTCTTGACGGTCGTCGAGCCAATGTCAATCCCCAGACGATTCATAGAGAAGCCTCTCTTTCTGTTAAGAATCCGGATCGATCTGAAAACATTCCCAAAAAGAAAATGCGTTCATCCGCGAATTGTTACTTATTAAAATGTATTTTCGCAAAGCATAACTATTATAGTAGAAACAAGTCGAAAAATCAATCTGCAATTTCTTCCTGGGCGGCGCGCGCGATTCCTCCCTGGCGGCAGCTCTGTCCGGGCGGGTTCAGAATCCACGGATAAAAAGCGGAAACTTCATTGACACTCCGGTGGGAAATTGTTACAATGATACAGAAGAAAAATGGCAGGAGGAAATCCGTTCAAAAATGAAATTACTGGATCGTCTGGAAAGAAGATTTGGGCGGTACGCGATTCCGAATCTTCCGAAATATATTATTATCCTGTATGTGATCGGCGCCGCCCTTGAGCTGTTTGTACCGGGAGCCTACGCGGCGTTCCTCGCGCTGAATCCATACCAGATACTGCACGGTCAGGTGTGGCGGCTTGTCACATTTCTGCTGTGTCCCCCTACGAACAGCATATTGTTTTTAATTTTTGTTATGCTATTTTATTACTATGTCAGTCAGGCGCTGGAGCAGTCATGGGGTTCGTTCCGGTTTGATCTTTATATCCTGACCGGGGTGATCGGGACGATCATTGCCGCGTTCCTGTTATACGCGTTCAGCGGGTCGCCGCTGATCTATATGGATACCGGATATCTGAACCTCTCGATTTTTCTGGCTTACGCCGCCATGTATCCCAATCAGGTGGTGCTGCTGTACGGTCTGATCCCGATCCGGGTCAAATGGCTTGGGATATTGGACGGGGTGATGCTCCTTGTCTCGTTCATACAGGGAGGATGGAGCGCCAGAGTTTCGATCGTTGTCGCGATGCTGAATTTCCTTGTTTACTTTCTGCTGACAAGGAATACGGCTCCCTATACGCCGAAGCAGCTCCATCGGAAGCGGGAGTTCCGGCAGTCGGTCCGACGCGCGGAACCGTCGGCAAATCCGAATGTGGCGCGCCATAAGTGCGCGGTATGCGGCAGGACTGAGAAGGATGATCCGAATCTGGAATTTCGTTTTTGTTCCAAATGCGACGGGAATTATGAATATTGCCAGGATCATTTATTTACGCACCAGCATATCCATCCGCAGGCAGGAGGAAGGGAGAACCTATGATAGAAGACAGACAGATGCGTCTGGCGGAAGAGTACCGGAAACTGGCGTATGCCAGGTTTGCTTATCATTATTTTGCGCTTTATGAATCGCTCGACGAAGGATATATGGAGAATCCATATACCGATTATGCCGGGGAGCTGGATGTGCTGAACCGTTCAGCCGCCGCGCTGCTATCCGGCCGGGGCGGGAAAGAAACCCTGGACGAGCTGAAAACCCTGCGGCGTTCCAATATCCGCCAGGTAGAGCTTTTGACGGCATATACCGATTCTCTGCGCATATATGAGTATGTGCTGAACCGGATCGAATTTCGATTTGAAGAGGCGGACGCGGCGGACGCCAGGGAACTGGCGCAGGACGTCTTTCAGTTTATTTTCCAGGACAAAGACAACCCGATGATTTATGACCGACTTTCGCTCGTGCTTTCCCAGCTGCCTGTCCGTATGACGAAAGCGCGGTTCGCGGACCTGATACGGGCGAGTTTTTCTGTCTATAAGGGCGGCACGCGCGAGAGCTTTGACGCGTTTGCGGCATATCTGCGCCAGATCGCCATGCTCGACCCGCTGGAGGAAAAACCGGAATTTCGGGATATCTCCGCTTTTTTTGACCGGTGCGGGAAGACCGACTACCGGACGATCGGGCACCAGGAATTTCATCAGATGCAGGACGAACTTGTGGAAATTGCCCACGCGGTCGAGGTATGCGCCGACGGATATATGCAGATTCAGGAATTGTGCAATGTATGTGTGGTGATCGCCCTGACGGACGGGCTGGGCTGCCCGGACAGCGGAGAGATATCGGTCTGCCGCGCGATCTGCCGGGAGATCAATGAGTCGTTCGCGTCCGGCAGGGAACTGAAAGAAATGGAAGAACTGCTCGCAAAGCTGGAGGGAGTGCAGGAGCGGAACCTGGAGCGCATCACGAGGCTGGAATCCAGGATCGAGGAAAAGATTCCCGCCCTGGCGGAATGTGAACGGCTGATGGGATCCAGCATTTTCGCGGAGGAACCGGACGAGCCGGATGAGCGCACGGTGGACGACGCGTATTTTCTGGACGTTTCGGAGCGGTTCATCGCGGAGCTGTCGGAACGGATGCGGGAGCGACCGAAACAGGTCAACCGCGCTGTGATGGCGTTGATCCTCAGCAATATTCCAAATGTTTTCAGCAGCCAGGAAGAAATTTACGAATATATCCTGTATGCGTTGTCTTCCGCCAGCCCGGAAGAACAGAAGGCAAGCGAGGCATTGCTTGTGCCGATTCTTGCGGAGGATTGATATGACATTATCGGACGGCCTTATTTTTGGCAATTCCTTACATAATAAGAAGGATACGATCCTCAATAAAATACAGAACCGGAAAATGCGGCGCGGTCTTTATTGTATCTCTCTGCCGACAAATAAACGGAATATCCTCGATATTTATCGGTATAATGAGTTATTGCAGCCCGCTTTACAGGCGGAAGAGATCCATGTCGTCGGTCTTGCTTCCAGCAGGGAGGAGGCGATCGGGATGATCATGGATATGCTGGAGGAAGTATATCATGCAACCGATGGATTTGATGTGGCGGCTTACTATAAATGGAGTTGACGGGAGTGGAGCGGTATGGTTCACGGATTATGGGTCATAATAAAAATCGTATTGTATCTGATCGGGATCTTACTGGCGCTTTTGCTTCTGCTGCTTGCGCTTGCCCTGTTTGTTCCGATCCGTTACCGTTTCGACGCGACGTATAAGCTGCTGCAAAAAAACGCGCACGCGAGGGCGAACTGGCTCGGACCGGTGCTGCGGTTCCAGACGACCGCCAATAAAAACGGGGTGCGCTATACAATAAAATTTCTCTGTTTTACCATCCTGGAAGGACAGATAGATGCAGGAGAACGGCAGGGCTGACGAAATGGAAAAGTGGAAGAGCAGGATACAGCAGGGGAAACGGCTGCTGGCAGAATTACGGAAAGACTCGTCAAAGGAAGCATGCCGGGATCTGAAAAACTATTTGATGCGCCTGTTTCAGAAGATCCGGCCGCGGCGACTTTCGGGGGAAATCGTATTCGGATTCGACGATCCGGCAGATACGGGGCAGGTGCTCGGCGTCCTCGCGCTGTTTTTGCCGGCTTACAAAGATACGCTGCATATCGTGCCGGATTTTGAACGGGAGATTTTTCTTGCGGAAGGCGAGGGCGAAGGCAGGATCCGGCTTGTGGACGTCTTATATACAGTTCTATGTATTTTAAGGAATAAAAACATTATGCGGACCTGGCACAGGATACGCAGACAATCAGGAGGAACGGAAAATGAATCATGATTTTAACTCAACGGTCAACAGCTTGTTTCAGGGAATCGACAGTTTCATCACGACCAAAACCGTAGTCGGCGAGCCGATCCATATCGACGATACGATCATTCTGCCGCTGGTGGACGTGTCGTTCGGTGTCGGAGCCGGGACGTTTGCCAACGAAAAGGAGAATAAGAGCAACGGCGGCGGAGGCATGGGCGGAAAGATCATACCGAGCGCGATCCTTGTCATCAAAAACGGGCAGATCAAGCTGGTCAATGTAAAAAATCAGGAGGGCCTGACCAAGCTCCTCGATATGGTTCCGGACGCGGTTGACAAGGTGGCAGGTATTTTTTCCAGAAACTCATCGGACAGCGGAACCCCGGCGGACACGGCGGAGGAAGAACCGGAGGCGTAAGCGGCAACAGGGAGCGTTTCCCCGCATAGTATGAATAATAAGCGGGAAAGGCTGTGATGTCGTTGAAACGGGTAATAGGGTTTGCCTTATTCTTTATTGGATTGGGGATGCTGCTTTCCTGTTTTATCGCAAAAGGATTCAGGACTTTTTTATGTATTGCTTTGTGTCTCGTCATTTCTTATTTTTTATTTTGCAAATAAGAAATCGTTCGATAAAATTTTTCTTGCATTCTTTCTATTTATCTGCTAAAACCCGAGTTTGCCACTTGTAAACGCGAAATGGAGCCTGTTTTCGGCTCCATTTCCTTGCATATATGCGGTTTTCCC
>CANQDT010000029.1 GCA_947593735.1 uncultured Lachnospiraceae bacterium | reverse complement strand
CGTTCCCTTTACCGGGATGTCATATAATTCCCCGCACAGCACGTTGGAAGTCCCGACGCAGCCGCCGATCACCGCCGCCCTCGCGCCGAGCGTGCCGGCGTCCGGTCCCTGCGCGCGGCGGAGCCCAAATTCCATCACGCCGCCTCCCGCGGCGTAACATACGCGGGACGCTTTCGTCGCGATCAGGCTCTGATGATTGATCAGGTTCAAAATCGCGGTCTCGACAAGCTGCGCTTCCATGATCGGCGCGATCACCTTGACAAGCGGTTCCTGCGGAAAAACAACAGTTCCCTCCGGGATCGCGTAAATATCCCCGGTAAAATGGAACCCCGCCAGATATTCCAGGAAATCCTCCTCGAAAATGCCAAGACCGCGGAGATATTCAATGTCCTCATAGCGGAACGAGAGCTGTTTGATATACTGGATCACCTGTTCCAGACCTGCCGTGATCGCATATCCGCTCTTCGACGGGTTGGCGCGGTAAAAAACATCAAATACAACCTGCTCCGTCGTATTGGCTTTGTAATATCCCTGCATCATCGTCAGCTCATACAAATCGGTCAATAATGTCAAATTTTCTGTTGCCATCTCTTTTCCTCCGTATACAAATGCCTGATAGATTACGAAAGCTGCCGCAACCAGTGATCCTGATTTTGCGGCAGCTTCTGTTTTCTACTGGTTCTGCTGCATTTTGGACGCTTTCAAACGCAGCCTGCTCATAAAGCCTCTCTTTTCCTCCACGACCGGCGTATGCCCGCCCCGGAGATTTTTGATCCCGACGATATAGATCCCGCTGACCTGCGCTTTTACTTCCTTCTTCACCGGAATCTGGTCATATACGGTCTCGTCGCAGATCAGCGACATGATCTGAGGGCCGACCTTCGCTTTCACGATCGGAAGCTTCGCGTTTCCATACCGCTTTGGAGCCTGCTCCATCACAACGCGCGGAAGCCCCGCGTCCTTCATCTTCATCCTTTTCTTATCGATCACGAGCATCGACATATACTGCGCCTGTTCCAGCATCAGCTTGCGCTGCTCCGCCTGCTTTTTCTGCAATTTATTGCCGTAAAAATAAAGAGCGACCAAAATCCCGATTAAAACAACAAGAATAATCAGGAGAATTATCCATGCTTTCATTCCGCGTTCCTCCTTTACGCCCTGGCGCTGCCGGGTTCTGTTTTATTTTACCATTATTTTCATTTATTGCAATAAAAATTTACATTTCGTCCAACATCTTCTGAATCCGCGCCCGCGTATATTCTCCGATCTGCTCCTGATCCTCTTTCGGAAGCTCCGATAGGAAAAACGGTTCCCCAAATGTGATCCATGCGTCCGCTTTTTTGATCCTGCGGGAATGGTTATTCTCAAAAACATCATCCGTTCCCCTGATGGCGACCGGCACCACCGGGCTGTTCGACCGGGACGCCAGAATAAAGCTGCCGTTCTTAAACGGCAGAAGCGTTCCGTCCCTGCTCCGCGTCCCCTCCGGGCAAATATACATACTGTATCCCGCTTTCACCTGTTTCACGCCGGCAAGGATCGTCTTCATTCCCTCTTTGGAATTATCCCGGTCGAGAAACAGGCACTTCACATACCGCATCCACACCCGGAGAAACGGCACCTTCTCAATCTCTTTCTTCGCCACGAACCCGGTCGGGTTCGGAAAATATAGATAAGAAATAATGATATCAAAAAAACCTCTGTGATTCGCGACATAAACAACCGCGCGGTCCGTCGGGATCCGATCCTGCCCCTTCACATGGATCCTTGTCCCGGACAGGAACAGGATCACCCGGAACGCGCCCTGCACGCACCGCATTGCCATCCGGTCAACCAGCGCCGGGTTCTTTTTCCCGATCAGATAAAAGATCCCCCAGACCGGAACTCCGATGAGAAAAAACAGGATCAGAAACAACCCGACGAATAGAATCCGGATCATGGCGTCTCCTTTCCGGCCTTTAAAATCCTGCCTCCCACTGCCGCCGCCTCATACAGCCGGGCGGCAAGGCTGTCCGTCAGCACATCGTCCGTATACCGCCACGCCCAGTTTCCTTCCGCGACGCCCGGCGTATTCATCCGCGCCTCGGAGCCGTAGCCCAGGACGTCCTGCAGCGGCACCATGGCGATCTCCGCGATGGAATTGAAGCAGGTACGGATAAAGTCCCAGTGGATCGCGGAACCGTCCGCGTTCATATACCGCCGCGCCTTGTCCCTGGACGCCTCGTACGCATGCTGGTACCAGCCGACGGTCGTATCATTGTCGTGCGTGCCGGTATAGCAGACGCAGTTCCCCGGAAACGTATGCGGCATATGGGTATTTTCCTCCAGATCGTCAAACGCGAACTGGAGTACCTTCATCCCCGGAAATTTCAGTTCGTCCCGGAGCTTTTCCACCTCCGGGGTGATAATGCCCAGATCCTCGGCAATGATCGGAAGCTCTCCGCCCAGTTCCTTTTCGATCGCGCGGAACAGCTGCTTGCCGGGTCCTTTTTTCCACGCCCCGTCGACCGCCGTCTCCTTTCCGTATGGAACCGCCCAGTATGTCTCAAATCCGCGAAAATGGTCGATCCGGAGATAATCCGCCATCGAAAGCTGCATCCGCACCCGGTCGATCCACCAGGAATATCCCTGTTTCCTGTGCGCCTGCCAGCGGTACAGCGGATTGCCCCACAGCTGCCCGGTCGCGCTGAAATAATCCGGCGGCACGCCCGCCACTCTCCGCGGGAATCCCCTGGAATCCAGGTCAAACAATTCTTTATTCGCCCATACGTCCGCGCTGTCGCAGGAGACAAAAATTGGAATGTCCCCGATTATGCGGACGCCCCGGTCATTTGCGTATTTCTTGATCTCAAACCATTGTTTAAAAAAGAGATATTGGATAAATTTATAATATCCGATCTCTTTCTTTAATTTTCTGCTCCACCGCGCCTTGTCCGCGTCGTCCGCGAAGCGAAGCGCGTCGTCCCATTCCAGCCAGCTCTTCCCGCCGTTCTCATCCTTGAGCGCCATAAACAGCGCGTAGTTGTCCAGCCAGGACGAGTTCCGGCAAAACTCCCGGTATTGTTTTTTTAATTTTGGAAACGCGCCGCCGCAAAAGTTGTCATACGCCATATGCAGCAGCTTCGTTTTATACTCGATCGCCGATCCGTACTCTACGCGGCACGGATCCCAGTCCGGCTTCTCCGGCATTTCCTCATAGGACAGCAGTCCGTCCCCCACCAGCTTATCCGGGCTGATGATCAGCGGCTGTCCCGCGAAGGAGGAAAAGGACTGATACGGGGAATCCCCGAATCCGGTATTTCCGAGCGGGAGCACCTGCCATAATCCGAGCCCCGCCTTTACGACAAAATCAACGAACGCGTACGCGCCGCCGCCCAGATCCCCGATCCCATAGTCGCCCGGAAAGGAAGTCGGGTGCGCCAAAATACCTCCCATCCGCTGTTCTGTCAACAAATCATATTCTACGTGTGTTATCATTCTGCCTCTCCACTGTGATCGTCATTCTGCACCGGGACACATACGCCCCGTTCAGGGACAGGTCATATCCCGCGATCAGAATGAGTCTGTCTTCTTTCTGTGTAACTTTTACCCGTGTCGTCTGTATCTCCATCCGCAGCCGCCCCATCGGGCTGTCATAATACGTCTTATTTTTCACGCCGGGCGCGTACAGCATATGGGCGCGGATCTCGCCTTTCCTCGTAATCTCCGCCTTTGTCCCGTCGATCCGGATCGTTGTCGTCGTGCCGTTTCCGGGCTCGCGCTCCCCTCCGTCCGCGGAAGGCTCCGCCCGTTCGGTGTACCTGATATACTGTATTCCCCGGTAAGTATGCCAGACGGCGGGATAAGAAACCGTGATCGGCTCATCGGCGTCCACATCAAACTGAACCGTCGTGATCGTTATTCTGCTGTCGTAGCCCATACTTCCTTTCGCTCCCCGTGTTATCATCGTGCCGCCGGCATTTTATCGTCCGAAGCGCCGGCTCCGCGCAAGATCCGATCAGTATTCTTCGATATTGATCTCATGAACCGCGTCAACGCTGACCATGCAGTTCAGGGTCTGGTCCGCGAAGCGGGCGAACCGGTCCTTTCCGTCGCTGACATAATATCGGTAACGCGCCGGGCTTCCGTCCGTCTTGAGAAGGTTGTTTTCCGCCAGCAGCTCTTTCAGGCTTTTCGCCGTCTCAAACGCGGGATTCACAAGCCTGACATCCTCTCCCATCACCCGCTGGATCGTATGGCTCAAAAGTGGATAATGGGTGCAGCCGAGTATCAGCGCGTCGATCTCATACTCTTTCATCTCATGGAGATACCGGGACGCGATGTCCTCCGTGACGCGGTCCTCCAGGAGCCCTTCTTCCACCAGAGGGACAAAGAGCGGGCACGCCTTTGAAACGATCATGATCTCCGGGTCGATCTCCCTGAGATATTCATTATAGATCCGGCTCCGGATCGTTGTTTGCGTGCCGATGATCCCGATATGCTTGTTCCGGGTCATTTCCGCCGCGGCGACGGCGCCCGGCCGGATCACCCCGATCATCGGGATATCGACCTCGTCCCTGAGAACTTCCAAAGCGATCGCGCTTGCCGTATTGCACGCGATCACGATCGCTTTCACGTCCTGCGTCCGCAGGAACCGGTAGATCTGCCTTGAAAAACGGATGATCGCGTCCCTGGATTTATTTCCATAAGGAACGCGCGCCATATCCCCAAAATATACAATGTCCTCGTCGGGGAGCTGCCGCATCACTTCCTTTGTGACGGTCAGCCCGCCTACGCCGGAATCAAAAATACCGATTGGCTGATTCATATGTACTCCTTTCACACGGTCCGTTCCGTCACGCGCTATGTCTTTCGGCTGCCATCTCGATCAGACGGCTGACCAGTTCCTTTTTGCTGACGCCCTGCGCCTCCCACAAAGCCGGATACATACTGATCGAAGTAAATCCGGGGATGGTATTGATCTCATTAAATACGATCTCGTTCGTCTCTTTTGTCAGGAAAAAGTCGACCCTTGCCAGCCCGTACCCGTCGATCGCCCGGAAGATATCAACCGCGTACCGGCGTACCTGTTCCCGCACCCCGTCCGGAAATTCCGGATCGATCACCGTGCTGGATTCCGGATTCTTATACTTCGCGTCAAAGTCATAGAACTGCGCGTCGCCTGCCGCGTGGATCTCCCCGACGCCGGAGGCTTCCGCCTGATCCGCGCCAAGCACCGCACATTCGATCTCCCGTCCGACGATCATCTCTTCCACCAGGATCTTTCTGTCGTGCCTGCCCGCCAGGTGAAGGCTTTTTACGAGGCCTTCCCTGTCGTCCGCCCGGGATACGCCTACCGACGAACCGGCATTGGACGGTTTCACAAAGACCGGATAGGAAAGCTCTCGCTCGACCCGGTCGCATACCGCGTCCATATCGGAAAACTGCGACGTCCGAACCGGAACCCATTTCGCCTGCCGGATCCCGATGGAGTCAACGATGATCTTGGTAAAAAATTTATCCATGGCAACCGCGGAGGCAAGGACGCCGCATCCGACATAAGGGATCCCTGCCAGCTCAAACAGCCCCTGGATCGTCCCGTCCTCGCCATAATATCCATGCAGGACCGGAAATGCCACATCGACCGGCTGGGAAGAATACCGCCCGTCTTTCTCCAGAATGATCTCTTTCCGCTCCGCGTCCGGGGACAGCACCGCCCTGACGGCGGAGCGCTCCCACGAACCGTCCGCGATCGACTCCGGCGAATCCGCCAAAAGCCATTTTCCTTCCTTTGTAATGCCGATCGGGATGACATGATAGCGCTCTGTATCCATGTTCGCGATGACTGTCTGGACAGAAATGCAGGATATGTCATGTTCGGACGATTGCCCGCCGAAAAAAACTGCCACATTCTTTTTCTTCATTCAATGGTCCTTCTTTCTCAGTCTGATTTCTTTGCCGTAATCAGACTGATTATACTACATTCCAAAAACCATTTCAATGATTTTCCAATATCCAGAACCGTATGGCGGGGCGTTCCCCGGAACAATGCCGGAAACCGGCGCCCGGATACATCAGGCTCCACCAGTTCAGGCTGATCAGGATCGCGATCTGTACCGCCAACAGGTTTCTCCTATGCTTCATCCAGCTGCCCTCCCAACTGCATATAACGGTGCAGGCTCTGGCTGACATAGCCGAAGATCCCGCATACCATCGCCAACTGAAACAACGTATTGCAAACAGGCAGGGCGTCGTCCCACCCTGCCAGAAAGACGACCGTTTCACATAAAAATAAAAGCCAGATATACAAATATAGCATTTCAAACAAACGGCCTCTCGCCTCCGCCGGTTTTCTTCCTGCCAGCAGGCAGAGCAGCGCGAGCGGTGTCAGGATCCACCCGGAGCCCCGTTCCGGCAAAAACTGTTTCCCGATCAGGAACGTATAGATCCCGAGCGCGAGGACGGCGGGGAGCATACACAGAAGAATCATTTTGGGCAGGCGGAACGTCCGTTCCCACTGGGGTGAAGCGGGCGCCAGGATGCCATATCCCACGCTCGCCGCCAGCAGCAGCGCGAATAACTGCCATCCGATCCGGCTGTACGCCGCCATCAAAAACAGCCCTCCTACCGCGAAGAACTGCACCGACGCCATATGCCGTTTCTGCCTTGCAGATACGATCCCATTATTAGAAAACATCGTTCTTCCTCCTTCGGTTCTGGTCATTCGCAAAAATCGGGCGGCGGTTCATCTTCCGGATCGGGAACCGCGCCAGAAAATCCTGCCGGTCCGCGCCGCTGTTGACATTCCCGGCGACCGCCGGCATCAGATAAGGAATCCCAAAGCTCTCAAGCGCGGACAAATGGACGGTGAGCGCGAGGACGCCGAGCGCGATGCCGTACAGACCCCACACCGCCCCGAGGGCGATCATCACAAACTTCAGCAGGCGGAACGTAGAAACAAAGCTCTCATTCGGGATCGCGAAAGAGGCGATCGCCCCAAGCGACACGATGATGACGGAAATCCCGCCGACAAGCCCGGCTTCCACCGCTGCCTGACCGACCACCAGCCCGCCGAGGATCCCGATCGTATTTCCCATCTGCCGGGGCATCCGCAAGCCCGCCTCCCGGAGCAGCTCAAAGGCAAGCTCCATCGCCAGGATCTCCAGCGCGACCGAGAACGGGACTTCCCGGCGCACGTCCGTAAAGATCGTGATGAACGCTTCGGGCAGCAGGGGCGCCTGATAACTCATCAGCGCCACATACAGACCCGGCACGAGGATCGCGATCACCGATGCCAGATAGCGCATCAGCCGCTCGAACGTCCCGACCAGCCAGTGATTATAGTAATCGTCGGACGCCTGGAAAAAACAGTTCAGAGTCGCCGGGAGCAGCAGGATCCCGGGGGAATTGTCCACAATGAGCGCGATCCTCCCCTCCATGATACTCGCCGCCGCTTTGTCCGGTCTTTCCGTATACTGGAACTGCGGGAACAGGGACGTCCATCCGTCTTCAAGCAGATGTTCCAGCATCCCGCTGTCAAAAATCCCGTCGATGCTGACTTCGTCCAGTCTTTTTTTCACATTCCGCAGCACGTCCTCCCGCACGATCCCGTCCATATACAGGATCCCGACGTCGGTTTTGGAGCGTTCCCCGATCTGGAGCTGCTCCGCTTTCAGGGAAGAATCCCGGATGCGCCTGCGGATCAGGGCGGTATTCGTGCGGAAATTTTCCGTAAACGCGTCCTTGGAGCCCCGGATGACCAGTTCCGTGCCCGGTTCCTCGATCCCCCGGTTCGGAAAATGTTTGCTGCTGATCATAAGTGCCTGCGCGCAGCCCGACAGGTATAACATCGTATTTCCGGACAGGACTTCCGTGATCGTCCGCTCCATTTCCCCTATCACTTTCGTATCTACATTCTCCAGTACATGATGATCCACATACGCGAGCAGATCTCCGCGCGCGGTCTCCCTCCGTTCTTCCCGGAGCAGCGGCTTTACGATGGATTCATTGATCAGGATCGCGTCGGCAAGCCCGTCGATATAGACAAGATAGGCTTTTTTCTTCTCCCCGTCCCCGCCGTTTCCGGGCAGGACAAATTCTTTCTGCACGACGTCGCCGCAATTTTCAAACCGTTTTTCAAGCAGCCGTATGACGTCGTTGATCTCCCTGCTGATCTTTTCTTTTTCCATAAAAAAACTCCCAATACCAGAATCGTTCTTCTTTCCAGTATTGGGAAATTTTTTCATGTTTATTCAATTTCGGGCGAAAATTCCTGCCTACTGCTGCGTATGCTGGGCAAGCGTTTCCGAGAATATATGGGTTCCTTCCTCGTCTCCGGTCGCCCGGTAATACAGATAATTATGTTCCGCCGGATTCAGGACCGCTTCGATGCTCGCGGCTGCGGGATTACAGATCGGCCCGACCGGAAGTCCGGGATATTTATACGTATTATACAGAGAATCCACTTCCAGATCATCATAGGTCACGATCCCCTGGTCGTTGGACAGCTGATAGGATCCGTCCGTAATGGCATATACGACCGTCGCGTCGATCTGCAGCGGCATATCTCTCCGGATCCGGTTATAGAATACGCCGGCAACGATCGGCTTCTCATCCGGGATCCTCGTTTCCTTTTCCACCATCGCCGCCATCGTCACGATCTCATAGATGCTTAAATCCTTGGACGCGGCTTCCTCATATATACCGTCCGGCAAATGGGACGCGAAATTGTCCAGCATTCTCCGCACGACCTCCGTGGCTGTCTCATCCACATAAAATTCATACGTATCCGGATACAGATATCCCTGGAGCCGATAATTGACATTCAGGTCCGTCGGGATCTGCTTTACAAACTCAAAATCATAATCCAGTTTATTCGCGGCGCGGTAAAACTTCTTTGCCTTGCAGACGCCCGCTTTTTCCAGATCCACTCCCATCTGCTCGATACTGTAGCCCTCCGGGAACGTCACGGTCACCGATTCCCTCGGATCCCCCGCAGTCGTCAGCACCGCGATTACGTCGTCCATGGTCATTCCGGTATTCAGCTGGAACTGTCCCATCTGGAGATCCTCTTTTTTGTCCGTCCCGTTCAGCTTCATCAGAAAAGCGCGCCGGTATTTGATCACCCCGTTATCCTTCAGGATCTCGGCAATCGTTTTCGCCGTCGCCCCCTCCGGGATCGTAACCTCCACATTCTCGCCCTCGACCGTGGATTTACGCATAAATTCCTTTGTAAAAGAAACCGCGTAAAATATCATAATCCCCATCAAGCCGAAAAACGCGAGCGTAATTATTATCTTTTTCATTTGTTTTCACCTCATTATCCCTTGTTCTCCGCTAAAATTTGCCGGAAGCGCCGCCGCCGCCAAAGCTCCCGCCGCCGCCGGAAAATCCGCCGCCCGACATGCCGCCCGACATACCGCCGCCATAGGGACCGCCGTAATATCCGCGGTATCTCCTGCCCGCGGTCCCTCCGGGACCGCCTCTTCCTCTGTGGGACACTCCGTAAGCAAAAAGCAGGAACAGGGCTACCAGAAGGATCACGGCAAGCCAGTTTACGCTGTCATCGTGTTCTTCTTCATAAGAGCCCGGTTCTTCCAGCTCGCCGACCACATCGTCGTATATCTGCGTGATCCCGGCGTCATAATCGTCCTTGCCAAGCAGATCTGACGCGCCCCGGATGATCCTGCCGGAAAGCCCGTCCGTGATCGTTCCTTCCAGTCCATATCCGACTTCGATGCGGATTTCCCGGTCCTCCACGGCGAGCAGGATCAGCAAGCCGTTATTTTCTTCTTCGCCGCCGATCCCCCACTGACGCCCCATCGCCAGCGCGTAATCCTCGATGGATTCGCCGTCGAGCGAGGGGATCGTCGTGACGACGATCTGCGTTTCATTCGCCTTGCTGTAGCTTTCACTTGTCTCCTGAATATGGGACTCTGTCTGCTCCGATAAAACGCCGGCGAAATCATTGACAAAAAATTGGCTGGTGGGAGCCGGTATCGCCGTCTTCGCGCCCACGCTCCCTCCGGCGAGCATCAGATCCGCCAGGGCCAGGCAGATCCAGCTCATAATCCTTCTTCGGGAAGATCTCATAGTCAATTTTTACTCCTCTCAGTCAAAATTTACTTCCGGTACTTCCTGCGCTGACTCCGTCGCCTGAAACAGCTCATATTTCTCAAATCCGAATATATTCGCGAAAATACTCGTCGGGAACGACCGGATCTTTGTATTGTATTTCCGCACTGTCTCATTATAATCTCTTCTCGCGGTCGAAATGCGGTTCTCCGTCCCTTCCAACTGATCCTGCAGCTCCAAATAGTTCTCATTGGAATTTAACTGCGGATAGGCTTCCGCAACCGCGAACAGCCGGGAAAGCGCCTGCGTCAGTTCCCCGTCCGCCTCGACGATCTCATCCGGCGTTTGCGCGCCTGCCATCTTCGCCCTGGCGTCCGAAACCGCGTCATACACTTCCGTCTCATGCTTCGCATATCCCTTTACCGTATTGACCAGATTCGGGATGAGGTCGGAGCGCCGCTGCAGCTGAACCTGTACATTCGCCATCTCGCTCTCGACATTTTCCTGTCCGGACACAAGACTGTTATACTGACCGACACACAAAAGCACAACAACAGCGATCACCGCGATGATGATCCATACGCTCTTTTTCATTCTTGTTTGTTCCTCCTTACGATTTCAGGCAATTTCTGACACTGCCTGACTGAATTACAGTATTGTCTTATTATACCTACTCTATACTATCACAATTCGATATTGATAGCAAATAGATTCTCCTGTTTCCATAAAACAATATTTTTTGTGAAGAAAGAATTGTGTTTCTTTTTTTTCTGTGCTATAATAACGCAGTTGGCTGGTATAGCCGCCATGGAGATGTACTCAAGTGGTCGTAAGAGGTCGCACTCGAAATGCGATAGGTCCGCAAGGGCGCGTGGGTTCGACTCCCACCATCTCCGTCCATAACTGGACACCTATTTTGATATAATGGGTATCAGAGTGGGTGTCCAGTTTATTTTTGAAAAAGTCCCTGTTTGCAAGGTTTTCTGGGAAAAAGGAGAGCAGAGAAATGAGGATCATCTTTATCCGACATGGGAATCCCGATTACAAAAATGATTCGCTGACCGAAAAAGGCTGGGAGGAAGCGAAAGCGCTGGCGAAACGGGTCTGCCGCTGGACCGTAACCGATTTTTACTGTTCGCCGCTCGGGCGCGCCAGGGATACCGCGTCCTGCACCTTAAACGCCATGGGCAGGACCGCGGTCATTATCGACTGGATGAAAGAATTTTATTATCCGGTACGGCATCCCCGGACAAACGTCACGCACTGCCCATGGGATTTTACCGCCGGATACTGGACGAATGAGCCGCTCTATTTCGACAAAGACCGCTGGATGGAGGCGGAACTGATGCGGTCCAATCCGGATATCGCCGTAGAATACAAACGGCTTTGCGACGGAATGGACGCTCTTCTGGAACAATACGGATATCGCCGCGAAGGCAATCTCTACCGGGTCGTCAGCGGAAAAAAAGCGGCTGTCCTCGGAACGCTCCCGGCTATCAACGATGTGGATAAGCCGGAACCATCCCGGGAAGAGCCGCTGATTGTCATCTTCTGCCACCTGGGCGCCATGTTTGCCATGATGTCCCATATCCTGAATGTTCCATTTCCGGTATTGACGCATCACTTTTTTGTCGCGCCGACTTCGGTCACTATCTTAAATTCCGAAGAACGCTGGGAAGATGAGGCGACGTTCCGCGTACAGGTACTGGGCGATACGACCCACCTGCATGACGCCGGGCTCCCTATTTCTTCCGCAGGCTCCTACGCGCCGGTTTTCCAGGAATTTGAGCCGGAAGATCGTTCTTAAAAACGAGCGTAGATTTTTGCCAGATCGTACATATCCCATGTCACGGTCTTTTTGTCGTCCGCAAGGACTCCGTTCGTCTTCTTCACTTCCTTAGGGAATTGCGCCGTGATCGTATATTTGAGCATCTCCTTCATCGACTGGTTGCACGCGTCCATCATGATCAGCGCCAGGATATCCCCGCCTTCCATATGGGACGTCACGACCGGATCGACCTCTGTCTCGGTCTCGCCCATCATTTCATCCGCTAAAGAGGCGTCGCCGGATTTAAACACAAACCGTTTGTCGTCGTAGATGAATTTACGGCCTGTATCATCCAGGTCCGCCATGATATCCGTTAAAAATTCGTCATCTTCTGTCTTGCTGCCGCCGATCCGTTTTTCCAGCGCGCTCGGTTTGGTCATGATCTTTTCAAACTTTTTCCTGCTCAGGTTGTTGATCGTAACATCGATCGACAACAATGGATTCCCGTTTTCATCCTTCTTTCTCTCAACCGTCACATATTTCGGATTATAATACTCCCTGATCTTGTCGATCTGTTTTTCATTGAGCTGGCTGTCCAAATCCTGCGAATACTGGATCTCCAAAAGAGTATGGTACATATAGTTCCCATCCTCGCGCATATCCAGCGTCATTTCCTCTTTCATGCAGCCGGTCATCCCAACCATCATCACTACCGCAAGCGCTGCCGCCGCCATTCTCCTGATCCTGTTTTTTTTCATTGTCCTGATCCCCTTTCCTGTTTTCCCGTTGCCTCTCCCGGCTGGAAATTCTCCTGCCGTTTTTGTTATTATAACAGACCGCTCATTGATCTGTCTACTTCTTTTCTGTCCGTCTGTCCCTCGTTGGCGCGGCATGAATAACCCCGTTTTTCCCCGCTGACCGGCAATCGCGGAGACCGGCTTTTCGTGCTTGCAAATCAGGAAAGACTATTATATACTTGCCTTAACAGAAACAACCGGAATCCGTAAAAGGCCCAACCAATAAAGGAGATCGATCCATGCGTTCCATTTTATTGAAACAACTCCGTTTCCATAGAAGCAGCCTTTGCTTTCTTATCCTGTTTTCCCTGCTCCTGTCATCCGCTCCGGTCCGCGCGGCGGAAAACGCGCAGGTGACATGGAACAAAGAATTGCTTGAGGGCGGACTGCTGGAAGCGTCCGTCAGCGGTGCCGCGTCCGGTCAGATGTCAATCCTCGCCGTATATGACGCTTCCTGCCTTGAGTCGTGCGCCCTGGCTTTGAGCCTGGACGGCTCTGCCATTGTCCGGACAGAGGCAAGCGACAGCGCCGACCGCGCAAAAGTATTCCTGTGGGACGCGGAAACCCTGAACCCCGTTTCGCCCGTTCTCGGCACACTGACGCCGGGCGTGGTCTATCGCGGCTTCGCGGGCAGATATCAGCATATTTTTGTAAACGGCAAAAAACTGCGGGAAGCGGACGGGCAGATCATCGCTGACGCTTCCGACGTCAGCGATCAGAGCGATCAATTTCTCCCTCGGGATATGGGCGACGGCAGCTACGCGTTTGAATCGCGCAGCTCCAACCAATATCATATGGAAGCATACAAGGACTATGACTATGACGAATATGGGGATCTGGAATGGGTGACCAAATATCAGAAAGTGTATAACGGCTATACGCGCCGGATCGCCGCCGCAGAGCCCGGTGCCCGGATCCAGGCGACAAAATACTGCTTCAGCAATCTTTCGATGGTCGATCATCCTGCCTTTGAGGGAATGAACGACAATACGCAGCATTGGATACGGGAACACAGCGATACCTATACCCGCCTCCATCCTTCCTATTACCTGAAAAGCCTTGATAACGACGCTTATATCGGCTTGTCGGAAGATGGCGGCAGCCTGATCGCCGTACCGGAAGCAGACAGGGCGACCATCACCTTTGAAGCCGTCAGCGACGACAGCCCTCTGTATCTGCTCTCCAAAACGGCTGCCTACGCGCAGCTGTCCGATCTGCAGCGGGCGCGGATCGAGCGCGTCTACGAATCGGTCGCCGGAGACGCGTTTGAGCTTCACGGCGCGGTTATGGCGGAGAACGCGTCTCCCCGCGGAAAGCTGGACGCGCTTTATGAGGAAATAAAAAATCTGCCCGACTGGCAGAAAACACAAAAGCTCAACGGATACCTTTCCCTTTCCGGCGCTTATGTAACCGAACATCGAAGTTCCTCCTATCATATCACGGATCTCCCCGGAACCGAGGGCGTCACCGCCGGGACGGGCGAACCGGAATCAAGATCGGGATATCCGAACTGGTACAACTGGAGCAAAACCCCTTCAAAGAACTTCCTGGTTTATCCCCTGACGGTCTACGGAGCGAATGAGCAGCCGCAGCAGACGATCGAATTGTGGGTGGAAGACGGGGACGTAAGCAGCAGCACAAACGCGGAACGGTTTACGCAGATCATATCAAAAATACCCTATATTTACCGGAAAGAGATCACGACCGTCATGATGGAAAATTCGAGCGTCAATTCCTATTTCAGTTCGGGTCCCCATCTGTATATGCGGATGAACCATCCCAACGGAGCCGCCTCCATCGAAGAAACGATGATCCATGAAATGGGACACAGTCTGGACGCCCGCAGAGGCAACGGAAACAACTGGTCCGGGATAAAAGAAGACTGGGACGTCGCGCGCCACGCCGATCTGTTTTCCATGTCCAGCTATGGGGCGGAGGAAAGCAAGGGCTATTGCGTGGAAGACTTCGCGGAATTTTGCCGGTTCTACTTTACCTGCTACGGCAACCAGGACCGCCAGCGGGCGCTGATGATCCTTTGCCCGAACCGCTATGAGCTGTTCCGCCAGATTCGGGAAGAAAACCTGGATCACTTCTCCCTGTGGGAAGACGAGATCATCCTGCCGTGGGATCAGTAAAAAAAGAAAAACCATAAAGAGAGAAGCGCTCCCTTCCCTCTTTATGGTATTGATCCGTCCTGTCCTAATTCTGTTCTTCTTTTTCATGTTTGTACTTCACCGCCGCTTCGATGAATCCACGGAACAGCGGATGGGGCTTATTTGGCCTTGATTTAAATTCCGGATGTGCCTGCGTCGCCACAAACCACGGATGATCCGGCAGTTCGATCATTTCCACGATATGACCGTCCGGCGACAGCCCGGACAGCTTCATGCCGTTATCGCTCAGCGCTTTCCGGTAATCATTATTGACCTCATAGCGGTGGCGGTGGCGCTCATGGATGATCGAGCTTCCATATAACTGGAACGCTTTGCTCGTCTCATCCACATGGCAAGGGTAGGAACCGAGCCGGAGCGTTCCGCCGATATCCTCGATCCCGTCCTTATCCGGCAAAATGTGGATCATCGGATGAGTCGTAGCCGGATCCAGTTCGCTGCTGTGCGCGTCCGCGTATCCCAGCACATGGCGTCCGTACTCGACAATCGCAAGCTGCATCCCAAGGCAGATGCCAAGGAACGGGATCCCATGCTCCCTCACATACCGGATGGAAACGATCATTCCGTCAATCCCGCGGTCGCCGAAGCCGCCCGGCACGATCACGGCGTCCACATCGCCCAGATATTCTCCTACATTTTCATCGGTAACCAGTTCAGAATTGACCCATTTGATATCGACATTCGCATAATTGGCGACGCCGCCGTGCTTTAACGCTTCCACGACGGAAATATAGGCGTCGTGCAGCGCGACATATTTTCCAACCAGCGCGACGCGCACAAATTCTTTCGGATTCTTCCACGCGTCAACCATGGCGATCCAGTCTGACAGATCCGGTTCCGGACATTCCACATGCAGACATTCGCATACGACGTCCGCGAACCGCTCTTTCTCCATGGCAAGCACGACCTCATACAGCACGTCCACGTTCAGGTTCTGGATCACGTGCGTCTTATCGACATTGCAGAACAGCGCGATCTTGCTCTTGATGCTGTCGTCCAGGGGATAATCGGACCGGCACATCAGAATATCCGGCTGGATCCCCATTCCCTGAAGCTCTTTCACGCTCGCCTGCGTCGGCTTTGTCTTGAGCTCCTGGGACGCGCTCAGATACGGGATCAGCGTCACATGGATCAGGATACAGTTTTCATGCCCGACCTCGTGCTGGAACTGCCGGATCGCCTCGATGAACGGCTGGCTCTCGATATCGCCGATCGTCCCTCCTATCTCGATAATGGCAAATTCCGTTTCTTTGGAGTCGGGATTACGGTAAATGCAGCTCTTGATCTCGTTCGTCACATGCGGAACGACCTGCACCGTATTGCCGCCGAAATCTCCCCTGCGCTCTTTATTCAAAATGCTCCAATATACTTTTCCTGTCGTCACATTGGACTGTTTGTTCAGGCTTTCGTCAATAAACCGCTCATAATGGCCGAGATCCAGGTCGGTCTCCGTCCCGTCGTCCGTCACAAAAACCTCCCCGTGCTGGATCGGATTCATCGTTCCGGGATCCATATTGATATACGGATCAAATTTCTGGCTTGTCACATGGTATCCCCGGGCACGCAATAACCGCCCCAGAGAGGCCGCCGTAATTCCTTTTCCGAGTCCTGAAACAACTCCGCCGGTCACAAAAATATACTTTACTGCCATGTCTGCCTCCTATTTTCCCATTTACGACATAACGGGAAGAACGCCAGCCGGCATTTTCCCCGATACTTTAGTATACAACGAACCAGCCCAAATTTCCAGTATAACCTTCAAAAAAGTACAAATTTCATGCGTTTCCCTGCCCAATGCAGACGCACGCCACATGAACCGCGCTCACGCCCATGGAAAGAAGGACGTCCGTACACGCCTGCGCCGTCGCCCCGGTCGTATAGATATCGTCAACCAGAAGTACTTTGCGAAGCGCCCTGCACTCCTGCCGGTGTCCCGCCATAAACCGATAATCCGGCTGAAATGCCATGCGCAGCTGCTTCTGCCGCTCCGCCCCTCCGAGCTGTTTCAGCGGTTTCGTGTTGACGGCGCGGCGGATGAGTTTTGGATAAAGGGGAACCCGCAGCGCTTTCGCGATCTCCCCGGCAAGCAGCTCCGCCTGATTATAGCCGCGTTTTCTTCTCCGCTTCCAGTGGATCGGCACCGGCACGATCCCGTCAAACTGCTCCCTTTTCCACAAAAGCCCGTATTGTTTGATCATTCTGGACGTATAAAATGCGGTATATTCCCTCCGGTTCGCGTATTTATACGCCATGAGGGACGGCCGCGTCACATCATTATAAAGAAAGACCGCATAGCCCTTCTGAAATGATCTCGGATGCGCTATGCAGTCTCCGCAAAATTCGACTTCTTCGTCCGTCAAAGGTTTCCCGCAGCGCATACACGCCGGTTCGCGCACCGGCGTCAGCATACGCTCGCACTGCGTATGGATCAGCCCGTCTGTGACGATCCGGTCGCAGACCGGGCATCTTCTCGGATAGATCAGATCAAGGATCTGATTTCCCACTGTCTTCATCATGCCTGCTTCTCCCGTCCTTTTCGCGCCGCGCCGTTCCTCATCCGTCCGTCCCGGACATTTCCCGGATCCGCAGATCAAGGCTGGAATACCGTTCCACTGACCTGCCGTTCCGGATCATCTGTTCCAGCATCGCGGGATTCCCGACGATCGTCACGCATTGCTTTGCCCTTGTAACCGCCGTATAAAGGAGGTTCCGGTTACAAAGGATCTGCGGTCCCGATAAAAGGGGGAGGATCACCGCCGGATATTCGCTGCCCTGAGATTTATGTACCGTAATGGCATAAGCCAGTTCCAGTTCATCCAGCATGGAAAATCCGTACGTGACCCGTTTTTCTTCATCAAAGATCACGGTCATTTCCTCGGAAAACGAGTCGATCGTCTCGATCATGCCAATATCCCCGTTGAATACGCCGACTCCCTGTTCCCGGACAAATCCGTTCGCGCCGGAAATTTCCCATTCCAGCTTGTAATTATTCTTGATCTGCATCACCTTGTCCCCTTCCCGGAACAGGGTTCTGCCCGCCTCCTTCTCTTTCCTGGATGGGTCGGGAGGATTCAGCCATTCCTGCAATACCTGGTTCAGGTGTTCTACGCCAAGCTCCCCCTTTCGCATCGGAGTCAGCACCTGGATCTCACTCACAGGCGCGTTCACATAGCGAGGCATCTTATCGCGCACGAGAGAAATTGTCGTGCCGATCACATCATTCGCCGTCGCCCGCTTTAAAAAGAAAAAGTCTCTGCTTTTCTTTGTCAGGTCGGGAAACTCGCCGCGGTTGATCTTGTGGGCGTTCAGCACCATGTCGCTGCTTTCCGACTGGCGGAAGATCCGGGTCAGATGGACGGTCGCAAACGCTTCCGACTGAATCAGGTCTTCCAGGACATTCCCAGGTCCGACCGAGGGCAGCTGGCTGCTGTCCCCGACCATGATGAGTTTGATCCCCGGAACAATCGCCGCGAGCAGCGAGTGAAACAGCGTAATATCTACCATGGACATTTCATCAATAATGATGACGTCCGCCTCCAGCGGATTCTGTTCGTTCCTCTCAAACCGGACCTTGCTGTCCCCGTCCGCCGCGCCGCTCAGCTCCAGCATACGGTGGATCGTCTGCGCCTCGTATCCGGTCGTCTCGCTCATTCGCTTTGCCGCGCGCCCGGTCGGCGCGCCGAGAAGCATCCGCATATGGTTCTCTTCAAAGTAGCGGATCAGCGCGCTGATCGTCGTTGTTTTTCCTGTCCCTGGCCCTCCGGTCAGGATAACCACATTATGCCTCGCGGCGGCTGCCACCGCCTGCCGCTGTTCTTCATCCAGGACAATGCCGCTGTCCTTTTCCATCCGGTCGATGGCACGGCACAACTCTTTCTCCTCCACGCTGTGGGACAGGTTCAGATCAAGCAGCTGCCTGGCGGCGTTCAATTCCATATAATAAAACGGATAGCTGTACACAATATCCCGCTCTCCGATGGTTTTGACGACGATCTTCCTTTCCATGATCAGTTCCAGAAAATAATCGTCCGCTTCTTCCTGTTCTGCAAGGGAAAAGCCGAGCAGTTCCCCGGTTTTCGCGATCAGCTGGGATTTCGGATAATATACATGTCCCCATGACGCCGACTGCTGAAGGACATAGCACAGGGCGGAGCAGATCCGGTACCGGGAATCCTTCCGGATACCGACCTGCGCCGCGATCTCGTCCGCGATCCGGAACCCGATCCCGAACACTTCGTCCGCCAGCCGGTACGGATTATTCTTTACGATCTCATAGAGGGAATCCCCATATTGACGATAGATCTTTGCCGCATACTGCTGCGAAACCCCATATTGCCCGAGGAACATCATCGCCTGCCGCATTTCCTGTTTTTCATGAAAAATGACCGCAATCTCCCTCGCCTTGCGTTCTGAGATCCCTTTTACCTCCGCCAGCCGCTCCGGCTCCTCCTCGATGATCCGGAACGCGTCCGCCCGGAATTTCTTCATGATCCTGGACGCGAGAACCGGTCCGAGCCCGGCGATCGCGCCCGATCCGAGGTACCGCTCCATTCCGGTTTCATCGTCCGGTTCCTTTACCTCGAACCGCTCCGCCTGGAACTGTATCCCGTAAACCGGATGCTCCGTATACTCTCCCTCCAGGCTGACATATTCGCCTTCCTGCAAAAAGGAAAACCGTCCGACTGCCGTTTCCTCCTCTTCCGCGGTTTCCAGCGTAAAAACCGTATATCCATTGTCCTCGTTGCGATAACGGATATGGGCGACATATCCTTCGATCCGTGCCAACTTCCCTATATCCTTCTTTCCATGTTCTTCATAACTTCCATATATTTCCCCGCTCCGACCGCCGCCGTCCGGGACGGCTGATCCGCGGTCATCGTATTGATCCCAAAACGATCGACGATCGCTTTTTCCAGTCCGTCAAGGGAAGCGCTCCCTCCGGTCAGGACGATCCCCCGGTTCACGATATCCCGCGCGAGCTCCACGGTAAGCTGGGACAGCACCGCAGCCATCGCCTGCAGGATCTGTTCGACCGGCTCCTTCATGATCCGGGCAATCTCCTTGGAATCAACCGATACCGTCCGGGACACGTCGTTCGCGGCGTCCCTCCCTATCACTTCCATTACGGGATTCTCAATCCTCCGGTACGCCGTTCCGACCCTGCATTTGATCTCTTCCGCCTGTTTCTCGCTGATGAGGAGCCCGTGCGTCGCGTAGATGTATTCGCGGATGATCCGGTCGAACGTATTCCCCGCCACGGGAACAGAATGGGAAATCACAGCGCTCCCGTTCACAACGACAGCTATATTTGTGAATCCCGCCCCGATGTCAAGGATCAGGTTGGCGAGCGTTTTTGTAATATCGATCCCGGCGCCGATCGCGGAAGCAACCGGTTCGTCGATCACGATGATATCGCGCGCGCCTGCCTGATAGGCGACGTTTTCTACCGCCTCCTTGCTGAGTTCGGATACGCAGGACGGGACTGTGACGCATATGCCGGGCTTCCGGCTGAACATCGTCGTCCCCATGGCTTTCTGCATAAAATATTTCAGCATTTTTTCCATCACGTCATAATCCGATACGATGCCCGTCCGGAGCGGGCAGATACACAAATAATTCCCTGCCATCTCTTTCAGAAGGACGGACGCCTCGTCCCCGACCGCCTTTACCTGCCCCGCGTCCTGGTCATACGCCACGATCGCCGGTTCCTGAAGGACGACGCCTTTCCCGCTCCGGTATACCGTTACCGTCGAACTGCCGAGGTCAATTCCCAAATCCGTGTTGATCATTGCTTTTCTCCGTTTCTGTTGCAAAAAGGCTACCTCAAACCACTGCCTGAGATAGCCTTATGACTGGTCCCCTCTGTCTATGCGCGCCGCATCTTCCTACGCGTCGATCCCCTGACTCTTCAGATAATTTACGACATCTCCCACCGTATTCATCTCCGAAAGGTCATCCGCGGGAATCTCCATATCATACTCTTCTTCCAGAGCCATTACCAATTCAAATATATCCAGAGAATCTGCCCCAAGGTCATCCTTAAAGCTGGTATCCAGCGTAATGCTGCCCTCGTCAACACCCAACTGTGACGCAATGATCGATTTCATGTTCTCTAACATAACTTTCCCCTCCAAAAATTCACTTTACTCTCAAAAAGATCGCCCTTTCTTATAGCAAAAGTATATCGGCACACCTTTTCTTTGTCAAGGTCGAATTTATTCATCCGGGCGCCCGTTTTCGTTTAATCCTGGACAACGATTTCTTTGTAAAAATCGGTATAGTCTTTCCGTCCCTCTTTTGTAAACTGAATGGCGGTTCTCGGATGCTGGTTCAAAAGCCCTGTCATCAGATATTGCAGGTCATAGCCCCACACGGTTCCCTCCTGCTGGAGCCTGATCATCTGCCGCTCAATAAACCGGATGACCGGATAAATGTTATATTTCGGGTTGCGGAGAAAACCGAGCAGCAATTCCATCGCGCAGTTCCCGGCGCCGCGCCCCATCGCGCAGTAGGTGGCGTCCAGCCAGTCCACGCCGTCCCCGACCGCCTCGATCGTATTCGCGAAGGCGAGCTGTTGATTGTTATGCGCGTGGATCCCGACCTTCTTATCATATTTCGCGGCAAAATTCATATAGGTATCCGCGATACGCGCGATCTGTTCCGGATACAGCGCCCCGTAGCTGTCTACGATATACAGGACGTTCACCGGAGTCTTTCCGAGAATATCCAGCGCGACTGCGAGGTCGCTCTCCTGCGCATTGGAGATCGCCATGATATTGCAGCTTACCTCGTATCCTTTTCCCGCCGCATTCTCGATCATATCGACCGCGGTCGGGATCGTGTTCAGATACGTCGCCACGCGGATCAGGTCGATCGGGCTGTCCGCCTTCGGAAGAATATCGTTCCGGTAATCGCATCTTCCGACGTCTGCCATGACCGCGATTTTCAGATCGGTGTCATTGTCTCCGACGATCTCGCGGATGTCATCGTCCCGGCAAAACTTCCATTTGCCGAATTTGCTCTCCTCAAACATCTCCTTCGACGCCTTGTAGCCGAACTCCATGTAATCTACTCCTGCTTTCACATTGGCATGATACAGGTCTTTCACAAATTCATCCGTAAAATAAAAATCATTCACCAGTCCGCCGTCCCGCAGCGTCGCGTCAACGACCTGCACATCCGAACGGTACTCCATCAGTTTCGATATTTCTTTCATTTCCTGTTTCTCCCTTATCTTTCCTGTAAAATCCGGTATTTTGGCGGCTGTGCCGCCGGGGCTGCCGGATTCCTCCCCTCTGACAGCGGCAGACATCCGGGCGCAATATCGCCGGGTCTGTCGGATTCCGCTCCGTCTGACAGCGGCAGACGTTCCGGGCGCAATATCGCCGGGGCTGTCGGATTCCGCTCCGTCTATATCGTGATCAGCGTATAGTTTCCTGTGCCGATGCCAAGCTCCTCCGCCGCCTGCACCGTATAGGCGCCGTTGCGGGACTCGATCCGCTCGATCAGATGATCTCTCCCCGGATCGTCGGACGCGTAAACAAGATCCAGACATGCCCGGTCGATCGCGACCGGATCAAGCGAAGCCAGAATCCCGATATCTTTCATGCACGGATCCTCCGCTACCGCGCAGCAATCACAGTCTACCGACATATTTTTCATCACATTGATGTAAACGATCTTCCCGTCGAAATATCGGACGACCGAGGAAGCCGCGTCCGCCATGGAAGCCAGAAACCGGTCGTGATCCGACGACCAGATTTCTTCCGGTTTCCCCGCTCCGTGAATGTAGGCTTTCCCATAGGACGAGCCAAGCCCGATCGACAGCTGCTTGAGCGCGCCGCCGAAGCCTCCCATCGGATGCCCCTTAAAATGGGACAGCACGAGAAGCGAATCGTACCGGGCAAGATCTTTCCCGACATAATTTTTGTGAATCACCTTTCCGTCCGGAACATCCAGCTCCAGATCCGGACCTTCCGCGTCCAGCAGATCGACGTCGAACGCTTCGATCCAACCGTGCCGGTCCAGCGTTTTCCGGTGCTTCTCTGTCGTATCACGTTCTCCTTCATACGCGGTATTGCACTCCACAACGGTGCCGCGCACATATTCCACGATCGGCTTCCAGAAATCCGGTCTCAGGAAATTCTGATTTCCGACCTCTCCGGAATGAACCTTGACCGCAATCTTTCCTTTCAGCTCTTTTCCGCATTTCTCATATAATTCTACAACCTTTTCCGGCGTAATCTCTTTCGAGAAATAAACATCTGCCCCCATTGATTCCCTCCTGTCTGATCCGTGTTCCATCCGGTTCCTTTTTTGCGGAAACACCGTTTTGCCCCTCATCCGTTCCGCACGTGATTTCCGCTTTTCTGTATCATAGCATAGAGAAAAAAATTATGCCACCCTATTTTTCCTCAGATTCTTTTTCCGGCTTCCGCCATCAGATTTTTACGATCCAGTGACCGTTCTTATCAGCGCCGACCCTGTCGATCACGTTTTTTTCTTTCAACGCTTTCATGTTCCTTTCAACCGTTCTCGGTTCAACGCCCGCGTATTTCGCCATTTCTTCGATTGTGCGATTGGGGTTGTCCTTCAAAAGTTCAACCATCTTTCTCTGCGTCTTATTTAATTTTACACCGACATTTTTATTGTTTACACCGACAGTTTTATCATTTACACCGACATTTTTGTTGTTTACACCGACAGTTTCCTCTTCTTTTTCTTCAAAAATGTTCTTAATGTGCAAATACCGGTTTTTCAGTTCGTTCGATTCATTCAAAAGTAAGTTCCGGATAAACTTCTCAAGATACGCCGTTGTCTCATGAACATTCTCTTTCAGGTTATTGTAATTTGCTCTCACAAGCGCGTTTCTGAAATACCATGCATTTTCCGCGAATGTATCGTTTGCGGCGTCATATCCCAATGAGCGCAGATATTTGATAAAGAAAACGGCGGTTGTCCTGGTATTCCCTTCTCCGAATATATGGATCTGCCAGAGCCGGGATATAAAAAACGCAAGGTGTTCTATGATCTCATCCGTTGAAAGCCCTTTATAGCTGAACTTTTTTTCCTGCTCAAAATCGTATTCAAGAGTCTGCCGAAGTTCCGCGGCATTTCCATAGAGAACACTCGCCCCGTCAAGCACCCATTCTTTTTTTGTTATGTTATAATCACGGATTTTTCCTGCGTGCGGATAAATGCCTGAAAATAATTTTTTATGGATCCCGATGTATTCACTTGGAGAAAAGGTAAATGCCTGTTCCGAAAGAATCGCAGCAATACGGACAGATACCTTGTCCGCTTCTTCTGTTCTGTCATCCTCTTTTTGAGGAATCGCTTCATAATAGCTGTTTATCCTTTTTTCCGCATCTTCCATGGAAATGCAGTCTTCGATATTATCAATGGCTGTCTGGACAAGGTGTTCTGACGGCTCAAGTCCGTCAACTGCCTGAAGTCCGATCGCGGTGCTCCATGCATAGCCTTTCTCTCTTTTACCTGGTTCTGATTGTTTGATATACTCTTTAAAAGGATCTTGATTCATACCGCCTAACTCCTTTCTATGATTCAATCACAAAATACCACATGAGCCGGGCTGTTCGCTGTATCACGGAAAACGTATGCAGCCATTCACGGAAAATGAGGGGTTTATCCTCTCTGGCAAACCCCTCATAAATCCGCAATGATATATTTTTCAGGCTTTTGATCAACCAAAATATCTCTTTAACAGCCCCTCAAATGCTTTTCCGTGTCTTGCCTCATCCCTTGCCATCTCATGTACGGTATCATGGATCGCGTCCAGATTCGCCGCTTTCGCGCGTTTGGCAAGATCAAACTTTCCTGCGGTCGCGCCATTCTCCGCCGCGACGCGCATCTCCAGATTCTTCTTCGTGGAATCGGTTACAACTTCACCGAGCAGTTCCGCGAATTTTGCCGCATGCTCCGCTTCCTCGTAAGCAGCTTTTTCCCAATACAGACCAATCTCCGGATATCCCTCTCTGTGAGCAACTCTTGCCATCGCAAGATACATACCGACCTCAGAACATTCTCCCTCGAAGTTCGCTCTCAGATCAGCAACAATGTCGTCGCTGACGCCCTTCGCGATTCCTACGACATGCTCCGCCGCCCATTCAAGATCTCCAACCTGCTCTGTAAATTTGTCGGCAGGAGCCTTGCAGACCGGGCAGAACTCGGGAGCCGCATCGCCTTCATACACATATCCGCATACACCACATACAAATTTTTTCATCTTTTTTCTCTCCTTTTCCATACTGATCTTTCTTCTGTCGCATCAATCCGGGAAAACGGCGCCGCGCTTTCCGGATCTGTCATGATTATTATAATCCATCCGGTCAAAAAGTCAACATCCAACCGGACGGAACCGCCGCTCTCACGGTCTTCTCGGACGGCAGGAACAGCCGATCCCAAGTCCTCCATATCCGATATGGCAGCTCACGCCAAACGACAGCTCGTCACACATGACGTCCATCTCCGGAAATGCTTCCCGTATCTCGGCACACTCGTCCGTCTCTTCCTTCGGCGCGCTCGTAGCCGCCACAAGATAGGCTTCCCCTTTGTCGTACCAGTCCTTAAATCTGGTTTCAAAGTCGTGCCGCATCGCGTCGATCATGACCTTTTTCGCTTTCTTCATGCCGCGGCATTTCTCATAGGTATCAAGTGTGCCGACATCGAACTGCAGGACCGGTTTGATCCGGAGCGCCGTCCCGATCGCGGCAGTCGCCGCGCTGATCCGTCCGCCTTTCTTCAAATGCTTCAACGTCTGGACGCCGACATAAATCGTCATCTTGTCCCGGGCTTCCTCCAGGAGCGCTTTTACCTGCTCCGCCGGATATCCTTCCTCGATCAGCTCCAGCGCGTCAAGGACAGACCGGTGCATCGGCGTAGAAACACGCCCGTTGTCCACGACAAACACTCTGCCTTTATATGGTTCTTCTTCCGCCATCGCCAGCGAGGTGGCGCAGGAACCGCTGAGCCCGCTGCTGATCGGGATATAGATGATCTGCTCACATTCCCCGAGCGCCCTGTCCCAAATCTCCGTCACATCTGCCGGAGACGGCTGTGAAGTTAAAATATCCGCGTCGGAATTGAGCTTTTCATAAAACTGCTCCCGCGTCAGCGTGACATCCTCGTGATAGCATTCGCCGTCGATATAAAACGGCATCGGAAGCACCCAGATCCCAAGCCGGTTTGCTTCTTCCCGGCAAATGCCGCTGTGGCTGTCCGTCACAACTCCAATCGATTTCATTGGTTTTCTTTCCTTTCATGCCGGAAACGGGATCAGTCTGCCTTTCCGACGGAACCGAACAGCGCCATCTTTTCCAGGGTGGTCGCCTTGATCGCTTCCGCGCCCGGAAGCAATAATTTCCTCGGGTCAAACCCTTTCCCCTGCTGATCTTTCCCCGCTTCGATGTATTCGCGGGTCGCCGCCGCGAATGCAAGCTGACATTCCGTATTGACGTTGATCTTGGCGACTCCGAGCGAAATCGCTTTCCGGATCATATCTTCCGGGATCCCGGTTCCCCCGTGAAGGACAAGCGGAAGATCCCCGGTCAGCTTCTGAATCTCGTCAAGAGTTTCAAAGCTCAGTCCTGCCCAGTTGTCCGGATATTTCCCATGGATATTGCCGATTCCTGCCGCAAGCATCGTAACGCCCAGATCTGCGATCTGTTTGCACTCGTTCGGATCTGCTACTTCGCCCGCTCCGATCACTCCGTCCTCTTCTCCGCCGATGGAGCCGACCTCCGCCTCAAGGGACAGTCCCTTCTCCGCGCAGATCGCCACCAGCTCTTTTGTTTTCTCCACATTTTCTTTTATCGGAAAGTGAGAACCGTCAAACATGATCGAAGAAAATCCCGCGTCAATGCATTTCCGGCACCCTTCATAAGAACCATGATCCAGATGAAGCGCTACCGGAACCGTGATGTTCATTTCCTCCAGCATCCCGTTTACCATTCCGACAACCGTCTTAAATCCGGTCATCCATTTGCCGGCCCCTTCCGATACTCCCAAAATAACCGGGGAATTCGCTTCCTGCGCCGCCTGAAGAATGGATTTGGTCCACTCAAGGTTATTGATATTGAACTGACCGACCGCATATTTGCCAGCCTTTGCTTTTTGCAGCATTTCCTTTGCCGATACTAACATCGATTCGTCCTCCTGTTATTGATAATGATTTAACACACCTATTTTAGCACAGATTGCAGATTTTTCAATTCCTTTTTTATAGCCGATGTCTGGAAGCTGCCATACCGGAAAAACAGGAATCCGTCCGCGCTTCCATCCGTTCTCGCGTACTGGATCTGCCGTTTCAGGATGTCGTTGTTGCTGTTCCATTCGTCTGTGCTGCTGGTTCCCGCCTTATACGCGGCAATCCCGATATACAGCTTTACGTCTTTCCCCCGGTTCAGCTGTGCCCACTGATCATACACCACGTCGTAGGAGTATGTGCCGTTCTCAAAGCCCCAGTAAAGCTGAGGGCAGATATAATCCACATAACCGTCCTGCGAAAGCCAGGTATCCACATCCACATAATACTGGAGGTCGCTGCGCAGGTTGCTGATATTGCCGGCAGGGCTGACGCCAAAGACGCAGTCGTCATTGATCTTCTTGATCGCTTTGTATACCTTGGCGATCAGCAGATTGACATTGTTCCTTCTCCACTGCGCGATCGTCCTGTCTCCGCCGCCCTCTATGTACTCGTTATACTCCTGCGCGTCAAACGCCGTATCAACATTGGAATTGCTGAAAGTCGGATAGAAGTAATCGTCAAAGTGGATTCCGTCTACCGGATAATTCCGTACGATCTCTTTGATCCCGTTTGTGATCAGGTTCCTCACATCCGCGCTCGCCGGGTTATAATACAGCTGCTTATTATAATTCAATACGTTCCGGTTGTCTTCCTCGTTGTTGGATTTGTACCAGACTTTCGCCGGATTGTCGTCTGACAAAGCATTGACCGCGCTTGCCGCCGTTCCGGTATAGGACGCGGTGATCCGGTACGGATTGACCCACGCGTGAAACGCTAAACCGAGCGAATGTGCTTTGGTCACCATATAATCAAGCGGATCATAGCCGGGATCCGTTCCCTGCGTTCCGGAGATCACAGCCGACCACGGAAAACTGGAGGACGGATACAGCGCGTCGCCAAACGGCCGGACCTGAACAAATACCGCGTTCATCTTCAGCTCCACGCACCTCGCAAACATCGCGTCGATCTCTTCATGAAACTTTGCCTCATCCAATTTCTGATTATCAAAATCAAGATAGGAGATCCACATCCCCCTCAGCTCATCCGGCTTTGCCGGGGCGTCGGACGAGTCGTCGTCCTTCTTGTCCCCGTCTTCTTTCTCATCCCCGCCGTCCGGCTTCGTCGCGCCGAACTCACCGGTGATCGTCGCCGTCAGCTTCTTGGCATTCCATTCATATCCGAAACCAAATGTCGACGCGACAAAATGGGACGGAATCATCACATATGATTTCCCCGCTTTGTCCGACTGCCGGTAAGGCGCGGTCAGGATCGTCGTCTTCTTGCCATTGACTTTCGCCGTCTTGCTGCCGATCGTCATTTCGATCGTTTTCTTTCCGTAGGTCAGGCGCAGCGTTTTGGCGGCGCTGTCATATTTTAATGTGGCGCCGATCACGGAATCGGAGAACGCCGCGCGGGCGGGTACCATATTGGCTCCGTTTTTGATGACCGGGTCAACCGGCAGCTTCTGCAGATCGCCGTTGATCTTCAATTTCGTCGTCTTACCCTCGAGGGAATCGTCTTTCCCCTCCTGCGGTTTCTGCTGCGTATCATTTGCGCCGGAAATCTCCGCTTCCATCACGGCGGTCGCTTTTTTATTATTCCATTTATATGTCAGTCCGAGCTGGGTCGCCGTAAATTCCGCGGGCACCATATGATAGGATTTCCCGGTATCCATATTTTTCACTTTCAGTGCCTTGCCCGGCATCGTAATATCCGCGCCGTTGACTTTCGCCTTTTTCGTCCCGATCTCCATGGAGATCGTCTTTGTCCCATAAGTGATCAGAAGGCGGTTATTGATCTTGTCAACCTTAACCGTCGCTTTCAGGGCGGATTTCGCGAAAATGGCGTTGGCTGCCACCGTATTGATGTCTCCGATTATAATGCCCGGCATAGCGGAGGGAACCGTCTTGCCGTTTAAGGTCACTTTGGTCCGCGCGCCGGTATACTGGACGACTTTGTCGTTATACTGAAGCATCAGGCTCCCGCTGATCCGCGCTTTCGGATTTGTCTTTCCATTTAAATTCACGGTTCCGCTTCCCTGGTCATATTGATACTCAATGCCGAGACTGCCCGCCACATAATGCGCGGGCACGAGGACAGCGCTCTTGCCGCTTCCGGTATACGTTACCTTTTTGGGCGCCATCGGCATTTTCTTTTTGTTTCCGTTGACGTACGCCGTCGTGCTGTTTATGGTCACCAGCACCTTGTTCCCGTCATATCCGAACGTGATCTGCTTCCCCTTTTTGGACACCGTGACAAGCAGTTCCGACTGCTGCAATGTCTGCCGGTACGGGATCATCGCGTATCCGTCGATAATAATACCGGGCGTCTGGCTGATATTCACGCTGCTTCCATTCACCTTCGTTTTGATCAGCGTCCCTGTATAATTCGTCTCCTTGCTTCCGATCTTCATGGAAACGCCCTCCGCCTTCGCCGGAATCCCCATGGATCCGACCAGCGCAAGCGTTAAACAGATCGCCCAGCATTTCTTTCTGAAGCCTTTCATCCGATATCCCCTTTCTCACTCTGTCTCATCTTCGTCGTCGATTTCTTTATATGTACCATTGATAACCCGGTCAGCCGGAAAGATCTTCTTTAATTTGTGCGCTGCCACCATCGTCGTCAGCAGATCGGTCACTCCCGAATAAAGCAGAAGCACTCCCATCAGGATCGTCAGCTGCTCCACCGCCCGCCCCGGCCTTGTGATCAGATAGATCCCGACGCCGATATTCACCAGGGCGAGCAGGATGATCCAGATCCAGCCGCCGACGCCTGTAAAATAGAGATTCAGCGCTTCCTGTATCTTGACGCAGCCGCTGAAAATAGCGACCAGCCCGATCATCAGCGGAATTATGATAATGATTTTGTCGCGCATCACGATAACCAGCATCCCAAATACGAGCAGCAAAAGCCCCTGTACCAGATCGTTGCTGAAATATCGCGTCATATCATCCTTTGTACAATATCCGATCAGAGAACCGATCCCCGCAGCGATCAGCATGACGCCGACCAGAATGCAGATCGTATTCATGGAAGTTCCCGGCCACAGGATCAGTACCAGCCCGATCCCGCAGAGAAACAGCGCCTCTGTGATCATATTCTTTTTAAGTACCTGAAAAAAAGACATTCCTCTTCCCCCTTTATCTGTTCCTGTTATCCCTCGCCAGGCTTACAGGCATATATTCTCACTAGGCTCGACAAGACCTCGCCAAGTGATCATATTATACCTTACCGCTAAGCTCGTTGAAGACCTCGCTAAGCTACCAGGCATATATT
>CANQDT010000028.1 GCA_947593735.1 uncultured Lachnospiraceae bacterium | reverse complement strand
GTTCTATGCTGAACACTATGAAAGAATACATCTTGCAGTTCCAAAAGGCATGAAGGACATCATCAAGAACCTTGCTTCTGACAAGGGACTGTCTGTCAATGCATACCTGCAAGACCTGATCAGGAAGGATCAGGAAGGACTGTTTGACACCATGCAGATTGCAGACAGGAACAAGGAACAGCTTGCAGGGATTCAGGGGAACACACATGATGGATATGATGTCATTTTCAAAGATGGTTTCCAAGTCCATTGCAGGACAAAGAAGGAAGTCAGATCAGCAATCATTGACCACTGCAAAGAATAAGGACACCCTTTCAGGTGTCCTTTCTTTCAGTCCACAAATGTGTGTTTTATGAAATCATAGATTCCAATGATCAGGTGTCCATCATAGATCACTTTGCATCTGTCTTTTCCAATGAAGTCAAGTTCAGGATTTCTTTTGATTGGATAACCAAGGGAAGACATTGCTTTTTTGACTTCCTGAATTTCTTCTTGTATCAACCAATCAGCACCTTTCTTGAATCCCCCATGCAAGAACCGCAACCCATCAAAGGACTGAATGTCAGATTTTCTTGGAATGTCTGTGAACTTCATCCTTGTCCTTTTTTCTATCGCTTCAATGATGTCTTCCATATATGTCATGTCATTGTCATAGCACTTGATGAACTGATCATTCCATTCAAGTGTGATGTATGTGTGACTTGTGCATTTGATTGAATATCCTTCCATATTGACCTTCCTTTCTTGGAAGGAAGGGGATTGAACCCCTTCCTGTCATCTGTTGATGTGATAGAATGTGGTGACTGCATCCTTGCCAAGCAGGAACATCACATTTTCAATTGTCTGATCTTCACTGTGCTTGCAGATGTCTTCTGCTATTTCAAGCAGGTTCTTCAAGGAATATCCCTGAACATCAATGAAGTTCAACATGAAGTCATAGTCCCTGCAAGTCCCTTTGGTGTAAAGGTTGTGTTTGATGCAACAGCTTCTGACTGAATCAGCAGTGATGACCTTTTCTTCTGTGATTTCAGGTTCATCTTCAATCACGATCCTGACAGTTTCAAGTTTCTTTCCCTTCTGAATGTTCAGTTCAAGGGAAGTGTTCAGATCAGAAATCCAAGAACCGTTTCCTTCTGCTGTGGACATATAGATTGGATAACCTGCATTTGCAGAAGCCTGTTCATCCTTCATGTAATCTGTGGGGAAAAGTCTGTCTGCTTCCATCCATGCTTCTTTGATTGATTTAACTGTGATCATATTCTTGACCGCCTTTCTGTATTGGTGAAGTATTTCTTTATCTGTCTACTATTATACAGAATAAATTCCGCTTTGTCAATACTTTCCGCTGAATTTCTTCACTATTTTTTGTAAAGAAATTGTGAACAGATGTCTTGCACAAGACAAAGGAAATCTTGCACAAGACAGATGATCCTGTGTTTCTAACTTGTTTCTATCGTGTTACTAATAGACAAATTTTCAGGTGTTTGGACAGACCTTTGATTTGTTCGTTAAAATGAAGAAAAGCCTTGGAAACACTGTGGTTTCCAAGGCTTGCTGAATTTCTTCTGTGAACCTTTGAACTATCGCTTGCTGAACTGAGGCGCGCGACGGGCGGCTTTGAGGCCGTATTTTTTCCTCTCCTTCATACGAGGGTCGCGGGTGAGGAACCCGGCTTTTTTGAGAGTCGGGCGGTACTCGCTGTCTGCCTGCAGCAGCGCTCTGGAAATACCATGGCGGATCGCTCCCGCCTGTCCGGTAAATCCGCCTCCGCGGACATTCACCAATACGTCAAATTTATCTGTCGTAGACGTCGCCACCAACGGCTGGCGAACGATCACCTTCAGCGTCTCAAGCCCAAAGTAATCGTCGATGTCTCTTTTATTAACGGTAACTTTTCCTGTGCCGGGCACCAGATATACTCTTGCAACACTGCTTTTTCTTCTGCCCGTCCCATAATATCTTGCGGTCGCCAATGATCTCTACCTCCCTGACTAATATTTGATCTCTAATTCTTTTGGCTGCTGAGCGGCGTGTTTGTGTTCCGGTCCTGCGTATACATGCAGCTTACTGATCATTGTCCTTCCCAGAGGTCCTTTGGGAAGCATTCCTTTCACTGCCAGCCGGATCACCTCTTCCGGCTTCCTGCTCATCTTTTCTTTCAATGTCATCTCTTTCATCCCGCCTACATAACCGGAATGTCTGTAATAGATCTTCTGATCCATTTTCTTACCGGTTACCTTGATCTTCTCAGCGTTGATCACGATCACATTGTCGCCGCAGTCCATATGCGGAGTAAAGATCGGCTTATTCTTTCCTCTTAAAATACTCGCGATTTCAGAAGACAGACGACCTAATGTATGTCCGGTGGCGTCTACTACATACCACTCCCTCTTGATCGTTGACGGGCTGGCCATAAAACTCTTCATGAGTGTTCCTCCTTGCATCTATCCTGTCTATCCATTAGTTTCTATATAGAAAGTACCTACCGGGGCATTGGATCAGTACTTTTATACGTCACACTGGTCTATTATATTACACCTGTCCGAGCGTGTCAATAACATTTTTACTTTTCTTCAGCGGGCAATTTCCCCTCTCCCATATCTTGTGTTTCCGCCGTTTTCTCTGCCACAACTGGCGCTTCCGGCGGCTGTTCCGTCTCGTCAGATTCCGCTTTAACCGCTTCTTCCTCCACCTCGTCGGGTTCCGCTTTAACCACTTCTTCCTTCGCCTCATCGGATTCTGCTTTGATCGCTTCTTCCTCTGTCTCGTCGGGTTCCGCTTTAACCGCTTCTTCCTTCGCCTCATCGGATTCTGCTTTGATCGCTTCTTCCTCTGTCTCGCCAGGTTCCGCTTCGATCGCTTCTTCCTCCGCCTCGTCGGGTTCCGCTTCGATCACTTCTTCCTCCGTTACGGATTTCTTCTTCCGCGTCGTGAGGAACTGAATGATAATCCCGCACAGGGAGAGGATCCCGGCGCCGATGATCACGGATCGTCTCGGCAATTTCGCATATGTCTGGATCAGATTGACGACCAGAAAGCTGCCTGCGACGGATGTAAGCAAAATCAGGATCACTTTCTCAAGCAGGACAGCAATGATCGCGATCAACAATCCTCCCGCCACAGTCAGGATCGCGTCCTGGAGCAGCCAGTACAAAATGAAACCGCCCATGATCCCGCTTAAAATGAACACGCCCGGCTTATATGCGTAATTCGCGAAATAAGCGCCCAGGATTCCGCCTAAGACAAAAATCAGGATCAGCATCTTGATTGGGGGCTCAAACATAAAATACATAAATCCGCCAAATACGCCGCCTGAAACCAAAAATCCAAGCAGGCTCACGGCGATATGGAACAACCGGTATCCCGCCGCGACGAGCAGGATCCCTATGACAGCAAGTCCGATCATCACATAACGCTCCACTCCATATTCCTCAAATAACTCCAACCACTGTGCTATTGCCATTCTGTCGTACCCTCCTAATCTTCCTCATCGTATTGTATTTCCTGCAGGGTCAGCCCCTTTGCCGGCGCCGTCGGTCCCGCTTTCGTCCGGTCGAGCGACTCCAGCGCTTCCAGTACCCGTTCCGGTTCCCAGGCACCCTGCCCGACCCTGATCAGCGTCCCGGCAATGATCCGCACCATATTATAAAGGAAGCCGTTCCCGGTTACCTGGATATATACCATCGAATCTTCCCGTTCCACCGCGCAGGAATAAATCGTCCTCACGGTGGTTGCAACCTGCGCTCCTGCCGCGCAGAATGCCGCGAAATCATGAGTCCCGATCAGATAAGAACCCGCCGCGTTCATCGCGTCCGTATCGAGCGGCTCCCTGACATGATAACTGTACCGGCTGCATTTGGGATTTTCCCGCATCCCATTGTCAATCTGATATTCATATGTCTTTCTCGTTTTGCAAAAACGGGGATGGAACGTATCCGGCGCCTGGCAGGAATATTGGATGATAATATCGTCCGGCAGATACGGCTGCACGGCGAACATGAGTTTCTCTCCCGGGATCGTCGTCTCCGAATCAAAAACCGCGACATTATCCAGCGCATGGACCCCCGCGTCCGTCCGGCTCGCGCCGATCACCGCGATGGGCTCCCCGGTCAGCCGCGTGAGCGCCTCGTTCAGTTTCTGTTCCACGGTCTCCGCATTGTTCTGCGCCTGCCAGCCATGATAATTCGTTCCGTCATATGCTACGCGCAGCATAAACCGCTTCATTTATATCACAACCTTCGCACATACTACTATAATAAAATAGATCGCCAAAAAAGTAAATGCATACCTGTCCTCATTTGTATATTGGAGAGGTTTCATCTTTGTCCGTCCGGCTCCGCCCCGGTAACACCTCGCCTCCATTGCCATGGCGAGATCATTGGCGCGCCCGATCGCCGAGACGAACAGCGGCACCAGAATGGGAATCAGGCTCCGTATTTTCCGGATCAGCCCGCCGGATTCAAAATCCGCGCACCGCGCGCTCTGCGCTTTCATGATCTTATCCAGTTCTTCCACCAGAATCGGGATAAACCGGAGCGCAATGGACATCATCATCGCGATCTCATGCACCGGCACCTTCACCCGGTTCAAAAAGCCAAATAAATTTTCCAACCCGTCCGTCAGGCGCGTCGGCGTTGTCGTCAGCGTAAAAAAAGACGTGCCGATGATCAGATAGACAAGCCGGACCGTCAAAAACGCCGCAAGGGTCAAGCCCTCTTTCGTGATCTTCAGAAAGCCCAGCCGGACAATCGGCGTTCCCGGCGTAAAAAACAGATTGAACACAACCGAAAACAGCAGGAGAAGAAAAATCGGTTTCAGCCCCCGCAGGATATAGCGGATCGGAATATGCGACAATCGTACCAGGAGCAGCAAAAACAGCGTGGACAACGCCAGGATCGCGACGTTTTTTTCCAGGAACAGCCCGACGACAAAAACAAACGTTCCGATGATCTTTGTACGCGGGTCCAATCTGTGCAGAAGCGATTTCCCAGGATAATATTGTCCTATCGTAATTTCTCGTATCATACCGGTTCCCTTTGCTGTTTGCGTTTCCTTTCCCACACCCGCCTGATTTCCGCGGCAGCCTCCTCGATCGTGATACAATCGCCCTCGACCGGGATCCCGACCGACCGGATCTCTTCCATCATACGGGTAACGGCAGGCGGCGTCAACCCGGTTTTTTGCAGCTCCTCCCGGTTGGAAAAAACCGCACGGGGAGTATCGTCAAGCGCGATCCGCCCGTGATCCATCACGATCAGCCGCGTCGCGTACCGCGCCATATCCTCCATGCTGTGGGAAACCAGTATGACCGTCATATCCTTCTCTTCATACAATCGGTGGATCCTCTCCAGGATCCGTTCTCTTCCTTCCGGATCCAGCCCCGCCGTCGGCTCGTCCAATACCAGGTACTCCGGCTTCATTGCCAGTACGCCGGCGATCGCCACCCTTCTTTTCTGCCCGCCTGACAGCTCAAACGGGGATTTTTCAAAATATTTTTCTTTGATGCCGACCATGGAGAGGGCTTCCCCCGCGATCTCCATCGCTTCCTGTTCCGTATAGCCGAGATTTTTGGGACCGAACGCCACATCCTTCCGCACGGTTTCCTCAAACAGCTGATACTCCGGATATTGAAACGTGACCCCGACCTTGCCGCGCAGGCTCTTTTTGTCATATCCCTCGGCGTGAATATCCTTTCCGTCGAACAATACGGTGCCGCCCGTTGGGACAAGCAATCCGTTGAAATGCTGTACCAGCGTGGATTTGCTCGATCCGGTATGTCCGACCAGCCCGACGAACTCGCCCTTTCCGATCGTGAGGCTGACGTCCCGAAGCGCGTACCGCTCGTTCGGGCCGCCCGCCTCATAGATATAATTGACCTGGTTTAATTCAATGGCCATTTCCCTCTTCGTCCCTTTTCGCGTATAGTTCCTTTAACTCTTCCGCCAGTTCTTTCCCGGTAAGGATTTCATCCGACAAGGCGAATCCCTCTTTCCGAAGTTCCCGCGCCAGCTTTGCCGCCGGGGGGATTTCCAGCCTCATTTTCTCCAGCCGCTCCGCCTGCGCGAAAATCTCGGCGGGAGTGCCCTCCATAACGGCTTTTCCATGATCCATGACATAGATCCGGTCCGCCTGGATCGCTTCGTCCATGTTGTGGGTGATCAAAAGAATGGTAATTCCCTTTTCCCGGTTGAGCCTGCGGGCGGTAGCGGTCACTTCCCGCCTGCCTTCGGGATCCAGCATTGCCGTCGGCTCGTCCATGATAATGCAGTCCGGTTCCATCGCCAGGATCCCGGCGATCGCGATCCGCTGTTTCTGCCCTCCGGAGAGCTTGTTCGGCGAAGCGTCCCGGAAAGCGGACATTCCGACCGCGCCAAGGCTTTCCTCCACCCGCTCCCGGATCTCGTCCGTCGGCACGCCGAGATTCTCCGGTCCGAACGCAACGTCCTCGTCCACGACTGTTCCGACGATCTGGTTATCCGGGTTCTGGAAGACCATTCCCGTCTGCCTGCGGATGTCCCAGATATGGTTCCGATCCATCGTATCATAGCCTCCCACGACAACGGTTCCCCTGGTCGGCTGCAAAATACCGTTCAGGTGCTTTGCCAGCGTTGACTTGCCGGATCCGTTATGACCGAGGATCGCCACAAATTCTCCCTGTTCGATCGTCAGTTTCACCCCGTCGACCGCGGTAACACGGTCGACGACGTCGCCCTCGTCATTATGCCGATAATAATCATGAAACAGATTTCTCACCGAGATAAAACTCATAAAACGCCATTCCTCTCACACAACCAGCCTCAAATGCGAAAAGAAGCTGCCACACAAGGCAAAACAGGATCTTATGCCCGTTTCATCTTTGTGCGACAGCCCCTGTATGATTCTCAAGCAGCTCTCTGTCCGTTATACCAGCTCGATTAAAACCTCCATCGCCGCGTCGCCTTTGCGCTGTCCGATCTTTACGATTCTCGTGTAACCGCCCTGGCGTCCTGCATACTTGGGAGCTAATTCGCTGAATAATTTGTCTGTTAAATCCACTTTCTTCGTACGGGCTTTCCTGCCTGCAAGCTCCTTCGGCACTTCCGTCACCGGATACAATACCCTGAGCATCTGGCGTCTTGCGTGAAGGCGGGACGGCAGATCCTTTTTCACGGTCTTCGTAACGGTATCGTAAACGGTTACTTTCTTGCCGTCAACCACTTCCTTGACTCTCTTCCCGTCTTTATCCTTGCGCGCTACCTTCGCTTCCACGGTCACCGTCTCAAAATTATCTTTTTCTTTGACCGCGAGCGTGATCAGGTGCTCCGCCAGCTTGCGGATCTCTTTCGCTTTTGCTTCTGTTGTTCTGATCTTCCCATGATGGATCAGCATTGTTACCTGGTTGCGCAGCAACGCCTTTCTCTGGGAAGAAGTTCTTCCTAATTTTCTATACATTGCCATACTGTCTGGCCCTCCTTTTATTGTCGCTATGCCTACTGTCCTTCAGCGTAAGCGGTGGGAATACACATTCAGGCTTCGTCAACATTGCTGAGAGATAAGCCTAATTCTTTTAACTTGGCAAGCACTTCTTCGAGGGATTTCCGGCCGAGATTCCGCACCTTCATCATATCCTCCGAAGTCTTGTTCGTTAATTCTTCTACGGTATTGATGCCTGCTCTCTTCAGGCAGTTGTAGGAGCGTACCGACAATTCCAGCTCGTCGATATTCATCTCCAGGACTTTTTCTTTTTCGTCATTCTCTTTCTCCACCATGATCTCTGTATTCTTGGCGTTTTCCGAAAGATCGATAAATAATCCGAGATGCTCGCTCAGCACTTTTGCCGCAAGGCTGACACATTCATCCGGCGCCAGCGTCCCGTTGGTAAAGACGTCCAGCGTCAGTTTGTCAAAATCCGTAACCTGACCGACACGGGTATTCTCTACCGTCAGATTGACGCGCTCCACCGGAGTATAAATGGCGTCTACCGCGATCGTGTCGATCGAAAGATTTTCGGTATCCTGCTTTTCCGCGCCCACATATCCGCGCCCTCTTGTAATGGTAAGCTCCGCCTCCAGTTTGGTATCGGCGCCCCCGCTTAAAGTCGCGATAACCTGATCCTTGTTGATGATCTCCAGATCATCGTCCAGATGGATATCCGCCGCCGTCACAACGCCCTCGCCGGACGCTTCGATGTAGCCGGTCTTCGGCTCATAAGAATTGCTGTTGTCTTTGATCGCGAGAGATTTGACATTCATAACGATCTCCGTCACGTCTTCTTTCACGCCGGGAACGGAACTGAACTCGTGCAGCACCCCTTTGATCTTGATCGCGCTGACCGCCGCTCCGGGCAGGGAAGACAGCATGATCCTTCTCAGAGAATTTCCCAAAGTCGTACCATAGCCGCGTTCCAGGGGTTCTACCACAAACCTCCCATATTTCGCATCCTCAGAAATCTCAGCGATCTCAATATTGGGCTTCTCAAATTCAAACATAAGATTCCCTCCTTATGGGTTGATAAATGTGAGGGTTATAATCGATTATTTCGAATACAACTCGACGATCAGAGTCTCATTGACAGGTACGTCGATCTCTTCCCTGGACGGAAGCTCTTTTACCACGCCGGACAGATTTTCAGGATCAGCCTCCAGCCAGGACGGAACGATCCTCCCTGCCGTGACGTCCAGTATATTCGCATATCTTACGGAACCTTTGTTCTTCTCTTTGATCTCAATCGTATCGCCGGGCTTTACGCTGTAAGAAGGAATATTTACGCACTTGCCGTTCACAAGGACATGCTTGTGCCCGACGATCTGCCGACATTCCTTCCTGGTCCGCCCATATCCGAGACGGAACAGCACGTTGTCCAGGCGGCGCTCCAGAAGGATCATCAGGTTCGGTCCGGTCAGACCCCTGAGTCTCTCCGCTTTCGCGTAATAATTGCGGAACGGTTTCTCCAGTACGCCATAAATAAACTTCGCTTTCTGTTTCTCACGAAGCTGTAATCCGTATTCGCTGATCTTTCTGTTTGTCCTTCTTGATGTTCTTTTTGATTTTTTACTGATACCTAAATAGATCGGATCAAGGTCTAAGGATCTACATCTCTTTAGGACAGGTGTTCTATCGATTGCCATTATTCCCAAACCTCCTATCTTAGACTCTGCGACGTTTCGGCGGGCGGCATCCGTTATGCGGAACCGGCGTAACGTCCGTAATGCTGGTCACTGTCAAACCGCTTGCCTGAAGCGCGCGGATCGCCGCTTCCCGTCCGGAGCCCGGACCCTTGACCATCACTTCTACTGTTTTCAATCCATGTACCAATGCCGCCTTTGTGGCAGTCTCCGCCGCCATCTGCGCAGCATAAGGCGTAGACTTTTTGGAACCTCTGAAGCCCAATCCGCCTGCGCTGGCCCAAGACAGGGCATTCCCCTGTGCGTCGGTCAAAGTAACAATCGTATTATTAAAAGATGACTGAATATGTGCCTGTCCGCGTTCGACATTTTTTCTGACACGTTTTTTTGTCACTTTTTTCGCAACTTTCTTTGCCATTTTGAAACCTCCTGGGTTATTCTGATTTCTACTTATTATTTCTTCTTATTCGCTACGGTCTTCCTGGGACCCTTGCGGGTTCTGGCATTCGTCTTGGTTTTCTGTCCGCGGACAGGAAGTCCCTTCCTGTGACGGATTCCCCTGTAGCATCCGATCTCCTGAAGACGTTTGATATTCATCGCGATCTCCCTGCGCAGATCACCTTCCACCATCTGGGTCTCGTTGATGATCTCACTGATCCTGCGGACCTCGTCGTCAGTCAGGTCGCGCACACGGGTGTCCGGATTGACTCCCGCTTCTGAAAGAATACGCATCGAACTGGACCTGCCGATTCCATAAATATAGGTAAGGCCGATCTCCACACGCTTTTCTCTTGGTAAATCAACTCCTGATATACGAGCCATATTTGTGTTACCTCCACTGATAATTTGGCGCGGGTCGGCCATCCAGCATGCCCCCGTAGGGTGAAATGACGCACGTGTCTCGCCGCCTCGCAGAAACATATATGAACATGAATAAATCAGTATGAACAACGCACCCTGGCGATTCATACTGCAGCCGCTTTCAAACTTTGGTCTGACGTAGGAATATACGTCAGGATCGCACAACAAAAAAGCCGGAAGAATTAGCCCTGTCTCTGTTTGTGCTTCGGATTTTCGCAGATGATCCTTACTGCTCCTTTTCTTTTAATAACTTTGCACTTTTCGCAAATTGGCTTTACTGATGCTCTGACTTTCACAGTAATTCTCTCCTTTCAGAAAAAGTTCGCTTCGTATTATATCACCACAAATTGGCAAATGCAAGAACTTTTTTATTTGTCCCTCCATATGATCCTGCCCTTGGTCAGATCGTACGGGGACAGCTCCAAAGTGACCTTGTCGCCCGGTAAAATCTTGATATAATTCATTCTCAGTTTTCCGCTGATATGCGCCAGGACTTCATGGCCGTTTTCCAGTTCCACCCGGAACATCGCGCCCGGAAGTTTCTCCAGCACCGTCCCCTCAATTTCAATTACATCCGCTTTCGACATTCGTCATTTCCTCCGATTAATGATAATATTTCATACCCATCTTCTGTTACTAAAACCGTGTTTTCATAATGAGCGGACAATCGACCGTCGTCGGTCACCACCGTCCAGTCGTCGTCCAGAAAAACAACGTCATATCGTCCTTCATTGACCATCGGTTCGATCGCCAGCGTCATTCCCGGACGGAGCTTCGCGCCCCTGCCCGCCGACACGAAATTCGGTATCTGCGGATCTTCATGGAGATTCGCCCCGATGCCGTGCCCAACCAGGTCGCGGACCATCGAATAGCCGAAGCCCTCCGCGTAATCCTGGATCGCTCTGCCGATATCGCGCAGATGATTGCCCGGCTGGACATATTCCACTCCCCGGAAAAAGCTCTCCCGCGTCACATCGATCAGCCGCTGCGCCTCTTTTGAGATCTCGCCGACGCCGTGCGTCCTTGCCGCGTCCGAATGATAGCCCCGGTAGATCACGCCCGCGTCCAGGCTGACGATATCGCCTTCCTGGAGGATCCGGTCCCTGCTCGGGATCCCGTGGACCACCTCGTCGTTGACCGAAACGCAGATGGAGGCGGGATAGCCCTGATAGTTTTTAAAGGAAGGAATGCATCCGTAGCTGCGGATGATCTCTTCGCCGATCCGGTCGATCTCCCAGGTGGAAATCCCGGGCCGGATCGCTTTTTCCAATTCCAGATGCGTCAGCGCAAGGATTCTGCCCGCCTCGCGCATGAGCGCAATCTCTCTTTCCGATTTAATCGTAATCGCCATGTCTTATTCACCCAAAATACGGACGATCGCGTCAAATACTTCGTCCATCGGAACCGCTCCGTCCACCTCGGCGAGCTTTCCCTGCGCCCTGTAGTAATCGATCAGCGGCTGCGTCTGTTCATGATAAACATCCAGCCGTTTCCGGACGGTTTCCGGCTGATCGTCGTCCCGCAGGATCAGTGTCTCCCCGCAGTGATCGCAGATTCCTTCTTCTTTTGTCGGATTATGCTGAATATGGTATGTCGCGCCGCATCCGACGCACGCCCTTCTGCCTGCCATCCGGCTGACGATATGTTCATCCGCGACCTCCACATCGACCGCGCGGTCGATCTGTTCGCCGCTCCGTTCCAGCGCGGCGTCCAACGCTTCCGCCTGGGGAATCGTCCGGGGAAATCCGTCCAGGATATATCCTCCGGCGCAGTCGTCCTGCGCGACCCGGTCCACGACCAGATCCACGACCAGTTCATCCGGAACCAGCAATCCCTGATCCATATATTCTTTTGCTTTTTTCCCAAGCTCTGTCCCCTGTTTGATATTCGCACGGAAAATATCCCCGGTCGAGATATGGGGGATCTGATATTTTTCGGCAAGCAGCTTCGCCTGCGTTCCCTTCCCGGCGCCCGGCGCGCCCAGCATAATGATCTTCATACCATCTACCTCCATAGTAAGGCGGGTTAAGGGACTGACGCGAAACGGAACCGATCTTCCGTAAAGCGCCAGCCCCCGCTGCGCATTTAATCGTTCAGGAATCCTTTATAATGACGTACCAACATCTGGGATTCAATGATCTTTAATGTCTCAAGGATAACGCCGACGACGATGATCAGCGACGTTCCTCCAAAGGAGACGTTCGCGCCAAACACTCCCGAGAAGAAGATCGGGATGATCGCCACAATGACGAGTCCGACAGCGCCGATGAAAATAATATAATTCAGTATCTTGGTCAGATGATCCTGCGTCGGTTTTCCGGGACGGATACCCGGGATAAACCCGCCGGATTTCTTCATATTATTTGCTACCTCGATCGGATTGAAGATGATCGCCGTATAGAAATAAGCGAAGAATACGATCAATACGATATAGATCAGCAGCCCGATGTTCCGCTTCGGATGGGACATATCGAACCAGTTGTTTGAACTCAGGCTGGCAAATACCTCGCTCCAGAATCCGGTCGCCGTCTTATTGAACAGCTGCGTCACGATCTGGGGGAAGGACATAATAGAGGAAGCGAAGATGATCGGGATCACGTTCGCCGTATTCACCTTCAACGGAATGTGGGACGATTGTCCGCCCACGGTTCTGCGTCCCTGCATCTTGCCGGAATACTGCACCGGGATCCTGCGCTCCGCGTCCTGAAGCAATACGACCAGCACGATCGTAACGACCATGACAAGTAAGATGATCGCGGCGGAAAGAATCGCCGGACCGATCGCTTTGTCCTTCACGAACTTCTGATACAGATCGCCAAGATCGCCCGGAAGCCGGGAAATAATATTGATCATCAGGATGATGGAGATACCGTTTCCGATCCCCTTCATCGTGATCTGCTCGCCGATCCACATTACCAGCGCGGAACCGGCGGTCAGCGTAATGACCATGGTCGCGATCGTCATCGCGTTGTAATCGCCCAGATATCCCATCCGTCCAAATCCGATCGATGTGCCGAGCCCTTCCAGAATTGCCAGACCGACCGTCAGATAACGGGTGATCTCCGCCAGCTTTTTCCTTCCGTCTTCCCCGTCCCTCTGCATTTCTTCGAGAGCGGGGATCGCGATCGTCAGCAGCTGCACGATGATCGAGGATGTGATGTACGGGGATACGTTCAGCGCGAAGATGGACATCGTTTCAAAGGAACCGCCCGTCAGCGTGTTCAGCATATTGAAGGAATCGCCGAACATATTTTCCAGGGCGCCCTTGATCGCCGTTGTATCAATGCCGGGAATCGGAAGCTGACATCCGATCCGGATCACAACCAGCATCATAAAGGTATACAATAATTTCTTTCTTAAGTCTTTGATTTTAAATGCATTTCTCAGCGTTTGTAACATCCTAGATTACCTCCGCTTTCCCACCTGCTGCTTCAATTTTTTCTACTGCACTTTTACTGAATGCATTCACTTGAACAGTAAGTTTCTTTGTCAATTCCCCATTTCCAAGAATTTTCACGCCGTCTACGCCATTCTTCGGAAGGGTGAGCGCTCCGCTCTCGCATAGCGCTTCGATCGTCACCACGGTGTCGTCCTCAAACCGGTCCAATGCGGAAACATTGATCGCGATAATGTTCTTCGCGTTCCGATTCGTAAAGCCTCTCTTCGGAAGCCTTCTGTATAACGGCATCTGACCGCCTTCAAATCCGGGTCTTACGCTTCCGCCGGAACGGGCTTTCTGTCCTTTATGACCTTTTCCTGCAGTTTTGCCGTTTCCGGACCCGTGACCGCGTCCGCGTCTGAAACTATCGCCGGCTCTTGATCCCGCCGCGGGATGTAAATTCGATAAATTCATCGCCTGGCACCTCCTTACGAACTATAAATTATATTTCTTCCACTTTCACTAAATGTCTCACCTGCTGCACCATGCCCCGAATCGCCGCGTTGTCCGGCATCTCCACCGTCTTATGCAGCTTTTTCAGTCCGAGCGCCGCTACGGTCGCCCTGTGTTTCGGAATAGCGCCAATAGTTGATTTTACAAGTGTGATCTTTAATTTATCTGCCATGTTGATCTCCTCCCTGACTTACAGCTCGTCAACCGATTTCCCGCGAAGTCTGGCTACCTCTTCCGGCGTCTTTAACTGGCTCAGCCCTTCGAGAGTAGCGAGAACAACGTTCTGCTTGTTGTTCGAACCTAACGATTTGGTACGGATATTTTTATATCCCGCAAGCTCCAGTACGGAACGGGCGGGACCGCCCGCGATGATTCCGGTACCTTCCGGAGACGCTTTCAGCAAAACGGACGCGCTTCCGAATTTTCCAATAAAGTCGTGAGGAATACTGCCCGCCTCATTTACTGCAACCGTCCTTAATTTTTTGATCGCATCTTCCTTGCCCTTACGGATCGCTTCAGGGATCTCGGTCGCCTTGCCAAGTCCGGCTCCTACGTGTCCGTTTTTATCTCCGACAACGACTAACGCCGCGAACCGGAAATTCCGTCCGCCTTTGACGACTTTGGTGACGCGCTTAATTGATACGACTGTTTCTTCTAATTCTAATTGACTGGCGTCAATGATCGTATGCTTCATTCTTGTTTCCTCCCTGTTAGAATTGCAGGCCGGCTTCTCTTGCCGCTTCTGCCAACGCCCTGATTTTTCCCTGATAAATAAAACCGCCTCTGTCAAAGACAACCGTTGTAATACCCGCGTCCAGCGCTTTCTTCGCGATCACCGTGCCCAGGTATGCCGCGGCGGCAACATCATTTGTTTTATCTAATTCAGCTTTGACGTCTTTCTGAAGAGTGGATGCCGATACCAACGTATTGCCAACCGTGTCGTCAATAATCTGGGCGTACATATGATTATTACTTCTGAACACTGCAAGACGCGGCTGTTCAGCAGTTCCACTGATCCGGTTCCGAAGCCTTCTGTGTTTCTTCACCCGGACGTCACTTCTTGATTTCTTGTTAATCATAGTTCATTCCCTCCTAATTATTTCTTACCAGTCTTACCAACTTTACGTCTGATCACTTCATCCGCATACTTAATTCCTTTGCCCTTATAAGGCTCCGGTCTTCTCTTATCCCGGATCTCGGCTGCGTATTGGCCGACTTTCTCTTTGTCGATCCCCTTTACGGTGATCTTGTTCTGTCCTTCTACGACCGCCTCCAGACCTTCCGGATCGGTCATTTCTACCGGATGGGAATATCCAAGGTTCAATGTCAGGGTTTTCCCCTGTTTGGCTGCCCTGTAACCAACGCCGTTCACTTCAAGGACTTTCTCATATCCTTCGGTTACGCCAACGACCATGTTGTTGATCAGGGTTCTGGTCAAACCATGTAAAGATTTCATTTTTTTCAGATCGTTCGGACGGGACACGATAACCTGCGCACCATCCAGTTTGATGTCCATTTCAACCGGCAAGCTCTTCTGCAGCTCGCCCTTCGGACCTTTTACCGTCACAAGATTATTTTCTGCAATATCAACAGTTACGCCTGCTGGTACCGCGATAGGCATTCTTCCAATTCGTGACATGCCGGCACCTCCTATTATTCAATCGTCTGTTTGTTTTACCATCGCGACTGTCTCGCTGGGGATCGTCGTCAAACGCCGGCTCATGCGAGCACGACCGTCATTTCCCCGTTCGTTTACCAGATAAACGCGAGAACCTCGCCGCCCACGTTTTCCTTGCGGGCCTCTTTATCGGTCATAACGCCTTTATTTGTAGAAACAATGGCAACGCCGAGGCCGCCGAGAACTTTGGGAAGCTCCGCCGCGCTCGCGTAAACACGGAGACCCGGCTTTGAAATCCTCTTCAGGCCAGTAATAATCTTTTCGTTTTTATCTTTGCCATATTTCAATGTAATTAAAATATTTTTAAAGCTGCCTGCGTCTACAATATCAAACGATCTGATGTAACCCTCCCGGAGCAGGATTTCAGCAATCGCGATCTTCATCTTCGAAGCAGGGATCTCTACTGTATCATGTTTTGCAGTATTGGCATTACGGATTCTTGTAAGCATATCTGCAATTGGATCACTCATTGTCATGATTCGTTGCCTCCTTATTCATTCTTACCAAGACGCTTTTTTCACGCCGGGGATTTGTCCTTTATATGCTAATTCACGGAAGCAGATTCTGCATATCCCGTATTTTCTCAAGTAAGCATGAGGACGACCACAGATACCGCAACGGTTGTATTCCCTTGTTGAGAATTTCTGTTTCCGCTGTTGTTTTACTTTCATCGATGTTTTCGCCATGAAATTGTTCCTCCTGTTATTTGCTGAATGGCATTCCAAACAATGTCAATAATTCACGAGCTTCTTCATCCGTTTTTGCAGTGGTAACGAAAATAACGTCCATTCCCCTGACTTTATCAACCTTGTCATATTCGATCTCAGGGAAGATCAACTGCTCCTTGATCCCGAGCGCGTAATTGCCTCTTCCGTCAAACGCGTTCGGGTTGACTCCCCGGAAATCGCGGACGCGCGGCAGCGCCAGGTTGATCAGGCGGTCTGCGAACTCATACATCTTTTCCCCGCGCAGCGTAACTTTGCATCCGATCGCCATTCCTTCCCTTAATTTGAAGTTCGCGACGGATTTCTTTGCCTTGCAGATAACAGCTTTCTGTCCGGTGATTGTCTCAAGGTCGGAAACAGCGGAATCCAGGATCTTTGAGTTTTCCTTTGCTTCCCCGACGCCCATGTTGATCACGATCTTCTCGAGCTTCGGAACCTGCATCTGATTTTTATATCCAAATTTATTTGTCATAGCGCCGACGATCTCCGCGCTATACTGATCTTTCAGTCTACTCAACTTCGGTGGCCTCCTCTCCTACTAATCGATAATGTCCCCGGTCGTCTTTGCAACGCGGACTTTTTCTCTTCCTTCGCCTTTGAAACCAACTCTGGTTACATTTCCGTCATGAAGGACCATTACATTAGAAATATCGATCGGGCTTTCCTTTTTCACGATACCGCCCTGCTGATTGGCTGCGCTCGGCTTCATATGCTTTGTCACCATATTGACGCCTTCCACGATCACCTTATGGGTCTTCGGATTCACGGAGAGCACTTTTCCGTCTTTTCCTTTGTCCTTGCCGGTAATAACGCGTACTAAATCGTTTTTCTTAATTTTCAACATAACGGTTACCTCCTATAATACTTCCGGAGCCAGGGAGACGATCTTCATATATTGTTTATCCCTGAGTTCTCTCGCTACCGGTCCAAAAATACGGGTTCCTCTCGGAGTCTTATCATCTTTGATGATGACAGCAGCATTTTCATCAAATTTAATATAAGAACCGTCTTTCCGGCGCGCGCCCTTCTTGGTGCGGACAACAACGGCTTTAACCACGTCGCCCTTTTTGACAACGCCGCCTGGTGTTGCATCTTTGACCGAAGCAACGATCACATCGCCGATATTTGCATATCTTCTTACTGAGCCGCCCAGAACACGGATGCAGAGCAATTCCTTCGCGCCTGTGTTGTCAGCAACTCTGAGTCTTGTTTCCTGCTGAACCATGCTAATTCTCCTCTCAAATTATTTCGCTCTCTCGACAATCTCAACCAGTCTCCATCTTTTGTCCTTCGACAGCGGTCTTGTCTCCATCACCTTTACTCTGTCACCGATATTGCAGTCATTCTTCTCGTCGTGAGCTTTTAATTTGTATGTTCTTTTCACGATCTTGCCATACAATGGATGTTTTACATTATCTTCTATCGCGACCACGATGGTTTTATCCATCTTGTCGCTGATCACGCGCCCGACGCGTGTTTTCCTTAAATTTCTTTCCACAACAATTCCTCCTTCCGAGACTAATTCGCAGCTTTCTCCGCTTCCGTGATCGCCGTCTGGATCCTGGCTACATTTCTTCTGACTTCCTTGATCCTGCTTGTATTGTCCAGCTGGTTCGTCGCGTTCTGGAACCGAAGATTAAACAGTTCCTTTTTCGCGGCTACTAATTCTTCCTGCAGTTCTGCAGCTGATTTCCCTTTTAAATCTTCTACGAATTTAGTTCTTTTCACTGTTATCACCGCCTTCTAAATCTTCGCGAGAAACAATCTTGCATTTCAAGGGTAACTTATGCGTTGCAAGACGCAATGCTTCTCTTGCCGTCTCTTCCGGTACTCCGGAAATCTCAAATAATACGCGGCCCGGTTTCACGACCGCTACCCAATATTCCAGCGCGCCTTTCCCGGAACCCATTCGAGTTTCCGCGGGCTTCGCGGTAACAGGCTTATCCGGAAAGATCTTGATCCAGACTTTACCGCCACGCTTGATATAACGGGTCATGGCAATACGGGCTGCCTCGATCTGATTGGAACGGACCCATGCCGGCTCCAGTGCGATAATACCATATTCTCCGTTGCTGATTTTATTGCCTCTCGACGCTTTCCCGGACATAGAACCCCGGAACTGTTTCCGGTGTTTTACTCTCTTCGGCATTAACATTATTTATCGCTCCCTTCCTTATTGTCTTTCTTCGGAAGTACTTCTCCGTGATAAATCCAGGCTTTCACACCCACTTTACCATATGTTGTGTTTGCTTCCGCGAATCCGTAGTCGATGTTCGCGCGCAGTGTCTGAAGCGGGATCGTCCCTTCGCTGTAAAACTCCGTACGCGCCATATCGGCTCCGCCAAGGCGGCCGGATACCGCGGTCTTGATTCCAAGCGCCCCATTTTTCATGGTTCTCTGCATACAGGACTTCATCGCCCTCCGGAAAGAAATACGATTTTCGAGCTGCTGCGCGATATTTTCCGCAACAAGCTGCGCGTCTTTGTCCGGACGTTTGACTTCCTTGATATCCACAATCAGTTTCTTGGACGTTAATTTCTGCAGCTGCGCTTTCGTCTTCTCGATCTCTGCTCCGCCCTTTCCGATCACAATACCGGGTTTCGCGACATATACGATTATTTTCAGACGGTCGGACGCCCGCTCGATCTCGATCTTTGAAACGCCCGCGCTGTACAGTTTTTTCTTTAAAAATTTGCGGATGTTATAATCTTCCACAAGGTTTGCCGCAAAATCGCCATCCGCATACCATTTGGAATCCCAGTCTTTGATCACTCCAACTCTCAAACCATGAGGATTAACTTTCTGTCCCATTCTTGACCTCCCTATTTTTCATCAAGCACGATGGTAATATGACTTGTTCTCTTTTCAATCCGATAAGCTCTACCCTGTGCCCGCGGCCGAACACGTTTCATGATAGAACCCTGGCCTGCGTAACATTCCGCAATATAGAGGTTTTCCGGGTTCATTCCATGATTGTTCTCCGCATTCGCGATCGCTGATTTCAATAATTTCTCGATCACGCTGGACGCATATCTGGGACTATATGCCAGAATACCAAGAGCGGTCGTCACATCCTTCCCGCGGATCGCGTCTAATACAAAACAGGCTTTCTGCACCGAAACGCGCGCGTAGGTTACTTTTGCGTGCGGTCTGGTCTCGCGCTGAGTCTTATTTCTTTCTCTTTTTATTTGGGATCTATGTCCTTTTGCCATCGGACCACGCCCTCCTTTCAATTTCGATCTGTGAATTACCTGGCTTTGGATTTCTTCTCATCCTTGCCGTGTCCCCTGTAGGTTCTGGTAGCTACAAACTCGCCGAGCTTATGTCCGACCATATCCTCTGTGATATAAACCGGCACATGTCTCCTGCCGTCGTGAACCGCCATCGTATGTCCTACAAAAGACGGGAATATAGTAGAACGACGTGACCAGGTTTTGATTACGCTCTTTTCATTCGCCGCGTTCATCGCGTCCACTTTTTTCAGTAAACTTGCATCTGCAAATGGTCCTTTTTTTAATGATCGACCCATTCCTATTCCTCCTTCTACTATTTCACGCTCTTCCCATCACGGGATCTTACGATCAGCTTGTTGGATTGTTTGTGTTTCTTCCGCGTCTTCAATCCAAGGGCGGGTTTGCCCCACGGAGTACACGGACCCGGGCGGCCGATACCGGTCTTGCCCTCGCCGCCGCCGTGCGGATGGTCGTTCGGGTTCATGACAGATCCGCGGACCGTCGGGCGGATGCCCATATGACGTTTCCGTCCTGCCTTACCGATATTGACAAGGTCATGCTCTATATTTCCTACCTGGCCGATCGTTGCCCTGCAGACGATCGGAACTAATCTCATCTCTCCGGAAGGAAGCCTCAGCGTCGCGTACTTTCCTTCCTTCGCCATCAGCTGCGCGCTGTTTCCGGCGGACCGCACCAGCTGCGCGCCCTTGCCGGGATGCATCTCAATATTGTGGATCTCCGTACCGATCGGAATGTTTTCCAGCGGCAGGCAGTTGCCGATCCGGATCTCCGCTTCCGGTCCGTTCATTACCTTATCGCCGACTTTCAATTTGTACGGCGCGATGATATAGGATTTCTGACCGTCCGCGTAACAGATCAGCGCGATGTTCGCCGTCCGGTTCGGATCGTACTCGATCGCCTTGACCGTTGCCGGGATCCCGTCCTTGTTTCTCCTGAAATCAACAAGTCTGTATTTCTGTCTGGAGCCGCCTCCATGATGTCTCACTGTAATTTTTCCCTGATTATTACGACCTGCGTTTTTCTTCTTGGACACGACCAGAGATTTCTCCGGTTTGGATTTGGTGATCTCCGAAAAGTCCAGGGAGGTCATATGTCTTCTGGAAGGGGTATATGGGTTAAATGTTTTGATTCCCATTCCTTTTCTCCTTTCAATTCAAATAATTTATTTTCGTACTTTATTGTACATAGTTGGCGCCGTTTCTCACCCGGCGCTTATCACAGCCCCTCAAAGATCTCGATATCCTTGCTCTCCGCTGTCAGGGTAACGATCGCTTTCTTTGTTTTCGCTGTTCTTCCGAAGATCATTCCGCGTCTTTTCCTCTTGCCGTCAATGTTCATCGTATTGACTTTGCTGACCGCAGTGCCCGGGAACATCTTCTCCACCGCTTCCTTTACCTGGGACTTCGTCGCCAGGGGATTTACCAGAAACGTATATTTCTTTTCTTCCATGGCTGCCATGCTCTTCTCTGTCAGAACAGGCTTCAGGATCACGTCATAATATTTCAAATCTGCTGCCATTATGCATATACCTCCTCAATCGCTGCTACAGAAGCTTTGGTGACAACCAGCGTGTCATATTTCAGGATGTCATATACATTGATCGAATTGACCAGAGCCGTCTTCACGTCCGGAATGTTGCGGGCGGAAAGGATCACGTTCTCGTCCTTCGCATCCATTACGACAAGCGCTTTGCTGACTTTGATATTGTTCATCACTTCTACGAACCGCTTCGTTTTGATCTCATCCATCTTCAATTCATCCAGCACAACGAGCTTTTTCTCCTCCAGGCGGGAAGTCAGCGCGGATCTGAGCGCCGCCTTCTTTTCCTTCTTGTTCATGCGGATCGAATAGTCTCTCGGCTTCGGCGCGAATACGACGCCGCCTCCTGTCCACTGCGGAGCGCGGATCGAACCCTGACGTGCATGTCCGGTTTCTTTCTGCCTCCACGGTTTTTTGCCGCCCCCACGCACTTCCGCGCGCGTTTTCGCGCTCTGTGTGCCCTGGCGCTTGTTGGCAAGCTGCGCTACGACTGCCATATGAACCAAATGCTCGTTGATCGGCGCCGCGAAAACGGTGTCGTTCAGTTCCATTGTGCCAACTTCGCTGCCGGCCATATTCAAAACAGATACTGTTGCCATCTGTATGTTCCTCCTTTCGACAAATTTATGCCTTTACTGACTCTTTTATCATTACCATTGCTTTTCTCGGCCCGGGAACCGCTCCCCTGACCAGGATCAGGTTGTTGTCCGCGTCAATCCTGACGACTTCCAGATTCTGAACCGTCACACGGACATTTCCCATGTGTCCCGCCATCTTCTTTCCCTTGAATACCTTGCTCGGGTCGGAAGCCGCTCCGTTGGAACCCGCATGGCGGTGATATTGGGAACCGTGGGTCTTCGGTCCGGTCGCGAGACCGTGTCTCTTGACGCCGCCCGCGAAGCCTTTTCCTTTGGATTTCGCCGTCGCGTCGATCTTGTCGCCCACAGCAAAGATATCTGCCTTAATTTCCTGTCCTACGGTATATTCTTCTGCATTCTCAAGCCGGAACTCTCTGAGGAACCGTTTTACCGGTACGCCCGCTTTCGCGAAGTGTCCCTTTTTCGGTTTGTTCACCAGCGCCTCCCGGATATCGCCATACCCGACCTGGATCGCGCTGTATCCGTCGTTGTCCATCGTCTTTACCTGCGTTACCACGCAGGGACCTGCCTCCAGTACCGTAACCGGAGTCAATACTCCATCTTCGTTGAAGATCTGCGTCATTCCGACTTTTGTTGCTAAAATTGCTTTCTTCACTGTTCTTTCCTCCTATTATAATCTACAGCGGACCGGGAGCTCCCGGTCATCCTAGACGGCCGATAAAGGGCCTTAAGGATCTTTCTTATTTCATTCTGATATCGATGTATACGCCTGCCGGCATATCAATCTTCGTCAATGCGTCGACCGTTTTCTGCGTCGGCGAAAGAATATCAATGAGCCTCTTGTGCGTTCTCTGCTCGAACTGCTCCCTGGAGTCCTTGTACTTGTGTACCGCGCGCAGGATGGTCACTACCTCTTTCTTGGTCGGCATCGGCACAGGCCCGCTTACCTTCGCTCCGGTTTTCTTCACCGTTTCAATGATGTTCTTTGCAGCCGCATCGATCAGCTGGTGCTCATACGCTTTCAGCGTAATCCTCATTACTTGACTTGCCATAAAAAAAGTCGCCTCCTTTTCGTACTTTGTTCGTACGACAAGCGGTGACTGTACACTTACCCGTGTGTGTCATACCGATTCACACGAATATCCCAGGATTCTCTCCTCCTGAGCCCTTACTTCTGTACAGTGACTTGTCGCCAGTTTCCTAACTTGACATTCGCTCCACGGAAAAACCTGCCGCTGAGGGCAGCAACCTCACGCTTCATAGCTATCATGTCACACGAAAGTTATAATATCATACCCTTTTTCCTTTTGCAAGACTTTTTTTTATTTTTCCGGCGGGCAGGCGCGCGGGACGGTCCCAGGCGCCATTCCCCCCGCCGCGTTATTCGTTCCATGCGCTCCAGCGCCCCGCCGCTCCGCACGGCAGGATCAGACCGCTTGCGCTGACCGGAAGCCCGACCTCCGCCGCCTCCACCGCGCCGTCTCTGCCGCGCAGCTCCGTTCCGAGCATATAAGAGAGGACCGCCGGCTGGAGTCCGGTCGTATAAGAATTTAAAAGGAAAAACAGCGCGTCGTCCGCGAGCAGCCTCGCGCATGATCTTAAAAGCGGATCCAGCATCTCCTCGATCTTCCATAGCTCGCCCTTCGGTCCGCGCCCGTATGAGGGCGGATCCATGATGATCCCCTGGTACCGGCTGCCCCGCCGAAGCTCCCGCTCCACAAATTTTACGCAGTCGTCCACGATCCAGCGGATCGGCGCCTGTTCCAGCCCGGACGCCTTCGCGTTCTCCCTTGCCCATGTGACCATTCCTTTGGAGGCGTCTACATGGACGACCGACGCGCCCGCGCCCGTGGCGGCGCAGGTTGCCCCGCCCGTATAAGCAAACAGGTTCAGGATCCGGATCTCCCGTTCCGGCTCTTTTTGTTTTGCCGATCGGATGATCGAGGAAAACCAGTCCCAGTTTACCGCCTGTTCCGGAAACAAACCGGTGTGCTTAAACTGAAACGGCTGCAAATGAAACGTCAGGTCACGATACCGGATCGTCCACTGCTTCGGAAGCCCGAAAAATTCCCAATACCCTCCGCCCTTGCTGCTTCTGTGGTAATGACCGTCTCTCTGCTTCCAGCCCGGATGCTTTCTCGGAGTATTCCATATGACCTGCGGATCCGGTCGCACCAGGCGGTACGCTCCCCATCGTTCCAGCTTCTCCCCGCCCGACGCGTCGAGCACTTCATAATCGTTCCATCCATCCGCGATCCACATCCGCTGATCCTCCTTTTTTTGCAGAACGACAAAAGCCTGTTCTTCGCCGCCCGCGCCGTTCCGCGCGGACATATGAAGCATCAGGCTCCTGTCTTTTCTTATTATATACTGATTCCGTTTTTTCGCAAGAACTTTTTCAGGCAATCAGCAATTTGTCTTTATCGGTTCCTTCTACGCGATCGTGATACCAACCGATTTTGTCACTCCCCTGCCATAATCCCAGGTCAGGGTAAAGGACGTTCCGGAAACAAAGTCTTTCACGCTCGGCTTGCTGGTTCCATTCCGGTATACGCTCGGTTTCACGGAAGCGCTTCCGCTCTCGATATCGGAAATGTAATAATTCGGCGCAACACCGTCGAGGGACGCTTTATCATCCGGTATATTGTAATTATCCCGATAGGACGCTACCCATGTACCAAATACACTCGTATTCAGTTCACCGCTGTTGTTTCCGCTGACTTCCTCTACAAACTCGCTGATCGGCATTGTCCTGCTCTTGATCGCGACGCCGGTATCCGGGTCAAGCAGATTGAAGCTTGCCATGCGGCGCGGCTCGGTGCTGATCGTCACTTCTTTTTCGAGCGTCTCTCCGGTAGCGTTGATCGTGATCTGCGCCATCCGCTTCAGGGATGTGACATAGGTTCCGCCGGAGATGAAATCCTGTTCTTTATCCAGCGTCCCGTCCGAAGTAACACGGGTCGTATCGTTCGCCGTCACCTCAGAACTGATCTCAACTTTGATTCCGCCCTTTCCATTTCCATCCAGCGCATCCAGGTCTCCCGGTCCCGGAACACTGACAGAATAATCATTCGCCGTCAGCGTGATCCTCGCATTATTGCCAAGGATCCCATATACCTGAACTTTCGGTGAGAACTCGACATTGCCTTTAAAATCGGCATCCAGGAAGATCGGGTTGATATCCGCCACTTCATACCGGCTGATCCGGTCCGCGCTCGCGGATACAATCCTCTGCTCGAACTGGCTGTATTCTGTACGGTTCCGGATCACTTTATCATACATCGTATCCGATGTAATATCCTGCAGCTTCGTGCCCTGCGAATCGCGCAGCTCAAATGTAACGACATTGCTCGTATTCTCCCGGTTCGGCCGCAGCTTCACGCTGTTTCCTGACAGAACGATCGGAACCCTGCCCGGCTCGTTGTTGGATGTGATCGTGAAATCATCCTCGTCATAAACGACCGCCACCGAATATTTCTGCAATTCGTTAAACTGCTTTGTCGTCATGGTCCGACCATATTGATCCAGGAACAGGAAGTTATCAATCTTAAATTCAAGCGTCCCCGTTCCGACTACGCCGGTTCCCGCGTCGGTAATCCCTACGATCTCCGCCGGTCTTGCTTCTTTCATGACATTGAAGTTGACGCTGGACGTCGCGTTGGTCGTCGTCCGGAAGAACTGGGAATGATATCCGACATCCAGATTCTCAGATGCCTTGAGATATAATTTCGGACCGCCGTCCTCTTTCATAAACTGGAACGGAGTGCCTTTGACAACTTCGCGCAGCGCCGCGTAATCGGTAACTTCATTTCCTTCCACATCCAGCGCTTCATATTCAAACTCCGTATCCTCGCCGCGTACGACATATTCCGGCGGGATCACGCGGAAGCTGTTGACGGTAGTGCCGTATCCGACCGTGAACGTCCCGGTTCCGCTGACGCCGGACGTGCTGTCCATAGCCGTGATGCTTCCTTCTCCTGCGGTCAGGATGTCATCCGCGGAAGCCATCGCAAGGCGGATGCCAAGCGAACTCGTGCCGTCCGGCTTCTCAACCAGCTCGACGTCGTCCGGAGTATACGCGGTCGCCAGCTTGGTCAAGCCCGGATTCGCGTAGATCATCAGGGATTCCACAACCGCGTCCCTGGTATCCAGCACAGTCTCGCCGGAAGTATTTTCAATTTCAAACAGATAATAGAACTGGCTCGCGTCCGCGCGCTCTACGAACGGTTCACTTTCCGGATTATAAATCTCCGTAAAGGTGATCGCCCGCGCGACCGCCCGATCACTCACAACGAGTGATTTTGAAAGATTCAGGTTCGGATATGTAGTATCAAAAATATTCACTGAAACGGTCGCCGTGCCGATCGTCATGGTCTGCGGATAGATCACGCCTTCCGCATCCGCGAGATAGCCTTCGCCGTTCGGGTTCTTTCGGACAGAAGCGGTCACGCCGTTGACCGTGATCGTCAGGGATACGTTCTTCGTCACATCCTCGCCCCACTGGTTGCGGACCACATAAACAAACCGACCCGTATACTGTCTGTTATATTCAAGGATCTTCTCCGTCGCCTGGATCGTGTCGCCAACGTCGATCGTTACCGGTGTGGAACGCTCGCACTGCAGCGTGATGCTTTCTTCTCCGTTTACGATCTCATACTCCGCGTCCGTCAGACGTCCTTCGGTTGTCAGCAGCGCGCTCTCGCCGTTTGCCGCGACTGTAACTGTAGCGGCGACGTCATTGCCGTTGCGCGTCAGCTTCAGCGCGTCCTCTTTTAAATCGGTTCCCTTCACCATGATCTCCCGTTCGCCGGTCTGGGACGCGGTAAACGATGTATTCGTCTCCTCGCCGCCCGCAGCCGCGCGCACGGACAGTTTCATCTTTTTGGTAACGGTTTTCGTTCCTTTTTTTATAAACTTACAGGTAATATTCGTCTTGCTTCCCGCCTTGATCGCCCGGATCACGCCGGTTTTCTCATTAACCGTCGCTACCTTCGGCTTGCTGGACGCAAATTTCAGCGTATAACCCGCCTTTTTGTAATTCTTCCGGGCGCTGACTGACATCGCCCGCCCTTTTTTCCCTGCTGTGATCGTCTTCTTCGAAGCGAGCGCCGGAGACCTATCCGCCGCCTGTGCCGGAACCGCAGACAAAGCGAGGGCTGCCGTCAAAACAAGAGCAAGTGCTTTCTTTGCTTTTTTCATAGCTTCTACCTTCCTTCTTTTCCCATATAGTGCCACCGCATTCATATTATTTGTACATAGCATACGAAATTATCCTGAATTTAATTTTAATATTAGTGATTTTGACAGTCAATAGCATATCGCATATATCTTTTCTCATAAAGTGTCAAGAGATTTTGGCTTCCTTCGTCTCCCCGTCTGTCCCCACTTCCATATCGGCATCCTTCACACCGGCTTTCCTGCAAATGTCATTCAGGCAGCACCTGCCGCAGTGAGGCTTTGTCCGCGCCGTACAGACCTCGCGCCCGTGATAAACAAGGCGATGGCAGAGATCGCTCCCCTCCTCCGGAGGAATGATCTTCCACAGCGCCATTTCCACTTTCTTCGGCTCTTTTATCCCGTCCACAAGCCCGATCCGGTTGCTCAGCCGGATGCAGTGCGTATCCGTCACGATCGCCGGCTTGCCGAACACGTCTCCCATGATCAGGTTGGCGCTCTTTCTCCCGACGCCCGGGAGCTTCAGGAGCGCGTCAAAATCATCCGGCACCTTTCCGCCATATGTATCCCGCAATACTCTCATGCAGGCGCTGATATCTCTCGCTTTGCTCTTTCCGAGCCCGCACGGCTTCACGATCGCCTCAATCTCCTCCGGTTCCGCTTCCGCCAGCGCCTCTATATCGGGATAGACCGCATACAATTCCTCAACGACCACATTGACCCGCGCATCCGTGCACTGCGCCGCCAGCCGGACGCTGACGAGCAATTTCCACGCGTCGTCATAATCCAGCGTGCAGCCCGCCTCCGGATATTCCTTCTTCAATCTCTCAATCACTTCAAGAGCAAGTTCTTTCTTCCTCATACCGTTTCCTCCTGCCGCCGCTTATTAAGCAGGGCGAATCGCATGGAACCCTCCATTTCCAATATATCATTGATTATAACATTTAATTTGTACCTTTTCCACTGATTATGTTTTTAATTTCTGTGCGGCGGCGGGGAATTTTCCCGTTTTAATAAAAGGGATCTGGAACTAACTCCGAATCCCTTCATCTTACTTCCTTTTTTCGATTGCCTCCCAACGAAGCCTCCGCGCGCTGTCGCTCGGCTTCGCTGCGGTTCGAGGCAGACGTTCCCACTCAATTTGTGCGTTGCACTCATTAAGTGTTCACAGATTACTCGATGATCGTAAGCCACACGTCCGGATCCTACTGTACGTCCACCCTCACGGACTTTTGCACCGGAAATCGTTATGTTTATAGGTGATTTTAAGGGTATTTTCAACACTTTTTTCTTGAATATGCGCCTTGTATCTGAGGTTTTTGGATTTTTTGTTATCATGGTGTTATCACAGAGCAATTACACACATTTTTTGAGAAAACATTTTAATCATATTGTAAAATACACTTTTCGCATAGCCATTTTACTTGTTCGTCTGCCTATAATGGGTAAGCATCTCTTACAACAAATAAGAATTCCATTGCTTTATTTTCGGATACATTTTGGGGTGGTTTTGGGGCACTTTGGGGTGATTTTGGGGTAATCGGGCACACTATCCAAAATCATTTTACTACCCAATAACCTCCCCTTGAAGCACCGATATGCTCAATCAAGCCTTTATTCTTCAATTTCTTCAAATGATATTTGACCCCATCTTCTGAAATCATTAACAGCCTTGACAATTCCTTTCTTGAAATATATGGATTATTACGCAAAGCATTCAGAAATATTTCTTCCGTGCGTTGTACGTATTTTTCAACTGCTTGTGAAACATCATTGATTTCACTTTTATCGTTTATGCTTTCCCCATAATTCAAATTTTTCAATATAACTGTAAATTCTACTCTTGATGAAATAAACTGCGGTGCTTTGCTTTCATCATAATTATTTGCATTCTTATATGCATTTATTATCTTGGTCAGCCCGCTTCCCTTACGTTCCATATATCCTAATCGCTGAAACACATCCGCCAAAACAGGATTTCGCCTTGTCGAAGGGATTGCATCTATAACCCGTTCCTGTATCAAGGTACCATCCGGCATCCCTCCAGGCGAATAGATAACCATCCGATCATCATACATATCTATATGGACTTCGCTTCCATTTACCAAATAATCCCTATGCACCAATGCATTAACTAATGCTTCAAAATAGCTCCGTTCGCAATATTCAGGCATATCAATTCTTGAATTGGCTGTCTTTCTCCACATTGTTTTCATATTTCGTTTAATAAATGCCGTTCCCTCATTCAAAAGGCTGATTAAACTTCCTGAATATTCCGCATCATCAAGAGCATCCATAATACCGCCGCCCTTATCCAACCCATTCCACCTTGTGCAGAACACCCTAGACCATCTTATAGGCGAATCGTCCGCCAGCAACGCTCCGGCATTTGTAAGTTTTCCCGTATCATCCACTAAACCAAATGACACCAGTTCTTTATCATCCAAACTTTCTCCTGTCCAAGCTTTATACCGCTCGCGTAATTTACTGAACGCATAATCCGATACGCTATAATTTGTCGCTAACGCATCATAAGATGAATTTTTTCCACGCAGCACCAATCGCTTTAATTCTGTTGCATCTGCTTTTACACTCTCATTACCCAGACGGACATATGCTTCCATTACACCATCTGCCAAATAATAATACGGCGTTTCCTCACCCTGTCGAATGTTTAACAAAATCAATGTCTTATCATCTTCCGTTCTATAAAAGCTAAGATGAAATTCCGGAATCGGATCAAGACGTGTCTTTATCTGCTCACTGATAATCTCCGCATCTTTCTCTGCATCCAAAAGCCCTCTTACTTCATTATCATTCGTAACGCCAAAAATCAAAGTGCCGCCAACGCCGTTTGCAAAAGCACTGACACTTTTACACCAACTTTTAGGTTTTTTCGCTTCCAGCGCAAGTTTCTTGTCATAATCGGTCGTCTCGCCAATAATATCTTTTAAATTCATCCTGCCATCTCCATTATCACAGATAAACATAAGACTTATCTGCGCACTTTAAATCCATATTCTTTCTTTAACCTCTCAAAAATTTCAAAAGCTACCGGACAAATTTGCAATTTCCGTCTTCCTGTAAGAAATCACAAGGCTTATGCTTGGTCTGATAGTTCATATCATATTCTTCTTTATCCAAATAAACATCAACAAACTGCTTCGGTGTGACTCCCAAGTATTGTGCATCCCTATCAATATCTTCTACCGGAATGCTTCCTTTATACATCTTGCAGCAGTTTCTGCATTTACTGCAATCATAGTCTGCAAAAAATTCATTATGTAATCGTAAAAATTGCTTGTCTAGCTCATCCTCGTCTGCATGACATTTCAGGAAGGTGCGAAACTTAAAATTTTCGTTTTCTTGGCTCCTGCTTTCACTTTGTCTGGTTGTATCATACGCTTTATACTCCTTCATATTATAATTAGTGTCTGCTCATTAAACCTCAGTGCAAAGCATGGCTGCTTGGTTAATTGTTACGCTATTTCATTGCCACCAAATCTAAATACTTTTCAAAATAAGCCATCAATCTATCAATCACCCTTTTTTTAGTTTCAGTACGGTTCCCGGCATTGCCGCTACCAAACCTTGATACTGCCGGCATGATCGCATCAATATCCGTACCTGTCGTTTTTAATATCCCGTCGCGGAAAGAATTTTCGATAAATAAATGTGTTTCCCTTTCCTTTAGCTTCTCATCTTTTATGATAGTGTCAATAGTTTTTCGCAAATTCATTTCAGCCGTTTGGTAACCGGTACTCAGCCGGCTACGATATCAGACTGTAGATCATCTTCCATGTGGTTCAGATGATCCATGTTCATGTAGCGTCTTGCGC
>CANQDT010000027.1 GCA_947593735.1 uncultured Lachnospiraceae bacterium | reverse complement strand
GATGCTGGTATGAGTGTATATCAGATGGAGCGGATAAAGTATCTCGTAGGCCATCATCACACATTATCGGGCATTGATGGAATAGATTATCAAATTCTTGTAGAAGCAGATTATATCGTCAATGCTTCCGAAAATGGATATGATAAGAAGAACATAGATAGTTTTCTGAATCGGATCGTCAAAACAAGTACAGGAAAGCGGTTGATCAAAAGTATATTTCGCCTGTGACAATTCCAGTTTGCTGCTGGGACGACAGTCGAGATGGTAATAATTTAAGGAGACAGAGAAGGGAGGATTCGGATGGATCAGATTGCATTGATGAGGGAACGCCATTCCGTACGGAAGTATCTGAGCAGACCGATCGAGGAAGAAAAGGCGGAGCAGCTGAAAGCAAAGATCGCGGAATGTAATGAGAAAGGGAACCTGCATATCCAGTTTTGCCCGGATGCGGGGAAGACGTTTGACAAGGTTTTGAATAAAGTTATGGGGCTTGGCAGCGCGCCGAGCGTGATCGCCTGCATCGGAGAGGAAGACGGCTCCCTGGAGGAAAGAATCGGATATTATGGCGAGCAGATCGTGCTCTTTGCGCAGGAGCTTGGCTTGAATACCTGCTGGGCGGGAACGTTTAATAGAAGAAATGTCCCCGCGAAGATCGGAGAAAAAGAACAGCTGGTCATCGTGATCGCCGTCGGATATGGCGCCAATCAGGGGAAGCAGCATAGATCAAAAGAACCGGAGAAGGTGATCGTCTCCGGCGGAGAAAAACCGCAGTGGTTTAACTGCGGAGTGGAAATGGCGCTTCTTGCGCCGACCGCCCTCAATCAGCAAAAGTTCCAGATCGGTTTGAAAGAGGACGGCACAGTGTCGTTTCACGATCAGGGCGGATTATTCAGCAAGGTTGATCTTGGGATTGTGAAATATCATTTTGAAGTGGGCGCCGAATATGGAAAACTTCAGGATGTCTCCTCTCAAAGATAGTGAGAATATTGGGACGGCTCTGGCGGCGGGTTTTCTCTGCGGGCTTTCCGGCGCGGCGATTCCTGGCGCAGATTTTTTGAGATCGCTCCGCCCGCTTAGAATTGCTTGACTTTATCATGGAAAAGGTTCATAATATTACCAGCAAATTTTTACAGAAAGAAGGGCAATTTTATGCTTGACATCAGAATTGAGAAAACGACAAATCCAAAACCGATCCCTGCGCCGGGAGAACCCCTGGGATTCGGGAAAATATTCACGGATCATATGTTTATCATGAATTATACAGAGGGGAAAGGTTGGCACGACGCGCGGATCGTTCCCTACCAGAAGCTGGAGCTTGCGCCCGCGGCGATGGTGTTCCATTATGGACAGGAAATGTTTGAGGGCTTGAAGGCTTACCATGGCGCGAACGGCGGGACGTTTCTGTTCCGCCCGGATATGAATGCGAAGAGGGCGAATGATACGAACCGGAGGCTCTGTATTCCGGAGATCCCGATCGAGGATTTTGTGGATGCGGTCAAAGCGGTCGTAAAGGTGGACGAAGCGTGGATTCCGACCGATCCGGGGACGTCCTTATATGTCCGGCCGTTTATAATCGCGACGGACGAGTTCCTTGGAGTCGCTCCATCCAAAACCTATCTGTTTATGGTGATCCTGTCCCCAAGCGGCGCTTATTATGAAAGCGGTCTTGATCCGGTCGGGATCTGGATCGAAGACGAATATGTGCGCGCGGTCCGGGGCGGGATCGGATTTACCAAGACCGGAGGCAACTATGTCGCCAGCTTGGCGGCACAGGTAAAAGCGCACGACGAGGGATATTCCCAGGTACTCTGGCTGGATGGCGTGGAGCGCCGGTACATTGAAGAAGTCGGCGCGATGAATATTTTCTTTAAGATCAATGGAACGGTGGTCACCCCGATGCTGACGGGAAGCATCCTTCCCGGCGTTACCCGCAATTCGGTGATTGAATTGTGTAAGGATTGGGGAATCCCGGTCGAGGAGAGAAGGATCTCCGTCGAAGAATTGTATGAGGCGCAGCAGAACGGACAGCTGGAAGAAGTATTCGGAACGGGAACCGCCGCCGTTATTTCTCCGGTAGGCACCCTGCGCTGGAAAGATGAGGTAATGACGATCCAGGACGGCGGTATTGGCGAACTGAGTCAGAAAATTTATGATACGATCACCGGCATTCAGCTCGGGACATTGGATGATCCGAAAGGATGGCGGGTCGAAGTAAAATAGACACGGAGCAGGAGAAGCAAAGAGGCTGTCGCACACGGTTGTTGTGCGACATTCCCTTTTTCTCGCACAGAAATGGATCGAACAGAGAGGGCGATAGCACGTCGCGGAGAGGAAAGGTAAAATCAATGGGCAAATATACCAAGCAGGATATCATTCAACTTGTGGAGGAAAATGACGTGGAATTTATCCGTCTGCAATTTACGGATATGTTCGGCAATCTGAAAAATGTCGCGATCACCTCAAGCCAGCTTGAGCGGGCGCTGGATAACAAATGTATGTTTGACGGCTCGTCCATCGACGGTTTTACGCGGATCGAGGAATCGGATATGTATCTGTATCCGGATCTGGATACGTTCCAGATCTTTCCATGGCGGCCGCAGCATGGCAGGGTCGCGCGTCTGATCTGCGACATTTATCACCCGGACGGCACGCCGTTTGAGGGAGATCCCAGGCATATCCTGAAAAAAGTGCTGCGGGAAGCGGCGGATATGGGATATAAATTTTATGTCGGTCCGGAATGTGAATTTTTCCTGTTCCATACGGACGAGGACGGGCAGCCGACAACCGTGACGCATGAAAAAGCGGGCTATTTTGACGTAAGCCCCCTGGATCTCGGAGAAAATGCGAGGCGGGATATTGTCCTGACCCTGGAACAGATGGGCTTTGAAATCGAGGCTTCCCACCACGAAGTGGCTCCCGCCCAGCATGAGATTGATTTCCGTTACCGCAACGCGCTCCGTACGGCGGATAATATCATGACGTTTAAATTTGTCGTCAAATCCATCGCGAAACGGCATGGGCTGTACGCGAGCTTCATGCCAAAACCGGTCGCCGGCGTGGACGGTTCCGGAATGCATATCAATATGTCGCTGAATTATGGAGATAAAAATATTTTCGCGTATCATGACGACCAGATCGGGCTGAGCGACGAAGCATATTACTTTATCGCGGGACTGTTACGCCATGCGAGAGCGATGACGCTGATCACGAACCCGATCGTTAATTCCTACAAGAGACTGGTGCCGGGATACGAGGCGCCCGTTGACATCGCCTGGTCGGAGACAAACCGCAGCCCGCTGATCCGGGTTCCGTCTGCCCGCGGGAAAAGCACGCGGGTCGAATATCGCAGCCCGGATCCTTCGGCAAATCCGTATCTCGCGCTTGCCGTATGCCTGGCGGCGGGGCTGGACGGTATCCGGAACAAAATAGAGCCTCCGGCGGCAGTCAATCAAAATGTATACGAAATGAGCCCGGAAGAAAAAGAGCAGCAGGGGATCGACCATCTGCCCTATAACCTGAAAGAAGCGATTATCGCATTTCAGACGGACGCTCTGATGAAAGAAGTGATCGGCGAGCATGTGACCCCGAAGTTTATTGCGGCAAAGAGAAACGAGTGGAGTTCTTATCATGAACATGTGAGCCAATGGGAGATTGATGAGTATCTGTACAAGATCTGACCTGTGGCGGGAACGGCAGTTCCACAGGTAAGGAGGGAAAATGGTCAATGTGATACTTGCTTTTCCGAAAGCGGATGACGGAAAAGCGATAAGGAATATTCTGCTCAATCACGGCATTGAGACCAGCGCGGTCTGCACGACCGGGGCTCACGCGATCCGGACGGCGGAACATTTCCAGGAAGGTTTGATCATTTGCGGATACCGTTTTGTAGATATGTATTTTTACCAGCTTGCGGAGGATCTCCCGGAGAATTTTGAGATGCTGCTGCTGGCGTCCGGACGGCACAGAGACGAGATCAGCGAGATGGACGTCGCTTATCTGGGAATGCCGATCAAAGGACAGATATTGGCGGACAGGGTGATGATCCTGCTCGAGACCCTTGAGCGGCGGCAGAGGAAGCGGTGGGAAAAAAGACCGAAAGGCAGGACGGAAGAAGAAAAAATGATCATCCGGAATGCGAAATATCTTCTGATCCAGACCCGTGGGATGACGGAGGAGGAAGCGCACCGGTATATTCAGAAAAACAGTATGGATTATGGACGGAGCATGATCGAGACGTCGCAGATGATATTGGAATTTCACCGGTAGCCGGGATCCGGAAAGGACAGACCCGGAAAAGGAAAACGGCGAAGCAGGAAAGGGGGACGCAAAATGAAATTTACCAAAATGCATGGATTGGGAAACGATTATGTTTATATCAACTGTTTTCACGAGAAAGTGGAACATCCGGAAACGCTGGCGGTTAAAGTGAGCGACCGCCATACGGGGATTGGGAGCGATGGGCTGATCCTGATCCAGCCTTCGCACAGAGCTGATTTTTTTATGAGTATGTATAATGCGGACGGGTCGCGCGCGGAAATGTGCGGCAACGGGATCCGGTGCGTGGCAAAATATGTTTATGATTATGGCATGACCGATAAGACGAAGCTGACGATCGATACTTTGGCAGGAATCAAAGAACTGGATCTGACGGTGGAGGACGGGAAAGTTTCCAGAGTAAAAGTAAATATGGGAGTGCCGGTTCTGGAGCCGAAGCAGATCCCGGTGGACAGCGATCTGCCCCGGTTTGTCAGCCAGCCGGTCGAGGTACTTGGGAAAACTTACTTTTTGACGGCGGTTTCCATGGGCAACCCGCACGGCGTGCTGTTTGTGGATGATGTTTCCTCGTGCCCGCTTGAGACTCTCGGACCGGCGTTGGAAACGCATCCGCTGTTTCCGAAGAAAGCAAATATAGAATTTGTCCAGGTGGATAACCGGTACGAGATCCGTATGCGCGTGTGGGAGCGCGGCAGCGGAGAGACGATGGCGTGCGGGACCGGAGCGTGCGCGTCGGCGGTCGCCAGCGTGCTGAATGGAAAGACGGACGACGCGGTGCTGGTACATCTTGCCGGCGGGGATCTGGAGATTCAGTGGGACCAGGAAAAAGATACGGTATATATGACGGGATCCGCGACCGTAGTATTTGACGGAGAGATCCAGTGAGAAAAAAGAAGGAGGAATCACTATGTATAAAGTAAATGACAACTATTTAAAGCTGCCGGGAAGCTATCTGTTTTCGACGATTGCCAAAAAGGTGGCGGCATATTCACAGGAGCATCCGGATCGATCGATCATCCGGTTGGGGATCGGGGACGTGACCCAGCCGCTGGCGCCCGCGATCATTGACGCGCTGCACAAAGCGGTCGATGAAATGGGGCATGCGGAAACATTTCACGGCTACGCGCCGGATCTCGGATATGAATTTCTGCGGAGCGCGATCGTGAAAGGAGATTATCAGTCCCGCGGCGTGGAGCTGTCTGTGGACGAGATTTTTGTGAGCGACGGGGCGAAATGTGATTCCGGCAATATTCAGGAGATTTTTTCTCTGGATAATAAAATCGCGGTATGCGATCCGGTTTACCCGGTTTATGTGGACACCAACGTCATGGCGGGGCGAACCGGGAAGTATAATGCGGAGAAAGAGATGTTTGAGGGCGTGATCTATATGCCGTGCGTGGAAGAAAACGGATTCGCGCCGGAATTGCCGGAGGAGACGCCGGATCTGATCTATCTCTGCTTCCCGAACAACCCGACCGGATCGGCGATCACGCGCGATCAGCTTCAGACATGGGTGGATTACGCGAACCGGGTCGGAGCGGTGATCATTTATGACGCCGCGTATGAAGCATATATTTCAGAAGAAGAGGTTCCCCATACGATTTACGAGTGCGAGGGAGCGAAGACCTGCGCGATCGAACTGAAGAGCTTTTCAAAGAACGCCGGGTTTACGGGAACCCGCCTTGGCTATACGGTTGTACCGAAAGAGCTGAAGCAGGGCGATGTTTCCCTGAATGCGCTCTGGGCGCGCAGGCACGGCACAAAATTCAATGGGGCGCCGTATATCGTCCAGCGCGCGGGCGAGGCGGTCTATTCGGAAGAAGGAAAAGAACAGCTGAAAAAACAGGTCGCGTATTATATGAAGAACGCGAAAACGATTTATGAAGGGCTGAAAAGCGCCGGATACAGCGTATCCGGCGGGATCAATGCTCCCTATATCTGGTTAAAGACTCCGGACGGCATGACGTCGTGGGAGTTCTTTGACTATCTGCTGGAGAAGGCAAATGTTGTCGGGACGCCCGGATCCGGGTTCGGTCCCCACGGGGAAGGCTATTTCCGGCTGACCGCGTTCGGCTCTTATGAGAATACGGTCGCTGCGATCGACCGGATCAAGGCGCTTTCATAGCGGGCGCGTTCTCCTGGTCCGCTTTGTGGAAATCACATTCTTCTGTCGGTATGGTGCCAACGGCGAAATATTCTTCCCGGATACTGCTCTCCGGGCATACGTCCGGGACGGCGAGCTTTCCTGATTTGGCGCATACCGCTGCGGTGGAGATGGACGAACAGTTAGGGAAATCAATGATTTCCAGTTCTTTTGCCTTATCAATTTTATCCATAATGGTTTTCCAGATCTTCATGTGGGCGCTGTTTACGGCACAGGACTGATTGTTGTCATAACCGACCCACACGGAACCTGTGTAGTAGGGCGTATAACCGGAAAACCAATGATCATGGTTGTCGGATGTCGTGCCGGTCTTGCCGGCTGAAGGCATCCCGTCCAGAGCGGCATCGGTTCCGGTGCCGCTTTTTGTTACGTCCTGCATGGCGTTGGTGAGAAGCCACGCCGTTGAATCTTTCATGACCTGGCGGCTGGAATTGCTGTTTTCCAGAAGAACGTTTCCCTGCTGGTCGAGGACGACGGAATACAGCGTCGGCTCATTATACGTTCCCTGATTGGCAATGGACGCGAAAGCCGCGGTCAGTTCCAGATTGGTCACGCCGTTGGTGATGCCGCCAAGGCACAGCGGGTATTGAATGTCGGAATAGGTTTTCCCGTCTTCGCGGGTTTCGTTTTCAACCAGAGTGCTGAATCCGAGGTTCAGCAGATAATCATAACCGACCTGGGGAGTCACTTCTTCCATCACGCGCGCGGTTATGACGTTCATGGAATCCCGGATCGCGTCGCGGATAGAGGCTTCGCCGCGGTATCCGTCGTAATAGTTCGTCACTGCGGTTTTTGTCCCCGGCCACCGGTACGGCTCGTCCTCGAACGTGGACGCGAGCGTCATGCCCGCCGTGTCCAGCGCGGGCACAAAGGTGGACAGAACCTTAAAGGTGGAACCGGGCTGCCGGGTCGAAGCGGTAGCCCGGTTGAACGTCAGGTTGCCGGCTTTTTCGCCCCTGCCTCCGACGATCGCGCGGATCTGACCGGTCGCCTGGTCCATGATGGTAACGGACGCCTGTGGCTGGATGGTGATATTGATCGATTCGTTTTCTTCCTTGTCGCCCCGCTCCAATACGGCGGTTTTAAATTCCAGCGCGGCGTTTTCCGCCTGTTCTTTCGTTGCGAACAGAAGATCGGCGCGGTCGTCGTGATACTGATGGAGATAATCGGAAATGTCCGTTTCCGAGTAACTGGCGATCTCGCCGTTTCTTTTTTTCAATGTCAGCCGATACGAAAGGGCGTATTCGGAACCGGGCGGGTAAAGGGCGGCATCGTTGACGACGGAATCGCAGATGCTCTGGATCTGCGTATCCTGCGTGGAATAAATTTTCAGCCCGCCGCTGTAGACCATATTGTACGCCTGCGTCTGCGTATAGCCCTTCTGCCTTTGCAGGTCTTCTGTGATCCGGAGGATCAGCGCGTCCGTAAAATAGGAATAAGGCGCTTCGCTGTGGGAAGAAATATCGATCTGCTGAATACGGTCGTATACCGGATCGCTCAGCGCCTGCTCATAGGCTTTCTGCGAGATCATTTTCAAATTCAGCATTTTCTCCAGTACCCGCTGCTGACGGGTACGGTTCGATGTGGGATTGGTGATCGGATTCAACCCGGCGGGGCTCTGCGTGATGCTCGCGATCACGGCGCACTCCGCGAGGTTCAGCTGCGAGACGGTTTTATTAAAATAACGGTTGGACGCCGCCTCGACGCCGAGCGTGCCCTGACCGAGATTGATCGTATTGAGGTAATATTCCAGGATCGTCGGCTTGTCCAGTTCTTTTTCTACTTTGACGGCAAGATATTGTTCCTGGATCTTCCGTTCGATCTTTTTATAGATCGAATCTTCTTCAAAAGAGGAAAATACGTTATTTTTCAGAAGCTGCTGCGTGATTGTACTCCCCCCCTGGCTGAGAGAATGGGTTTTCAGCGCATGGAGGACGGCGCGGGAAATGCCGTGCAGGTCAACGCCGTGATGCTCATAAAACCGTTCGTCTTCGATCGCGATAAACGCGTTCTGCAGATTCTGCGGAATTTCATCGATCGTTTTGTAAATCCGGTTGGAGTCGGAATAGGACAGCTTCTGGATCTTGTCGTTGTCCTGATCATAGATCGTGCTGGCATATCCGGTCGGTCGCACTTGAATATCGGAGATATCCGGTGCCCGTTTGATGATACCGTGGACCGTGCCGATGCCGATGCCGATCGCCGCGACCAGGAGCGCGCCAAGGAGCCAGAGCAGGGCGCGTACGAAATACAATTCGACCCGGCGTCTGGTTTTTGAGTGATTGGAAAGCAGTTCTTTCTTTTTTTCTTCCACATGATCACGTGAATATTCCATTCTTTCCGTCCTTTCTCAAAGCATTACTCATAGTATAACAAATATAAGTTATTTTATAAAGGGAAAATTTGTGATATAATCTGACTGAGCGCGCGAAAGAAGGGAAGCGTTCGACACAGACCGGCATGGTCTGTCAAATCGCGGCGAAGGTCAGCGAAGCGTATGAAACGCCGTGTAAAAGCATCGTTTCATGGGAGAAAATAGAAGACGATTCCGGTATGATTTCCCCTGCCTCTCCTGTATAATGGTAGTCGTAAGCATGAAACTACCTGCAGCAAAAGGAGGGCTTGGTTATGAGGCAATTCCATGTAATGGAGGACGTGCAGCTTTTCGACCAGAATAATGACAGCATTTTGCTAAAATATTACCTGCTGGAAGAAAAAAGTCGAGACCGGAAAAAGAATTACGGGATTCTGGTGGAGAAATGTCATGTCGCGGAAGACGGACAGTATCATGTAGAAGAAAAGGAAAAGATCCCCGCGATTTCCGAGTCCCGGGAGTTTGTGATGGAAACGATCGGAAAACTGCGTGATCACCAAATTACCCCCATGTGCGTAGAAGAAATAGTAGATGATCTGGTAACGATGGAATCTATGAAAAATCATGGGTGAATCCGGACAAAAGAGGAGAAGAAGATGATTTCCGGTTACAGAGAAGTATGGAAAGGCGGACGGGGCGAGATCGTTGAGAAGAAGTCCCGGTTTATAGCGACGGTATCCAAAGTGACAAGCGAGGAAGAAGCGTCGGCTTTTATAGAACAGACGAGAAAAAAATATTGGGACGCCCGGCATCATTGCTCGGCATTTTTGCTTGGACCGGAACCGCGGATCGCTCGCTGCAGCGACGACGGGGAGCCAGGCGGGACCGCCGGCAGACCGATCCTTGAAGTGATCCTTGGCGAAGAGATCTACAATGTGATTATCGTTGTTACCCGCTATTTCGGAGGAACCCTGCTCGGGACGGGCGGTCTGGTCCGCGCGTATACGCAGGCGGCGCAGGAAGGGCTCCGGAACAGCCTGATCATGGAAAAGAAATATGGGTACCGCGATATCCTTACCATGGATTATACGGATATCGGCCGTGTCCGTCACCTTCTCGAAGCGGAGGATATTATAATAGAAGATACGAAGTATGAGGAACGGGTCACGATGGGAATATTGGTAGAAGAAGCCGGAAAATGCCGGGTTGAGAAGCTGCTGGCGGAAGCGACCAACGGCAGGATCGGCGTTCAGACCGGGGATCCGGTCTGTTTCGCGGCGCTGGAGGACGGCGCGTTATATGTAGAGAAACGGCAGGTCATACAAATTTGTTGAGCGTTTCATTATATTCATATCCGATCTGATTGAGTTTTCTCCGGACGTCTTCCGGTTCCACTTCAAGATCGAGACAGAGCTCCTCGAAGCTCTCATAAAAATCCCGGAGCTTCATATTGATGAAGCTTAACAGGATCATAGGATCGTTTGGGATCCGTAACTGATTTCGTTCCTGCATGGCATTTGCTCCTTTTTCTGTTTTGTGGACTGCAAAGCCATGATATCACAGAATATGGTTTTTTTCAAAAGATTTTGGAGGACAATATGGATTTATTTGATTACATAAGAGAAAATGATCAGGAAAAAGAGTCCCCGCTGGCGGGGCGCCTTCGCCCGGTTACGATCGACGAGGTTGTGGGACAGCAGCATATCATCGGAAAGGACAAGCTGCTGTACCGGGCGATCAAAGCGGATAAACTCAGTTCCATTATTTTCTACGGGCCGCCGGGAACCGGAAAAACGACACTGGCGATGGTGATCGCCAATACGACGAGTTCCCTGTTTGTGCAGATGAACGCGACCACTTCCGGCAAAAAAGAAATGGAGCTGGCGGTGCAGCGCGCCAAAGAAAATCTGGGAATGTACCGGAAGCGCACCATCCTGTTCATCGACGAGATCCATCGGTTCAATAAAGCGCAGCAGGACTATCTGCTTCCCTTTGTGGAGGACGGAACGATCATACTGATCGGGGCGACGACGGAAAATCCGTATTTTGAAGTAAACGGGGCGCTGATTTCCCGGTCCAATATTTTTGAACTGAAATTGCTGGAAAAGGATGATATCAAAATATTGCTGCGCAGGGCGGTCACGGATGAGGAAAAAGGCATGGGGAGCTACCATGCGGATATCACGGAGGAAGCGCTTGATTTTCTTGCCGATATGGCGGAGGGGGACGCGAGGAGCGCGCTCAACGCGATCGAGCTCGGTATCCTGACGACCGAGCGGAGCGAAGACGGGATCATCCATATCACCCTGCCCGTCGCGGAGGAGTGTATCCAGAAGCGGGCGTTCCGATATGATAAAAACGGGGATAATCATTACGACATCATTTCCGCTTTTATTAAAAGTATGCGGGGGTCGGATCCGGACGCGGCAGTTTTTTATCTGGCAAAGATGATCGACGCGGGGGAAAGCGTGACATTTATAGCGCGGCGGATCATGATCTGTGCCTGCGAGGACGTTGGGATGGCGGATCCGAACGCGATCACGGTCGCCGTTTCCTGCGCGCAGGCGGTTGAGCGGATCGGGATGCCGGAGGCGCGGATCATTCTGGCGGAAGCCGCGGTCTATGTGGCGACAGCGCCCAAGAGCAACGCTTCTTATCTCGCGGTCGAACGGGCGCTTTCCACGGTCCATACGACCAGAACCGGAGCGCCGCCGAATCATCTGAAGGACGCCCATTACAAAGGGGCGGAAAAACTGGGACATGGGATCGGTTATCAGTACGCCCATGATTTTCCTTATCACTATGTGAAGCAGCAGTATCTGCCGGATGAGATACGGGACAAACAGTTTTATTTTCCTACTTCACAGGGATATGAAAAGACAGTATCGGATTACCTGTCATTTTTAAAAAATTTATAAAAATGTACCATAGCCCAGACAAAGATGGGGAAAATGATGGTAAGCGCCAACATTCCCATAAAGTTTGGGCTTCCTTTTATCGCGAGGACGATCGTGGCGGCAAGAAGTCCGATGATGATGAGAATACACAGAATGCTCAGAATGGATTTCAGACGACGGTTCATAGTATCGTTCCTTTCTTTTTTCTGTAGTGTAGCATGACCGGGGAAAGAAAACAAGGGACATTTCAATCTGACCCTGATAAATAAATCAAAACTGACCATTTAAATAAGGTCAGAATGTGCTATAATCCTGTTCATAGTGATTGTTCGCCGGAGATCGGATGACCGTCCGGAGCTGGCGATAGCTGTTATGGGAAAAGGAGGAAAACGAACAATGTATCAGATGATGACGCCGGGACCGACGCAGGTCGAGGAACCGGTCAGAAAAGCGAGAAGCCTGCCATTCCGAAACTCGGATCTTGATCCGGAATTTTATGACTATTACAGGGAGACATGCGAACGCATCAGCGCGATCCTGCATACGGAAAAGGAAACCCTTATTCTGAGCGGGGAGGGGATCCTGGGGCTGGAAGCGGCGTGCGCGTCCCTGACCGAGCCGGGCGACCGTGTCCTGGTATTGGACAACGGCATTTACGGCGCGGGGTTCCAGGACTTTGTTACCTTATATGGAGGAATCCCGACAATGTATACGACGGATTACCGCAACGCGTTTCCGGTGGAAGAATTGGAAGCATTTCTGGAGCGCGACCATGATTATAAGTACGCGACGGTCGTTCACTGCGATACGCCGAGCGGCGTGTTAAACGATATTTCCGCCATCTGCCCGCTGTTAAAAAAATATGGGATCCTGACCGTAGTGGATTCCGTTTCCGGCATGATCGGGAACGAAGTCCGGGCGGACGACTGGGAGATCGACCTGCTTTGCGGCGGTTCCCAGAAAGCGGTATCCGCGCCTCCCGGACTTACGTTTGTTACGGTAAGCGAGGACGCGAAAGCGGCTATGAAAAACCGGAAAACCCCGATCGCTTCTTTCTACTGCAATCTGGCTGTTTTTGAGGGATATTATGAGAAGCAGTGGTTTCCCTATACGATGCCGGCGAGCGACATTATGGGGCTTCGCGCCGCTGTGGACGCGATCGCGCAGGATAAGGAAATCCTGCGCCGGCACAGGGAGCTGGCGGCATATGTCCGGGAATCGCTCCGGGAGATGGGACTGTCGCTGTACCTGGAATCCGGATTTTCCGATACCGTCACGGTGTTTGAAGTGCCGGAGGGCATGACGGCGAAAGCGATCCTGGACCGTATGGAAAAACAGCACGGGATTTTACTTGCCGGGTCCTTTGGGGTCTTGCAGGACAAGGTGATCCGGATCGGGCATATGGGAGCGAACGCGCGCAGGGAGCTGGTGGAAAAAACAGTGGAAGCGCTGAGGGAAACGATACGAAATCTTTCGAAAAAGAATTGACATTAAACGGCTGCCATGCTAGACTAAACCGTAGTAAAAAGCGGAGACGAAGACTGGGAGCAAAAGGATCCGGACAGAGAGAGAGCGCCGCGGGCTGAGAGCCTTTCGGGAACACCTTGCCGACGGAACACTTCCGAGCTGAACCATTGAAAAACGAGTAGGTGGTTCCGTATGCCCGACGTTACCGGGAGATGAGAGGATGCCGTATGGCATCAAAGCGGGTGGTACCGCGGATATGGCAGATATTCGTCCCGGAGTAAGAACAGCATACTCCGGGATTTTTTATGTCACAGGAAATTTCGTCCTGTGACATAAAAAGCCTCCGGACAATGGGAAATTCTACCGGCACTTCCTGTTGTATCGAAGTTCTTCGGAAAAACGAGCCGCTGCCCCGCCGGAAAGAAACCAAAAGGAGTTGAGATTATGAAAATGATTACAGGAGTGCAGCCGTCCGGAACGGTTGAGATCAGCCAGATACTGGAACAGGAATTATACGGCTGCCCGATCAAAATGAATGGAACGGTCCATACGATCAGGGATATGGGCGAGTTTTCCTTTGTCGTCCTGCGCAAAAGGGAGGGCCTTGTCCAGACGGTATTCACGAAAGGGGAAACCGAATTTGACCGAAAAGATCTGCATGAGGGAACGGCAGTTGAGATCGAGGGAACCGCGCAGCGGGAAGACCGCGCGCCAAACGGATTTGAAGTCCGCGCGGCTTCTGTCCGGATCCTGTCGCAGCCGGCGGCGCAGATGCCGATCGCGGTCGGGAAATGGAAGCTGAAAGAAACGCTTGAGACAAAGCTGGACCTGCGTCCCGTTTCACTGCGCAACATACGGGAACGGGCGATCTTCCGGATCCAGGAGGGGATCATCCGCGGTTTCCGGGATTTCCTGTTTCAGCAGGGCTTTACGGAGATCCATACGCCCAAAATCGTCGCGGCGGGGGCGGAGGGAGGCTCCAATGTATTCAAGCTGGAATATTTTAAGAAAAAAGCGTTTCTCGCGCAGAGCCCTCAGACATACAAGCAGATGATGATCCCGGTCTACGACCGCGTATTTGAGACGGGACCGGTATTCCGGGCGGAAAAACACAGCACAAAAAGACATATCAACGAATATATGTCCATGGATTTTGAGATGGGCTTTATCGACAGCTTTGAGGATATCATGGCAATGGAGGCGGGGATGCTTCAGTATGTCATGAAGCTGCTTTCCGAATGTTACGCGAGGGAGATCAAAATTCTCGGCGTTACGCTTCCGGACGCGGGGAATATTCCGGCGGTCCGGTTCGACGTCGCCAAGCAGGAGGTCGCGGAGCATTATCACCGGACGATCCGCAACCCGTACGACCTGGAGCCGGAAGAAGAGGAACTGATCTCAAAATTATACAAAGAAAAAACAGGAAGCGAATTTGTATTTGTCACGCATTATCCGTCAAAGAAACGACCGTTTTACGCGATGGATGATCCGGAGGACAAAACCTTTACCCTGAGCTTTGACCTGCTCTTTAAGGGGATCGAGATCACGACCGGAGGGCAGAGGATCCATGATTATCATGAGCAGATAGAGAAAATGAAAGAGCGAGGGATGGATCCGGCGGAATTTGAAAGCTATCTGATGGCGCACAAACACGGGATGCCGCCGCACGGCGGGCTCGGGATCGGGCTGGAGCGCCTGACCATGAAGCTGCTTGATAAGGACAATATCCGGGAGGCGACCATGTTCCCGCGCGATATTAACCGCCTGGAGCCGTAGGGCAGAAATACTGCCGGAAAGGAGAAAAAATGAGGATTTCGGATGAAACGATCGATTATGTAGGGATTCTTGCGAAGCTCGATCTGGACGAGCAGGAAAAAGAACAGGCAAAGACGGATATGGGCAATATGCTGGACTATATCGACAAGCTGAATGAGCTGGATACGGACGGCGTGGAGGCAATGTCCCATGTATCGCCGATCCATAATGTGTTCCGCGAGGATATTGTAGAGGAGCGGACGCTGGACGACCGCAAAAAGATATTGCAGAACGCGCCGAAGCAGAAAGACGGATGCTTCGTTGTGCCGAAGACGGTAGAGTAGGAGGAACGGAATATGGATATGCGAACTATGACTGCCCTGGAACTGGGCAGGAAGATCAGGGCGGGCGAATGTACTGCGGTCGATGCCGTGAATGCTTCGCTCGGGCAGATTTCGGCGTTGGAGCAGGAGTTAAACTGTTATGTGACGGTGGAACCGGAAAAAGCGATCGAGCGGGCGGAGGAAGTGCAGAAAAAAATAGAAGCCGGGGAATTGACCGGACCGCTTGCCGGCGTTCCTGTCGCGATCAAGGACAATATGTGCACAACCGGAACGCTGACCTCCTGCAGCTCCAAAATATTAAGCAATTTTGTTCCGACCTATACGGCTACAGCGGTAAAGCGGCTGGAAGATGCCGGGGCGGTGATCCTTGGAAAAACCAATATGGATGAATTTGCGATGGGAAGCACGACGGAGACGTCCTATTACGGCGCGACGAAAAATCCATGGAACCTGGACCGTGTGCCGGGCGGATCTTCCGGCGGCTCCGCGGCGGCGGTCGCGGCGGGAGAATGTTTTTACGCCCTCGGCTCCGATACCGGCGGATCGATCCGCCAGCCGGCTTCGTTCTGCGGCGTTACCGGAATGAAACCGACCTACGGGACGGTATCCCGTTACGGGCTGATCGCCTACGGGTCGTCTCTGGATCAGATCGGACCGATCGCCAGGGACGTTTCGGACTGCGCCGCCATTTTGGAGACGATCGTTGCGCACGACATCAAAGACAGCACCTCCGTCGATGTGGCGGAGACGGATTATACGTCGGCATTGGTCGACGACGTCGCGGGCATGAGGATCGGGATCCCGCGGGACTATCTCGGCGACGGTCTTGACCCGGAGGTAAAAGCGGCTGTTTTGGCGGCGGCGGACGAGCTGGCGAAGAAAGGGGCGAACGTGGAAGAATTTGACCTGAATCTGGTCGAGTACGCGATCCCGGCATATTATATCATTGCTTCCGCGGAAGCAAGCTCCAACCTGTCCCGGTTCGACGGCGTCAAGTATGGGTTCCGCGTCCCGGAATTTGACGGTCTTCATGATATGTACAAGAAGACCCGGTCAAAGGGATTCGGCGCGGAGGTAAAACGGCGGATCATGCTTGGCTCGTTCGTATTAAGCTCCGGATATTACGACGCCTACTATGTAAAGGCGTTAAAAGTAAAGGCGTTGATCAAACAGGCGTTTGACCGGGCGTTTGAACAATATGACGTGATCCTCGGACCGACCGCACCGACGACGGCGCTGAAGCTGGGCGATAATCTGAGCGATCCGATCCGGATGTATCTGGGCGATATTTATACGGTATCCGTCAATCTTGCCGGATTGCCGGGGATCAGCGTCCCGTGCGGCTGCAGCGCGGAAGGGCTGCCGATCGGCGTGCAGCTGATCGGGGATTCTTTCCAGGAGAAAAAAATTATCCGCGCCGCATACGCATACGAGAAAACGAGAACATGGGGACAGCCGGAACTTGCGGAAGGGAGGCATTCAAAATGAGCAAACAATATGAGACTGTGATCGGTCTGGAGGTTCATGTGGAACTGGCATCAAAAACAAAGATCTTCTGCGGATGCAGTACCGAATTTGGCGGGGAACCGAATACACATACCTGCCCGGTATGCACCGGAATGCCGGGATCCCTTCCGGTATTGAACAAACAGGTAGTGGAATACGCGATCGCGGTCGGGCTTGCCACCAACTGCACGATCACGCAGAATTGTAAATTTGACCGGAAGAATTATTTTTATCCGGATAACCCGCAGAATTATCAGATTTCCCAGCTGTATTATCCGATCTGCCGGAACGGCGGGATCGAGATCGAAACGGGCGGGATCAAAAAAACGATCGGTATCCATGAGATCCATATGGAGGAGGACGCGGGAAAGCTGGTCCATGATCCGTGGGAAGACTGCACGCTCGTAGATTTTAACCGTTCGGGTGTCCCGCTGATCGAGATCGTTTCCGAGCCGGATATGCGGTCCGCGGAGGAAGTCATCGCGTATCTGGAAAAACTGCGGCTCATCATCCAATATCTCGGAGCTTCCGACTGCAAACTGAACGAGGGCTCAATGCGCGCGGACGTCAATCTTTCCGTCCGGGAAATGGGCGCGGCGGAATTTGGCACAAGGACAGAGATGAAAAACCTCAATTCGTTCAAGGCAATCGCGCGGGCGATAGACGGCGAGAGAAAACGGCAGATCGAGCTGCTTGAGATGGGAAAATCCGTGATCCAGGAGACGCGCCGCTGGGACGACAACAAGGAATATTCGTACGCGATGCGCTCCAAAGAGGACGCGCAGGATTACCGCTATTTTCCGGAACCGGACCTCGTACCGATCATCATATCGGACGAATGGCTGGAACGGGTGCGGGCGGCGCAGCCGGAGCTGAGGGACGAGAAAAAGATCCGGTATAAAGCGGAATACGACATTCCGGATTATGATATTGATATCATTACCGGCTCCAAACACCTTGCCGATCTTTTTGAGGACACGATCGCCTGCGGGAGCGATCCGAAGGAAGTCTCCAACTGGCTGATGGGAGAGACGATGAAGCTCGTCAAAGAGAAGGAGATCGAGCCGGAGGACATTACGTTTTCGCCGGAAAATCTGGCAAAACTGATCGCGCTGATCAAAGAGGGATCGATCAACCGCAGCGTCGCCAAGGACGTCTTTCAACGGATTTTTGAGAGCGATATCGATCCGGAATCCTATGTGGAAGAACACGGCCTCAAGACAGTCAACGACGAGGGAGCGCTGCGCACGGCGATCGAGGCGGTAGTCGCGGCGAATCCGCAGTCGGTCGAAGATTATAAGGGTGGAAAAACCAAGGCGATGGGATTCCTTGTCGGTCAGACCATGAAGGCAATGCAGGGAAAAGCGGATCCGGGCATGGTCAACCGGATCCTGAAAGAAATTCTTGAGCAGGCATAGGAGAGCGATATGATCAGGGGAAGATATATTGCGGGCGACGGCGATATTGCCGACGCCCTTGCGATCCGGAAAGAAGTATTCCAGGAAGAACAGCACGTCCCGGACGAATTGGAATTTGACGGAAAAGACGAGTATGCCATGCATATCGTCGTATATGACGACGCGGACCGCCCGGTCGCGACCGGGCGGATGCTGGCGGAGCCGGGGCAGATGCTGATCGGCAGGATCGCCGTCCGCCGGGCGGAGCGCGGCAAAGGTTACGGGGATTTTACCGTGCGGATGATGCTCGATAAGGCGTTCGCGTGCGGAGCGGAAAAAGTCGTCGTGCACGCGCAGGCGCATGCGGCGGGATTCTATGAAAAACTGGGATTTCATATTTCCGGCGAGGAAATGATGGAGGCGGGGATCCGGCATCTGCCAATGGAAATCACGGAGCCTGCGTTCCGAAATTCCTGCGCCTGCAGGGGAGGATGCGGAAAAGGAACGGACGCGTAATTTTTTGGCTGATTTTGGAGATAAATCTTGCAACATGCATCAAAATTTCTTATACTAAAAGAGAACCGGAGCGATTCCGGAAGGAACTTTACAGGAGAGGAGAAACGCCATGAATGGAATGAGACAGCGGCGCAAAATTGTAATGGTCGGAGTCCTGCTGATGACCGGCATGGTCCTGCTGATCGATGCGTTCGCGCTTGGAAAGAAGATCCATTCAAAATTTCAGGATGCGAACGGACAGACCGTGAAAGCGGACGACGGCACGATCTCCTCAGAGGACGACAGGACGGCGGAGGGTTCTTCCGCGTCAGGCACAGATAAGAATACTTCAAAAGAACCGGATACGGACAAATCGGATACCGACAAGCCGGATGCCGGGAAATCGGACCCGGACGACGGAATTTCCATGACGGTGGTCGATCCGGATGGACCGATGGTAGCGTTCACGTTTGACGACGGACCGTATTCGCCGGTCACGGACCGCATCGTTGCCGCTTTTGAAAAAAATGGAGGCAGCTGCACGTTCTTTAATCTGGGCGAGCGGTGGGAAAGCGGCATGACGGATTATATCCGGTCGGGGCAGAATGCCGTCGCGAAGGGAGACGAAATCGCGACCCATACATATAATCATCCGGATCTGACGACGCTCAGCCCTGAAGCGATCAGGAATCAGGTCAACAAAAGCTGCAAATTGATAGAGAAGAATACAGGCAAACCGGTCGCGCTTCTGCGTCCGCCGGGAGGGGCGGTCAATGAGACCGTATCCGCGTCGGTCGGCAAACCGATGATCCTGTGGTCGGTTGACACACAGGACTGGAAAAACCGGGATGCGGATATGGTATACGATACGGCGATCTCCCAGATCCAGGATGGGTCGGTCGTGCTGATGCATGATCTGTACGAGACGACAGCGACGGCGGTGGAACGCCTGCTTCCGGAATTAAAAAAGCAGGGATATCAGTTTGTGACCGTCTCAGAGCTGTGCGAGTACCGGAATGTCGAGCTGGAGGACGGAAACATATATGGAAACAATACGATAAAAAATCCGGACAAGCCGGCGACTGACGAGGGAAATTCAGACGACGCCTCTGCCGATTATATTAATTATGATGATGAAGAAAGCCCTGAATAAGAACAGGGCTTTCCGTTCTATGACACAAAAATAAAAAGAAAGGGAATGTGGCGTTTATGGCACCATAAACGCCATTCAGGAGAAAAGATGGGGATTTATTACGATGAAAGCCAAAAAAGTTTTATCCTGCAGGGCAGACATTCTACTTATATCGCGGGGGTTGTCCACGGACGCTATCTTGCCCATTATTATTGGGGAGGGCAGGTCAAAAATCCGGTGGTCCGCCAGATCGATCACAAAATGGGACGGCCGTGTACGCATGCCGCTTTTCTGAAGGAGGATCCGCTGTTTTCCCTGGATACGATGCCGGCGGAATACGCATTTTACGGTACATCTGATATGAGGATGCCGGCATGTCAGATCGAACAGGAAAACGGGTCGCGCATCACGGAATTTCTCTATGATTCTTATCGGATCTTCCCGGGCGTCCCGAAGCTGGAAGGGCTTCCGTGTGTTTATACGGAGTCGGACGGGGAAGCGGAAACGCTGGTGATCACATTGAAGGATCCGCTGCTGAACGTGTCGCTGGAGTTGTATTATTCCGTCTTTGAGGAATATGACGTGGTGATCCGGTCGGCAAAGATCCGGAATCACGGAACAGAGACCCTTCGCGTTTTGCGCGCGCTTAGTATGTGCATGGATTATCCGGAGGATCCGTTTGAGATGATCAGCCTTCCCGGAAGCTGGACGAGAGAGAGGCGGATCGTCCGCCGGCCGGTTGTCCGGGGCGTCCAGTCGGTCGAGAGCCGCAGGGGAGCGAGCAGCCACGCGTATAATCCTTTCTTTGCGCTTGTGTCGAAGGATACCAATGAGAAACAGGGCGAGGCGTACGGGTTCAGCTTGGTTTACAGCGGGAATTTTTATGGAGGGGTTGAACTGAACCAATATGAAAATCCCCGTGTGGTCATGGGGATCAATCCGTTTGATTTCCGATGGAAGCTTGCGCCGGGAGAGAGCTTCACGACGCCGCAGGCGGTTCTCGCCTACTCGGACCAGGGCTTGAACGGTATGTCCCAGACATATCATAAGCTGTACCAGAACCGGCTCGCGAGAGGAAAATATAAGCGGATGGAACGGCCGATCCTGATCAACAACTGGGAAGGAACGTATTTTGATTTTGATGAGGAAAAGATCATAGCCATTGCCAGGGAAGCGAGCAAGCTCGGGATCGAAATGCTCGTCCTTGACGACGGATGGTTTGGAAAACGGGACAATGACGACTGTTCTCTGGGCGACTGGTACGTGAATAAGCGGAAATTGCCGAACGGGCTCGGACATCTGGCGGAGGAGATCAATAAAACCGGGATGAAATTCGGAATATGGCTGGAACCGGAAGCGATCTCCCCGGACAGCAACCTGTACCGCGCGCACCCGGACTGGTGCCTGCATGTGCCGAACCGGCGCAGGACGGAGGCGAGGCAGGAGCTTCTCCTGGATTATTCCAGAAAAGACGTAAGGGAATATATCATTCAGAGCATCAGCAATGTCCTCCGGAGCGCGAATATCGAATATGTCAAATGGGATATGAACCGGAACATGACGGAGATCGGGTCGGCTCTGCTCGAACCGGACCGGCAGATGGAGACGGCGCACCGCTATATGCTCGGGCTGTATGAGGTGCTGGAGGCGATCACATCCGCGTTTCCCAATGTATTATTTGAAAGCTGCGCGGGCGGAGGGGGACGCTTCGATCCGGGTATGATGCATTATATGCCGCAGAACTGGACCAGCGACGATACGGACGGCCTCGAACGGATCAAAATTCAGTATGGGACAAGTTATGTTTATCCGCTGTCTTTGATGACCAATCATGTTTCAGCGGTGCCGAACCATCAGACCGGCAGGACGACGTCCCTTGATTTCCGCGGAAAGGTCGCGATGGCGGGCAATTTTGGATATGAACTGGATGTGACCAGTATGAGTGAGGAAGAAAAACAGACGGTCAGGGAGCAGGTGGCGCTGTATAAGTCGATCCGCTCGCTTGTTCAGTACGGGACGTTTTACCGTTTGCTGAGTCCGTACGACGGGGAAGGGACCGCCTGGATCATCGTTTCGGATGACCGGAAGGAAGCGGTCGCGTTTTATTATCAGCGGCTGACGACCGCCAATCCCCCGATGGCGCGGATGCGGCTGGACGGGCTTGATCCGGATCAGACATATGTTGTAGACGGAAAGGATGAACTATCCGGGAGCCAGCTCATGAATTATGGGATCAATATCGACAATCAGGTCGTCGCCAGGGATTTCTCCAGTATGATGGTGCGGCTCCGGGCAAAAGATCCTGACAAGGCGGACTGAACCGGATGAAGGAGAAAAAAATGAACAAAAAAGCTACGATCGGATCGATCCAGTTGTTCCTGACGGCAGTTATCTGGGGCGTAGCGTTTGTCGCGCAGAGCGACGGTATGAACTATGTCGGACCGTTTACATTCAACTGCGTCCGGTCTTTTCTCGGCAGTATCGTCCTGCTTCCCTGTATCTGGTGGATGCGGACACGGAACAGGGAGGAGAACGCGCGGCAAAAGGAAGGCGGAACCGGAACGCTGATTGCAGGCGGACTATGCTGCGGGCTGTTCCTGTTCCTGGGAAGCAGCGCCCAGCAGATCGCGCTGCAATATACGACCGTTGGAAAAGCGGGATTCCTGACCGCCCTGTACATTGTCCTTGTCCCTGCCGTGAGTATGGTCTTTGGAAAGAAAACGGATAAAAAAATATGGTTCTGTGTCTGCGTCGCGCTCGTCGGTCTGTATTTTCTGTGCGTCAGGGACGGATGGAGCATCGGGACCGGGGACGGATATCTGTTGTTGGGCGCGCTCTTTTTTACGGGGCATATTCTTGTGATCGATCATTTCGCGCCGAAGACGGATAATGTGAAAATGTCCTGTATTCAGTTTTTTGTGACGGGGATGTGCTGCCTTGGTCCTGCGCTTGTCCGGGAGCAGCCGTCGCTTCCTGCCATTGCCGACGCGAAAATACCAATTCTTTACGCGGGGATTTTTTCATGCGGCGTCGCTTATACGCTTCAGATCATGGGGCAGAAGACAGTGAAGCCGACCGTCGCCTCGCTGATTTTAAGCGGAGAATCCATTGTCTCCGTCCTTGCCGGGTGGATCCTGCTGCACCAGGTGCTTTCGCTGCGGGAACTGTTCGGCTGTGTGCTTCTGTTTGCCGCCATTGTGCTGGCGCAGGTTGATGTTCCGGCAAAAGCGGGAACCGAATAGAAAAAGACAAAAATGAAATGAAAATGAAAAGCAGGGGATATCCAGGCGCGGCTGCCGGGATATCCCCTTTCTTTTCCGGAAAAAATGGTTCGGGATCAGCGATTGACGCAGGCACAGTCCGTATCAAAGGACGGATTGAATGCATAGAAGTTCTTGCTGTTCAGATTATCCTGGACAATCCTGAGCGCTTCGCCGAATCTCTGATAATGGACAATTTCCCGCTCTCTCAGATAACGGATGACGTCGCAGACATCCGGGTCTTTGACCAGCCGGAGAATGTTGTCGTAAGTGATCCTCGCTTTCTGTTCCGCAGCGAGGTCTTCGTGAAGGTCGGCGATCGGGTCGCCGGTCGACTGGAAGATCGAGGCGCTGAACGGCACGCCGTTTGCGTCCACCGGATAAAGTCCGGTCGTGTGATCGGCATAGTACGCGTCAAAACCGGATTTTTTCAGATCTTCTGGAGAGAGGTTCCTGGTCAGCTGATAAACAATGGTGCAGATCATTTCCATATGTGCCAATTCTTCTGTCCGCGCAGGGTATCAGAAAGGACGGGGCTGCTTCGGCAGCCTCGGATATAAGGTCAGTTCAAAATCATCCGGGAAAGAATCCCGGTACCTGCCATCCGCCGTTTTTTTGTAAATAATTTTTTTCAGCAGCAGCCGGAGCATCTCATTTTTTGCCTGGGCGGACGGCAAAAGCCAGTAGAGATCGGAAATCCGGTCGGCGGGCGGAGAAACGGGCAACGTGTTTTTGCCGCAGGGCGGTTCCTGACGGACAGAGTCCCGGAGGGATCGCACGGCGGTTTCCGCATCGCCGATTTTTCTTTTCAGATAGCGCGCGCGTTCCTGAAAGACATCCGCCGAATAGACGCCCTGCTCCAGAAGATCGTGCGCGTTGTCCAGCTGGCTGTTCCACTGCCGCAATTCGCCAGCCGCGCGCGCAAGCGCGGCTTTTTGAACGGGGAAGATCGGGTCGCGCCTCTTTTCGGGACGGGCGTTCCATGGAATCCGATATCCGCCTGCCCACGTCGCCAGTCCCTGCATCACGCGCTGTTCCACGAGGAACAGGGAAGCGCTGACGTTGCCGCAGGATGGTTCCGGGCACATGAGGACGTCGCCGGTCCGGTTTCCGCCCGCCGGACGGCGGATCATCGTCCTGCCGCACAATCCGCAGACGACGACGCCCGCGAGCGGGTTTTTCACGGAGGATTGTTCAGAAAGCGGGCAATGCGGATGGGACGCCCGTTTCTGCGCCTGAAAAAACAGTTGGTCGTCAATGATCGCGGGATGAATGCCGTCGACGACTATGCGCGCGTCCTCCGCGGCGCGGACGCGCCGGCGGACGACTTCGCCGTTGGAGATCATTTTTTTGGCGGGACGGGCGTTCCATCGGATTTTACCGATATAAACCGGATTTTTCAGGATGTCCCGGATGGAAGAAACCGTCCATATGCCGTCTTTCTGGGATGGTATGTTCATGGCGTTGAGCTTTTTGCAGATCCGATCCGCGCCGAGTGGTCGGAGAGAACCGTCGGGCTGCGGTTCCCCGTTTGCGTACAGGTCAAAGATCAGTTGGACGACGCGCGCCTGTTCCGGAACGGGTTCCAGGGTAAAGCCTTTCTCCTGCGCCAGCCGGATCCGGCGGTATCCGTACGGAGGGCGGCTGCCTACATACTTTCCCTCCTTTACGGACGCGAAGCGCCCTGCCTGGAGCCGCCGGTTGATCGTCTTATATTCCCGTCTCGACATAAATAATCCAAATTCAAAATATTCTTCGTCAAACTCATTTGCCGGGTCGTATACTTTCATCGGCGTAATGATTTTTGTCCCGGAATATTGGAACGTCCGCGCCACAATGCCCTGATCGACCGTGTCGCCCCGCGCGAGCCGTTCTACTTCCATCACCAGTACGCCGTCCCATTTTTCCAGTTCCACATCCTGTAAAAGACGCTGCATTTCCGGGCGCGCGGCGATGGTCTCTCCGGAGACGATTTCCCGGTAAACCGCGGCGACGTCGTAGGAAAATCGGCGGGCGAGCGCCATCAGGGCGGCTTCGTGCCTTGCCAGGGTTTCTCCTTCCCCGCGTAGTTCCGCTTCCGCATCCGCTCTTGATTTGCGGAGATATAAACAATATGGCATCGTATCACCTCTGTGTATTGTATGGTATGCCGCCGGCGGATAGTACATTTGCCGGAAAGTGATAGAAAGGGCTCTGGAATATCGTGCCGGTGAAGAAAAGGGTGCATTGGACAGGAGATAAACAGAATAAGATAGAAAAAAAGAATGGCAGTGGGAAGTTGGAAGACGGGAGCATTGTATATGAACAAAAAATAGATCATACCAGGATCCGGATCGCTGATCCGGACGGCGGGGAGAGATCGGAGGAGGACGTCGCCGGCATATTGGAAGAATTATCCGAAAAATTACAGGGATATTTCGCGCAGCCCGTCACCGATCCGATTGTTCGGGCATAAAAGATGATAGGGCGATCCGCCGCCGGGGAGGAAATGAAAAAAGCGCAAAAAAAATGGAGCATACGGGGTTTGAACCCGTGACCTCCACACTGCCAGTGTGGCGCGCTCCCGCTGCGCTAATGCCCCAAAGTGGAAGCAATGGGGCTCGAACCCATGACCTCTCGCGTGTCAGGCGAACGCTCATCCCGGCTGAGCTATGCTTCCCTGCTGACTATTATAACATGCTTTGCGGGAAAATCAATAGATTTATTGGGAAAAAACAGGCAGAAAACGGGGAAACAGGCACGGGAGAAGGAGGGAAATTCAATGAGTCAGACAAAACAGAAGCGGGTGCGGAAGTGGCTGAAAGCCGCCGGTATCCGGGCGTTAAAAACAGTGGCGCAGACGACGGTATCCCTTTTGCCTGCCGCCGCTACGATCACGCAGGTAAACTGGAAGATCGTCCTTGGGACAGCCGCTCTTTCCGGCGTCACGTCCCTGCTGACGTCCCTTGCCGGTTTGCCGGAAATGAAAGAATAAAGGAACGCGTATGCTATCTGCCGCGGACAGATTCTTCGGTACCAATGTCATTCAGGACTCCTACGCAGGAAGAATATGGCATGGTGTATCTCTGGGACAGATAGCGCAGGGACGCGCCAAGTTCACCATCCGGACCACCGTATTGCAACAGGGTATGAAAGTGCTGAAAACGGCTTGATTCAGCCATTTCTGAGAGGACAAGCCGGAAGAAGATCAGGATGCGTAATAGTAAATTGTGACTTTTTGCTCTGGCTTGCTGTAGATGATTTTGTCGATAATGCTTTTCAGGGCGAGGTTTTTTTTCCGGAAGTCGATCTGGTCACAGTGGATGAGGTCATACACGTTCCTGACTTTTTTTGAATATTCTTCCAGATCGGCATCATCCTCGGATGCGGCATGGATTTCTTTTATCTGCTTCTGCAATTTGCCACGTTCTCTTTCAAGGATATTTCTGTTTTCTTTGTATTCCTCAAGACTGTCAATTCCATTTACATATGCGTCTTTTATCCGTCGCTCCTTCGTTTGGATGGAAGCGAGGGAGGCGCGGAGCGCTTCCAGTTCTTCCGCATGGGATTCTTTTGGCATAACTGCGATATATTCTGTCCCGTCCCCTGTGGCAATGTGCAGGAGGGATTCGTTCAGCGCTTCCAGGATCACCCGCTCCGGGACGTGATGGGAAACCGTACACAGTCCATGATTATAGTTGACGCATTGGAGATATCCTTTTACCGTAATACTCATGGACGCGCCGCAATTACCGCACTTTACGAGCGATGAGAGCATATGACAATATTCGGTATCCGGCCTTGATTTCGGCGGTCTGCGTTTCCGGATTTTTACGATATCAGTTGCCCTGCGGTATGTCCCGTCGTCTATGATCGGTTGGTGGATTCCCTTTCTCGCGATCCCTCTCCAGACAATCGTGCCATTGTATACGGGATTTTCCAGGATTCTTTGTACGCTTCGGTTTTCAAACGGATTCCCGCGTTTTGAGAGAATCCCTTTCCGGTTTAAATATTTCGCGATCGACAGGGTGCTTTGTCCCCGGATGTATCGGTCATAGATGTCCCGGACAACGGCAGCTTCCGCTTCATTGACTACAAGCAGTCCCGTGTGCGTTTTCGATAGGTCATATCCAAATGGGGCAGCGGAGATGTATCTGCCGCGCTCTGCGCTTTCCGTCATGCCCCGGATCACTTCGCCGGAAAGGCGGATGGAGTAATATTCGTCCATCCACTCAATGATGCGTTCGATCAGATCGCCGAACGGTCCGTCGATCAGCGGCTCGGATATGCTGACGACTTCCACGCCGTCTTTCCGCAGCATATTTTTATAAACGATGGATTCTTCCTGATTCCTTGCGAACCGGGAGAATTTCCATACGAGGATCGCGTCAAACGGATGTTCTTTGCTCTTCGCATAGCCGATCATCTTCTGGAACTGCGGACGTTTGTCCGCTTTCCTTCCGGAGATACCATTGTCCATAAAAGTAAATTCTTCGGATGTGAGGTAGTTGTTTTTGGCGGCATATTCTTTCAACAGCTTCTTCTGGCTGTCCGGGGACAATTCTTCCTGCTTGTCGGTCGATACCCGGATATAGAGTGCCGCTGTTTTGATTACGCTATGTTCCATCAGTATCACGCTCCCATTTATTCTATGAAAAACAGCATAAAAATAACACCTGTACAGGTGCAAAGGGATGGGATTTTATATTTTTGCGCGGATAACGTCAGTTCTTTGGACATACCGTCTTGCCGCTCCGGTCAGAGCAGGAGCGGCTTTATATCAGTTGATATGCAACTGTTGTTTTAATGCATCTTGCAAAACTTGTCTAAAGGGACAAGGTTTGATACAATCCACGCTCTCTATATCAAACTTGTGGTGTAAAAGGTTTCATACAATTTTGCGGCAAGCGGGAACGATAGCTGGCAGGTGGTTAGCTAAACCATGAACCGTTATAGTTCTTTTGCGCCTTATTTCCAATAAGAAAGGCGATGGCAAAGCCTATTATAAATACAATCCATCCTACTTCCGTATGGAAAACAGTGTCTACGATACCCGTGAGGCACGATCCAATACCCATAATCAGCAGTCCGATTCCCCACAGTCGGGTATATGCCTTTACATCCTGTGCCTAGACATGGCTGTGATGATAGTCATGTATCAACGATATTTTCTGCTTTTTCCACAACAGCATCCCTAACACAAGGAAAGCGATTCCCGTCGGCAGCATAATAACTAATTCTATAATTCCCGCTATATTCATTCATTTTCACCTTTTGTTTTCAATTCGGCAAGCATAAGCCGCTCTAAACGTGAAATATCCGGAAATACAACTTTTCTTCCTCTGGCATGAAGCTGCCGGAGCTGTTTCATATTTGTGCTGACTGCCCGGTGGATAGAATATTTTACAGGGACGGGGTTGTTATTGCGGGTATGTATGTGGTCGAGATAGTATTCTGTTACCGGAAACATGTTCTGCAGCAGGAAGGCTGCTTTCTTTCCGTCAAATTCCCCTATAACGATAGTCAGGCATTTCCCGTACTTTTGTACCTGCTTATCATAGATCGCTTGAAATTTGTTTACCCGGCTGCTGAGCGGAACCATCCAGAAAAGCCCCGTCTTTTCATCCCGCAGACAGTAAAATGTGGGACGGTATGCACCGTTCTCTTTATTCTGCATGAGCTTGTCATCTTTTACTTTTTCAAAGTATTCATCTTTGATATGGTAAACATATCCTTCTTGGTAAATCATAGTCTCCCCACCGTTCAGATAAAAACAGCCCTACCTTTTGCCGGGTGTCCGTAAGAAAGTTTTGAAACAAAATTTGATTATGGCATCTGTCAGACAGGATTGAAAGAACTACAAAAGGTATGGAGATAAGACGATGCCTTACTCCATACCTTTTTGTGTCGTACAGATTTCACTTATTCCTACTCTAAAAGTAATAAGCGAATATCTATGATCAATTCTGCCTATTTATTCGGGATTACTTATATTATTATATTTACTTGTTAATTTCTTGGCACATTTTTTATGAAATATATTTATCCCCAAAATATTAATTGCTCGACGTTCATCAATTAATTCTTGAAGTTGTTCAACTCCTTCGCTTGTTAAATGTGCTTCAAGCATTTTCTGTGCCCCGTCAATCTTAATAGATAGAATCCAATATCGTCCGTTATCAATTACTCTTTCTATTAACTTAATAAGGAATCCAGCAGAACACAGCAATGTTATTATAAAGCTGTTTCGTAATGCCAATGCAATGTAGATTGCTATAAATACTCCTAGCGAAATATATGCTACAATACATCTTACAGGGAACAGTTTTTTATCCCACCATGTATTTTGCCGTTGACATTCAAACTTCGCTTCTAAACCGTCATATGGTTTTGAAAACACATACCAATCATGCACACCTGGAGGACTATCGTTTCCTGTGTTTTTCATCTGAAGTTCTGCGGCTTTGAAATCTTTTGAACAGATTTTCTCGGCAAGTTCTGCCAGCTGCCGTTTTTCAGTCTCGGAATACCGTTCTGCACCGATATCTATTGAGTAAGCATCAAAGTATTTTCTCAAATCTGCTGCTTTTTGCACGTTTTTATTTACAAAAACCATAAGGACCCAAGCAAAAACGTCCGCAGTAAAAGGAACAACAAATGAAATATACACTGGCAATCCGTTCGGAAGGAATATACAAAAGGCTGATATTAAACAAAATAACCAAACAAAATAGTTCTGTTTTTCTGCCGAATTATAACAATACCTGGCGGCATACTGAACCTTTAACATGAATGATTCATTTTGCTTTTTCACGATATCGCAGTTGCTCATAACAATTCACCAAATAATCATATATATTCTTATAGTCAGCTTGGACAATCTTATTAAGGCGATTATCCATATAATATTTCATAACTATCGGTCCATGACAAAGGCGAAGCTTTTGATTAGAGCCACAAGGACATAACGAATGTCCTCGATAAGGATGCTCACAGATTGCTTTCATAAGTGCGAAAACTTTAATTGGATCTTTCTCTTGAAAGAGCTCTTGATAGGTTTCCACGATTCCCTGCACACCATGACCGCGCTCGCCAAAAGGGAATTCTCCGTACCTTTGAAAAAATTCATAAGAGAAATAGTACGTTTCAACAAATTCCCTTATCCACTCAACTAAGGAAAAGCTATCAAGAAATCGAATACGAATACTCGTTTCAGTTTCAAGGCACAGTTTTCCATTATCATATCGATGTGGATAATCTTTCGCTATGCGATTTTCGTTGTCAATCACATAAGGTAATTCGTTAGAGTTTAGAGGAATTACAATCTGGACAGGATAGTTCTCGGAGAGAAAGAACCCTTTTGACTTACAGTTTATGAAAATATCACCAGTAAGCTCAATTTGGGTCTCGCTCTCTGCTTCAATATGTAATCCACTCTGGACTTCAAGCAATTCTGCTATTTGTTGATGCGCCATTTCTTTAGTAAAAATCATTGAGCACTGTAGGGACGCGCAGCAGTTTGTGAAGTAATTTGCCGCGGAGTCGCTTCTCCACAATATTTTTTCCCAAGAAATTCCGAAACACTTACACTTCCAAAACCGTTCTCAAGGATAGCTCTGAATTGCGTATTATCTTTTTGTTCCAGAGAGCTGATAAGATCCTTTCGTGCGATTTCAATCCACTGGAAAAATCTATTTGGAATACGCTCATCATTATTCCACTGATCAGCTAAATTATCTTCAGGATTTGCCGGGTTCTCAATAAACCATTTTCCATCAGGTCGTGAAAAAACGGTCCGAAATCCATATTTTTGATTAAAGTCTTTCTCTGTGATGTACTGATGCTCTCCATAAATTGTAAGCTCAGAAAGCACATAATTTAGAAGTTCAAAAACAGTACAATTCGGATTAAAGTGTTCCGCAATCTTGGTTACAGTCACATTGATAATAGCTGAAATAGGTTTTATTTCGTCTCCATCTTTTAATCTTGCATAATAATTATTCCGATGGCATTTCAGAATTTGGATGACTCGTTGAAGTGCAGAGCGTTCAAGTTCGTTTGGGATTTCTTCAATCGACTCATACAATGCACGATTCTCTGCAAAAATCCGCATTTGTTCAGCTTCTTTGGATGAAGATAAAAAGGGCGCATTAATTTCATCAAACCACTTACGAAGTCCTTTTGGGTTATTAGTGATCCACCGAAACTTGCACATATTGTTACACTTTGGAATCGAGATCGCCGTATCAATCAATACTGGAACAAGGCTTTTAAGAATTAAACGTTGCTTTACTTCATCAGACTCATCAGCTGCTGGCACAACGTCAATCGAAAAACCAATCTCGCCAACATCTGCATATTCAATGGTAAAGCATGTATCGTCTATTTTAAGTCGATCAGCATAAGTTTTGTTGGACTTAAGTACGATTTCCACTTTGTCCCGTAATTCCTTTGGTGTGTAATCATTCCGAGATCCCATTACCTGACAGATAAAGTCGAGATCATAACTTGCGGAAGAATCTTTTGCACTGGGACGAACTACAGTGCCGAATGCAAATGATCCTTGAGGATAGATTTCAGCTTTTAATCCGCTGTCATTCAAGTATTTTCCTAAGGCTTGATACTTCTCCACAGCGTTATGGTATAAAGTGGGAGAGATATCTAATCCTTGAATGATAGATAAGATATCCTTTTGACGTTCATAAATATTCTTCATAAATACCTCTCAATCTATTGTTGGCACTCGATGATGGTGAGTGCTAATTTTCTTCAATATACAACATTAGAGACGAAAAGTCAAGCACCACTTAGTCAGCTTTTCGGAAAACCTGCACTGTTACTTCCGCTTGCCCTTTCCATGTGAAAACTGCGGTCTACCTTTACCTCTTAAGCTTGTCGAATTTTTCATATATGGAGAGAGCTTCAGCACCTCAATCAGATTGACAAGCTGTTCCTTGGAGAGCCTATCATAGGGGATACCAAATTGGGCGAGAAATGCTCGCAACTGCTTTTCTTCTTTGCTTCCCTCGTAACTCATGGCGCCTTGGAGCTGTCTTTGCACCTCTGCTATATGGGAATCTTCGTCGGCTGTTGTAGTGTCTGACTTATGTTTTTCTCGAATGTCTTTCAAGATCACTGACATATCTTCAGCGGCAATGTGGCTGAAATAGTCTGTTTCCTGAATCTGTGCGACTTCCAATGTCCTCACATCTAACTTGTTCTCGTCTGCTCCATCTTTTTCTAATAATTGTTTTCTCACGGCAGCGAGAACGGTGTTCATATCGTTGATCCGCATATCGGCTATGCGGTCTATGTAAATTTCCGCATCTATAAGGAACCGGCGGAAGTTCTCATGCGTCACCATCTCGCAGAGCAGCCGGTTGTTCAGCTTTCCGCTTTTTAATACGTCGATCATGTCATCACTCAAATGCAGCTCATGCAGGGCTGTGTTTGGGTGATTTTTTGTTTCTGTCAGACCCATCAGGTAATCAGTAGACACTCCATAAAAATCCGCTAACGTCGCTATGGCAAATGGGCTAATGTCCTTGTACTCGTCAGACTCATACTTGCCGAGCGCCGACTTGGACAGGCCGGTTTGTTCTGCAAGCTGTTCGAGCGTCAAGTGTTTGTCCACTACCCTCAAATCTTTCAATCTTTCTGGAATAGATAGCTTCACATACATCTTTGTGTACCCCCTTTGTGCGCTTATCCCATTATACCACGTCCTTGTCCAAGAGCGTGGAAATTTTTGATTTTTCGCCGGATTTCCAACCTCTTGGACATACGGGAAAGAGCGTGTTTTTTCGCTACAATGGTCATGTCAACAGACAATGCACTTTGAAAACTGCATGACCGTCT
>CANQDT010000026.1 GCA_947593735.1 uncultured Lachnospiraceae bacterium | reverse complement strand
TACTATCATGATCGTTACGGTCTGGAAGCAGATGCCGTCCTTCATTTAAATGACGGCAGATATGCGCTGATTGAATTCAAACTGGGAAGCCGTGAAATTGAGGAGGGCGCAAGACATTTATTGGAAATTTCAAATTTGGTTAAAAAATATAATGAAAAGGAAAAGCAGGTTCCGCTTAGAGAACCGGATTTGCTTATCATTATTACCGGTGGTGAGATGGCTTATTGCCGTGCAGACGGAATCAAGGTTATACCGATTGGTACTTTAAGGAATTGATAGGAATACGCTCAAATTCACGAAGCCGTTTATCAGATAAAGTGTCACGGTTAATGCGGATATTGGGAAGGTCGTAAAAGCATTGTGAGATTTTTTGTTAAAAAAATATTTTTTAAAATATAAAATTTGTCCCAAAATATTGACATTTGTCCCATGTATATTTATAATCAAAATATGAGGATAAGTGTGGAGGATAATGCCATGAAGAAGCAAAATATTATAAACCTTGTAAAATATCATACAGAACAGAATAATGCAGCTTTTGTTTCGGAAGTATCTGAGATAGCCAGGGAATTTGATGCGAGAGGTGATTATGAGATCGCACAGTATTTGATGGATTTGATTTCTAATGCAAATGTGTATGTTCCTCAGACCAATTATCGGAATCTACAGTTTTTGGAGCGACTTGAATACTCATCCAATCCATTGGTATTGCCTACGATTATTGAGGAAGATGTGATTGGAATTGCACGGTCAATCAGAAATAAAACGGGAATGTCGAAATTTCTTTTTTATGGGGCTCCAGGAACAGGAAAAACGGAGTCCGCTTTTCAAATAGCCCGCCTTTTAGAAAGAGATATTCTTTCGGTTCATATGGAACAACTGATTGATAGCAGATTAGGAGAAACTTCAAAAAATATAATCAGATTGTTTGACGAAATAAATCATTTGATGTACAGCAAGGTTATTATTATTTTTGATGAATTGGACGCCCTGGTAATGAATAGGAGCAGCACAAATGATTTGCGAGAAATGAGCAGGGTAACGTCTACTTTTTTAAGAGAATTGGATGCTTTAAGTGATCAGATTGTGGTGATTGCTACGACAAATTTGTTTGAACATTTTGATAAGGCCCTCATAAGAAGATTTGATGCGATTGTCTCCTTTGACCGATATTCAAAAGAGGATCTTATTGAAATTTTCGATATGATGCTGACACTTAGTATAAGAAAGGCGGTGAATTCAAGTCGGGATTTGCGTTTGTTCAATAAAATATTGGATAGACTTCCTGAACTTCCTTATCCGGGAGATATGAAGCAGATTATAAGAACTTCGATTGCTTTCAGTGATGAAACAAGCAAATATGATTATCTGAGAAAAATTTATCTAGCCTTGAATGGGAATCCTAAGGAGGTAACTATACAGGACCTTGCAGAACAAGGGTTTACTACAAGAGATATAGAAATTCTAACCCGTGTTCCTAAAAGTAGCGTATCACGAAAACTTAAGGGGGGGGGAAATTGATTGATGAATCGTCTGCTGGAAGTAAAGCTTCGTTATAATCATGGAAAACGTTCAGGTGGTCCCATAACAGAAAATCTTCGCAGAGATGGAAAGGTTACGGTTGAGAAGATTCAGTGTTTACAGGAAAATATACGGGCAATTATCAGATATTATGAAACAACTCCTCGATATTTAAAGGGCTATCTAATTGATGTTAATTATAATGATATCATTGCTAAGACTAAAAGAATAAAGGAATTGCTAAGACCGAGCGGAAAACAGACGAATGATGTCGTTGTAGGCGCGCGCTTTTCGGATGCCCCTGAGGGGCAGGAAAATCACATTATCACGTATTATGTGGATATAAAGACCATGGAAGACACGCTTACTAAGCTTGAAGAAGCCAAAAGATTTCTGATGGAGGAATTGGATGGGGAGGCAAGACCGGCTAATTTTAATGAGAGAAAAGATAAAAAAACAAATTTGAATTATGAGGGATATTCCTCGAAAAGCGGTATTCGAAATATAATTGTGGATTGTTCCGTGGTAGAATCCATGTCGGTTCCCAGTGTTACCGCAAAAATGCAAAAGGATTCTTTTTTGGTAACTTTTTTTCAAACAGAATGTTCCCTGTCTGAAATATTGGAGACATTGAAGATAGACCGGTATCAATATCCGTATGCGTTTTATGGGAGAGACACAGTTTCGGTAAGCTGGGATCTGTATCAGGTACTCCTGGATAAGGTTCCATACATGATTTCTATGATTTCTTCAGATTTATCTCAGTTAACCTTGGAGGAGTTTACTTCATCAAATAAAAAATATGAGATAGATATTCCAAAGCCTTCCACGGAACCTGTAATTGGGGTTATTGATAATTTATTTGATGAAAATGTGTATTTTTCTGAATGGGTGAAAAATACAGACTATCTTGATGAATTTGAATCTGTCTACGGAAAGAATGTTTATCGTGATCATGGTACGGAAGTGACATCTATCATTGTAGATGGTCCTAGATTGAATCCATGGCTTGATGATGGTTGTGGCAGATTTAGAGTGCGCCATTTCGGGGTGGCCGTGGACAAAATTTCTGTTCCAAGATTGGTAAATAAAATCCGACAGATTGTAAATGATAATCCGGACATTCATGTATGGAATTTATCACTCGGAACGGAAGATGAAGTATCGAAGAATTTTATTTCCTATGATGGATCAGCATTGGATGAACTACAGGCAAATAAAAATATTATTTTTGTTGTATCCGGGACAAATGACAATCGCATTGAGAAAAACAGCATATTGCGTGTTGGCTCTCCGGCAGATTCATTGAATGCGGTAGTGGTTAACTCAGTAAAACGAAATGGATTGCCTGCTTCTTATACTAGAGAAGGAACCGTTTTGTCTTTTTTCAACAAACCAGATGTATCTTATTACGGCGGAGATTATGAAGAAAGCGAACGCATCCGGGCTTGTTCATCGCGTGATATAGAGGAAGTATATGGAACATCCTTTGCAGCTCCATGGATTGCGAGAAAGTTGTCTTTTTTGATTGATATTATGGGTTTTTCGCGAGAGGTGGCCAAGGCATTGCTTATTGATTCGGCGGCGGGATGGAATTTTAAGAGTTCTACATATAAAGTTCAGAATAAGATTGGATATGGCATTGTCCCTATAAAAATATCAGATATTCTGGAGTCGGAAAATGCAGAAATCCGATTTGTTTTGTACGGCACAGCAAGTTCATATATAACATCAAATTATTCACTGCCGATTCCGCGAGATTCTGATAATAAATATCCGTTTATAGCGCGAGCAACATTATGTTACTTTCCTCAATGCTCCAGAGCGCAGGGAGTGGACTATACTTCTAGAGAATTATCCTTGAAATTTGGACGTGTAAAAGAGGATGGGAGTATTGATGATATCAATGAAAATATTCAGGATGATGCGGGACATGCAGTTGACGAGCGGCAATCCCGCAAAGAATTTAGGAAATGGGAGAATACGAAGTTTATATCTAAGATATTGAGGAAAAATAGAGCAATAAACTCTTATGATGAAAGGTTATGGGGGATATCCATTACTTCAAAGGAACGGCTAACAACATCAATGAAAGCACATTTGAATTTTGGAGTTGTCGTTACACTACGAGAGATTAAGGGTATCAATAGAATACAGGATTTCATTACAGCCTGTACCTTGAGAGGTTGGATAGTGAATGAAATTGATTTGGAAAGCAGGCTGGCTCTTTATTATAAGAATCAAGAAGATATCACCTTTGATGATATGTAGTGGAGAATTTAATAATAAAATAGCCTATAATACATACTTAATCAAGGGAATTTTTAGGGCAGTTATCAAAAAATACTACCCCAGTTATAATTAAATTACAACTTTATATTTATTTTTCAGACAAAAAAAGGTATAATCAGAATTAAAGTAAAAAGGAGTATCTTTTGCACGATTACCTTGTTATATTATTCTAAAATGTATAAAAGTAGGAGGGGATCAAGTGCGGGTCGAATTAGAATTTGATTTGGCGCAGCCAACCATTAGTAGGGATTACCGGAGAATTGTGCTGTCCTGGTTGAAAACTGCGTTGACAAACTGCAACAATGGAAAATACTATGACCGATATTTTGGAGGGATACAATCGAAAGATTATTCTTTTGCAGTTGTTTTTCCGTCGCCGTTTTTTTCAAAAGAGAATATTTTGCTGGAAGAACCGAGATTGAAGATTATTTTTTCAGCAGATGATCGGAATAAAACAGGATTGATATTTTTCTCGGCATTTTTAGGAATGAAGAACCAAAGATTTCCGTTGCAGAATGGGAATAGGATGGTCTTGCGGCGAATTTCACAGAGGTCGGAACAATTAATTGTAGAACCAGATGTATATTTTCGAACTTGTCCTGGTAATGGATTGTGTATTCGGGTTCATGACCGGGATTCGAATAGGGACAGGTATGTTACATATGAAGATAATGATTTCCGTGAGAGAACAGTAGAAGTATTAAAAACTCAGGCGAATCTTGCAGGTTACCCGAGATTCATGACAGAAGATCTGGATATCGAGCCAATACAGTGTAAAAAAGTTCTGGTCTATCACTATCAAATTTATATTGATACCACGGTAGGTGTATTTAAAATGCATGGGAATCCTGATTTGTTACAGTACTTTTATGCGGCAGGAATTGGAAGTCGTCATTCATGTGGATTCGGAATGGTATCGGTATTAAAGCAGGGGGGTGATGGAAAATGTGTCATGAGATGCGAAGAGTAGAACCTGTGGATTGGCGGTATGCAGCGGCTATTGTCGGGCTGATTCGATATTTGAAATGGCTGGGAGAAAAGGCGCCTGGCTGGGTCATAGGAAGTGATTATTTAGATTATGATCCGACCTGCATCAACGAAAAAGACTATCTGCAATTTGTAGAAGAAATGTTTCAAAGAGAGATGCATCATCGAATTGCGGAAGATTTGCTAAAAAATGGCGCTGACTCGGAAGAACAAATTAAATTGGTGAATGATAAACTGTCAGCGAATAATGGATTTTTCGCACTGGTCAAGTTGAAATAGAAACAGAGTGGAATTTGAAGTCTGTTCCACCTCCTTACAATTCGTATAGCTTTTTTCGTTGAAATAGAAACAGAGTGGAATTTGAAGGACGTTGCCAGCGTGTCTAATATCGACACAACGAGCGTTGAAATAGAAACAGAGTGGAATTTGAAGGCCGTTGACCGACCGCGTGACGGTTGAGAAACCAGTTGAAATAGAAACAGAGTGGAATTTGAAGTCTCCAACGCCCGGAATAAACCTGCCGCCAGGCTGGTTGAAATAGAAACAGAGTGGAATTTGAAGTCCTTCAAGCAGATGAAGACGATCCGGCGCAATATTGTTGAAATAGAAACAGAGTGGAATTTGAAGGACAGATCAGCGATCTCACGATTTCCGTAGAGAGTTGAAATAGAAACAGAGTGGAATTTGAAGTTGTCGGCGACATATACGTTCCGCTTGAAAAAGAGTTGAAATAGAAACAGAGTGGAATTTGAAGTGCCCGCATGGGGTCGCTCATACGCAGGCCGAACCGTTGAAATAGAAACAGAGTGGAATTTGAAGTATCAATCTCAAAGAAATCAAAGTAGCGATCATACCGTTGAAATAGAAACAGAGTGGAATTTGAAGATTGACTACCCAGACGTGGATAGCATCCGTTTGTGGGTTGAAATAGAAACAGAGTGGAATTTGAAGCTGTTCCAGTCGCCGCTGTTGTTGAAATAGAAACAGAGTGGAATTTGTAGTTCTTTCAGCACGCGGTTATATGAGCAGGGGGTGAGTCGAAAAAGAAACACATCAGAATTTGAAGTTACACCATGTAGTGTGACATAGTATGTCAGCAAAGGAAAAAATAGGATAGGAGAAAAATTATGAATAAGTCAAAAAATCTCATAGCAGTGTTATTGCTTGCTGTCTGTACGGTTTGCGCAGGTATTTTGGTTACCGCTCAGGCAAAGGAAAAAGTGACAGGCGTGGTCAGATCAGTCGAATACAAAGGGAACAGGGAATACTGTACGCTGTTCGGATTGACAGAGAAAGGGAAAAAGGTATGGAGTTATAAATGCTCCGAAGCCCCTGCAGCGGAATTGCTCCATGTTTCTTACATGATATACGTAGACGATGTATATGTGATCGATGGGAAAGATTTTATCAAGCTGAAATTGCAGAACGGGAAAAAAGTATTAACTAAGAAAAACGCTTTTTCTGAAGTGCCGGGTGGCGCGGTGATGACCGCTGACAAAACAGGAAATCTTTACGCGACCGGATATTACAGTGATCTTATTTTTAAGATTTCTCCAAAAGGGAAATGTCTGTGGAAGACCAAAGTCAAATCGGACTGCTATTGGCCGGTAAAAATAAGGTGTTCAGGAAACAAGCTGAGCATTGATTACGAGGGCGAAGGCTCACCGGGTGTTTTGATCAATGCGAAAAGCGGTAAAATCATAAAGTATAGAGAATGAACCTTAAAATTTGCCATGCGGCAAAGGATCAGAGATGGCAGAGGGAATGAACCCTGAAATTTGCCATGCGGCAAAGGATCAGAGATGGCATAGAGAATGAACATTAAAATATGCCATGCGGCAAAGGTTCAGAGATGGCATAGAGAATGAACCCTGAAATTTGCCATGCGGCAAAGGATCAGAGATGGCATAGAGAATGAACATTAAAATATGCCATGCGGCAAAAGATCGGAGATGGAAAATGAAGAAACACATCCTGCGCGTATGCGTTTTATCCGTGATCTGGATGATTTGTTTTACAGGCGGAATGGTAGAAGCCCGCGCGAAGCTCGCCTGCCCGTCGAAATCGGGCGCGCTGCGGGTAAAAGGCTCGTCGTTGGTTGACGAGAACGGCAGGAAGGCGCAGTTAAGGGGGATCAGCACGCATGGGATCGCGTGGTATCCCGCTTATATCAATCGGGCTTGCTTTCGCCAGCTGCGCCGCGAATGGAAAGTGAACGTGATCCGGCTGGCAATGTATACCGCGGAGTACGGCGGCTACTGTACCGGCGGGGATAAGAAGCAGCTTGAGAAACTGATCCGGAAGGGCGTCTCCTATGCCACGGCAGAGGATATGTATGTGATCATCGACTGGCATGTGCTGTCGGATCAGGATCCAAACCGGTATGTCAAAGAAGCGAAAACATTCTTCCGGCGGATGGCGCGGCGATACGGCGATCAGAATAATATCATTTATGAGATCTGCAATGAACCGAACGGCGGGACCGGATGGAAGGATATCAAACGATATGCCGGAAAGATCATTCCGGTGATCCGCGCCCATGACAGGGACGGCGTTATCCTGGTCGGCACGCCGAACTGGTCGCAGTACGTCAATGAGGCTGCAGCGGACAGAATTACCGGATATGAGAATATTATGTACAGCCTGCATTTTTACGCCGCGACCCATAAGGACGATCTGAGAAATACCATGGTGGACGCCGTGAAAAGCGGCCTGCCGGTTTTTGTATCCGAATATGGGATCTGCGATGCGAGTGGAAGCGGCGCGATCGACAAAAAACAGGCTGATCGGTGGATCCGGGTCATGAACCGGTATCAGATCAGTTATGTGGCGTGGAATTTATCGAATAAAGATGAAACTTCCGCGATCCTGAAACCGGGCTGCGCGAAAGGAAATCACTTTACAAAAAAAGATCTGAGCGCGTCAGGGAAATGGCTGTACCGGATGCTGAAAAAGCAATAAAATACGGCTGTGATTTCCGGCTGTACCGGATGCTGGAAAAACAATAAAATACGGCGGTGGTTTCTTGCTGCATTGTGTTGAAGCAGGAAAAACGGGCAGAAAAGAGAGTTCCATTTTTGGATGGGGCTCTTTTTCTTTTTATAAAGAATGCAGGGCGTATGTTCCCAAAAAAGTATAGGGTTTTTATTTTTTTTGCTCTTTAAGGAAATGAACCGCAAAATTATAATTGGATACAAGGGGAGAGTTCTTATAATTTGATCCGGTCATCGGATCAGTCATCACAAAAAAAGAAATGGAGGGGACGCAGCATGAGAGTAAAACAGATGTTTCAGAAAGCAGCTTCTGTAGCGGTCGGCACAGCTATGGCGCTGAATATGATTGCAGTACCGATCGGCGCGAAAGCGGAGGAATTGCCCAGACCGGTCGTTCATTTTGACTTTGAATCGGATCTGGCAGGAGATTATGTCGAGGGAGAAGGAGCGGTAGCCAGACGGGTCAATTCGCCGGTGATCGAGCAGCAGGCGATCAACGGGATCGTGACCCATGTGGCGCGGTTTGACCGTGGCGGCGAGGGCTATCTGCAGCTGTTTGACACAAGTGATGGGGAAACGTTTTCTGCCCTTGACGGGAAAGAATCGTTCACGATCACATTCTGGGAAAACGCGTACGACGGGACGACTTCCTGGCCGTTTTTCGCAATGCAGAACGGATCGCAGGCAAAAGATCGGAAATACGTCGGCGTTATTTCCAGGGCAAATTATACAAGGCTGGAAAAGCAGAACGGGAGAAATTCGGGAGTCGATATCAGAACCGTGCCGGATGGATGGCACCATGTAGCGTATGTTGTGAATGAAGCGGGCGGAAGCGTTTATGTCAACGGCGAGCTGGCAGGGACCCTGAACAATGGGTTCGCGCTGCCGGACGTGATCCAGTCAAATCCGATCGTTTATCTTGGATATGCGGCGTGGAACGAATTTTCCAATCTCGCGATGGATGAGTTTAAGATTTATGACGGGGAACTGACCGAAGCGCAGATGAAGGCGGAATATGAAAATGGGATCAAAGGCGAGAAAGCGCCGACCATTTCCTCATCCGACGACCAGATCGCGGTGGCAGAGGGAGCTGTCCTCCGCGTGAAAGCCGGCACTACCGCGTCAGAACTGAAACGGGTGCTGACTCCGGATCCGGAGGACGCGGTGATCACGATTTACAAAGATTCCACAAAGGGCGAGGAAGTGGACGGCGGCGAAGCCGTAACGCAGACCAACGTTGTGGAAATCAGCAAAGACAATATCGCGATTTTATATTCCATCCAATATATATTGGAAAAAACGGAAACAGCAGCGACGGAGACAGCGGATCAGAAAACGTTCCTGCTGGGAGCGGGGAGTATGCTGCAGCTGGCGGAGAGTACAAAAAATTCCGGAACAGAGTACCAGCAGGATACGGTTTACGGAAACGACGCGGTCCATATTGGCTCATGGGGCGGTCAGTCAACCCTTTATTTACCGAAAAGCAGCCTGGAGAACCTGTTGGCTGTCAACGCGACAGTAAGGCTGGAATCTTATACAAAGGGCGACGCGCGGATCGGGCTCCGCTTCCAGACGCAGGAAGAAACAGTCGCGCCGGAGCAGACGCCGTATTATTCCGTTTTGGACGACGAGGGGCAGTACCACACCTATGAACTGTATAAGAAAGAAAATGAGACCGGTTTAACGCCGGCGGATTTCCAGGAAGCATGGCTGCTCTGGTACGGCACATTCAACAACGGAGGACGGTTGGAGTCAACATATTCCGGCAGCTATATCAAGGACATTACATTAGTATATGAGAAATCCGCTGTTGACAAGGCGCTCGATGCCGCCATTCAGGAAGCGTCGGAACGACCGGACCAGAATGAACAGTTACAGAGCGTGCTGCGGGACGCAAAGCAGCTGAAGGCGTCCACCGCTGATGATCCGATGACAGTTATCCGCGCCACGCAGGAAGATATTCAGCAGGCGACGGAGGCGCTGCGGGACGCGATGAGCGGAACCGTAAAATCTGCCGTGATCACCGCGATCGACAGTTCGGTCGGAACCGAGAGCGGTCAGGCAGTGACAGTCGAATACAGGACGACGGCGGAGCAGCTGAAAGCAGCGATCACCACCGACCCGGACAATGCGGCGGTCAATATTTATACGGATCTTTCCCGTGAAGCGGAAGTAGAGCCGGAAGCGCAGGTAAGCAATGAGAATATCATCGTAGTATCGGCGATGGGGCGCAATGAATCGGTCTATACGATCCAGGTAAAACCGAGACCGGAAAATACGACCATAAAGACAACCGCGTCGGAAGACGGCAATAAGAAGACGATCGTTTTTGCGGGCAAAGATATTGTAAACTATTTCGGAAATCCGAGCGACCATGTTGAGGAGGACGACCTGTTTTACATTGATTCTGTCGCGACGCTGGGCGGCTGGGGTTCCCAGGAAAAATTATATCTCCCGCAGGATAATCTGAAAAATCTGATTTCAGCGGAAGTCACGGTCCGTTGGGCAGCGGGAGGCAATACAAAAGGCGACGGTCTCATGGGTCTCCGGTTCACGACAGACGGGGAAGAAGTGATCACTCCGAGCCAGACGCCGTATTACTCCATTGTGAACAATGGGCTGGAGTACCATACCTATTCGATGTACGACAGAGAAAAGGAAACCGAATTAACTCCGGAGGACTTCAAGGGCGCATATCTGTTATGGTACGGCACATTCAACAACGGAGGACGACTGGAAACTACATATACGAACTGCTACATCAAGGAGATCCGGCTGGTCTATGAGAAATCGGAAGCGGATCTGGCTCTGGATGCCGCGATCACAAAGGCGGAAGGAGCGGCGGGCTCCAATGAAGTATTAAAAGACGTACTGGATTACGCGAAGACATTGAAGATATCCACGGCGGCGGACGCCCTCACGGTGGTGACCGCGACGGAAGCGCAGATCCGGAAAGCGGCGGATACGCTTGAGAAACTGACCGCCGCGCCGATAGAAAAAGGCAATCTGACAATGGATGGCGACCTGAATGTCAGCGACGTGCAGCAGGCGCTGAAGATCGCGGGCAACGGATTGTCCGCGGACGATATCGCGATCATCATCGGCGACATGAACGGAGATAAAAAACTGACCGCCGTTGACGCGCTGCTTATTTTACAAAAAGTAACCCACTGATATACACAGGGATCATGACCGGCTGGAAATGCCGGAGTGATTGAACAATGGGAATGTCGGAGGAAAAGTATGAACGAAATCAGTATATCCGTATATCCGGATAAAGAGGTGAAAAAACAGGGGGATTTATTCGGAATATTTTTTGAGGATCTGAATCACGCCGCGGACGGCGGCTTATATGGGGAATTGATCCAGAACCGGTCCTTCGAGTTCGACCCGATGGATAATCCGGACTATCACTATATGACGGCGTGGGAGACCGTGCGGAGAGGAACCAGCGTGGTGCAGCCCCACATCGACTTTATCGACCCATATGAGAAAAAGAACCCGCATTTCCTGCGCGTGGAAGTCGTTACCTCCGGCGCGGGAGGCGGTGTCCGCAATCTGGGCTACGGCCCCGGCATTCCCATTGAAAAAGGAAAAACATATCGGTTTTCCTGCTGTTACCGGAGAAAGTCGCGCCACAGCGCGCCGGTTGCCGTGCTGCTTGAAGACGCGGACGGAGAAACCGTTTACGGAAAAGCGGAGTGGGAACCGGTATCGGAAGAATGGGCGTTTTATGAGTGCGGGATCACGGCGGATGATACAAACTGGGAAGGCAGGCTGACCCTGCTGATGCGGGAGCCTGTTACCGTCGATTTCGCGATGGTATCGCTGTTCCCGGCGGATACGTTCCGCGGGCGGAAGAACGGTCTCAGAAAAGATATCGCGGAGATGCTCGAAGCGATGAAACCGGCGTTCATGCGGTTCCCGGGCGGTTGCCTGGCGCATATCGGCTCTCTGGACGCGGAAGACCGGAACAGTATTTACCGATGGAAAAATACGCTTGGACCGGTGGAAAGCAGACCGGCGAGAAAAAATAACTGGAATTATAATCAGACTCTCGGTCTCGGCTATTTTGAGTACTTCCAGTTTTGTGAGGACATCGGGGCGGAGCCGCTTCCGGTCATTCCGGCGGGATACGATCCACACAACCTGCGCGCCGCGCCGATGGATCAAATGCAGGAGTGGATAGACGAGGCGCTGGATCTGATCGAATTTGCGAACGGGGCTCCGGATACCAGATGGGGAGCGGTCCGCGCGGAAATGGGACATCCGGACAGCTTCCATATGAAATATCTCGGCATCGGCAATGAGGAAGTCGGAGATGAGTTTTTTGAACGGTATGAAGTCCTTTTAAACGCGATCAAGGAGAAACATCCGGAGATCTGCGTGCTCGGTTCGGCAGGTCCGGGATGCGCGGGCAGCGAATATGACATCGGATGGGAGCAGGCGCGGCGCACATCGACCGATTATATGGACGAGCATTTTTATCAATGCCCGGACTGGTTTATCGGAAACGCGGAACGCTATCTTTCTTATCCGGAGGAAGGTCCGAAAGTCTTTCTTGGCGAGTACGCGTCTCAGGGAAAGAAGTGGAAAAACGCGCTTGCCGAATCGGTTTTCATGATCGGAATGGAAAAAGCGCCGGCGGTCGGGCTTGCCTGTTACGCGCCCATGCTCTGCAATGTGGATTACGTAAACTGGCAGCCGGATATGCTGTATTTTGACAATCACAGAGTTTACGGCGCTCCGAGCTATTATATCCAGAAATTGTTTATGAATTATACCGGGGAAAGCCTGGTTGAAACGAGCGATACGATCAGAAAGAGAGAAAAAACGAAACCGTCATTTGCCGGACCGGTTGCGATGAGTACTCGGAACGGGATGATCGAAGTAACGGATTTTGTCATTGAGAACCGGACCAGCGGTACGAAGACGCGGATACCGGATTTTGTGCTGAACCCGGATCATTCCTTTCAGGAGTGCGGGGCGGCGGAAAGTTCGGATTATACCATATCCTTTACGTTCCGGAAACCGGAGGGCAGGCGGTCGTCCAATCTGGAGGGAATGGAAGCGTTCATGCTGGAATTTGCCAGAAAGGACAAGGAAAATGAGCTCCGCTGGACGATCGATGGCTGGCAGAGACTTGCCTCGCTGATCGGGATACAGGGCGGACCGAGCGCGAGCGTCGATATGCGCAGGTTTGAATCGGATCCGGACAGGGAACACCGCGCGGTAGTGACAGTGAAAGGAAATGAGATCACCACCAGTATCGACGGCGTGCCGAATTGCGCTTACGCGTTCCACAACGCGGATCCGGATCCGCTCTATTATTCCGCGGTGAGAACGGCGGATGAAGTTATGATCAAGGTCGCCAACGTGGAAGCGGAAGAAAAAGAGCTCCGTATTCATGTCCCGTCCTGCACGGGAGCGGAAGCGGCGCTTATCTGTATCGAGGGCGTTGATCCGGAGGCGGAGAACAGCTTTGAAGAACCGGAACGCGTATCGCCGGAGGAGCGGCGGGTTCCGATCAAGGACGATCAGGTACAGTATACGATGAAGGGAAATTCATTCTGTATCTTCCGCGTCAAAATAAAGGAAAAACAGAAATAGGAGAGAGAACAGATGCAGGCATATTTGTTTGTACATTTCAGGGAAAAGAAGACCCCCGACGGGGAACAGGTATATTTCGGCTTGAGCAGGGATGGATTCCACTGGGAAAGCGTCAATGACGGAAAGCCGGTCCTTTGGAGCTTTTATGGCGACAAGGGTGTCCGCGATTTTACGATCACATATGGCAGGCATACCGGAAAGTATTACATATTTGCGACGGATTTAAGCCTTGCTTATGGGATGAAAAATCAATATCACGGAAGTTGGGAAGAGATCGCGCTGCACGGGAGCCATAGTTTTTCGGTATGGGAGTCGGAAGACCTCGTAAATTGGAGCGAACAGAAGCTGATCGAGATCGGAAACGACGACTTCGGCTGCCTCTGGGCGCCGGATATCCTGTATGATAAGGCGCAGGACGACTATGTGCTGCACTGGTCTTCGCCACATATCTGCAATCATTTTGGGAAAAAAGGAATTTATTATACAAGGACAAAAGATTTTGAGCATTTTGAGGAACCAAAAGAATTATACCGAAAACCGGATGGGACCGGCGTCATTGATTCCGCCATGTATGAGGAAGACGGACAGTATTATATGTTCCTCAAGAGCGAACAGGAGCCCGCGAAGATCATTCTTGTAAAATCCGACCATATCACGGGTCCGTTTACCCGTGTGCCGGAGTTTGACAAGAGTATGGAATCGCTGGAGGCGGGATTGTATGAAGCGCCTACGGCTGTAAAGCTGGAGGACGGAAGATGGTGCCTGTTCCTGGATTATTACGGCGTTCCGGGCGACGGGCAGGGCTATGTCCCGTTTGTGGCGGATCGCCTTGCGGACGGAGCGTTTGTGCGCGCGGACGACCGGTTTGAATTTCCATACGGGTACAAGCATGGGACGATTTTGACGATCACGATGGAAGATTATGAGAGAATAAAAAACCATAAATGGCAATGACAGGGAGAGATGTATGCGGCGGCGTATGCGAAGGATCGGAGAACAAAATATGAAGAAAAGAAATCGGATGATCGCGTTCGGAATGGCCGCCCTGTTGCTGTTCGGGCAGGCTGGCGCCATTACGGGAAAAGCGGAATGGAATGAGTCGGATTATAAAATAATCGGTCAGGTGCGCGATATTCAGGATACGGAAAATACGGAGGCGATGCGGCTTGTCGATTCGCTCGTCGATCCTTCTGTCGTACCGTCCATGGAGGAAACGGTCGATGAGGAGACCGGGATCCGCCATGCCGGGATCGTGGTATCGAAAGAGCAGCTGGATACGATGCGCGATATGGTGCGTGAAAAAAAGGAGCCGTGGCTGACCGCGTTCCAGGAATTTACGGTCTGCCATCTGCCCGGAAACACAGCCGGGTCGTCCCTGAGTCCCAGGGTACACTGGGGACCGGATTTTGAAAATGTGACCCGCGAGAACGGCTTGTTTGTCGCGACGCGGGCGCAGTGGGACGGAGATACGGCGTTCCGTCAGATGATCATGTGGTATATTACGGGGAACATCACCTATCGGAAAAACGCGATCGATATTGTCCGGAAATATGCCCGGATGCAGTCGGCGGTCGAACACAGCGACTGCCAGATCCGATGGAGCATCGCGGTGACCAAATTATGCGCGGCGGCGGAAATGATCAAATATACGTCGTGCGACAGCGACGAATGGAATTGGAACGACGAGGATGAAAAAAATTTCCTCCATATGCTGGAGCTGACGGAGCAATATTACAACCGTTTCTGGCATTGGATGAACCAGCATACATTCTGCACGCTGGCTACGATGTCGGCGGCGATCTTTAAAAACGACCTGGAGCTGTACCAGATCGCGGTGGAACGCGCGACCGTCAATTCCCTTGGGGACAACGGGGGCAGGAACGGGTCGATCAAGCAGCAGATACGGGAGATTTCCAGAGATCTTTTGACCGGAGAATATTATGATAAGCCCAATATCCAGGTTGTGGAGATGGGCAGGGATATGGGTCATGCCTATTGCAGCGTCGGCGGGCTCGGGCAGTTGGCGCAGATCATCACGAATCAGGGCACGAAGGTCGACCCGGTCGACGGTACGGCAAGCTCCGCGCCGGATGCCGTGGATGTGTTTGATTTTCTGGATCAGAGGCTTTTAAAGGGCGCGAATTATATCTGCAAATACAATCTCGGTTATGAAGTTCCTTTCGCGCCGTGTACGACAAATAACGAAGGAACGGAATACTATTCCCAGATCAACGACTACGGCGGTCGCGGCAGGCTGGATGTCGGGCTGGGTGTCATTTATTATTACTATAAATATGTGAAGAAAGTCGACATGGATTCGGAGGACGCCCGCTATCTGGCAAGGGCGTATGAGTACAATTATCCGGAATTAGACAGCCTGGAGTTTACGGGAAGCGCATCCCTGCTCTACGCGCCTGCCGACGCGGCGGAACAGCCGGTATCCAAATATGTCTCGTTCGCCAATACGCCGACACGGAGCGAAGTGGAAAACGCGAGTGCTGTGCTGAAAGGGGAAGCGGAGATCCGGACAGAGGGGGATACCGTATATGTGCGGACCGACGCGACGAACGGGGGCACCTGCCTGGCGATCCGGGACGGCGCGGTCAGCTTCAGCCCGATCGTCGCGATGAGAGTGCGGAGCAACGGGAACGCCACGGTCAGCTATACCTGCCTGAAACCGGACCGGAAGTCGTTTGGTGAATTTAAGATTGAAAATACGCTGACAGACAGCAACGGAAACAGCGACTGGGCGATTGTTTCCAGCGATTTTACCGGACAGGATGGGATCAGCGACAGTACGCTGATCTATCTGACGATACAGGGGGACGCCACCCGGGTGGATCTTGATTATCTGTCCTATCTGGACGGGATCCCGACGACGTCGATCGAGGAAACGGACACACAGAAGATCGTCCATTATGCCGTCAGGGATCTGGTCGAATCATATAATCCCGGTTACAAAGCGGAGTTTGATGAGGAGAAGCAGATCCCGGACGTCATTCAGATGGCGGGATGGAACAGCGGCGTGTCCTATCAGCTTCCGACAAATAACAGCAGCCATCTGACCGGGGTATCCGTCAATGTGAGGGGATACTATACGGACGCGAAAAATGGGAGAAAGAATAAGCTGGCGCTGTTTTACCAGAAGGATGGAACGGATACGATCGCGGGGCTTGACCGCCTGATCCAGAACAGCGCGTATCCCGATTACGCGGATGTCGTGCTCATGGAAACGACGAATCCGGCGGAATTTTCCGATATCGACCGGCTGTATCTCCGCTGGGGACCAAACGCGTATGGCAGCGTATTCATCAGAGATATTACCATGACCTATGAGAAATCCGAGGCGGATCGCGCGCTGGACGCCGCGGTCGCGGCGGCGCGGGACGTTCGGGATCCGAGCGATGAGCTGACAGATGTGCTGGCGCAGGCACAGCAGCTGAAATTTTCCACAACGTCAGACATGAGTACGGCGATCGGCGCGACGCAGCAGGAGATCGAGGAAATCGCCGCGCGTCTGGACCGCCTTGCCGGGCAGAAAGGCGCGTCGATCGAAACCGTAGATGAGGACCGCGCGGTATTGCGGGAGAAAACGCTGACATTTGAATCCGACGTTACGGCGGGCAGCGTAAAGGCTGCCGTCACCGCGACCGATCCCGCCGACGCGGAATTGCAGGTATATACGGACAGGACAATGACGGAACCGGTCGCGGACGGCGCGTACATTACATCCGGGAATGTCGTTGCGGTACAGGCGGAAGGATATTCCTATAACTTGTATACGGTCCTGCTCCAGTCGGAGAAAGAGGTTCCGGTTACGGAAGCGGAGGAAACCGCTGACAAAAAGATCGTCCGCTTTGCCGCGGCGGATCTGTCCCAGATATATGGAAATGTCGAAGGCGGGAATATCACGGTCGTTTTCGATCAGAAATATAACGTGGAAAACGTGATCGACATCGGCGCGTGGGGCAGCTTTAACAAGTTTTATCTTCCCTCGGAGCATATACAGGACATCCTTTCCATTTCCATCAACGCGAGGGGCGCGGGAACTGCGGCAGGCAGGAGCAATCCGATCACCGTATGCGGCGAGGATCAGGAGGGAACCGAACATCCGGCAGGCTTTTCCCTCCCGTTGAATGAAACGGAACAGGGAGAGTACGCGGAGCATCAGATGACGAATTATATGCTTCAGGACAATCTGGGCGACGCGGAAAAGATCTATCTTCGCTGGGGCCAGGCGTGGGGAAATTGTTATATCAAAACCGTTACGGTCACATATGAGAAAACCGATTCGGAAAGGGAACTGGACCACGCGATCGCGGAGGCGGAAAAACTGGCGGACAGAAGCGATGATATTGCGGAGGCGCTCGCGGAAGCGAAGCAATATAAAGTATCGCTCGCGGACGACGTATTTGCCGCGCTGGCTGCCACGGAAGAGCAGATTCAGGAAGTGACCCAACGATTGGATGCGCTTGTCGAGTCGGTGAACCGGAAAGGCGACCTGACGCGCGATGGGAAGATCATGACGGATGATGCGCTGTACGCCCTGGAACTTGCGTCCGGGAAGCGGATGGGAAGCGCGGAGGAGATTGAGCTGGGAGACATGAATGGAGACGGCGTTATAACCGCCGTTGACGCCCTGCTGATCATAAAATCGGCATTGAGCTGAAAAGAAAAAGAAGCAAATAAGGAGGAGAACGTGCAATGAAGAAAATGAGGAAATGGCTGGCAGTATCCCTCGGTGTAGCGATGCTGGCGGGATATGTACCTGCCCTTGCCGCGCCCGCGCCGACGTTGGCGGAAAAGTCGGCGACTGTTTATGTGAACGGCAGTTCTTACAGGGTGAAGGTGAGATATGCGTCGGGATATACCGTCGCCTATTCATCCGGGAACGCCAAAGTCGCCAAAGTGACAAAGAACGGGGAAGTGACCGGCGTAAAAGCAGGAAAAACGACCGTGACGGTTTCATTCCGGAAAGCGGGTCATGTGACGAAAAAGAAACTGAGCGTCACAGTCAGGACCGGTGTGAAATCGATTTCCATTGACAATATGGAGGAGATCGAAAAGGAAGTCGGGACGAATCACAGGATCCGCATGGACGTTTCGGTCACTCCGAAAAACCATGACGACGATATCGTATACCGGACGTCCGATTCTTCTGTTGCCGCGGTCTCTTCAAAGGGAAATATCAGGACGGCGGGAGCCGGGACCGCGACGATCACGGTCGTCGCGAAAGGCAGCGGCAAATCAAGATCCGTGGTTGTCACAGTGAAGGATTACACGATCCACGCGGAACAGACCGGCGCGCATACGTTCCATGTTACGAGCGGAACGCCGTTTTATGAAGACGCCGGAGAAAAACAGGACACGGATTATGATTCCTGGAAGGATCTGAATGAGGAAGCCGCGCAGGACGCGGAAAAACCGAATGTCATGATCACGGAACCGACACTGGATGTGAAAGTAAAGACCGTTTCCGGGGAAACGCCGTGCAGTTACACGGTATCGGACGACGGAAAGAGCCTTGAGGTCAAGACGACCGCCGCGATCCGGACGACCAATTATACGATCAGCGTAAACGGCAGGGAGACGGAAGTAAAAGGAGAAGCGGAAGAGGCGAAAGAATTTAAGATCGCCGGGGACAAACTGTATTTGACGGATATCGTAAACGGAAAAGCGACAAAAGCGGTCGTAGGATACGGGATGTTCAATCAGTTCGGCGAAAAGATGAAGAACAATTACAATGTATCCGGCAACTGCTCCCTTGGGGAACTGACCGTAGACAGGAAGCATGATCGGCTGATCAGCACGATCCTTCCGAACATTGTTACGGTTGGAACAAAACACCAGATACATATTTATACTGATGATATGCAGCAAAACGCGACCGCGGAACTGACGCTCGTCGCGCAGCCGCATGTGGCAAGCCTGGAGTTTGAAGGCATTTACCAGCCGGACGGGAAAGAATTAAATACATCCTATACCGGCACGGACGAGTATTATCTGCTGATATCGGCGAAAGACCAATATGGAAATAAATTGACAGATCCGATGGATTCGGTAGTTGAACAGCAGCCCCTGGAGGCGCTTGTCGTGAACTTCTCGCCCGGCATGACGAACCTGGAGCTTGCGTCCAATACGGTGGAGCAGGTAGAAGTGAGCGGCGAGGACCATATCGCGCTGCGGCTCGCGCTGAAGAAAGGCGCGAGGGAGGCGAATGCGGGAGACGCGAATCTGATGATCATTTCGCCGAGCAGCGGGGCGACCCTGCAGCAGCCGATCACCGTCAACTATGGCAGTACCGTAGACGAGTTTGAGGTGCTGGAGCCGGTCGACGGCGTCGTCGTGGCGTGCGAGGAGACAGAGTTTACGTACCGCGCGGTGGACGTCAACGGAGATCCGGTCGAGGATATCCGTGAACTGAAGAAAGTGCTTGTAAGGAGCAACCAGACTTCGGAGTTTGAATTCAGGAAAGAGGACGGAAGAGTGAAGCTCCTGCGAAAAAAAAGAGACGTCGATCCTCTTGGAATAAAAAACACGATGTTCCTGACCAACACGTTAAAGAGTTCCCATTGCCTTTATACGGTGCACGCGAAGGCAAGACCGACCATGATCGCCGGATACAAAGGTCTGACGTCCTCCCTGTCCCTTCCGGACGGGAAGTCCTCCGGCAGTATCGTATTTGAGGCGAATGATTTCCAGATCGCCGATCAGTACGGCAGGGTCATGGGGAATTTCGATATCTATGATGATCCGGAATTCGCGAGCGAGTACGGCATCGCGATGAGCGACGACAGCAAGAAGAATTTCCTGTCGTCCGCGCAGGTGATGATCCTGGAAGACCAGAATACATTTTCCATCACGCCGCGGTTCGCGAACACGAACAAATATATTGAATTTATGCTTGTCGACCGATCCGGGGAAAAGATCACGGACGAGATTTATGATGAGTACGTAAATCAGAAGCAGTACGACGTCCTGACGAAAAATTATTCCGAGGATTCTGCCTGCGATATCCTGATCCACTCTGTGAATGCCAGAAAGATTTCCAAGTATGAGGTCGAGGAGATCCCGGATCTGTATTTCTCAGGCGGACAGTCTGCCGGAAGCCAGAGCCCGTACGCGAGCGATGTGATCGTCTACGGCGTGCTGAGCGACGGATATCGGGTCCAGTTATCCGAGAGTGCCGGCGACTTCACGCTGAATCTTCCTTCGCCGAGTACCCTGGACAGCAACGATGCCGGTGGACAGTGCTGGATGCAGTATAACGCGGGACTTGGCAAGCTGTATCTGAGCGAGGATCTGAAAGCGGACGACTTTGTTGTGGACGACCGGTCAGTAAACAGCTTTACGAGAAAGATCGAGATCATTCCGAATAACGACGCCGATCATCCGATCGTAAAAGAGATCGAGATATCCAGACGACCGCTGGAGGTACAGACGGCGACGCTGAGGGAACTGTCCGAAGCGTCCGACCAGCTTCCGGTCGGAGACGAGATCCGGAGCGTCAACGTATCGGTTGCCGATCTGGAAAGAGGCGCGCTTGATTTCATTGATTATCTGAATTATACCGATCAGTACGGGGCAAACAATACGAGCCCCGATAAGCGGTCGGAGCTGGACAAATCAGTCGTGAAGGGCAGGATCAAATACTATGTGTCCGATGTGGATTCCGACGACGGATATATCACTTCCAACGGCTCTCTGGCTCCGAAGTATGAAAACTTTGTTTCCGGAGACAGCTTCCGGCTCCGCATGGTGATCGACAGAGCGGAAGTATCCTTGTGGATCAACGTAACCGATTAGTTTTGGAAGGAGAAGTAACATGAGAAAGAGTTTTGTAAAAAAAGCAATTTCAGCGTGTCTTGCCGCCGCCATGGCGGTAAGCATGGCTGCCGCTCCTGCCAGCGTAAGGACGAAAGCGGACACCGTTCTGCCGGATCCGGTCGTTTATCTGAACTTTGAGGAAGAGGCAGCGGACGGATATTTTGAGGGGACAGGCGCCAGCGCGTATCTGGTCAATGATCCGCAGCGGGAAGAAGCCGTTGTCAACGACCGGATCACGAACGTCGTGAAATTTGAACGGAACAGGGCGGACAGCAAATATCTGCGCCTGCACAACCGTGCCGGGAACGAGTCGTTTACCGTTCTGGATGGAAAATCGGCGTTCACGATCAGCTATTGGGAATATGTGCTCGATAGCGAGACGTCCTGGTCGTTTTTCAGCAAACAGAACGGGACGGAGGCAAAGGCGCGGAAATATCTCGGCATCATTTCAAAGGATTCCAGCATAGCGGTGGAAAAAGAAAACGGCAAGCTCGTTACCACATCGGCGCCCGCTCCTTCCGGTGATTGGAGACAGATGTCTTATGTCGTAACCGATGCCGGCGTGGATGTTTATATCAACGGGGCGTTCGCCGTCAATCTGAATATGTCTACGCCGATCGCGGATATCCTGGGAAGCAATCCGGATACGTATCTCGGATATGCGCCATGGGGCAGCGGCGAAGGCGCGAATATGTACATGGATGAGTTTAAGATCTATGATGAAGCGCTCAACGCCGATCAGATCCTGTTAAACTATCAGTCAGTCATTGCCGGGACGGACGCTCCGCCCCGCGCGCAGATCACAGAACTGGAAGCGACCGCCGGAAAGCTGAATGACAGATCCATCGGCGTGAAAGAGGACGTCACTGTGTCGGCGTTCCGGGCAGCCGCTGTCACGACCCCGGAGGACGCGACCATTACCGTATACGCGGACAGCTCCAAAGGAAGGATCCTGGATGATACAGACGTTATGGGCGACGGGAATGTGGTCGTCCTCAGCGCGGACGAATACCGGGAGACGCAATATACCGTAAATCTGATGGCGCTTCCGAAACCGATCGTCTATCTGAATTTTGAGGACGGCGCGAAAAATGGATACTATGAAGGAACGGGCGCCGTCGCGAAACAGGTGAACGCGCCCGCGACAGAGGAAGTGCTGATCGGGAACCGGTATACCCAGGCGGTGAAATTTGTCAGGGACGGAGCGAACAGCAGATACCTGCTGCTTGCCAATTCCACTTCGGACAGCAAGTTCAGCGCGCTGAACGGAAAAGAGGCGATGACGATCAGCTATTGGGAAAACGTGCTGGATACGTCAACATCCTGGTCTTTCTTCAGTAAAAATAACGCGACGCAGGCGAGCGCGAGAAGGTATATCGGGATCCTTACCAAGCAGACGACCGTGAAGATCGAAAAACAAAACGGGGGCAATACCGGTGTACAGGTTGATTCCCCGTACACGCGCTGGAGACATGTGACGATCACGATCGACAACACGGGTGCCTCCATTTATCTCAACGGCGTGTTTATGAACAAATACAACGATTCCGTTTCCGTGAAGGACATTCTCGGCGACGACCCGGATACGTATCTCGGTCTGGCACCGTGGGGCAACGGCGAAGGTTCCAATATGTATATGGATGAATTCAAGCTGTACGACACAGCTTTGAATGAGGAACAGATCCGGCTGGATTATGAAGAAGAGGTTGCCGGGATCAAGGCGCCGGACCCCGCCTATATAAAAGAGATCAGCGATCCGCTGGTCGCAAATGTGGAATCGACGGACGACGGCGATGTGGTCAATGTGAAATATGGAACGACCGTCAGCCAGTTAAAAAATATCATAACGACGGATCCGGAGGAAAGTACGGTTACCGTCTATTCCGACTCGCTGCTGACGACGCCGCTTATGGACAGCTTCACGATCGGTGCCGGCAATATGCTTGTGGTCAGCTGCGACGGCTATCGGAATACGGAATACACGATCAAACTGATCCCGTATACGGTTCCGACGACGATCACCGAAACGGAAGATACCAAAGTGGTCAGCTACGGGGCGCAGATGTTATATCAGGCGCTGGGCAATTCAGATATGAGCAGGGGTCCCGCGTATGAATCGGACGAGATTTACGCGAACGACGATATTGGTCTCGGAGGCTGGGGAACCCAGGCGACCATGAATCTGCCGGCGCAGAACCTGAAACAGCTGCAGAAGATCCAGATCGTGGCAAGGATGTCCTGGTATACCAAGGGCGGACACTGGCTGCAGATGCGGTTGTTTGACACGGCAGGAAATTATACGACTCCGGCAGTCGCGTCCGAGTACGCGTTTAATACCGGAATGTCAACCTATTCCAGCTATCTGATGTTTGACCAGAGCATGGAAACGGGATTCGATCCGGATTCGGTCGATCATATCCAATTCCAGTTCTATGGCAACCAGAACGGGAACGGGAGCGCGTTCGGCGGGATTGCGGTAAGAGATATTATTTATACCTATGCAAAGACCGAGAATGAAAAAGCGCTCGACGTCGCGCTCGCGAAGGCAGAAGCGATAGCGGAACCCGGCGCGGCGCTGCAGACCGCGATCAAGCAGGCAAAAGAATACAAAGTAGCGATGGCGGTTACCTACGACGAGATCGACGCGGCGCTGTCCGTCAGCGATGAATTGATGGGTGAAATGGCGGATACGCTGAATCAGCTTGTGCCGGAGACCGATTTTGAGACGGTCGCCATCCGTTCCTCCTCCGTGGGAGTCATGGATGTGGATGATATTACGGTTGATTATGGAACGACAGCGGAAGATCTGCTGACGGCAGGTGTGCTGTCATACAACGCTCCGTCCGCGCATGCCGCGATCTACGACAGCTACGGCGCGAGCGTCCGCGAGGCGGATCAGATCGAGGGCGGCACGCTCCTTCAGTCCAATATGATCCTGAAAGTCAAAGCGCCCGGGTACCTGAGCAGGAATTATGCGATCCTTGTAAAAGCGGCTCCGCTGAATTACGCGATCCTTTCTTCCGTAACAGGTAACGTGGGATATATCGCGGGAAATGTCATTTATCTGGAGGATGCGCAGAAGAACAGCACAGTGACCCGGTTCCGGGGAATGGTGACCTGCCATCCGTCCACCGCGGAGATTTCCGTTTACGACGCGGAAAACAAGTTGAAGACCGGTTCCGCGCGACTGGCGGACGGAGATCGGGTCCAGGTGGAAGCAGACGATTATAATCCTTACCATTATGTCATCCGGTTCCTCGATCCGGTGATCGAAATTCAGTCTCTGGACGCGTCGGCGGGCTTTCTGGCAGGAAAAGGATTCTATCTGAAAGAGGGCATAACCGTCGGCGAACTGAAAAAAGCGATCACGGCGGATTCCGCCACGATCGAAGTATACCGTGATGTGATCGTCGGCACGGACGGGACGATCAATGGAGAATCGCTCCGGGATGACGAGACTGTGCTTGCCGGGGATACAGTCCTGGTAAGCAGGCAGGATTACAGTTCCAGCGTTTATACAGTCGTGGACGTTGATGAAACGCCGAATCCGGATCTGGAGATCGTATCGGTCAACGCGGCATACGCGACCTTTATTCCTTCCGGTCTGATCACGGAACCGAATGTGACGGTGGAACAGCTCTGCTCCGCGGTTACGGCGAATACGGATGGTGTGACGATGAACGTGTACCGGTCCGGCACAGTCAATTCCAACGGTACGTTATCGGACCGCGGCGCGTTGATGGCGCCGGGCGATAAGATACAGCTCTATAACGTGCTGGAATTATCGAAAGCCGGCTGGAACAGCAGATATTACAGAGTCATCCTCGCGAAAGAATCCCCGTATCAGGGAGGCGGAAGCTCTTCCGGAGGAGGCGGATGGGCGCCTCCAATCACAGGAAATGTTGATATTACCGGCACCGGTACCGGAGATCAGACTTCTTCCGGCAGCGACATTGAGGACGGCGATGGAAACGGTCCTTCCGCGTCGCAGTCTGTCCGGGTAACTCCGAAAACGATTACGCTGAAAGTTGGAAAACGGAAAAAGATCCAGATCCTGAACGCGGACAACGCGACCAAGATCGTGCTGAAATCGAACAACAAAAAAGTAGCCCGCGTCAGCAGCAAGGGAAGCGTAAGGGCAGTTCGGAAAGGAAAAACCAAAATCAGGGTGATTGTAACCATCGATGGTAAAAAGACCAAATTTATCATTCCGGTTACTGTGAAAAAGTAACATAGAAGAAAGGAACCAGGCTATGAAAAAAGGAATGAAAAAAATATTAGCTGTCATCCTGGCAGTTTCCATGCTGTTTTCTTCTGGGTGTCTGAGCGTCAGGGCAGACGAACCAGTCCGGGAAGAGGACGCTGATGCGACTCTCATGGACGCGGAGACGGACGCCCCCGAAGAAGCGGCGGCAGACGTGGACGAAGACAGCGAGGATTATCAGGCAGTAAAAGCACAGTATGACGCGCTGGACGATTATGACAACATCTCGATCCTGCAGGATATTACGTTTCCTTCCGGGTCGGGCGGCGTAACGATCACCTATCAGTCCAGCCAGGAGGGCGTGCTTACCTCGGCGGGCCATATCGTATCGCAGGTGCTTGTTGATACGCCGGTCGTTGTTACGGCGACCCTGACGAAGAATGATGTGACGATGACGCGGAATCTCCGGATCGTCATATTGACGGTCCATGACCCGGATGAGGTCGCGGCGGAGCTCGGAGAACGGTCAAGGACGAGGATGCTCGAACTGTGTGAGAATACCGCGGAATATTTCCAGACGTCCGGGCAGATCGCGAGAAACGCGGATCAGATGAAGCCCGGGCAGAGAAGTCAGGACAGCCTGAATGAGTTCCGGCGGGAGATCGAGGAGTGCAGGACCGTCAAAAACGGTAATCTTGCCGCCCAGCGGCTGCTCCAGGCAGGGATCGCCTTTATTGAGTCGGTTCAGACCGACAATACGCCGAAAGAGGGCGAGGAGAAAAAGAGCGCATACCGGGAGCAGGGACGCGATCTCGTTTATTCCACTTACCGGGCGCGCCTGGAAGGATATGTATTCAAAGCGAAGGGACTGCTCCTGATCAATCCGGAGCTGCATCCGCTGGCAGCCAAAAATGTGCTGGAACAGCAGATCGCGCGGTCCGAGCGCGTATTGCAGGAGGGTTATGAGCATCCGTATGTAAAGACGCGCGAATTTGATACCAATATGGATGACGACGCGATCCAGTATACGACGGACATCCGGAAATTTATATGCAACTTCAACGACGATCAGGGATGGCGGTACGGTATGATGCGTGCCATCGACTGGTATCAGCAGAGCGACGTCCTGTCGGATTACTACGGGATCATGGAAGCGGATACCAATTTCGCTACCGTCGTTACCCCGAAGTCGGTCGGCTCAAGCGCGAGTTCGGATCTGAGCGTCGGCGGGGAAGGCGAACAGGCGCAGTACGCGTACGCGCAGTTTGACCTCAGCAAAGTGCCGGAATCCTTTGTCGACGCGCGACTGGCGATCGGCGGCGGTCAGGGATATCTGGACTTCTATCTCGGGAAAAATTACACATGGCCGAATGTTACGGTCAAGAACCTGTTTTCACAGAACAAGCTGAAGGACCAGCAGCCTGCCGGTCACTACAATTACATCTTCGATACCGCTCAGGACCTGTCGGGAATCAGACGGTATCCTTATGTGACCAACGCTGCCGCGACGGCGGCAAGCAAGAGCGACAAGACCCTGACGCTTACCATCGGCGGCATGGACGGCGAGAGCGTGCATCTTTACGGAAACGCGTCCGCCACGCTGCCTCTGACCCTGCAGTTCCAGTTGGATACGGTCGACCGCCTGGCGCTGCAGAAAGAGTGCGAGAAGCAGATCAAATTAAAAGAAGAACTTGTGACGGCGGATGTAGTCGGATATGAGCAAAAATCCACCGAAACGGTCGGAATGTATTCTCAGGCAGCTATTGACGCGCTTCGGGAATCGATTGATCAGTTAAGGAGCATTTACAAGGACAATACGGTAAGCCCGTTCACGGTCGGGATCGCCCTGGCGGACGTGCATACGAAATATCGGGAACTGAGGGACAGCATCTGCATCCGTACGCAGGTAGAACCAAATTCGACGGTTTTCTACGCGGAAGACGAGCTGAAAGAATTCCGGAATACGTTCAAAGCGGATCCGACGTTCCTGGATATCAAAGAAAACGTTGATAAAAATGAAATGTCCACGGTACGGGAAATGGCGGAAGCGACCGGCATGAACGGCAGTGTGGAGAAGTACAACGCGCTGCTCGACAAATATCCCGCATGGTCGACGACCGAGTATGGCATTACGACGCCGGAAGGGACGGAAAAAGCATATATCACGCTTACCCTGGACGGCAGGGATAATGAAACCAATGTAAACGGGATCGGTCACGCGTGGGTGGATAACCTGACGGCGCACAAGACGGTCGATGGGAAGGATATCTCGCTGACGCTGCCAAACCCAAGCTTTGAGGACGGCTCCGATACGGTTGTGGACGGGAAAACAGTCCGCAGCAAGGTTGACAAATGGACCAGTAAAGTGACCGGAAACGGGAAAACGAGCGTATATAACCGTCTGAATGACGGATACGGGCTGGCGGCGTCCGGAAATTATTCCCTCTATATGGAAAATCCGGACCGCGACAGCAGCGTGACCTGGACCTCCGCGACATTTGATATTGACAACGCCCAGAGCTACACGTTCTATCTCACCGTCCGGAACATCGGCGTCATGGAGTATCAGGGAATTACCATGCAGATCCATTATCTGGATAAGGATGGGCAGGAGACAGGGATAAGCCCGGAGATCTACAATAAGACAAAGTCCTATACGTATTCCTTTACATCCACGCCCAATATCCTGATGCAGCAGGCGGCGATCTGCTATCAGGTCACCAACGACAGGACGTACGCGGAGTACGCGAAACATTTTCTGTCGATCTTCATGAACGACCATTTGCAGGGAACGCAGACATGGCAGATCCATAATTACAGACCGAACGGGATCGACGCTTACGGCGCGGTGCAGGCGGGACGAAACGCGAGTTCGATCGCCAACACGTACTCGATCATCCGCAATGTGGACGGATTGTACGAAGATGAGGAACGCGAATATCTGATGCGCCAGTTTGAACTGCTGACCGATATGCTCATGGACCTCCGGGATCGGACCGAGATCACCGAGGACGACAACGAGGGCTGGGGTGGCAACTGGGAAATGGACGAGGCAGCCGGCGCCGCCCAGATCGCGATCGCCGCGCTGGACGACGGAACCGGTCATGCGCATCTGGATTATTCGGTGCAGTATATTGATAACGGCCGCCGCGTCAATGAGGAACAGATGAAAAACGTATACCGGGATGACGGCGGGTATCCGGAATCGATCCGGTATCATGTCGAATGTACGCAGAAGTATCTGATCCTCGCGAAAGCGTACCGGAACCTGATCAATTTTGATATGTTCGCGGATCCGACGTACCGGCTTTCCAAGGCGCTGGAATTTATGGTGAACCAGCAGACGCCGGCGTACTCCGGCAACGGCGGACGGATCTCCTATCCTCCGATCGGGGACGATTCGCAGAGCGACGGCAACGCGTTCTTCCTCTGCGGACTATATTATGACGAAATTTATAAGCTGGATCCCGCGTTGGGATTGAAGCTGTATGTGACATGGGTAAGGGCGGGACGCCCGCTGCCCGGCCTCTGGAACGGGGAGCAGAGCTACGCGCAGCTGTTCTTCGGAAGAACGCTCGATCTGTCCGAGTACGACGATCAGTGGGCGCAGGTATTAAACCTGAAGACTTCTGACGCGACGACCGAGTGGGGCAACTACATCATGAGGAATAATTTTGATTCCAAAGAGACGTATATTTCATTCAACAACTTTAAGAATGCAATCGCCCATGGCCATTATGACCAGATGTCGTTCATCATGTACGCGGACAACGTCCCGCTGGTTGTCGATCCGGGTATCAATAGTTACTGGGATTCGCACTGGTACAGGGAAACTCCTGCCCACAGCCTTCTCCAGTTCGACCGGAACGGCGGATTTTACGCGGGCGGTCCCGGGTCGTCGGTGAACAAGGACTGGTTCACGTCGGATTATATGGATTATATCTCGGCGCAGAACCCGGACGGAAACTGGACCAGGAATTTCGCTTTCTGGAAAGGCGGGTTCGAGGCGGTCGTTATCTGGGATAAAGTGACGCCCGGAACGGTCACCCGGTCCAATTATACGCTGTCGACGGCGAAGACCTACGCCGACGGCGGGATCACCTTCGACGGGACCAACAAGTTTACGGCAAAATGCTTTAATAATATCGATCTGGAGCTGACCTTCCTGAAAGGTAATCCGGAGTCATATGAGGTTGAGGCGAGCCACGCGGCTTCCGGTACGCTTCCTGTCCGGGCAAACGCCGACGACCCTGTTGTCGATGTGCTGAGGGTCACGAGCGCTGTCAGGGAAGACTATTTCACGGTTCTCTTCCCGAAAACAGCGGCGCGCGGATCCCTGGATGTGAAGACCTTATATCAGGAGGACGGCGTAACCGTCGCGGGGCTTACCCACAGCGCGGGCAATAAGCTCTATGTCGCCGTGAATAACGGCACGGAAGATAAGACCGTTGAGGTCGTGAATCAGTCGCTGGTAAACGCGAGAACCGGTTCCGTGGTGACCGGATCCTCGGTACGGATCCCGGCGGGCGAGATCCTGATCATGTATCCGCAGGGACAGAACAATGCGACCTTTACCGGGACGACTACTTCCGGCAGCGGAAGCGGAAACAGCGCCTCCGGCGGCGCGACCATTACCGGCGGCGGTATGACGGGCAGCGCAGGGAACCAGAGCGGAAACACAGAGACGAAACCGGATGACGGGGCGCAGATGCCCGCGGCGGACGCGTCCGCGCAGGTATACCGGAACATGGCAGCCGGGCAGAAAGGCTCCATTGCCATTCCGAGCGATCCGAATGTAAACGTACAGCTTGTTTCCAGCAAGCCGGAGATCGCCTCTGTTTCCCAGTCGGGAGACATCCGGGCGCTGAAAGCCGGAAAAACGGATATCGGTATCTATGTGACCAAAGGCGGCGTCACGACAAAGACGACGATCACGTTAAAGGTCGTCAACAAGAAGAAAGTACCGGGAACGGTGCGCGCGCTCGGCAGCGTCGTAACAACGGACGCCGGCACTCCGGTGACAGAACTTACCAAGGAAATGAGCGTAAATGAAACGTCGTCGTTCCGGATCGTGAAGGACGGCAGCGCGAAAGTGTCCTATTCAGTGAAGAACAGCGGGATCGCCCGGGTTTCCGATAACGGGACGATCACGGCGAAAAAAGCCGGGACGACCAGGGTGATCGCAAAGGTATCCCTGAACGGGCAGGTACAGAAATACCGGATCCTGCTGACGGTAGAGAAATAAATAGATGACATTCGACAGGGGAGTGTTGTAAAATAAGGAATGGGTTCCGGCCGACCGGCTGGTCGCGTCGGAACCCGTAACTTATATTTGCGGCAGTTCCTTACTTTTTTAGGGGACGATGAAGCTGAGAGGGAGGAAATGAATTGAAATCATCAGGAAACAGATCGGCGGGGATCGCCCTTTTTATCCTTCTGTTGTTTGCCGCCATCGTGTCGGCGGGATGCGGCGGCGGACGCTCCACGGAAGCGAGCGGGCAGGAAGACGGCAATTCCGTCATTAAACTGAAAGCCTTTACGATGGGGACGGAACCGGAGACGGGGATGGAAGAATTTTATCAACAGCTGGACGCCCTGACCGTCCGCGATTTAAACTGCAGGGTACGGTTTGATTTCGTTCCATGGAGCGAGGATAAAAGTGCGATCTGGCAGAAGATTTATTCCGGGGAATACGACCTCTATGTCGGAGGGAATTTTTCGGATTTCACGTCTATGGTAAACAAAAATGTTTTTCTGGATATGAAACCATACCTGAAGGATGTGCCGGATCTGGCAGAAAAATACCGGCTGACCGGGGAAGACCTGCTCGAATCGTTTGAGATCGACGGGAAGTTATACGGGATCCCCGGCATCGATATCGACCGGCCGGTCAGTACCACCGCGTTCGGCTTCTTGTACCGCGAGGATTTGAGAAAGAAATGGGATCTCCCTCCCGTGACTGATATTGATACGATGGAACAATATCTGTACCGCGCGAAAGATGACCCGGAATACAAAAACAGCGTCAGTATTTTGGACAGCCGGTTCTGGACGTCGCTCTGGAAGCTCCTTGCCGGCGATAAATATATGGAGATCAATTCGTCAGAGGATACGCCGTGGATCGTCGTATCCTATGACGACCCCTACAAGGTGGTCAACCGGTATGAAACGGCGGAGTATAAAAAAGTCATCGAATACGCGCAGAAATGGTACCGGGACGGCATTGTGTCCGAAGATATCCTGGAACGACCGGGAAATACGACGGAAGAGGAAGCGAAGCAGATGATCGCCGGGAAACGGATCGCGTCGATGACGATGGGAACGTGGACGATGGACGATATGGTCGTTTCCCCTTCGTATGAGCTGCATCCGGACTGGCAGTACCGGTATCTGGAATATGGGGATATTACGGAAAAAACGGTTTATAAAAGCTCGAACGCGGGAAACACCTGCACTTCGATCAACGAGCGCTGTATGTATCCGGAGACTGCCATGCGCTTTATCGAAAAGGCGCATACGGACAGGGACTATTATATGCTGCTGCACTACGGGGTCGACGGAAAGCATTATTATCTGAAAGACAGCAAGGTAACGACGGAAGGGATCCCGGAGAAAAATATTTTTTCCGGCTGGACCGGGCTGCAGGACGGATATCTGGATGTGGAGGACACTGGCTCCCTCGACCCGGACTGGCAGGAATTTATGGACAGGAAAGAAGAAAACGGAGTCTGGGCGAAAGACTACAGCCCGCTGTATGGGTTCCTGGTTTCTATGGACGAGGATACGGAATCCCCGTATTACGCGCGGATGAAAAGAGTGAACGACCAGTATTATACGCCGCTCCAGTGCGGGATCGTCAACAACCTGGATGAAGACCTGGAACGGGCGAACCGGAAAATGCGGGAGGCAGGGCTGGACCGTTATATTGATGATGTGCAGAAAAAACTGACCAAATTCAAAAAGAATAAGGAAAAAAGCAAATGAAAAAAATAAAAACATGGATCCATAATTTATCATTAGAAAAAAAGATCTTCGTTTCTTTTTCCCTGGTCGGTTTTCTCGTGCTGTCGTCCATTTTTCTGATCGCCATGCTCGCGACTTACCGTATGTCCATGGAGAATTACAAAAATATCGTTACGATCAATTATGACCAGACCGTGGAAAATCTGACGAACCAGATGGAAAAGATGAACACGATCTCCGGCATTATTTCCACCAATCAATATATCAATACGAGGCTGAACCGGATCTACAGGGAAAAGGATTACGCGAGCCAATACATCAAATTTCAGGAGATCCAGTCGTATCTGGATACGATGGATTACAGCGCTGAGTTTTCCAATATGCTGTTTTTCCTGAAAAATGATTATCTGGCGTTTCAATCCGCCCTGCCGAGCATCCAGGACCTGAATTCCGCGAGAGGGAAGGAGCTGGCGAAAAAAACCGCCCGGAACGGGAGCAAACCGGTATGGATGTCCGGCTCCAGAAACGGGGAAGAAGAAACTTATCTTTCGATCACCCGTATTATACCGAATTTGCTGAACTATGAGGAAGAATTTGGTATCCTGACGCTGAACCTCGCGCTGGAGGAAGTGAAAGGGAATATGGTCACTTCCATCGACAGGCAGGTCATTTATATCCGCGATAAGGACGGGACGCTGATCACGGCGAACGACAGGGAAAAACTGGATCAGATCGGGATTTCCGAGGCACAGGAACAATCGCTTGGGACCCGGTTGAGCGAGAAGACCATTCACGGCAGGCGTTACCTTGGGATGCGGACGGCGACGGATTTTGACGGCGTGGAGATCCTGACGCTCGTCCCGGAGTATCGTCTGTTTGAAAGCGCGCGGAGCAATGTGATGCCGCTCATCCTGTTCTATCTCGCGATCTGCGTTTTTATGTTTGTCATCGTACTGCTGATCACGAAATCGATCACCAGGCGGATCCTGCTGCTGTCGGATACGATGCTCGGCGTGAAGGAGGGCAAGCTGAACACGCTCGATGTCGAGGAATATCACGACGAGATCGGGACGCTGATCTCCAATTATAATTACATGGTCGGGCAGATCGAGCTTCTCCTTGAGAGACAGTTTGAGCTGGGCGAAGAAAAAAGGGTCGAGGAGCTGAAAGCGCTGCAGTCCCAGATCAATCCACACTTTTTGTATAATACGCTCGATATGATCAACTGGATGGCGCAAAAAGGCGAGCGGGAGAATGTCAGCAGGATCGTGCAGGCGCTCGCGCGGTATTACAAATTAACCCTGAACCACGGCGAGGATATCGTGACGATCGGCGAGGAAATTGAATTGTGCAAATCGTATATCGCGATCCAGCAGATACGCTTTAAAGGGAAAATCAAGTTTGTGGTCGACGTCGACGAGGCGATCTGGGACTATAAGATCCCCAAGATCACGCTTCAGCCGTTGATCGAAAACGCCATCGTGCACGGCTTGGCGGAGAGCACGGACGGCAGGGGGACCATTACGGTCGGCGGATGGGACGAAGAGGATGAGGACGGCACCATCACGCTCACAGTGACCGACAACGGCGTCGGGATTGATGCGGAAAAGCTCAGCGGCGACGACGGCGCCGAACCGGATAAGGGAAATCACTATGGGATTAAGAATATCGAGAAACGGCTGTGTCTCTTTTACAATCTGGAAAGCTGCCTGAAGCTGGAAAGCGTGCCGATGATGGGATCCTGCGTGAGCCTGACCATAAAAAAGAAGAGGTAGAGAAGATTGAAAATGAGAGGTAGAGGGTATCCATAACTTTATGCGCACAACAAACAAGCCATCTTTCGGTGGCTGCTT
>CANQDT010000025.1 GCA_947593735.1 uncultured Lachnospiraceae bacterium | reverse complement strand
GAGGCCCCCGTAAAAAGGCGAACGCTCTTGGTTCTCTTAGGAGGCGGTCGCTCTATCCTGCTGAGCTACGGAAACATTTATGAAATACAAATAAAATATAATAACAAATGCGCGCAATGTCAATCTCTTTTTTTCAAAACCGCCGGCTGAAGATACCGCGTTCTCACGCAATGCCGGCGGTTCCGGTCTCAATAGCTTAAACTTCCCTGGAGCCACACCGAGGCTTTCAGCCGTCTTCCAAGCTCCGGTTCCCCGTACAGGTCTTCCTTATGGATCAGGATCGGCATGACCAGCTCGTTGCAGTTTACCGTGATCCGGTACAATTCTTCTCCTGTCAGCTGGTTGGTCACTGTATGCACGTCCAGGATCGTTCCAAGGATCGAATATTGATCGCTCTCGATCCCGTATGGCATGAAATAAGATTCCACGATCGAATAGACGTCCTCGGTTTTGATCCGCCTGGAAATCATGGTATATGTATCCATATCTTCCATGGTAAGGCTTTCGATCGCTTTGCGGTCGCCCGCTTTCGCCGCCATGATCATTTTGTTCCGCTCCGCTTTGGATTGGACAGAATTGCTCGGCACGGCAAGTTTCCGGTTCACTTCAAGCAGGACGCACGCCTGATTGGACAAGCCGGAAAAATATACTTCATCCGGAAGCCTGCAGGTACGGTATTTTTCAAAATAATCCCGAAATTCACCCGGATTGTTGAGATAAAAAATAATGGCGACCCCGATATTGGCGTCCTCGCAGACTCCCGCGTACGACTCGTGCGCCGCGTGCCGCTCCGCCTGCACGTTGCTTTCCCCGGACATCAGATCGCCCTTGATATAGGGGAAATAATATTCCATGGAAAAAACGCCTTCCGCGTCACATTCCCCGACTACCGATATCCCAAAATCCGGTCCGAATTCCCGGTAGATCTGGACAAAAAACGTATCGTCGCCGGCAGGTTTGATCACTTTTTCCGTTGGATTCTGCACAATATTCATGATCAGACGATCCAACTCTTTTTTGGTCCTCAGGCGACTGAATCCTACCGCCCTCAAAAACGCATGCACGGTACTGGCTCCTTCCTTCACCCTCATTTCGCCGGGATCACGTCCATGCCCATATACGGACGGAGAACCTCCGGAATCACGACGGATCCGTCTTCCTGCTGGAAATTCTCCAGAATCGCCGCGGTCGTACGGCCGACGGCAACGCCGCTTCCGTTGAGCGTGTGAACATATCTGGCTTTCTCTTTTACGTTATCCCTGTATTTGATATTGGCGCGCCTTGCCTGAAATTCCTCAAAATTGCTGCAGCTGGAAATCTCCACATACCGACCATAGCTCGGCATCCAGACTTCGATGTCATATTTCATCGCGGCGGTAAATCCAAGGTCGCCCATGCAGATCTTCACGACCCGGTAGGGAAGCCCCAGCATCTGAAGGACGTCTTCCGCGTCCCGCGTCAGCTTTTCCAGTTCGTCATACGATTGCTCCGGTCTGGTAAACTTCACCAGCTCGACTTTATTGAACTGATGCTGGCGGATCAGCCCTCTTGTGTCTCTCCCCGCGGAACCTGCTTCCGCGCGGAAGCACGCCGTATACGCGCAGTGCATGATCGGAAGATCGCTCCCGGAAAGAATCTGATTGCGGTACATATTGGTCACCGGCACCTCCGCGGTCGGGACAAGGAAATATTCCTTTCCATCCCCGGTCACCTTGTAGGCGTCCTCCTCAAATTTCGGAAGCTGCCCCGTGCCGGTCATGCTGTCGCGGCTTACCATAAAGGGCGGGAATACCTCCGTATATCCGTGTTTTTCCGTATGCGTGTCCAGGAAAAAATTCGTGATCGCCCGCTCAAGCCGCGCTCCGGGACCGCGATAGACGTGGAACCGGGTTCCGGTAATCTTCGCCGCCGTCTCCGGATCCAGGATCCCAAGCGCCGCTCCGAGATCCCAGTGCGCTTTCGGCTCAAACGCGAACGCCGTCGGCTCGCCGTATCTGCGGATCTCCACATTGTCCTCATCCGACTTGCCCTGCGGCACCGTGGGATTCGGAATGTTCGGCAGCGTCAGCATATATTCCTGCAGCGCCGCGTCCGCCTCGCTGACTTTCGCGTCATATTCTTTGATCACCGCGGACAATTCCTTCATTTCCTCAAAAATATCCGCGCAGTCCTGACCGTTCTTTTTCCTGACGCCGACTTCCCTGGACGCGACATTCTTTTTATTCTTCAGCGCTTCCACTTCCGCCAGAAGATTTCTCCTGGTTTCGTCAAGTTCATGAAACCGGCTCAGATCAAACTCCTCGTTTCTGGAAGCCAGCGCTTTTTCCACTTCCTCAAAATGATTCCGCAAAAGATTGATATCTAACATATTTTCCCTCCTCAAACAGAAACATATTCAGTTTATCTCACCTGAACCTGTTTTTCAAGCAATTTCTTTTCTTTTCCCGCGGACATTCCCGGATATTTTCTGCTTCCGCGTGGGATCCGGCGCTATTCTTCCTCCCCAAACGCCCGTGAGAGCGCGATTTCTTCTTCCTTGGACAGCGCCTGCTGCGGTTCTCCTTTTCTGACTTCCTTTACATAAAAATGGCTGCTGTCTTTATCCTGCATGGAATTGAGGATCAGCCCGCTGTATTGATCCGACAGGAGGACAAGCACAAAACTCAAATTCCCCTGTACGGTGTCGAACGCGTCATACCGGTAAATACCATATTTGGAAAAATAGCATTGGACATTTTCCATCTGCGGCCCTTCCCCGGTCGCCTGCCCCCGCACGAGCAGGCGGTATTTCTTTTCCAGCCTCGTCATACGCAAATGCTGATAAACCGATACAACAATAAGTGCAATTACCAAAATCACCAGTACGATCGTCATAGTTCTCCGCTCCTTCGTTTCCTTTTTCTTCCAATTTCTATCATTCTGGGTCAGTCGATTTCTTCCTCCCTGCGGGGGATCGCGTCAAACAGGTCCAGAAGACGCTCCAGCTCCTCATTGGAATAATATTCCAGCTGGATCCGCCCGCCTTTTTTCCGCCGTTTGATCGTCACCTTTGTCCCAAGGATATGTTCGAGCCGGTCCTCGTACGATTCATAAATAAACTGAACCGGATCCGTCCCGTCCGGCTTTTCTTTGCGCGGGCGATTGACGGAGCGGACCAGATCCTCCGTTTCCCGTACGCTCAGCTTTTCGTCAAATACTTTCATCGCAACCTGATATTGCACGGCGGGATTCTCGATCGCCAGCAGCGCCCTCGCGTGTCCGGACGTCAGCATCTCGTCAATGACCATCTGCTGGACGTCGCTGTTGAGCTTTAAAAGCCGCATGGCGTTTGTGACCGCGGTACGGCTTTTGGAAACTCGCTCGGCGATCTCATCCTGCCGCAGCGAAAATTCTTCCATCAGGCGGCGGTACGCCTGCGCCTCCTCGATCGGATTCAGGTCTTCCCGCTGGAGATTCTCGATCAGCGCGGCTTCAAACCGCTCCTGCCGGTCAAATTCCCGGACGACAACCGGAACTTCCGCCAATCCCGCCAGCCGCGCGGCGCGCCAGCGCCGTTCTCCGGCAATGATCGAATAATAGCCGTCCTCCTTCTGCACAAGCAGCGGCTGAAGGACGCCAAACTGCCGGATCGACTCCGCCAGCTCCAATAGCGCGTCCTCGTTAAACTGTTTTCTCGGCTGGTCGCGGAGCGGCTCGATCTCCGATAATTTCATCATCCGCTCGCCCTGCGCCGGAACTTCCTTCACAACCTCGACTTCTTTGATGACCGGGACTTCCTTTATGACCTCGACCTCTTTGACGACCGGGACTTCTTTTATGACCTCAACCTCTTTGACGATTTCCTTTCCGTCCGTCTTCTCTTTCTTCCCGCCGGTTCCAGCCGCCGCCCTCGTTTTGGACGTGGAGGATGCCCTTTTGGGTTTAGGATTGTTTTCCATATTATGTAAATCTTTTCCTTTTTCGTCTTTTATCCGGGAGCTTCCAGGAATCAGCACATCCATCCCTCTCCCAAGTCCTCTCTTTGGCGCCATACTCAATCATTCCCTCCATTCTCGATCACTTCCTCCGCCAACAGACGATATCCTTCCGTCCCCGCGCAGCTCGCGTCATACAGATTCACCGGAAGACCGTGGCTGGGCGCTTCCGCAAGCCTCACATTGCGCGGAATGATCGTTTTGTAGATCGCCTGATTTAGATGATCCTTAACATTCTCCACTACCTGCAGCGATAAATTGGTGCGGGAATCGTACATCGTAAAGACGATCCCCTCGATCTTGAGCCGCGGATTCAGGCTGTTCCGGATCAGGTCAACCGTATAGATCAGCTGAGACAGCCCGTCCAGCGCGTAATATTCACATTGGATCGGGACGATAACCGAATTTGCCGCGGTCAGCGCGTTGACGGTCAGCGTTCCGAGCGCAGGCGGACAGTCGATCAGAATATAATCATAGTCTTTCTTTACTTTCTTCAATTCCTTCCTGACAATATATTGCATATCCTCCGTGCCGATCAGCTCGATCTCCGCGCCTGCCAGATCTCTGTTAGAGGGTAAAATATCCAAATTTTCAAATATTTCCCTTATAATTGCCTTTCGTATCGGAATTTCACCCAAAATCACTTCATATGCCGTGGCGTCCATCGCGTTCTTGTCCAAGCCAAGCCCTCCAGATGCGTTTCCCTGCGGATCCAGATCCGCCAGAAGAACTTTTTTTCCTTTTTCCGCTAAACACGCAGACAAATTCACTGCCGTTGTTGTCTTTCCGACGCCGCCTTTCTGGTTTGCAATGGCAATAATCCTACCCATGCCGAAACGTCTCCTTTACTCAATAAATGCTATCTGTAAGTATACCACGAACTCTTATAAAAAACAATAGTTTCACGTGAAACATCATTTTTAACATTCACATAAACCATCATTTATAGCAAACAAATTTCCGTATTTTTTCATATGATTTTATATTGCAAAAAAACTGGTTCTTCCGTAAACCAGCGATTTTTTCCACATTTATTTGAAATAGAAGAGTAGTTGGTTTCCGATCGTTCTCTCTCAGCATAATATTTCTCGCAGCTTTTCTCATCTTTTTCCAGTTTTCATTATCAATTGCCGATTCCTATTGCGCTTTTATTAAGGAAGAAACAGCGTTTCTACATATATTAAATGGTAATCTGCTTGCGGGATGGATTTCTCCGATATAATGCCTGCCGCCGAGGACATTCGCTTTAATATAGAAATCCACTTGCAGGATAGATTCTCCGGTATAATTACCCTGTCGTCAAAGACATTCGCTTTAAATAGATAAGTGCCTACGAAATAGATTCCGGTATAATTACCCTGCCGCCAAAGACATTCGCTTTAAATAGAAACCCACTTGCGAGATAGATTCTCCGGTATAACAGCCGCCAAAGAGATTCGCATCAAACAGAAAGCCGCTTGTGAGATGGATTTCTCCGGTATAATGCCATGCCGCCGAAGACGTTCGCTCCAAATAGAAATCCGCTCGCGAGATGGATTTCCTGCGGCAGATCTCGCCAACATCATTTTCTGGCTCGCCGCAGCGCGAGTCAGATTAAAAGTCTTTTTCCAACAGAAAAAAGCGAAAGAACTTTTATTATAAAACAAACTCCATGTTTCACGTGAAACATGGAGTTATACACAATTTTTATGAGTTTTCCACAAAAAACTGTGGGTAACTTCCGGTTACATCTGCTCCGGACATTCAATTCCAAGAAGATTCAAGGATTCTTTGAGTATATTTTTTGAAGCAATGACCAGTTTCAACCTGGCGTCCCGCACCTTTTCATCCTCTACATTGATCTGACATTCATGATAGAATTTATTGAACGCATGTGCAACCGCAATGCTGTATCGCGCCACAAAGGACGGCTCGTACTTTTCCGCAGCATCCTTGATCACAACCGGAAACCGATCCAGTTCTTTCAGCAATGCGATCGACGCCTCATCTGTCAAAACAGAAGTATCTGTTTCACGTGAAACATCAAAATCACCTGCTTTTCTCAGAACGCTTGCCGCTCTGGCGTATGTGTATTGCACATACGGACCTGTTTCTCCGTCAAAGTTTAATACATTTTCCCACTGGAATGAAACGTCTTTGATTCTCTGATTGTATAAATCGTGAAACAGAATCGCGCCGATTCCAACCTGTTTCGCGACTTTATCCCGATCGGGGAGTTCCGGATTCTTTTCTGTTATGATATCCTGAATCTTCTGAATCGCTTCATTCAGGATATCTTCCGCGTAAATGATGTTTCCGCCGCGCGATGAAAGTTTCATTCCTTCCAGGCTGACAAGCCCATACGGTACATGAACCATCTGATCCGCCCAGTCATTGCCCATCAGCTCCAGCACTTTAAATACCTGGGCAAAATGGAGTTTCTGTTCCTGTCCGGTTACATAAATGCATTTTGTAAAGTGATACGTGTTTTTCCTGTATATCGCTGCCGCGAGATCTCTTACCGCATAGATCGTGCTTCCGTCCTTTTTTATGATCAGGCAGGGCGGCATGTTATACTCATCCAAGGGAACGATCCTCGCGCCGTCGCTTTCCACAAGCAATCCTTTTTCCTCCAGCGTTTTTACAACGTCTCCGATCTTATCGCTGTAGAAGCTCTCTCCGGCATAGGAATCAAACTCGATCCCGAGCATATCGTATACGCGCTTGTACTCGATCAGGCTGATCTCCTTGAACCATTTCCAGATCGAGAGCGCTTCCGGGTCTCCCTGTTCCATCTTTGTAAACCACGCCCGCGCCTGGTCATTCAGCGTATCGTCTTTCTCTGCTTCCTCATGGAATTTCACATAGAGATTCAGCAATTCCTGTATTCCATTTTTTTCTATTAGTTCCTTATTTCCCCATTTTTTGTAGGCGACGATCAGCTTGCCGAACTGAGTTCCCCAATCGCCGAGATGGTTGATCCGCTCTACCTTATATCCGAGCTTCGTAAAGATCTTGTATAACGAATTGCCGATGATGGTCGTCCGCAAGTGGCCGACATGAAAATTTTTCGCGACATTGGGAGAAGAGTAGTCGATGCAGATCGTCTTCCCATTCCCGACCGTGTCCGATCCGTATTCCGGATCCATGCACCGGCTCAGCGTCTGCGCGGCAAACATATTCTTATCGACATAAAAATTCAGATAGCCGCCCTGGATCTCCACGCGTTCCAGAAAGTCTTCGTCCCCGATCTTTTCTTTCAGCTCGCCGGCGATCTGCTGCGGGCTTTTCCGGAGCAGCTTCGCCAGCTGGAAGCACGGAAACGCGTAATCTCCCATATCCGTCCTCGGCGGCGTCTCCAAAAGCCGTTCCACTTCCTCCTCGCCGAGGACCTCTATCTGGTTTGATAATAATTTCGCAATTTCTTTTTTCATTTCAATTCAATCCTCTCCTGGTTTCGTGCCATTCTTTCAATCTCTGTTCCAATTCGCCGACGTCCGCGATCATCTGATTTAATTCCATCCTTGCCCGCACAATATCAACGTCGGTCAGCTGCTTTGTAAAATCAAGCCGGTTCCGGAGCTTTTCCACGCAGGGAAGCAGTGTGCCGTCAATCCACGCGTCCAGCGCCGCAGCGGCGGTATCCTCCCCGGCGGTTCCGGTTTCCAGCGCGCGGACTTTCTCATATTTGTCCCGGTAATAATCCAGCTTCGTCTGGTAATTTTGTTTCTGTTTCTCCAATTCTTCCTTTTTTTCCGCCCATTCCTGCAGCTGATCATGGTACGGGGCTTTCGTTTCCTTTTTCTGCGTCTTCAGCGGGGACAACACGCTTCGGGTTCCGCTCCCGTCAATATTATGGTATTGCTCCTTCCGCTGGTTCAGCCGGGAAAGCTGCCGGTCGATCTCGCTGATCTTTTCATCAACAAGGCGGATCTTATTCTCCAACAGTTTGCATTTCTCATCGAAATAAAAATAAAACTCCTCATATACCGTCATAACACGTCTCCATGGCTTCTTATTTCCTCCACATTATAGAACAACTTGTACAAAATTTTCAACTCTTTTATTGATACTTCCCCCGATATGGCATATAATGATACCAGACTTCAACGATCCGATCACTCCGCGCCCGCCTCAGCGTATCCGACGGGGCAGGGCAGTGGAAGAACATTTTCTGGAGGGTGATTATGCGAAAACATACATGGAAATTTTATGTCGCCGTCGCCGCCTGCATCCTTGCGGCGATGCATCTGATCAATCGAATCATTGCCATCCTGTCACGGGAACAGGATTTCCTGTTTTCCTATCATGGCTCATTTTATCCGTGGCGTTCCGGGAACGTTTTCTATACCCGGCAGGGAGAAGGAACGCCGGTTCTTCTGATCCACAACCTGGATCCTGCCGGTTCTGACCTCGAATATCGTTCCGTCCTGAGCGCGCTGGCGCAGGAGCATACCGTATATACGGTCGATCTGCCCGGCTGCGGCAGGTCGGACAAGCCGGCGATCTCTTATACGGCTTACAGTTATGTGCAGATGATCCGGGATTTTATCAAGGAAGTGGTGGAGGAACCGGTAACGCTGGCTGCATCCGGCAATTCCGCGCCGTTTGCCATTTTGACGGCACATTCCGACCCGGAACTGGTCAGCGACCTTGTCCTGATCAATCCCGCCGGTCTACGGACGAAATGCCGGGTTCCCGCGTTTCTCCTTATCGCCTGCAAAAAGCTGCTGGAGCTGCCGGTCATCGGCACGTTCCTCTATTATGTTTTTCACAGCCGCTGCGCGCTCCGGCGCCGGCTGTCCAAAGAGTACCACAACCCGAGCCGCCTGAAAGCCCGGACGCTTGGCGCGGCATATGAAGCCGCCCACCAGGGCGGGGCATCGGGAAAATATCTGTTTGCGAGTATGTGCGCCCATTATACGGATTGCCCGGTTTCCCACGCGCTTGCTTCCGTCAAACTGCCCATCACCCTGCTCATCGGAGCGGAGGAACCGGATGGGGCGGAAACGGCGAATGATTATGTGCATATCAACCCCGACGTCCGTATCCGGCTGATCGCGCGCGCAAAGCGCGTTCCGCACCTGGAACAGCCGGCGGCGACGATTCTCCAGTTACAGGATTGAGAAACCGGAATGAAGCGCCTGATTCAAAAATTATCTCAATTTCATATTTGCCTGACGCCGGAACAGCAGCGCCAGTTCCAGCTCTATTATGAACTGCTGTCCGCCACCAACCAGAAGATGAACCTGACCGCGATCACCGGGTGGAACGACACGGTGGACAAGCATTTTGTCGACAGCCTTTCCATTGCCCCGGTAAAGGATATGACCGTTCCGATGCGCGTACTGGATCTTGGCACCGGAGCCGGATTCCCCGGGATCCCCCTGAAGATCGTATTTCCGCAGCTTACGATCGTTTTGCTGGATTCCCTGAATAAACGCGTGCGGTTTTTACGGGACGTCATCGACGCGCTGCACCTTGCCGGGATCGAAGCCCTGCACGGCAGGGCGGAAGACTTCGCGAAAATGCCCGGATACCGGGAGCAGTTCGACCTGTGCGTCTCGCGCGCCGTGGCAAACCTGAGTACGCTCAGCGAATATTGCCTTCCTTTTGTAAAACCGGGAGGACAGTTCGTCGCGTACAAATCAGAAAAGGCGTCCGAAGAACTTGCCGGAGCCGGAAAAGCCATTTCCATACTCGGAGGGCGCCTGGCTTCCTCGAGGGAATTTCTGCTTCCGGATACGGATCTCATGAGGACGCTGCTGATCATTGATAAAAAAAAGCCGACCCCGGGAAATTATCCCCGAAAAGCCGGCCTTCCGTCCAGGGAACCGATTCACTGACCGGTTCCTTTCTTTTTTCTTCGCAGCTGTTCCAGATAAACGAGCAGGACCGAGATATCCGCCGGGGAAACCCCTGATATCCGGGACGCCTGCCCAATGGAGACCGGTCGGATCGCGTTCAGCTTCTGAACCGCTTCGGTCCGCAGGAACTTCACGTCCTCATACCGGATTTCTTCCGGGATCTTCTTTTCTTCCAGCTTTTTAAACTGTTCCACCTGCCTGAGCTGGCGCCGGATATATCCTTCATACTTTAAGTTGATATTGATCTGTTCGATCACGTCATCCGGAAGATCCTGCCTTTCCTCATCGATCGGCGACAGCGCTTCATACGACAGTTCCGGCCTCCGGACCAGATCTGCCAGTGTCGCGGCGGTCCGCAGCGGCGCCGACTGATGCTTTTCGAGCAATTCCTGCACCGCCCGTCCCGCGCCGACGGACGTCTGCTCCAGCCGATCCCATTCCTGCCGGATCTGTTTCTCTTTTTCCAGAAGCCTCTCATACCGCGCGCGGTCGATCAGACCGATCTCATACCCGATTCCGGTCAGGCGGAGATCGGCATTATCCTGGCGCAGAAGCAGCCGGTATTCCGCTCTTGACGTCATCATCCGATACGGTTCCCGCGTCTCTTTTGTCACGAGATCATCGATCAGCACGCCGATATACGCCTGCGACCGATCCAGGATCACCGGGTCAAGCCCTTTGATCTTGCGGGCGGCGTTGATGCCCGCCATCAGTCCCTGCGCGGCGGCTTCCTCATATCCGGAACTTCCGTTAAACTGTCCGCCGCTGAACAGCCCTTCGTATGCTTTAAATTCCAGCGACGCTTTGAGCTGCGTCGCGTCAATGCAATCATATTCGATGGCGTAGGCGTTCCGCGTGATCTTCGCATGCTCCAGCCCCTTCACGGACCGGTACATGGCGTACTGGACGTCCTCCGGGAGAGACGACGACATACCGCCGATGTACATTTCGCCGGTGGATTCCCCCTCCGGCTCAATAAATACCTGGTGTCGGTCCCGGTCGGCGAATTTCATGACCTTATCTTCGATGGAAGGGCAGTAGCGGGGTCCGGTTCCCTCGATCATACCGGAATAGAGCGGGGAGCGCCCGATATTCTTCCGGATAATTTCATGCGTTTTTTCATTTGTATACGTAAGCCAGCACGAGATCTGCTCCCGCGCTATGTCCTCCGGTCGGTTGGTAAAAGAAAACGGCGTGACCGGCTCGTCCCCGACCTGTTCCTCCATGACAGAAAAGTCAATGGATCTCCGGTCGATCCTGGCGGGCGTCCCGGTTTTAAACCGGTACATACGGATCCCGAGGCTTTTCAGGGAATCCGTCAGTTCATTCGCCGCCGACAGCCCGTTCGGTCCCGTGTTCCTGCTCACATCCCCGTAAATGCACCGTGCCTTTAAGTAAGTTCCCGTGCAGAGGATCACCGCTTTCGCGTGATAAATCGCGCCGCTCGTCGTTTCTATGCCCATGACCCGTCCGTTTTCCACGATCAGCCTCGCCGCTTCCGCCTGCCTCAGCGTCAGCCGGTCCGTCGCTTCCAGCGTCATTCTCATGTGCCTGGAATATTCCGCCTTGTCCGCCTGCGCGCGCAGAGAATGGACCGCCGGTCCCCTGGACCGGTTTAACATTTTGGACTGAAGATAGGTCTTGTCAATATTTTTTCCCATCTCGCCGCCGAGCGCGTCAATTTCCCTTACCAGATGGCCCTTTGACGTTCCGCCCACATTCGGGTTGCACGGCATGAGCGCCACGCTGTCCATGCTGACCGTAAACATGATCGTCTCCATGCCAAGCCGCGCGCTCGCCAGCGCTGCCTCGCAGCCCGCATGTCCGGCGCCGACGACAACGACGTCATAGGTTTCCTCCATCACCGCCATGTCCTCACCTACTTTCCGACACAGAATTTGCTGAATATCTCATTGACCAGATCGTCCCCGACAGATTCTCCCGTGATAAACCCGAGCCGCTCATAGGCGTCCATCAGGTCGATCGCGCAAATATCCTCCGGCATTCCCGCCTGTATCCCCTCAAGGACCCGTTCCAGGCTTTCCCCGGCTTCGGCAAGGAGATTTTTGTGGCGGACGTTCGTAATGATCATTTCATCGCCGCAGGATATCTTTCCCTGAAAAAATTGTTCCATGATCCACTCATACAGCCCGTCCAGCCCGGTATTCTCCTTCGCGGATACCGAGATCACCGGGAATCCGGGGAAATCCTCCTCGCCGGAAACCGGTGGGAGATCGCTCTTATTCAACAGGACGACCGCCTTTTTACCCCGGATCATCTCTCTGATCGCATCATCGTTTTCATCGGTCGGCACCGAACTGTCCGCTACATACAGGACAAGATCCGCCGTCTTTACACATTCCCGCGTCCGTTCCACTCCGAGCTGTTCCACGACGTCGTCCGTCTCGCGGATCCCCGCCGTATCCGTAACGCGCAGCATGATCCCGCGAAGCTGCAGGGTTTCCTCCAGCGTATCCCTGGTCGTTCCCGCAATATCGGTCACGATCGCGCGGTCTTCCCCAAGCAGCACGTTCAGGATCGAAGATTTCCCCGCGTTCGGCTTTCCGACGATCACCGTCCCGATCCCTTCTTTTCGGATCCGTCCGTTGTCCGCCGCTTCCATCAGATCATGCAGCGTCCCGATCCATTTCCGGCTTTTTTCTGCCAGCCGTTCCCCGAACCCGTCCAGCGTGATATGCTCCGGATCGTCCAGCGCCGATTCCAGATACGCAAGCTCATATAACAATTCTTCCCGAAGCCCGGCAAGCCGGTCGTGCACCGCTCCCTTTAACTGCCGGACCGACGATTCCAGCGCGAACGGATTCTTCGCCTGGATCACGTCCATCACTGCCTCCGCCTGGGAAAGATCCAGTTTTCCATTCAAAAACGCCCTTTTTGTATATTCGCCCGGGTCAGCCGCCCGCGCGCCGTGACGCAGAAGCAGCCCGAGGATCGTCCGCAGCGCCATCGGTCCTCCGTGGCACTGGATTTCCACGACGTCCTCCCCCGTATAGGAATGTGGGGCGAGCATCGGAAGAAGGATACATTCGTCAACCGGCGTATCCCCGTCCTTTATCATCCCATAGACCGCCTTATGCGACTCCGGTTCTTCAAACCGTTTTCCGTTCATCGAAACAAATACCTTGCCGGCGATCGGGATCGCTCTGCTTCCGCTTATCCGGATCACGCCGATCCCCGCTTCCCCGGGCGCTGTAGCGATGGCTGCAATCGTATCTTCATACATAGCTGACTCCTGTAAAAAAGATGCACGACCTCCCATTTTCCGGGACGATCGTGCAGCAACTGAACAATTATGATTTCTTTAACAATACAACTACTTTACGGAACGGTTCTACCCCTTCGCTCTTTGTATAAACGTATTTGTCGTTCTGAAGCGCTGAATGGATGATCCGTCTTTCGTATGGATTCATTGGCTCAAGCGCGATCGGCCTGCGGTTCCGTTTTACCTTATAAGCGATATTCTTCGCCAGATTCTCCAATGTCTGTTTCCTTCTGGCGCGGTAATTTTCCGTATCCAGTTTAAAACGGATATAATTTTCCGCTTCCTTATTGATATACAGGCTGATGATATATTGCAGGGCGTCCAGCGTCTGCCCCCTTTTCCCGATCAGGATTCCCATATTGTCGCCGGAAAGATCCATTTCGATCGTATTATTCTCCAGATCCGCGGACACGGAAACCTCCGTCTCGATCTTCATTGCCTTGAAGATCTGTTCCGCGAACTCTTTCGCTTTCTGAAGGATCTCATCATTGATCGAGCTTTCTTTCTGTTCTGCCTTCTCCGGTTCCTCTTTCTTCTGATCCGGTACGGGGACCTTTCCTTTTTCCTTTTCCGGTTTCCGGTCCTGCTTCTTTACCGGCTCCGCTTTCTTCTCCGGTTTTTTTGCCGCCCGCTGTTCCGGCTGCGCATTTTCTTCTTTCTCCGCGCCGATCCGCACTTCGATCACGGCGTTCTTTTTGCCGATCCCGAGAAATCCGGCGCTTCCTTTGTCTATGACGTCCCACTTCAGCTCCGTGCTTGTAACGCCAAGCCGGCTTGTCGCTTCCGTGATCGCTTCCTCAACGGTTTTCCCTTCAAATTTTAAAATATCCATACGTATCTCCCTCCTTTACTTTTTTTGCTTTTGGTCATATTCCCTCATGATATTCGCGATTGCGGAAATACTCTTTTTATCCTTGCCGGCTGTCCCGGAATATGCCGCGCTGTTCGGGGAGCTGACTTTCCTTGTATTCATTTCCGCCATTTTTCCGATCGTCCCCGTGGAAGAAGAGGACGGCGTTTCCTGTCCCTGCGCCGCCATCATTTTCTCATAAAACGACGGCTTTCCTTTTCTTTTTGCCTTTTTCTTCGCGGCTTTCTTCCTGCTCTTTTCGATCAGCTCGTCGACATCGACATGCTTCTTCATATACCAGTTCAGGAACAGCTGCTGGACAACCTGGAAAAACGCGCTCGCCGCCCAGTAAATACCAAGTGCGGCAGGCAGGATCACCGCCATATATGCCGACATAAGCGGCATGAATGTAAGCATTCCTTTTGTCATTCCCGCGCCCGGCGCGTCCGGATCCATTTCCGGCTGATCCATCGTCTTCGCGGACAGCCACTGGAAAAATCCGGCGCAGATCGGGATGATCAGCGCGATCGACAGCTTGAATCCCGGTTTTTCCGCAAGGTTGATCCCGGGAATAAACTGATTCATATGAACGATCTCCTGGACATTCGTATTCAGCGCCTGGATCACCTGGGGGAAATCCGCGAATAAACCCCGCATAGCGTTCCATGTATCACTGGAAAACTTATACAGGAAATCGACAAGCTGGTCCGTCGTCGGATGATCGATCAGGCGGTACACTCCGTCGACCCGCTCCGTCACCTTTGGAACGATAATGCTGTTGTCATTGGCGATCTGCGACAGCTTGTCAATGTAGCCGGGCACATTCATCACCGGCGTTACAATGTTCATATAAACGGATTTGATGGAATCCACATATGCCGGTATGTTATAAATAACCCGGTACAGGGCGAACAGGATCGGAAACTGGATCAGAAGCGGAAGACAGCTTCCGGTCGGGCTCGCGCCGTATTTTTCATAAACCGCCTGCGTTTCCTGATTCATTTTCATCATGGATTCCTGATCTTTTTTTCCACGATATTTTTTCTGGATCTTGTTGATCTCCGGCTGCATGACCGTATTCAATTTTGTAAACTTCTGCTGTTTGATCGTCAGCGGAAGCATCAGCAGCTTAATGACCAGCGTTAATAATATGATCGCAACTCCGAGATTAGGGATGCCGATCGCGCACAGACCGTCATAAATAATCTCGATCAGTTTTCCGATCAGCCAGGCAAACTGCCCGATGATCGGCGTGGTCGACTGTGTTAAGTAAACCATCTGGGTCCTCCATTCTTATGGAACCGGGTCATATCCTCCCTTGGAAAACGGATTGCAGCGCAATAGCCTCCATGACGCCAGCAAAAATCCCTTTATCACCCCATGCTTCTCAAACGCCTCTACGGCATATTGCGAACAGGTGGGAGTATATCGGCAGGTTCCCCTCCGCTTCAGCGGAGACAAATATCTCTGATAAAATTTGATCGGATATATAAAGAAATAACGGATTCTTCTCAATCTTCGCCGCCTCCTATATCCTTATCCTGTGCATACCGATTAAATGTAGGAACGCGGATTCTATGCTCCGATAATCCGTTCCCTTCGCACTCATTCTACCGATTACAACAATATCATATCCTGTTTTTATTTCATCGCGGTGCAGGCGGTAGCTTTCCCGGATCAGCCTGGTAACGCGGTGTCTGACAACGCTGTTCCCGACTTTTTTGCTCACGGATATCCCTAATCGGCTTTTTTCTCCGTCTTTCCCGTTTTTCAATATATACATGACCAGATATTGATTCGCGAGAGACGTTCCGTTCGCATAGACCCTTTTAAAATCCTGATTTTTTTTTATGGAATCTTTCATATAATTTTGGGTAAATAAAAGGTCACATGAGTATGTGACCTAAGCGGATAATTTTGCTCTACCTTTTGCTCTTCTCCTGGCTAATACTTTTCTGCCGTTGGCAGTACTCATTCTTTTCCGAAAGCCGTGTACTTTTGACCTCTGTCTTTTCTTTGGCTGAAATGTCATTTTCATGGTTCTTCTGCACCTCCTTACAAATCGTCGTTTCTGCTTTTTGCCTGCCTGTATACGCGATTTTTATAAAAACATCACTCCCATTATATTGAAACCCCTTTAGAAAGTCAAGCAAAATTTAAACCCCTCGTTTCATTTCCGGCAGCTTACCAGTTTACCCTCCATCTTCCGTTGTATTTTTCGCTCATCTTCTCCGGGACGCCACCTCTCTTATAGCTGCTGCGCGCCGCCCGTTCCCGCAGGAGCCGGTCAAATTCCTCCGTATGAAACGGGAGGGGCACCGGTATGCTTCCCTGAAAGCCGGAAAGGTAGGCGGCGTTGGAAATCATAAGTTCCCATATCCCGTCCGTACCTGGCGCAAGGAGCGGCGCGCCCGTCAGGATCGCGTCGGAAAAATTCCGGAGGATCCCCTTATGGGCAGGCTCTAGCGCTTCCTGCTTTATCTCGAAATACTCATACTCAATCTCGGTAAATCCGTGCCGGGACTTCTCCCGGACGATCGGTTCCGGCTCCTTTAGCTTCCACCACTTTAACATTCCATTCTCAAGGACAATTTTTCCCTTGTCGCCGGACACCTCCAGGCGGTTTGTCCCGGGAAATTCACCGGTCGTGGCGATAAACGTCCCGACCGCGCCGTTCTTATATCTCGTGACCAGCGTAACGTCATCCTCAACCTCGATCCTGTGATATTTCGCTATGTCGCAGAACGCGGTCACGCTCTCCGGCATCCCGCAGATCCACTGCCACAGATCCAGCTGGTGCGGGCACTGGTTCAACAGCACGCCGCCTCCTTCTCCCGCCCAGGTCGCGCGCCAGTCGCCGGAATCGTAATAATATTGCGTCCGATACCAGTTTGTCGCGATCCAGATCGTCCGTTTCAGCCCGCCCAGTTCTCCGCCCTGAACGATGTCCCTCGCTTTCCGGAAAAGGGGATTGGTCCGCTGATTAAACATGATCGCGAACACGCTGTCCGATTCCCGCGCGATACGGTTCAGTTTTTCCGCCCTGGAAACAGAGATGTCAACCGGTTTCTCCAGCAAAACGTGCAGGCGCGCTTCCAGCGCCTTTCCGGCAATTTCCGCGTGGAGCGGGTGGGGAACCGCGATCACAACGGCGTCGACAGTTCCGTCGGCGATCATCTCCTTATAATCGTGATATATCCGGATCCCCCTGTGGCGTTCCGCGAAATCACGCGCCTTATTTTTATCGATCTCACAGACGGCGGCGAGTGCCAACCCTCTGATCTCCCCCGCGGCAATGCATGCCGCGTGCGCGGATCCCATATTTCCGATTCCGATCACGCCTGTTCTGATCTCCCGCATACGATCCCCCTTATCTGTCGCCATAAGTGCCCGACGTATCGGCAAACACGCTTTTGCGTCCGGTCTTTGTTCGGGACGCTGCCGCCCGTTTCATCAATTCCTCATAAAAAAGATCTTCATCAAACGGGAGTTCAATTTCCCGGTTTAAAAACGCGGAAAGGTGGATCGCGTTCGAGATCATCAGCCCGTTGATTCCTTCCTTCCCGTCCGCGACCAGTTCGCCTCCCCGGAGGATCGCGTCAGCAAAGGCGTTCAGGACGCCGTTATGCTGCGGATTGCTGCCGTTCGTCTCCACCTCTCTTTTTATAGAGGGGATCGTTCCAAACGGAACCGTATTTACCCTGGAAAACTCCGGCTCGCTCATCTCAAATTCTTCCATCATCAGGCGACCGTCCTCCACTACAAATTTTGCCCGGTCCATCTGGATCTCAAAACGGTTCGTGCCGCCTGCGTCGCCGGTCGATGTGACAAACACGCCGGTCGCCCCATTTTCATATTCTACGAATACCGTTACATCGTCCTCCACTTCAATATCGTGCCATTTCCCATAATACATATGGGCGTCTACCTTTTTCGGCATCCCGCAGATCCACTGCCACAGATCCAGCTGGTGCGGGCACTGGTTCAACAGCACGCCGCCTCCTTCCCCCGCCCAGGTCGCGCGCCAGTTTCCGGAGTCATAATATGCCTGCGGACGGTACCAGTTTGTGATCAGCCAATTTGTCCGGCGGATCTGTCCATATTTTCCGGACCGGACAAGTTCACGGAGCTTCCGATAAACACAATCCGTTCTCTGATTAAACATCATGCCAAAAACGACGTCCGGATGCTTTTCCGCTTCCCTGTTCATTTCACGGACCTGCCGGGTGTACACGCCTGCCGGTTTTTCCACCATAACGTGAATCCCCCGTTTCATGCAGGCGATCGCGTACCGCGGATGGTCGTAATGGGGAACCGCCACGAGACACGCATCGATCTGCCCGCTTTCCAACATATCGTCCGCATTGGAAAAGAAGCGGACAGACTGCCCATATTCCTGTTCTTTCGCCCACGCGAGGCGATCCGGGTCAATGTCGGCGATCGCCCGTATTTCAAAGTCGGGACAGGAACCTTCTTTTATATGATTTGCATGAGCGGAACCCATATTTCCGATTCCGATGATGCCAAGCCGGATTTTCTTCATATTCAGAACCCCCTTGATCTCAGAAATTGATAACTGCGCGCAAGACAGTCGAACGGGTCTTCCCCGTTGCAGTCGTCCTGTTCCACCAGCAGGTATTTCGTCCCTGCCGCTTCCGCTTTTTCAAATACGCGGTCAAAATTGAGATTGCCCTCCCCAATTACCGCCATGGTCCTTCCATACGCGTAATCTTTCAGGTGAATACAGGGGACGCGCCCGGATAAGCGTTCCACCCAGGCGGCGGGATCGCCTCCTCCCGCCTGTATCCAGAACGTATCGAGGGTAAATCCAAGCTTATCCGGAGGAAACGCCTCGGAAATCCGCTGCAGGACCGTTTCCCCGCCGACTTTCTGAAACTCCCTGTCATGATTATGATACATGAAATATTTCCCGTTTTTTGCCAATGTATCCGCAACCGGCGTAAATGTTTCCACAAAATGCTTCACGGACTGATCCTCTTTCTTTTCATCAAAGGGATAATATCCGAGCCCGACATAATCGCATCCAAATACATCATGTTCCCGGGCGACCGCCGCCGCGTCATTTTTCAGCCTGTCCCCGGAAATATGCGTCAAAACGCATTTCAGCCCGTTTTTCTTTAATTCGCCGTCTAACCATTGCGGATCATACGCGCATGTCCCGGATACCTGAACGTACCTGTACCCGATCTGCGCTATTTTTTTCAAACTTTCCGAAAAGTCGTCCAGGTTTCCGCAAAATTCCCGGACCGTATAAAGCTGTGCTCCTATTTCCATTCTTCTTTCTCCCCTCTGATATTTTTTATGGCAATAAGTTCCGGAACGCGTTGCACGCCGCGTCAAACGCGGTATCGCCGTCCGGATAAAGAAATTCCATTTTTGTTTTTTCTCCTTTTCGCTCCATATGCTCCAGCCCCTGGAAGATCGTAAGGTGGGGCTCTATAGTAAAGCTGTTTCCTCCCGCTTCCATAAACTCCCGCGCGATCCGGGCGACGTGCCCGTCCCCCATTCCTGCCGGAACTACGGTCCCGTCGGACCTGGCGTCTTTGATATGCAGATAAGCAATGTAATTTTTCAGCATCGTCCAGCTTTTTTCCGTATCCACACCGCACTGGATATAATTCGCGGGATCAAAGACTCCTTTTATTTCAGGAAAGCTCCGATGGATTTCCAGGCATCGTTCCGGTATATCCCCGTAAATCCCTTTCTCGTTTTCATGGCAGAGCGTAACGCCCGATCCGCGCGCGGCGTCGATCAATCCGGCAAGCCGCTCCATCACTTCATCCTTGCAGTCTTCATGACGAAACGCGGCAGGGATATAAAAGGAAAACAGCCGGATATTTTTCGCTTCCAGCACATAGGCGATCTCCAACGTATGCTTCCATTGTTCCAGATGCGGCGCAAACGCGTCTTCGATCGATATTTTTCCGATCGGCGAACCGACCGACCATGTAACCAGCCCCGCGTCGTCCAGTTTTTTCTTCACCTCTTTCGCTTTCTGGAGCGAAATTGACGAAACATTGACCCCATCGACCCCGCGGATCTCTATGCCCTGTAAGTTGTTCCGCTTCATGGCGGCAATCTGTTTTTCAATCATCGGGGACGCTTCATCCGCGAATGCGTAAAGATTGATTCCTTCCATATTCTATACCCCCGAATAAGCGGAAAATCCTCCGTCTACCGGCAATACGATACCGGTAATAAAGCCTGCCGCTTCATTATTTAATAAGAAAAGAAGCGCTCCTTCCAGTTCTTTTGCCTCGCCTAACCGTCTCATCGGCGTCGCGGCAAGGATTTTTCCCGTGCGGGCAGTCGGCGTCCCATCTTCGTGAAAAAGCAGTTTTTCATTTTGTTTGGTAGCGAAAAAGCCCGGCGCGATCGCGTTGACCCGGATCCCGGAACGGCTAAAATAGACCGCCAGCCATTGCGTAAAATTAGAAACTGCCGCTTTCGCTCCGGAATATGCCGGAATCTTTGTCAGGGGCAGAAACGCGTTCATACTGGAAACATTGATGATATTGCATCCTGTCCTGCCGATCATTTGTTTTGCGAAGCTTTGGACCGGGATCAGCGTGCCAAGAAAATTAAGGTCGAAGACTGCCGCGATATCTTTTTTGTCCAGATCAAAAAAGGTCTTTCCCTCCTTATTTCCGATCCCTTCTTCAAAATATTCTCCATCCGTCGTCGCGTTCGGATGATTTCCTCCGGCTCCGTTTATCAGGATATCGCACGGTCCAAACTCTATTTCCACCCGCGTGGCAACATCATCGCACATTTCTTTTTCCAGAACATCACAGGCGTAGGCTTTTGCCTGTCCGCCTTCCTCATAAATCTCATCCATCACTGTTTTCGCCGCTTCATAATTCAGATCCAACAGCGCCACACTTGCGCCTGCCCTCGCCAGCGCTTTGGCAAATACCGAGCAGAGGACGCCGCCCGCTCCCGTCACGACCGCGACTTTTCCTTCGAGATCCGTATTGAAACTATTTTTCTTCATCTTGTCCTCCCCTTTTCGCACGCTTCAAACAATCCGTTTATATATGCCGCTCCCAGGGCACGGTCGTAAAGCCCGTAACCCGGTTTTCCATTTTCTCCCCATATCATTCTCCCGTGATCGGAGCGAACATAACCGTCAAATCCGGTATCAACCAGGGCTTTTACGATTTCATACATATCCAGATCGCCGCAGTCAGATAAATGTCCGCTTTCCTCAAAACTTCCATCTGTCTTTCTTTTAATCTGACGCAGATGCAGAAACGCGATCCTGTTTTTCGCGCCGTACTTGTACGCCATGCCCGGTATATCGTTCCACGCCGCGCAGCCGAGCGATCCGGTACAAAAACAAAGGCTGTTTGCCGGGCTGTCCACAATGGAAAGCAGCCGGTCGATCCCGTTTTCCCCTGTAATGATCCGCGGAATACCAAAAATCGAGTAGGGCGGATCATCCGGGTGAATTGCCATTCTGACATGATATTCTTCCGCCACGGGAATGATCTTCTTCAAAAAATTCTCCAGATTCTTCCATAGCCCCTCTTCCCCGATCTTTTCATACTCATTTATGAGCGTTCTCACTTCTTCCTGCGTATAGCTGCGATCCCATCCCGGAAGATGAATTTCCTCTTTCAGCGGATCCAGCCCTTTTAACTGGTTACTGTCAAAAATGAGACTACTGGAGCCGTCGGGAGCCTTATGGTCGAGGCAGGTCCTTGTCCAGTCAAAAATCGGCATAAAATTATAGGTAATACAGCGGATCCCATATTTTGCGCAGCGCCGGATATTTTCACAATATACGTCCGTCAGCCTGTCCGCCTGTTCTGTTCCGAGTTTAATTTCTTCCGGCACCGGCACCGACTCGACAATATCGAATAGCATACCGTTTTTTTCAATTTGTTCTTTCCTTTTCCGAATACTTTCCTCCTGCCATATTTCTCCCGGTTTTACATCATAGATCGCGCTTACGACCGACCGCATATTCGGAATTTGCCTGATATAAGAAAGCGGAATGGGATCTTCCTCCCCATACCAGCGAAACGCAAGCTTCATTTTCTGTTCCCCCTGTCCTTTTCTTACGCGAAAACCTGACGGATATTTTCATAGGAAATCTTTTTTGCCAGCTTCACAGCGCTTTCCCGATCATATTCGCCCGCTTCCACCCATTGTCCGATCACATTACAAAGGATCTGCCGGAAATAATCATGCCTGACATAAGAAAGGAAGCTCCTCGAATCCGTCAACATACCATAAAAATTTCCAAGCGACGCGTTTTCCGCGATGATCCTGATCTCATTTTCAATTCCCCTTTTGTGGTCACAAAACCACCAGGAAGCCCCGCACCGGACATTTGGAAACGCGCCGGCGATCGAAGCGATCTGTGCGCTGCCCGTTTCATTCAAAGAATAAAGAACCGTATCCGTCAGCCCGCAAGAATGATCGATTGCGTCCAACATCCGGATCAGATCGTTTCCATTGATCGGATTTCCCATACAATCAACGCCGCAGTCTGCCCCGAGCCTTTGGTACAGATTGCTGTTACAATTCCTTATCGCTCCCAAGTGCCATTGCGACAGCAAATGTTCTTTTTTATAGAGTTTCGCCAAATACAGATACAGATTTCCAATAAATCCCCGATATTGATCGTCGGTGGCCGCTTCCCCTTTCATCGCCGCCTCAAACGTCCGCCCCGCTTCCTTATCGTCCGCGATCCTGTCAGGAAATTCGGAAATACCGATATCCGCGCACCGGCATCCCATTTTTACAAAATAAGAAAGCCGTTCCTGAATTACCTGTTTGAATCCCTCATAATCGTTGATCTTCCTTTTTGAAGACTGTTCTAATTGAACGAGATATGCAGGATAATCGCTTTGCCGGATCTGAAACAGGCGATCGGTCCGAAACGTAGGAAGCACTCTGATCCGAAACGATGGATCCTCGGCTATTTTTTGATGCCAGACCAGATCATCCGCAACATCATCCGTCGTACAGAGAAGTTCTGTTCCGGATTGTTCCATCAATTTTCTCGGCGACATTTTTGTTTTCTCTATGTATGCATTCGCCTGATCCCATATTTTTTCCGCATTCTCTTTTTTGATCACAAGATCAATATGAAAATATTTCATCAATTCCATATGGGACCAATGATAAAGAGGATTGCCTGCCGCAAATTCCAACGCTTCACAATAACGGAGAAACTTATCTTTATAGGAAGCGTTTCCTGTGATCTGTTCTTCCTCAACGCCTGCCGTCCTCATCAGCCTCCATTTATAATGATCCGCGCCAAGCCATATTTCTCCGATATTGCGGAAAGGCTGATCTTCATAAATTTCTTTCGGAGACAAATGGCAATGATAATCCACGATTGGAAGTTCGGAAACCGTTTCATATAGTTTTTTTGCCGTTTCATTCTTTAAAAATGCGTTTTTTTCCATAGTAACTGATATTTCTCCTTTTGCACCTGGTACTGCTATTATAAATAAAAAACCGCGGTCCGTCTATTGCAAATAAAGGCAGAAAAAGATTGTAAATATGCGCATTTTATTGTACGATAAAAAAAAGGAGAATTGCCATGACAAATCCGATCACTGTTTCATCCAAATATTACGATAAAGTTCCGGATCCGAACCTGGTTCATATGCATACGCATGAAACCTATGAACTCTATTGCTTTCTTACAGGAGACGCGAAATATTCCGTAGAAGGGAATTTTTATGATTTAAGATCCGGGGACATTCTGATCATGAAGCGCGCGGAAGCCCACTGTCTCCTGCTCCGTTCCAACGCTCCCTATGAACGGTACGTCATCAATTTTTATCCGGAAGCGATCCTTCGCGGCTACAGAAATCCCATTATGGATTTTATCCATCAACGCCCTCTGGGACAGCTGAACCGTTATCCGTCCTCTCTTTTCAAACAAAACAACTGGTTATCCTATCTCGACAAGATCTGCACATCGCCGCCCGACGAACAGCAATTATATCTGACGGTTTTGCTCGATGAATTAAAAAACGCTTATCCGATCATTCAAAAAAGCCGCCAGAAAACAGAGGAATTTTCCGGCGTCATTTCTTTTATCAATGAACATATGACAGAAGAACTGACATTGGACGATATCAGCCGGTTCGCTTTTTTAAGCAAATCACAGCTGAACCGCAAATTTAAAGCGGCGACCGGTTCCACCATCTGGAATTATATAACGATCAAACGGCTGTTGATGGCGAAAGATCTCCTGCACCACGGATCTCATCCGACCACGGTTTTTCTGCAATGCGGATTTCATGACTATTCCTCGTTTTATCGGTCATACAAATCCCATTTCGGATTATCTCCCATAAAAGATTTTCAAAAAAGAAATCCTTGATTTGTTTGGTTGAAAAAAAATTGGTTTTGTTATACAATATATATATGAAAATTTGCGCTTTTTGATTTTATTACATTTACCATGACAATGAGGTTGTGTCTATGAAAAATAAAATTATAAACAACTGGCCGGTTATTCTTGGAATGATCGAAAAAGATTATAATGTATCGACCGCCGCGATCAAAGCATGGATCCAGCCGCTAACCGTAGAGGAGATCAAGGATGATACCATCTATTTTTCCCTCGACAACAAAATGGGCAGCCGGGGATTAAATTTTATCGAATCCAAATTTTATGATATGTATCTGCAGCTTGCGATCAACGAATTGTTCGATACCAATTATGAAGTAAAATTCATAATCAATCAGGAAGAAAAAGAAGAAGACGCAGAAAAATCCAATCAGATCACAACAAACCTGAATCCAAAATATACATTTGATACGTTTATTATCGGCGACAACAATAAATTTGCCCACGCCGCGAGTGTCGCGGTCGCGGAATCCCCAGCCGAAGCATACAACCCGCTTTTTTTGTACGGAGGCGTCGGTCTTGGCAAAACGCATCTGATGCAGGCGATCGGTCATCACATTCTTTCCAAAAATAAAAATGCGAAAGTATTGTATGTCACGAGCGAAACATTTACGAACGAACTGATCGAATCGATCAAGCAGGATAAAAACCAGGAATTTCGCGATAAATACAGGAACATCGACCTCCTTCTGATCGATGACATCCAGTTTATCGTCGGGAAAGAGAGTACGCAGGAAGAATTTTTCCATACGTTCAATACGCTCCATCAGTCAAAAAAACAGATCGTCATCACATCCGACAAATCCCCGAAAGACCTCGTCCAGCTGGAGGATCGTCTTCGGACAAGATTTGAAATGGGGATCCAGGCGGATATTTCTTCTCCGAATTATGAGACGCGTATGGCGATCCTGCGCAAAAAAGTAGAAACGGACGGCATCTCGATCGACGATAACATTCTGGATTATATTGCTTCCAATATCAAATTTAACATCCGGGAACTGGAAGGCGCGTTAAACAAGATCATTTTCTTTTCCAACCTGGAACGGCAGCCGATCGACCTTGTCCTTGCGGAAAAAGCGCTGAAAGATCTGATCTCGCCGGACGGTTCCAAAGAGATCACGGCGGAACTGATCATCCAGACCGTCGCGGAGCATTACGGCTTGACCATGAACGATATGGTATCCAAAAAGAAAAGCCAGGACATCGCTTATCCGAGGCAGATTTCCATGTATCTGTGCCAGAAGATGACGGATTGTTCCCTGCAATATGTCGGCAACATTCTCGGCAGGAGGGATCATACGACTATCATACACGGGATCAAAAAAATCGAATCGGATATCCGGGAAAACCAGAATCTCAAAAATACGATCGACGTCCTGGTGAAAAAGATCAATCCGAATATGTAGTGGATATCCGGTTGAAACCCTGTTTATTTCCTGTTGATAAATTGTTTATATTTTTATTTTACATATTTTTACAAAAAAAATATACCAGAAATGCACATGGAATTTCTGTTTTATTCACACAGTTATTCTTTCCCGTTTTTCCTTTGCCTTTCAGCGAAAAAACGGTTATCAACAAATCCACAGCGCCTACTACGAAGACTACGGAAATTTATTTAATATAATACGTTCCATCATTCAACAACCTGAAGAGAGGAGTTATACACCATCATGAAACTATTATGCAGCAGAAATCAATTACAGGCTTCCGTTTCAACCGTCTTAAAAGCGGTTTCCTCAAAAACGACATTGCCGATCTTAGAATGTATTCTCATTGAGGCGAGAAATGAAACCATCAAGATGACGGCAAACGATATGGAACTTGGCATCGAAACGATCGTTGAGGGAACGATCGAGGAAGAAGGGCAGATCGCCATCGACGCGAGGCTTTTTTCTGAGATCGTAAGGAAGCTTCCGGATAATGATATCACATTGGAAACGGACGAGAATGAAAAAGCAACGATCACTTGTGAAAATTCCGTCTTTCATATTTCCGGCAGGGAAGGAAACGATTTTCCGTCGCTTCCCGATATACAGAGGGAAAAAAGCATCGCGATCTCCCAGTTTTCTCTGAAAGAGGCGATCCGGCAGACAATCTTTTCGATTTCCGACAATGAAAATAACAGGCTGATGACCGGAGAATTATTTGAAGTAAACGACGGGATCTTCACGGTCACGTCCCTTGACGGCCACCGCATTTCCATTCGGAATATGGAATTAAAAAAGAATTATGAACATGTGAAAGTCGTTGTCCCGGGAAAAACATTAAGCGACCTGAATAAGATCCTGCCGGGAGAAGCGGAAGAGGATGTCATCATCACTTTTTCGGATAAACATATTTTATTTGAATTTGACCAGACAAAGGTTGTTTCCCGTCTTCTGGAGGGAGAATATTATAAGATCAAGCAAATGCTGTCAAGCGATTATGAGACGAAGATCGTTATTAACAAAAAAGATTTTATCAACAGCATGGAACGGGCGATCCTTCTGATCCGGGAAAGTGACAAACGTCCGATCATTTTAAATATGACCGACGGAAAAATGGAATTGAAGGTCAATACGATGATCGGTTCCATGAATGAAGATCTGACGATCCAGAAAGAAGGAAAGGATATCCTGATCGGATTTAATCCGAGGTTTCTCCTGGACGCGCTCCGCGTGATCGATGATGAGGAGATTACGATCTATCTTGTGAATCCGAAAGCGCCCTGCTTTATCAGGGACGAGGAAGAATCTTATATTTACCTGATTCTTCCTGTCAACTTTACGTCATATTAAAAAAGGATCGGAACAGCATGGAAACATTTGTTTTAAAAGAGGAATCGATCCGTCTCGGACAGGCGCTGAAAGCGACCGGGATCGCAAATTCCGGAGTCGAAGCGAAATTTCTGATCCAGGACGGACTTGTAAAAGTAGACGGGCAGACGGAACTTCGGAGAGGAAGAAAGCTGTATGACGGATCTGTCATAGAATATGGCAGCTGTCAGATAAAAATGAAATCTTCGCTGGTGGCAGAATGATCATTCAATCGCTGGAATTACAGGATTATCGCAATTATTCCAATTTGAAAATGGAGTTTGAACCGGGCGTCAATGTGTTATATGGGGACAACGCGCAGGGAAAAACGAATCTGCTGGAATCGGTATTTCTGTGCGGGACGACGAAATCGCACCGGGGATGCAAAGACAGGGAGATCATCCGCTTTGGGAAAGAAGAATCCCATATCCGGTTAGTTCTTGAAAAAAACGGGAGTTTGCACCGGATCGATGTTCACCTTCGCAAAAATAAAACGAAGGGAGTGGCGATCGACGGAATTTCGATCAGGAAATACAATGAATTATTCGGGATGATCCATGTCGTTGTTTTCTCGCCGGAGGATCTCGGAATCGTGAAAAACGGGCCCGCGGAGAGAAGACGATTTTTGAATATGGAATTGTGCCAGCTGGATAAAGTCTATTTTTATTATCTGACCAGATACAACCGGATCTTAAAACAGAGAAATCAGTTATTAAAACAGATCAGTTTCCATCCGGGACTGGAGGAAACGCTTGATATATGGGACGAGCAGCTGGCGGAATGTGGGACGGAGCTGATCCGGCGGCGCGGTGAATTTATCCGCGAGATGAATAAGATCAGCGGGAAGATCCATCGTTCCTTATCCGGAAACAAAGAAAAGCTTCAGCTGATCTATGAACCGGACGTCCGGGAAAAAGAATTTCGGGAGGAATTAAAGAAAAAACGTTCGTCCGATATTCATTTTATGAGCACAAATACGGGACCGCACAGGGATGATATCCGGTTTCTGGTAAATGAGATTGATATCCGGCAGTTTGGTTCACAGGGACAGCAGAGGACGACGTCGTTGTCTTTGAAATTGTCGGAGATCGAGCTTGTAAAACGGATAAAAAAGGATCCGCCGGTCCTGTTGCTGGATGATGTTTTATCTGAACTGGACCAGAACAGAAGAAAATTTCTTCTGGACAGTATCAGGCAAGTGCAGACGATCGTAACCTGCACCGGCATGGACGAGTTTACGAACGGACAGATTCCCGTGGAATGTCTGTATTATGTTCATAATGGAATGGCAGAGAGAAAAGAAATGGAGGAAAAAAACCATGAGTGATGAATATAGTGCTGAACAAATACAAATTCTGGAAGGACTGGAAGCAGTTAGAAAAAGACCGGGAATGTATATCGGAAGCACATCGTCGAGGGGACTCCATCATCTGGTATATGAGATCGTAGATAATGCCGTTGATGAAGCGCTGGCAGGTTTCTGTGATAAAATAAAAGTCACGATCGAAAAGGACAATTCGATCACCGTTATGGATAATGGGCGCGGAATCCCGGTCGATATCAACAAAAAGAAAGGAATCCCGGCTGTGGAAGTTGTTTTTACGATCCTTCATGCCGGAGGAAAATTTGGCGGCGGCGGATACAAGGTATCCGGCGGTCTTCATGGCGTGGGCGCATCTGTCGTGAACGCGTTATCGGAGTGGCTGGAAGTGGAAGTTCACCGCGACGGAAAGATCTACAGCCAGCGGTATGAAAGAGGAAAAGTAAAGGAAGCGCTTCATGTGACCGGCGATACGGATTATACGGGAACGACCGTGCGCTTTTTACCGGATAAGGAAATCTTTGAAGAAACGGTATTTGATTATGATACGCTTCGCCAGCGGCTTCGGGAAATGGCGTTTCTCACGAAAGGATTAAAAATCATTCTGGTCGATGACAGGGAAGAACCGGCGAAAGAAAGAGAATTTCATTATGAAGGCGGGATCAGGGAATTTGTGTCTTATTTAAACCGCCATAAAGAACCTCTGTATGAGGAGATCATTTATTGCGAAGGGACAAAAGACAATGTAGCCGTCGAAGTGGCGATGCAGCATAATAATTCTTATAACGAAGGATGCTTCAGTTTTGTCAATAATATCACGACGCCGGAGGGAGGAACGCACCTTGCCGGGTTTAAGAACGCGCTGACAAAGACGTTTAACGATTACGCGAGGAAAAATAAATTATTAAAAGAGAACGAGCAGAATATGTCCGGGGAAGACATCCGGGAGGGATTGATGGCGATTATCAGCATCAAGATCGAAGATCCCCAGTTTGAAGGGCAGACAAAACAGAAATTGGGAAACAGCGAGGCAAGGGGCGCTGTGGACAGTATCGTGAGCGAACAGCTGACTTATTTTCTGGAGCAGAATCCGACTGTGGCGCGGATCATTCTGGAAAAAGCGATCCTCGCGCAGCGCGCGCGGGACGCCGCGCGAAAGGCGAGGGAACTGACCAGGAGGAAAACGGCGCTGGACGGAATGTCCCTGCCCGGGAAACTGGCGGACTGCTCGGATAAGAATCCGGAAAACTGCGAGATTTATATTGTTGAGGGAGATTCCGCGGGCGGATCCGCGAAGACGGCGCGTTCCCGCGCGACGCAGGCGATCCTTCCACTGCGCGGAAAAATCTTAAATGTGGAAAAGGCAAGGCTTGACCGGATCCTTGGAAACAAAGAGATCCAGGCAATGATCACAGCGTTCGGGACTGGGATCCATGAGGATTTTGATATCGAGAAGCTCCGGTACCACAAAATCATCATCATGACGGACGCTGATGTGGACGGGGCACATATTTCCACGCTCCTTCTGACTTTTTTGTATCGTTTTATGAAAGATCTGATCAAGGAAGGATATGTATATCTGGCGCAGCCGCCTCTTTATAAGATCGAAAAAAATAAAAAATCCTGGTACGCGTACAGCGACGCGGAGCTTGACCAGATCCTGACGGAGATCGGGAGAGATAATAATAACAAGATCCAGCGTTACAAAGGACTTGGCGAGATGGATGCCGAACAGCTGTGGGAAACGACCATGGATCCGGAAAAGAGGATCCTGCTGAAAGTAAAGCTGAACGAAGAGGATGAAATGGAGATTGATCAGACGTTTACGACTCTGATGGGAGACGACGTGGAACCGAGACGTATTTTTATCGAGGAAAACGCGAAATTCGTAACAAATCTGGATATTTAATCGGGAGGATATATGAATGGATGACAATCATATTTTTGATAAAGTTCATGAAGTCGATCTGAAAAAGAAAATGGAAACATTTTATATCGACTATGCGATGAGCGTCATTGCCGCCAGAGCGCTGCCGGATGTGCGGGACGGATTGAAGCCGGTTCAGAGGAGAATCTTATATTCCATGATCGAATTGAATAACGGACCGGATAAGCCGCACCGGAAATGCGCCCGTATTGTCGGTGATACGATGGGTAAATATCATCCTCACGGAGACAGTTCGATCTATGAAGCGCTTGTAAAATTAGCGCAGGACTGGTCCACCCGTTATCCTCTTGTAGACGGGCATGGAAATTTCGGGTCGGTCGACGGGGACGGCGCCGCGGCGATGCGGTATACGGAGGCGCGGCTGAGCAGGATTTCCATGGAGATGACTGCGGATATCAACAAGGATACCGTTGATTTTACGCCAAACTTTGATGAAACAGAAAAAGAACCGACGATTCTTCCTTCCCGGTATCCGAATCTCCTGGTAAACGGGACTTCCGGGATCGCGGTCGGAATGGCGACTAACATTCCTCCCCATAATCTGAAAGAAACGATCAACGCGGTAGTGAAGATGATCGACAACGAAGTAACGGAAGATCGCGATACCCGGATCGAAGAACTGATGGAGATCGTAAAAGGGCCGGATTTCCCGACAGGGGGAGTGATCCTCGGGATGAATGGGATCCAGGAAGCGTACCGGACCGGCAGAGGAAAGATCAAAGTGCGCGCCGTGACGGAGATCGAACAGCTTCCAAACGGGAAACAGAGGATCCTTGTGACAGAGATTCCTTTTATGGTGAACAAAGCGAGGCTGATCGAGAAGATCGCCGAGCTGGTAAAGGAAAAACGGGTCGATGGCATTACGGAATTAAGGGATGAATCCGACCGGTCCGGCATGAGAATCTGTATTGAACTGCGCAGGGATGTCAACGCGAATGTCCTTTTGAACCAGCTGTACAAGCACACGCAGCTCCAGGATACGTTTGGAGTCAATATGCTCGCGCTTGTCGGAGGGGAACCGCGTATTCTGAACCTGTATGATATGCTTCATTATTATTTGAAGCATCAGGAGGAAGTCGTCACAAGAAGGACGCGGTATGACTTAAATAAAGCGGAAGAAAGGGCGCATATTTTACAGGGGCTTCTGATCGCGCTCGATCATATCGACGAAGTGATCCGCATAATCAGAGGTTCGGAAACGGTTCAGATCGCGAAAGAAAAGCTGATGGAATCGTTTGCATTGACGGACGCGCAGGCGCAGGCGATCGTCGATATGCGGTTGCGTACCCTGACCGGGCTGGAACGGGGAAAGCTTGAGAACGAATACAAAGATCTGATGGAAAAAATTACATATTTAAAATCGATCCTTCAGGACAGAAAAATGCTGCTCGGAGTGATCCGGGATGAGATCATTGTGATCCGCGACAAATATGGGGATGAAAGACGCACATCCATCGGAATTGATGATGAGGAAATTACGGATGAAGATCTGATCCCGAAAGAGAATACTGTGATCGCGATGACGAAGCTCGGGTATATCAAGCGGATGACTGTGGATAATTTCCGAAACCAGAACCGGGGCGGAAAAGGAATCCGCGGAATGCAGACGATCGAAGAAGACTTCATTGAAGAACTTCTCATGACGACGACCCATCATTATATTCTTTTTTTTACAAATACAGGACGCGTCTATCGGCTAAAAGGATATGAGATTCCGGAAGCGGGGCGCACGTCGCGCGGAACGGCGATCATCAACCTTCTTCAGCTGCAGCCGGGGGAAAGCATCACCGCGATCATCCCGATCAGGGAATATCAGGAAGGGACGTATCTGTTCATGGCGACCAAAAACGGCACAGTCAAAAAGACGTCGATCGTGGATTACCGGAACGTCCGCAAAACAGGGCTCGCGGCGATCGGGCTCCGGGAGGAAGACGAGCTGATCGAAGTAAAAGTAACAGACAATCAGCAGGATATCATCCTCGTCACGAAAAACGGGCAATGTATCCGGTTTCATGAAAAGGACGTCCGGGAGACAGGGCGGCCCTCCATGGGAGTCCGCGGCATGAACCTGATGCCGGGAGACGAAGTCGTCGCGATGCAGATGGTCAGCCAGGGCGACGATCTTCTGATCGTTTCCGCGAACGGTATGGGAAAACGTACCGATATGAAAGAATTTACGGCGCAGCACAGGGGCGGAAAAGGCGTTCGGTGCTACAAGATCACTGAAAAAACCGGTGCGGTCATAGGCGCCAAGGCAGTGAATGAAGACCAGGAAATCATGTTGATCACGAATGAAGGAATCATCATCCGGATGAGTGTGGATACGATATCAAAAGTCGGGCGGATCGCGTCCGGCGTGAAATTGATCAGCGTAGACGCAGAAAAAGATATTTTTGTCGCGGGCGTCGCCAAAGTAAGGGACAAAGATCCGGAGGATGAAAACGCGGAGCCATCGTTATGAGAGAAATAAACGTCAGCGAGATTACCCGGACGATCGCGGAAATGTGCGTGGAATCGACCCATTTTTTATCCGAAGATATGGAACGCGCGATGCGGGAAGCGGCGGAAAAGGAAACGTCGGTCCTCGGGAAAAAAATTCTGGGTCAGCTGGAAATGAATCTTCAGATCGCGGGAAAAGAAAAAATCCCGATCTGTCAGGATACCGGTATGGCGGTAGTTTTTCTGGAACTCGGCCAGGACGTCCATATCGTGGGAGGCTCTCTGGAGGAAGCGGTGAACGAGGGCGTTCGCCGCGGATATCAAGAAGGGTTTCTGAGAAAATCGGTGGTCAGCGATCCCCTGATCCGGGAAAATACAAAAGACAATACGCCTGCGGTGATCCATTATTCGGTCGTGCCGGGCGAGAACCTCACGATCACAGTCGCGCCGAAGGGATTTGGGTCGGAAAATATGTCGCGCGTCTGGATGCTGAAGCCGGCGGACGGGGAGGAAGGCGTCAAAGAAGCGGTTTTGACGACGGTCAGGGAAGCGGGACCAAACGCCTGTCCGCCCATGACGGTCGGTGTCGGAATCGGAGGAACATTTGAAAAATGCGCCGGTATGGCAAAGCATGCGCTCACCCGTCCGGTTGGGAAACATTCGGAGCTTCCTCATATAAAAGAGATGGAAATAGAACTGCTTGACCGGATCAACGGGCTCGGAATTGGTCCGGGAGGGCTTGGCGGTTCCGTCACGGCGCTCGCGGTCAACATTGAGACTTATCCGACCCACATCGCGGGGCTGCCGGTCGGGATCAATATCTGCTGTCATGTAAACCGGCACAGCACAAGAAGGTTATAGGGGATAAAAGATGGACAGACATATTCATGTTCCAATGACAAGGGAGGAAGCGTGCTCCCTCCGCGCGGGCGATTATGTATATCTGACCGGCACGATTTATACCGCGAGAGACGCGGCGCACAAACGGATGTATGAAAGCATGCTCGAAGGAAAGGACATTCCCATCCCGCTTTCCGGCAACCTGATCTATTATCTCGGGCCAAGCCCGGCGAGAGAGGAAGCGGTGATCGGATCCGCGGGACCGACGACGTCAAGCCGGATGGACAAATATACGCCCCTTATGCTGGAGAACGGACTGCAGGGGATGATCGGAAAGGGAAAACGGAGCCGGGCGGTGATCGACGCCATGAAAAAGAACGGCGCGGTCTACTATGCGGCGGTCGGGGGAGCGGGAGCGCTCCTGTCGAAATGTATCGTCCGGTCGAAAGTGATCGCCTATGAAGACCTCGGCACGGAAGCGGTGCGGAGGCTGGAAATAGAAAACTTTCCGGTCATTGTCGTCATCGACAGCAGGGGGAACAACCTGTACGAAACGGCGGTGGAACAATTTTTGAAAAATCAGAAAAAATCTGTTGACAAACAAAATCCTATTTGATAGAATAATCAAGCACTGCCAATGCGGCGGTGCTTTAAATTTCCTTTTCTGACAAAAGGATACGATGCTTAATTTTAGGCACATGGAGAAGTACTCAAGTGGCTGAAGAGGTGCCCCTGCTAAGGGTATAGGTCGTGAATAGCGGCGCGAGGGTTCAAATCCCTCCTTCTCCGGTGTTATTGAACATTGACAACAGAATCATATGACAACCCTGAAAATTCTTAAAAAACGCCGTGGCGGAAGCCATGGCAAAAAGAGGATTTCAGAAAAGAAACCCGGAGCACGGGGCGGCAGGGGAGCCTGCCGGAACGTGCATACAGTAAACAAG
>CANQDT010000024.1 GCA_947593735.1 uncultured Lachnospiraceae bacterium | reverse complement strand
CGTTCCGGCAGGCTCCCCTGCCGCCCCGTGCTCCGGGTTTCTTTTCTGAAATCCTCTTTTGCCATGGCTTCCGCCACGGCGTTTTTTAAGAATTTTCAGGGTTGTCATATGATTCTGTTGTCAATGTCCGTGCGCCGTCCGGCGCATTGCTGTCTTTTTTGCAGACAGCTTGTTTATATTATCACAGGCTTTTCTCTGTGTCAACCATTATTTTCTCAATATTTTCTTTTTTTCTCCGTCAGTCGATCCTCAGATAATCGCGCATACTGCGCAGCGCGCTTTTTTCCAGCCTGCTCACCTGCGCCTGCGAGATCGCGATCTCCCTGGCGACCTCCGTCTGGGTCTTCCCCTCAAAAAAACGCTTCTGAATGATATTATATTCTCTTCCGGGCAATCGTTCCATCGCTTCCTTTAACGTGATCTCTTTTACCCAGTTTTCTTCTTTTTGTTTTTTGTCGCTGACCTGGTCCATCAGATAAAGCGTATCGCCGCCCTCCTGGTATACCGGCTCATAGAGCGACATCGGACTTGCGATCGCGTCCAGCGCGTAGAGGACCGCGTCCTTTTCCATCCCGATCTCCCTGGCGATCTCGTCGATCGTCGGCTCCCGGTCGGTATCTTTCATCATCATTTCTTTCGCGTAGATCGCCTTATACGCCGTATCCCTCAGGGAACGGCTGACCCGGATGGCGTTGTTGTCCCGCAGATACCGGCGCACTTCGCCAATGATCATCGGGCAGGCGTATGTGGAAAACTGTACGTTTAATTCGTCGTTAAAATTGTCAATCGCTTTCATCAAGCCGATACATCCGACCTGAAACAAATCGTCCGCATTTTCTTTACTGTTGGAAAAACGCTGGATAATGCTCAGCACCAGGCGGAGATTACCCTTGATATAACGTTCCCTGGCTTCTTTGTCTCCTTTTTTAATGCGTGCCATCAATTCTTTCTTTTCCTGCGCGCCGAGCAGCGGCAGGTTGGAAGTATTTATACCACATATTTCGACTTTATTAAGAGCCATCGCGTATGTTCCTCCTGAATTGTAAGTGATACTGTTAATGATTTACAATTCAAAGTGGAAATATACGCAGACGGCTCCATTTTCAGAAACAATTACGCCATTTTCAAAATCTCTTTTTTCAGCCTGTGTATGATCTTTTTCTCCAGCCTGGAGATATACGATTGTGAAATGCCGAGCAGGTCCGCCACCTCCTTTTGCGTCATTTCCTCGCCGCTCCCGGAATTGATCCCGTACCGCAGTTCAATGATCGTTTTTTCCCGCTCCGTCAGCAGTTCCATCGCCTTTTTCAGCAGCTTCCGGTCTACCTCGTCCTCCAGTTCCCTGGAGATCACATCATCATCGGTGCCGAGGATATCCGACAGCAGCAGTTCGTTTCCATCCCAGTCGACATTCAGCGGTTCGTCGATGGATACCTCCAGCCGGGTCTTGTTATTTCTTCTCAAATACATTAAGATCTCATTCTCAATGCAGCGGGACGCGTACGTTGCCAGCTTGATCTTCTTATCCGGGTTATACGTATTGATGGATTTGATCAGCCCGATCGTTCCGATCGAGATCAGATCTTCCACGCCGACCCCCGTATTGTCAAATTTTTTTGCTATGTATACGACAAGCCGGAGATTATGTTCGATCAGCAGGGTCCGGATCTCCTGGTCCCCCTGGCGGAACAGCCGGTCCAGCGCTTTCGCCTCCTCCTCGCTCTCCAGCGGGGGCGGAAGGATCTCGGTTCCTCCTATATAAAAGATGTTCTGTTTTTCCTTCTGCAGCAGCACTCCCCGTATTATCATAATTTCCCTCCTAATGCACCATATTGTTTTGTAAAATGACCGTATATCCCTCCTTACCGGAAAATGGCTGCGCCGCGAAAGCAAGCACCGCCTTTCCGCAATCCGCCGTTTTCTGTCCTGTCCTGACCTGCACCCTGTCGCATATCACGCCCATCATCATCGCCGGTTGGTGCCCGATCGTTTTGTAAGAGATCCAGCGGATATCGCTCCATCCGTTGTCGGACATTGCCTGATAATCCGCCGTCCCGCTCTCGCAGAACCGCTCGAACAGCCTTTTGTATCCGTCCGGCAGATAGCGGGAAAAAGCGCCATATTCCCCGATCATGACGGGAAGCCCGGTCAGCGGGTCGCGCAGTTCATTTCCCGTATCCAGCAGCGCGCTCGCCCGGATGCGCTGATCCCGGTACAGGATTTCTACCGGAAAGATCGTCTCCCTTTTTCTTTTCTGACAGACGCAGAACCGGCGGACGCCGTCCAGCACGGCATATCCCGCGAAAAACAGGATCGGAGCCGGAAAGGAGCTGTGACGCCCCAGCCATTCCACAATGCCCTGGAGCAGAAACGAGACAATGACCAAAACAAAAAACGTATGAAAAAGCAGGCGGATGTCGGGCAGGCAAAACGCCGCCCGTACCATGACCATTCCCACCGCGCACCAGAGAAGCTGCGTCAGGACTTCCGACCCCACCGGAAGCACGACCGGAAGCGCCGCGCCCGCCGCCCCGATCAGCGCCGCGCCCAACAGCCTTTTCCTGTTCTTCCCCAGCTGCATCACGCTCCCGACGATGTGCAGCAGGGCGTAGTCGACGCAGAAGTTTTCCATTATGTAAAGATCAAGGTAAACAGTCGCCATATCCTCCCCTCTGTTCCCATTTCATCCACTCCCAGTATAAAAAAGCGCAGGAAAAAAAGCCGTCGAATCAGAGAAGATAAATATTCTAAAACTTCTCATTATTCGATGGCTTTTGTATTCCGTCCGCTGAATTTTCCCGTTTTTCCTTGGTTTTCACCGGTTTTTGTCCGATGGGCGCGATTGCCCTTCCTCATATTTTCCTCACATTTCCACCTCGGTTTGTTCACATTTCCCGGATATAATTTCCATATCAATCAAAAGGAGGTGTATCCATTGAAACAGTTCACACGCAGAGGGTTCTCTTTGCTGCTTGCCGCTTCCATGATCTGGACCGCGGCGGCGCTCCCAGCGGAAGCGAAACGGTTCCCCGTCATGGAACCGGACTGGAATGACACGTACTGGGACGACGCGTACTGGGACGACGACTCTTACGACATGGATTGGGAAGATCAGGAGGATCTGGAACGCCTGTATCCCAGCCGGGATGATTCGTCTGTGATCGAAGACGAAGAAGGCGAGGATTTCCATGAAGAAATCGTCGAACCTCTTGTCCTCAAGACAAAGAAATTAACCGTGACCGTCGGAAAGAGAGCCAGGATCATTACAACGGGCGGACAGGATGTCCAGCTCCGCTATTCGTCAGCCAATAAGAGGATTGCCACCGTTACATCCAAAGGCATTGTAAAAGGAAAACGAGCAGGCAAGACGAAAATCACGATCCGCACGGACGACGGGAGGGTCGCGACGACTGTCGTGACCGTGAAAGCGGTCAAGAAGGTTCGTAAGACGAAGCCCGCTGTTGAAACGGACAAAAAGACGAGCCAGAAGCCGTCGAGAGGCAATTCCTCCGGCACAGCCGGCAGTGTTCCAAAGAAAGACAACGGTACGGTGAAAGAGCCCGATCCAGCAGGCGATTCCGATTCGGCAAACGATGCTGATTCGACGGAGGACAACGGTTCAACGGAAGATTCCGGGAATCCTTCCATCAACGGCGGGATTCTTGACGCCGGAGCCGTGACGGTCGGCACAGAATCCGCCACCGTTTCCTCAGCCACAGCGGTAGACGAAACGTAAAAGACGAAACAACGATCGTATGCATTTCCCCCTGTATACATAAATACCCGGAGGCTTTTCATGTCACAGGACGAAATTTCCTGTGACATGAAAAAAAGAGGACGACCATCCCGCGTTATGCCGCGGGAACGGATCGTCCTCTTTGTGCGTTTTCATTCTTATTCTGTTCGTTTCTTCCGCTTATCTGCGTTTCAGAAAATCCGGAATCACAATCTTATCGCCACTGACCGGCCGATGGTTCATATTCGGAGCCGGAGCCGCGCCCGGTACAGGGTTCACGCCCGGCTGCGCTGTCTGCGCCGGAGCCGGATGCGGCGTATATGCCGCGGAATGGTTGATGGAATTGAGCGCGGACTGCACCCGGTTGGGTCTTCCGCTGTTGATCCCGGTCGCGATGATCGTAATGCTGACCTCATCAGGCGCATTGCCGTCCACCGTACCGAAAATAATATTCACATTGTCTCCGGCTACTTCCGTCAGATAGGAAACCGCCTCGGACGTCTCCTGGATTCCGATATCGCCGGACAGGTTGACGATAATGTCGGTCGCGCCGGATACGGTCGTCTCAAGCAGCGGGCTTTCCATCGCGTTCTTGATCGCGGTGATCGCCTTGTCTTCTCCGCTGCCAACGCCAATCCCGATATGGGCGACGCCCTTATCCCGCATGACGGTCTGGATATCCGCGAAATCGAGATTGATCAGACCCGGCCGGTAGATCAGGTCGGTCACGCCCTGTACGCCCTGCTGCAGAACCTCGTCCGCTTTCTTGAGCGCGTCCGGGATGGACGTCTTCTTGTCGCAGATCTCAAGCAGCTTGTCATTCGGAATGACGATGAGCGTATCGACATTTTCTTTTAATTTCTCAATACCGGTATGCGCGTTATTCATACGCGGTTTGCCTTCAAACATGAACGGCTTCGTCACGACGCCGACCGTCAGGATCCCCTGGCTCTTCGCCATCTCGGCGATAAGCGGAGCGGCGCCCGTTCCGGTTCCGCCTCCCATCCCGCAGGTCACAAATACCATATCGGCGTCCTTGATCACGTCAAGCAGCTCCTCGCGGTTCTCCTCCACCGCGCTGGCTCCAACCTCCGGCTTCGCGCCGGCGCCCAGCCCTTTGGTCAGCTTCTCGCCGATCTGAATCTTCGTGGGAGCCTTACACATGGACAACGCCTGCTTATCTGTATTCACACCGATCAGCTCGACACCCTCTACGCTCTCGTCGATCATTCTGTTTACCGCATTATTTCCTGCCCCGCCGACTCCTACGACAAGAATCCTGGCAGGCATCCTCTCTACATTCGATTTAATCTCAAGCAATAGTTTGTCCTCCTATTTGTCCGATGTTACTCTCTTTTTTATAATATAATTTTTTAACAAAAATGTCAAATATCATTTTCAATTCTTACATATTACGCCGAAAATTACGAAAAATCTGGTTTTTCCCCCTTGATAAAGGAGACGATCCTGTTCCGTTCCGAATAATTTTCCATATGGAGCGTCCCGGAAAGGTCGTCCGCTTTCGCCATCATATCAGGCAGATTGGCGAGCTTGATCTCCAGATTGCCGGAACTCCCCATCCGGACGCATACTTCTTTCCGGAACAGATAGATCTCTTTTTCTTCCGTCAGCAGGATCTTATCGATCCTCATGCCGCTCTTCGCCATACATTCCGTGATCTGCAGAACAAGATCCATCGCCGCCTGGTCCTCCACGTCGAGCGTTTTGCGCACGGCATATTTCCCGAACGCGACCCCCTCCACGAGCGGGATATCGTCCAGATACCGGCTTTCCACATCCGTGACGGTCCCGTTCTGGTCAAAATAAACGTAGTTCTTCCCGTCCAGGACGCATGCCGCGATCGGTTTTTCCGTTACTTCCACCAGGACGGTATTTCGGTCGGCAAGATGGATGTCGATCGAGTCGATAAACGGTTTTTTCCTGACGTGCCAGACTTTTGTTTTGGCTGTCAGCAGTATGCTGTTGTCAATATAGTGGCTGGATCGGACCAGCTTTCTGATCTGTTGGTCGGAATAATGAATATTCCCGCGGACCTTCATCGTTTCGATCCGGCACTGCGTGATCAACAGGGCAATGCCGACGCCGAGAAGGACCGCCGCAGACAGAAATGCCGCCGCGATCCACCGCCTGCCGTTCTGACCGGCGTGTTCTTTTTTCATAGATTCTCCTGTTTTGATAATCTGATCTGTCTGGAGATCGACAGGACGATCCCTATCTCCAGCAGCAAAAAGACGATTGACGTCCCTCCATAACTGATAAACGGAAGCGGGATCCCGGTCGGCGGCATCGTATTGGTCACGACCGCCATATTCATCAATACCTGTACGCTGATATGCGTCATGGCGCCGATCACGATCAGGGATCCATACAGATCCGGCGCGTGATACGCGATGATGACGCATCGGTATACCAGGATCAGCACCAGGGTGATCACGCACAGCGCGCCAAATAAACCGAGCTCCTCGCATACGACGGAGAAGATCATATCATTGTATGCCTCCGGGATAAAGCCCATTTTCTGCATACTCTGCCCAAGTCCCTTCCCGAAAATGCCGCCCGAGCCGATCGCGTACAGTGCCTGCAGCGTCTGGTAGCCTTTCGGCGTGCTGGTCGGGTCCCTCCATATCTGGATCCGCTCCATCCGGTACGCCTGCGTTTTTAACAGGATCAGGACAAGCGCGCCCCCGGCTCCGATAATGCTGAGAAATTGTTTATATCCGGGAACCGCGACGAAGATCATCACGCCGGCGATCATAAACAGGATCATGCTGGTGCTCATGTTTTCCGCGCCGACAAGCACGATCACCGGACCCGCGACAACGAGAAAAAACAGGATCAAAAATTTAAATTGGCGCAGTTTGGGCAGATATGCCACAATGCAGTGCGCCATGACCAGGATCAGGCTCAGCTTCGCGACCTCGGAGGGCTGTATCGTGAGCGATCCGACCCCAAGCCACCGCCTGGATCCGTTGACCTCTTTCCCGAATGCCATAACCAGCACCTGAAGGATCCACATACTGAACCACAGCGGGATCGTCCACGTTTTCCATATATGATAGTCCATGCGGCTCACGATCAGCATCCCGACCACGCCCCCGAGGGCAAACGCCGCCTGCCGGATCAGCCAGTAATACGGGTATTCATGAATCAGGATGCTCTTATATGAACTTGTACTGTAAACCATAACAAGGCCGAACGCAACCAGGAATAATACGACAAGCAAAAGCGTGTAGTCAAAATATTCTCCCCGGACAAACAGTCTCCTCTTTCTTCTTTCCAATCTCGTTCTCCTTATAAACGATGAACAAATTCTTTAAACTGGTCGCCCCTCTGTTCGTAATTCTGAAACATCCCCCAGCTGGCGCACGCGGGGGACAGCAGGACCGCCTCTCCCGCCCTGGCGTGGTCCGAACAGTAGCGGCACGCTTCCTCGAACGTATCCGCGAAGACATAATCGGTAAACCCGGCTTTCTCCGCCGCGGCTGCGATCGCCCGCGCGGTCTGTCCGATCAGGACAAGCCGGACGACTTTCCCGTCGAACGCCCGGATCCATTCGTCAAACGACACTCCCTTGTCGTATCCGCCCCCGATCAGATAGGTAGGGCGGTCCATCGCCTTGATCCCTCTGATCGCCGCGTCCGGGTTGGTTCCCTTGGAATCATTGTAATACCGGACGCCGCCGACCTCGGCGACAAATTCGATGCGGTGCGCGACGCCCGCGAACTGTTTTATGCTCTCTGCTGCCGACGCGAGGAAAACGCCCATTCCAAGGGCGACCGCGACCGCCGCCATCACATTTTCATAATTATGCGTTCCGAGAAGCTGCAATTCCCCGACCGTACAGACTTCCGTCGATCTGCCCCGCTCCCGGAGCACGATCGTATCGCCGTCCAGGCAGATCCCGTCGTCTAAAAGCCGTTTGCTGCTGAAAAAGAACGGCTTTGCCGGAATCCGTTCCGCCATTGCCCGCGTGATCTCGTCTTCATAATTCAGCACGCAGATCTCGTCGGACGTCTGGTTTTTCGCGATCTGCATTTTGGTATCCGCGTAACACTCCATTGTGCCGTGCCGGTCCAAATGGTCCGGCGTCACGTTCAGGACTGCGCTGACCGTCGGATGGAACGCATCGACCGCCTCCAGCTGGAAGCTGCTGATCTCCGCGACCGTGACGGAATCATCCGTCGTATCCGCCGCGATGCTCGTATAGGGGATCCCGATATTTCCGACCACAAACGCGTCGCCGTAATAGTCTTTCAGGATCTTGCCGGTCAGCGCCGTCGTCGTCGTCTTTCCGTTCGTGCCGGTGATGCCGGCAAGCCTGCCCCTGGAGAACCGGTAAGCAAGCTCGATCTCGCTGATGACCGGGATGCCCGCGTCACGGAACCGCTCCACAAACGGGGCGTGGATCGAGATGCCCGGGCTGATCACCATATCGTCGGTCCCGGCAAGGAGTTCATCCGGAAATTCCCCGGTCACGATCAGAACGCCGTCCGGAAGATCCTCCGCGAGTTTTTCCCGGTCAATAGCGGCGTTTCCGTCATACAGGATCACATCCGGCACGCCCGCTTTTTTCAGCAGCCGACACGCGTTGACCCCGCTGATCCCGGCTCCCGCAACTACTGCTTTTCTTATGTCCATTTCCCGTTCCTCCTAATATGCCATCAGACCGACCAGACAAAGGACCGCCGTAACGATCGAGAAAATGGAAACAACCTTTGTCTCCGGCCAGCCGCTTAATTCAAAATGATGATGGATCGGCGCCATCTTAAAAATCCTTTTGTGCGTCTTTTTATAATATCCGACCTGGATGATGACGGACAATACTTCAATGAGATAGATCAGGGCGACGATCGGGATAAACAGCGGCATCTGGAGCATATATGCCGTCGATACGACAAATCCGCCCAGCGCGAGCGACCCCGTATCGCCCATAAATACCCGCGCGGGATAGACGTTATATACGAGAAAGCCGAGCAGCGCGCCGATGACCGCGCACGTAACCGGCGCGACCCCCGCGTCCGTTCCGATCGCGACCACCGTAAAGAACACGGCGATCAGGACGGTCACGCTCGACGCCAATCCATCCAGTCCGTCCGTAAAATTGGCGCCGTTTACCGTTCCGAGCACAATGAAAAATAAGACCGGAAGGAAGAAAATCCCGAGCGACAGTTCCTTTCCCCCGCTGAACGGGATCAGCATCGTCACAGGCACATCCTTCTGGATCAGCAGATAAATGCCGAACAGGAGCGTTACGCCGACCTGCCCCGCCATCTTCTGCAGAGGCGTCAAGCCGAGCGACCGTTTCATTACCACTTTGATATAATCATCCGCGAACCCGATCAGCCCAAATCCGAGCGTGACAAACAGGATCGGGATGATTCTCGGATACTGCCGCACATAAAACAGGGACGCGATCACAATGCTGGACAAGATGATCAACCCGCCCATCGTCGGCGTACCGGATTTCTTCAAATGGGATTCCGGTCCGTCGTCCCGCACAAACTGACCAAATTTCAGCTTCTTCAAAAACGGGATCAGAATGGGGCTGATCAGTACGCTGATCGCGAATGAGATCAAAACCGGTAATAAAACTTTATAATCCATATATGCACCTCGTATTTTTATTTATTCTTTTCCTTGGTCACGGCCTGCGGCTCTATGCCCAGATAGGGAAGAATCATCTCAAACATTTCTCTCATCACCGGAGCGGCGATCGTTCCGCCATAATAGACTCCCTTCGGTTCTTCTATGAGGACAATGCCCATGACCGTCGGATCGTCTGCCGGCGCGAATCCAAGAAACGCGGAAATGTATTTCCCGTTTCCGCGCGGCAGCTTCTGGCTCGTCGCCGTCTTGCCGCCGATGCGGTATCCTTCTATGTACGCCTTGTTTCCGCCGCCCTCCGCGACGACTGCCTCCAGCAGCTCCCTCATCAGGGCGGATGTTTCCGGGGAAACCGCCCCGGTCTTTTTGGGATAGTTCAGTTTCTTTTCTTTTCCGGAATTTTCATCCACGATCTTTACTCCAAAATGCGGCGTGACGAGCGTGCCTCCATTGATCGCCGCGCCCGCCGCCCGCAGAAGCTGCATCGGCGTGATCTGGAACGACTGCCCGAACGACATGGTCGCAAGCTCGACCGCCCCGATCTTATCCGGCTTATGCATGATGGAATTGGCTTCGCCCGGCAGATCGATCCCGGTCGTTTCAAACAGCCCGAGCTTCCTGTAATATTTGTAGGCGTTGGCGGCTCCGAGCCGCAGCCCGACGTCGATAAAAACCGGATTGCAGGAATTCATGATACCCTCCCGGAACGTCTCCTGCCCGTGCCCGCCTGCCTTATGGCAGCGGATCCGCCGGTCCTCCACGATACGGAATCCCGGACATGAAAAATAATCGTTGACAGATACTACTTTTTCTTCCAATGCTGCAGTAGCAGTAACGATTTTAAAGATCGAACCAGGCTCATAGGTATCATTGATGCAGTAATTCCTCCACATCTGATTCAACCGGTCCTGCTTCTCTTTTGCTGTTAAATTGTCTGTATCCACATCCCCGATCAGGGTAAACGGATCATTCAGGTCATATTCCGGCAAATTGACCATGGCGTAGATCTCTCCGTTTTTCGGATTCATGATCACCATGGAGACGCTTTTTGCCTCTTTTTTCTTCCATGTTTTTTCGCACGCCTGGCTGGCGTACCGCTGGATATTATAATCAAGGGAAGTATACAGCGCCCGCCCGGCGACCGGTTCCTCCCTTTCCTCGCCCGCGTTGGCGATCTCCACGCCCCTGGCGTCCGTCAGGGTCAGGATGTTCCCGCTCTTTCCCTGGAGCTGGCTGTCATATTCGACCTCAAGCCCGACAATGCCCTGATTGTCGCTCCCGGTAAATCCAAGCACGCGGGAGAACAGCGTGGAATAAGGATACCATCTCCTGTAATCCTCGTCAACCATGACTCCCGCCAGATGATAGCCGCGGATCTTTTCCCCGACGTTCCGCGCGACATTGTTTTTGATCTTTTCTCTGGCAGAAACCTTTTCCACTTTCTTCCGGACGGTTTCTTCGTCCAGTTCCAACTGTTTCGCGAGGATCCGGATCACGCGTTCCGGTTCCTCCAGCTGGCTGTGTATGACAGAAACGGTGCAGACCGGTTTATTGGCTGCAAGAGGAATACCGTTCCTGTCATAAATCACGCCGCGGGGAGCTTTGATCTCCCGCTCGCGCTGGTGCAGTTCCAGCGCTTCTTTCCGATAGTATTCCGAGGAACCTATCATGAGATAAATCAGATGTATGGTCACTGCCGTAAAACCCAGCAGTATGATAGCGACATAAAGCGCAGTCTTCTTCCGTATATGCGAATTGTGCAGATACATCCGTCGTCCCGCCGATTGATATTACTAAATTATTATGACTCTGTTTTCGGAATATTCATGTATGTCATCAACTCTTCCATGATTTCCCGGCTCAGTTCGACCGCGTATCCGCTCTGGTCCTGACCGCCCTCTGCCGCCAGCTCGTCGATCGTGACATAGATCAGAAACTGCGGCATTTCCACCGGGGCGAAGCCGATAAAGGATACGAGATACTTCCCGTTGTTCCGCGGGACTTTCTCCGCCGTCCCGGTCTTGCCGCCGATCGAATATCCCTCGATCTGCGCTTTCACGCCGGTGCCTTCCTCCACGGTCCTTTTCAGATATTTCTTGATCTTCTTGCTGGTATTGGGCGAAACGGTCTTCCGCACCAGCGTCTTATCATAATTTTTGACTACGCCGTTGTTTTCATTCAGGATCTGCCGGACAACATGCGGTTTATAATAATATCCGCCGTTGATCAATGAACAGAATCCGCTGGCGAGCTGGATCATGGAGCAGTTAAAGCTCTGTCCGAAAGAATTGGTCGCCAGATTGACGGTCGATAACTGTTCTTTTGAATAGATCAGCTGGGACGTATCTTCCTCGCCGGGCAGGTCGATCCCGGTTTTTTGCCCGAATCCGAACAGGTTCTGATATTTCGCGAATGTCCCGGCGCCGTTCTTTACATTGATCTGCATCAGCGCGTCGTTGCACGATTTTTCGATCGCCTGGCTTAACGTCACTTCCCCGTGACCGCCCTCGGAATATGCCGTGCATCGGATCTTGTAATTCGCGTATTCCTGGTACCCGTCGCAGTAAAACGTCTCGTCCCCTTTCAGCTTGTCTTCCTCCAGCCCTGCCGCGACGGTAAACGGTTTAAAGGTAGAACCCGGTTCGTACGTATCTGTCACGATATAATTTTTCCAGATTTTATTAAATGCCTCCATCTTTTTTGTTTCGGACATTTTTTTCAGTTCTTTCGCGGAATACCACTTTTTCAGATATTTTTCATTCTGCGGCTCGTTCGGGTCATAACGGCTGGAATTTGCCATCGCCAGGATCTCGCCGTTGTTGGGATCCATGATCAGGGCGGATACGTTTTTCCCGCCGACCCTTTTCATAAACCGCTTGATCTTCTTTTCCGCTATATTCTGAATGTTCAGGTCGATGGTCGATACGATCGTATCGCCGTTCACGGCAGGCTTGACGGTGCGCTCCAGTTCCAATCCTTCTTTCAGATACCCGTATTCCCTGCCGTTGACGCCGTTCAGGTAAGAATTGTACGCCTGCTCGATCCCCCAGTTCCCGACGTTCCCGCTGCTCGTGAACCCGAGTACATGACAGGCGGAATCCCCGTTCGGATAGGTCCTCTGATATTCTTCCTCAAACACGTAGCCCTTTACATAGTCGCCGATCTTTTCTTTTTTCTGGTTTTCGGAACCGCCCGCCGCCGGGATCTCCGTCTGAAGATATTGCTCAAACTTTTTTTTCTGGTCATAGGACAGCTTCCGGAGCTTCGGTATCTTTTCATAATAGGAAGTCGGATTTTCTGTGATGACCGCGTCCAGTTCTTCCTTTGTGATCTCCCGTTCGCCAAAGCACTTTACGATGGCGTCGACCGTAGCCGCCTGCGTTTCCCCCTTGCGGGCTTCTTCTTTATATTTGTCCGCCTCGATCACATTGCGGGGTTCCAGTATAAAATTATAAACTTTGACGCTCGCCGCCAACACGTTCCCTTTCCGATCCCGGATCTCGCCTCTCTGAAATGGAAGCGTCGTGCTGTCATAGCGCTGCTGGCTCAAAACCTGTTTTTCGTATTTTTTTCCGCTCTTTACACTGATATAGGCGAGCCGGATCGCGACAACAAAATAGGCAGCCAAAAGAAGGATCAGGAAACAGACCAGTTTGCTCTGCATCATTTTATTGAATGTTCTTCTTCTCGCCGCCATTTATATCGCTCCCGTTATTTCTTTCCCGGTATTTCCCCGTATTGAACGACGTAATCCGGGCTTGTGCTGTCGTAATAGATCACCTGGTCGTCCGAGGCGTATACCATTCCAAGTTCTTTTGTCGCCCTCCTGTATATCGCGTCTGAATCCAGCGAACTGTTCAGGCGTTCCTCCGTCGCGTTGTTCGCGTCCACGATGCTCTGCAGTTCTTTTTCCTGCTTCTGGACATCATCGCTGTACTGCGTCACCTTCGACTGCGCCGACAAATAAAAAACGCAGGCGAATACGACGCATAAAACCATCACGCTGAAAAAGGCGACGTCCCTCGCCCGGATCGCAAGCGCCCTTTCCCTGTTTCTCCTTGTCCTTGCCGACAGCGGTCTTGTCCTTCTTACCGGTTCCAGGCTCCGCGCGCTGCTTCCGTCAACATATCCATGTGTATATGCCATGTCCAAACTCCTATTCTATTTCAGATTCGCTCGAATACGCGAAGTTTCGCGCTTTTTGCTCTTGGGTTCCGCTCCGTCTCCTGCGGCGCCGGAAGGATCGGTTTTCGGGTAACAACTGTTCCAAGCGGCTTTTTCCCGCAAACGCAGACCGGAAACGACGGCGGGCAGGTGCATGGATGCTCTGCCGTGCGGAATATCGTTTTCACGATCCGATCCTCCAGCGAGTGGAACGTGATCACGCACAGCCTTCCTCCCGGATTCAGCAGGCGGATCATGCCCTCCAGGCTGTCCTCCAGAACGTCCAGTTCCCGGTTCAGCTCGATCCGGATCGCCTGAAACGTCCGTTTCGCCGGATGTCCGCCGGACGCTCTCGCTTTTGCCGGTATCGCGTTTTTCACGATCTCCGCCAGCCGCCCTGTCGTCTCGATCGGTTCTTTTTCCCTCTCCGCGACGATATGCCGGGCGATGTTTTTCGCGAACCGGTCTTCCCCGTAATCCCGGATGATCTGATATAATTCTGTCTCGCCGTACCCGTTGACGATGTCCCGCGCCGTCCGGCTCTGCCTCTGGTCCATCCGCATATCCAGCGGCACGTCCTGCCGGTATGTGAACCCGCGGTCCGCTTCGTCAAGCTGATAAGACGAAACGCCGAGATCAAGAAGGATGCCGTCCACGCTGTCGATCCCGAGATCGCGCAGCATCGCTTCCATGTCGGCGTAATTGCCGCGGACAACCGTTGCCCTGTCGCGGAACGGTTCCAGTTTTTTTGTGCCTGCCGCCACCGCTGCCGCGTCCTGGTCGATCCCGATCAGCCGCCCGTTGGGCGACAGCTGCCGGCATATATGGAACGCATGTCCGGCTCCTCCGAGTGTTCCGTCCACGTACACGCCGTCGGGCTGGATCCGGAGATTGCCGATCACTTCCTCCAACAATACGGACGTATGTGAAAATTCCATATGATCACCTAAAATAATCCGCCGAGTTCCTCCATATCCTGCGAAATCTTCTCCGGATCAAAGGAAGCAAGGACATCCTCCCAGCGCTCCCTGCTCCAGATTTCCATTGTCTCTCCGCTGCCCACGATGACAACGTCCTTTTCCAGCGCCGCCGCCTCGATCAGCCGCGCGGGAATATTGAGCCGTCCCTGCTTGTCCAGCTCGCACTGTTCCGCCTGGCTGTACAGGAACCGCTTGATCGCGCGCCCGTTCTGCTTCATCGACGGCAGCTGTTTTACTTTTAATTCATAGTCGCTCCATGCCGTTTCGGAATACACCACAAGATTCCCATCCACGCCTTTCTGAACGACAATGTTTCCCTGCAGTTCATTCCGGTACTTGGATGGGATGATCACTCTGCCCTTGGCGTCGATTGTGTGATAGTATTCGCCGATAAACATAGGTCACCATTTCCTGTTGAAATTGACATTTTGTGCTCCACATGACACCACTTTGATGCACTTTGAACCACATAGCATTATTCTATACCACTTTATAGGATATTGCAAGAGATATTTTGTGAATTTTGCGAAACCCGGAAAACGGGCGGGAATATGTGAAAGGTGTGTGAAAGCGGGGTGAGAAATATTGACAGGGAAATGGAGCGGCAATATAATAACAGAAAATCATTCAGCAAATGGAGGACTCTCTGATGAAAAAATTTTTTCGCACGCCGAAACAGGCGGTAATTTCAACCATTTGTATCATGCTTCTTGTCCTGGCTGTCATTGCGGCGGCGGGCGCGGTCTTTGTACGGAGCGCCCTGATCGGAAAAAATGAGGCGAAAGCGATCGCCCTGCAGGACGCCGGACTCACGGAAGCCGACACGTCTGCCCTGCGTACAAAGCTGGATCTTGACGACGGACGGTTTCAATATGAAGTGGATTTTTACAGCAACGGCACGGAATACGAATATCGGATCCAGGCAAAAGACGGCGGTATCATTTCCAGAGACATCGACGGCGGATCGAACCTTCCGCAGAACAGCGCAAACGCGGGAAACACGGATGACGCGCTGTCCGGACAGACCGGTCAGACGCAGACAGACGCCAGCGCGCAGCCCGCGCCCGACGCCAACGACGACGGTTCCGGCAGGATCTCGTCCAACAAGGCAAAAACGATCGCTTTAAAAGACGCGAACCTCTCCAAAGCCGACGTTACATTCACCAAAACGCGGCTCGACCGCGACGACGGCGTTTCCGTATACGAGATTGAATTTTATACAGGGGATTCGGAATATGATTACGAAATCGACGCTTACGACGGTTCCATCCGAAAAAGAAGCTCCGAAGCGCTGCCCGCGCCTTCTTCCGCGTCCGGCGGGACGGATTCGTCCGGCGGAACGGGGATCAGCGTGGAGCAGGCAAAAAAGATCGCTTTGAATCACGCGAATTTAAACGAATCGGACGTGCGTTTCGTCAAAGCGAACCTTGACTACGACGACGGCAGATCCGAATATGAAATTGAATTTTATTACAACCGGCAGGAATACAGCTATACGATCGATCCGGCATCCGGAACGATCCTCGAATACGACATTGACAACGACTGACCAGATTGAACCGGCGGCTTATTCCGCCGGTTTTTCTTTCATCCACGCGGCGTAGGTAAGCCGCACCCATTCCAGACATTCATTGATAAAAGCATCCGGCTCCATCTCATCCTGCGTGATCAGGACATACCGCGCGTCGTTCCAGCTCCATGTACCCGCCCTGTGATTTTCCGCGGACGTATAGACCTCCAGCGTGGAACGGTCCCCGTTGCATTTTACCATCCGGATTTCCGGTTCCCCGATAAATTCTTCGGCAGTGCCGGCGATCGTTTTCCAGTCGGCAGACATCGCGCCCCGCAGCGTATAACCTGCCGCACCGTCTTTGTATTGAAGCTGGGCTGTTTTTTCGTCTGCCATCTGATACTCCGTCCCGTCCGCTCCGTCGGGTTCCGGCATCGGTATGCCTGACTGCGCGGTCAGCTCCGCCGCCGTTTTGATCCCCGCTTCCTCCTGCCTGTCTTTTCCTTTGTTTCCGCACCCCGCGCATATGAGGCAGAGAAGCGCCGCCAGGATCCCGGCTATCACTCTTTTTCTGTTCATTTTGTGCCTTTCCTTGTCGTATCTGATTGTTTGGTTCCTCATCCGGTTTTCTCCGGAACGGCTATACGTTAAATTTAAAAACAATAACATCCCCGTCCTGGACAACATAATCCTTTCCCTCTGACCGTACCAGCCCTTTGTCCCTCGCGGCGGCAACGCTTCCGTACTGCATCAGATGATCGTAATTGACGACTTCCGCCCGGATAAACCCGCGTTCAAAATCCGTATGGATCTTTCCGGCTGCCTGCGGCGCTTTGGTTCCTTTTTTAATCGTCCACGCCCGGCACTCGTCCTCTCCCGCCGTCAGGAAGCTGAGCAGCCCCAGCAGGGAATAGCTTGCCTTGATCAATTTTTCCAGACCGGATTCTTTCAGACCGAGCTCCTCCAGAAATTCGCGTTTCTCCTCTTCCTCAAGCTCCGCGATCTCCTGCTCGATCTGGGCGCATACGACGAACACTTCGCAGTCATATTCTTCCGCGTACCGGCGGACAGCCTGCACATACGGATTCTCATTTTCCCGGCTCCCCGCCGACTCCTCCTCCACATTGGCGGCAAAGATGACCGGTTTATCCGTCAGCAGATTGCAGTTTTTTATGATCCATTCCTCGTCCTCATCCGCAGGCGCAAAGCTCTTTGCCAGCTTCCCGTCCTCCAGATGCGCCTTCATCCGTTTCAGCACTTCGACTTCTTTCACGACCGCCTTGTCGTTATTGGCGGCGCGCGCCTGTTTCGCGATACGGCGTTCCAGCACCTCGATATCGGCAAAGATCAATTCAAAATTGATCGTCTCAATATCCCGCAGCGGGTCGATCGACCCATCGACATGAACAATATTCTCATCCTCGAAGCACCGCACGACATGGACGATCGCGTCTACCTCGCGGATGTTCGCAAGAAACTGGTTGCCCAGTCCTTCCCCTTTTGACGCGCCTTTGACCAGCCCCGCGATGTCCACAAACTCAATGACCGCCGGCACAACCCTGCGGGAATGATACAATTCCTCCAGACGGTACAGCCGCTCATCCGGCACCGGGACGACTCCCACATTCGGGTCAATGGTGCAAAACGGATAATTTGCGGATTCCGCTCCCGCCTTTGTCAGCGAATTAAACAATGTGCTTTTGCCTACATTTGGCAGCCCTACGATTCCTAATTTCATATCTTCCTATCCCTGTCCAAAAATCCCTGATCCGCAAGGATTTTTGCCTTTCTCTATTCTGAAACTTCCTGTTGCTCCGGATTGTCGTCCTTCCCTGTTTTTTTTTTCAAATGATACCGTTTGCATATAATCACGAGAAGCGACGTTACCGCAAGCACAATGGACAATACCTGCGATACGGCGATCCCGGTCGATCCGATCTGAAGCTGATCGGTCCGCAGTCCCTCGATCAGAGCACGCCCGGTGCCATAGCCGACCAGATAGAGCGCGATCAGCTCCCCGTCAAACCGCTTCCATCTCCGGTAAACAAGAATAACGATCAGCACCATGACGTTCCACATCGCTTCGTACAAAAAGGTCGGATGCACCTGGATATATGCCACATGATCGACCGTCACGGCTTTTTCCAGCAATTCCGCCGTCGTATAGCTCGCCTCCCCGATCGGTATCTGCATGGCAAACAGCGAATCCGTGTACGAGCCGAACGCTTCCCGGTTGATAAAATTCCCGAATCTTCCGATGATCTGTCCCAGAAGCAGCCCGGTACAGATGGTATCGCATACAAGCCAGAACGACTGTTTTTTGACCTTCGCGGCGATCGCAAGCGCCACAGCCGCCCCAAGGACGCCTCCGTAGATCGCCATTCCGCCGTTCCGGATCGCCAGGATCTGTCCCGGATGGCTCCCGTAATAATCCCAGCTGAACAATACATAATACAGCCGCGCCCCGATGATCGACGGCAATACCATGATCAGCAGATAATCCATATAATCGTCCGGATTCTGCCCGGTCCTTCTCGCCTCCCGCTGAGCCGCCAGAAGCCCCAGCAAAAAGCCGACCGCGATCAAAATTCCATAATATTTGATGGTAAATCCGCCGATTGTGATCCCCGTGCCAAAAGACGGCAGGGTGATCCCAAGGTTTGGAAATCTGATATTCAAATACATGCCTGTCTCCCTTTCTACTCGTCCCCGTCTTTTGATTCTATGACAAGCAGCAATCCGTCGTCAAACCGGACGGAGCCTGCTTCTCCCGCGATCTCATTGCTGACGCCAAGCGACGTCTTTCTGTCCAGGACGGCGTTTCGCAGCGGATACCGGAACCCGTCCAGCGTAATGCCGGTCACTCTTTCCGAATAGGGGAGCAGCGAAACATACGCGCCATATTGCTCCTCTTTCCTTATCACACATTCCTTCCTTACCATCCGTATCCGGTTCCACGGGTCTATGAGGAACGCGCGGACTCCCCTCTCACAGCAGAGCGCCAACATTCCGACATTCGCCAGAAAATGATCCATCCGGGCGCCGCCCCCGCAGAGTATGGTGATCGAATCGCTGCCGAGCGCGATCGCTTTGCCGACCGCAAGCTCCGTATCCGTAGCGTCCTTCGCAGCCGGGAACCGGTCGATCTCCACACGCGCCTCCGGTTTCCTGTCAAAAGAATCAAAATCCCCCAGCACATAGTCCGGTCGGATCCCGAGCGCGTCCGCGTATGCCGCGCCGCGGTCCGCGGCGATCACGACATCAAACGAATGTTCCCGGCAAAAACGGCAGGCGAAAGATTCATAGAACATTCCGCCTGTAATGATCAAACTATTCTTCATTGTTTTCAAACTCCTGTATCACCGCGCGGATCTTTCTTCCGTTTTCCGCCATATCCCCGCGGAAAAACGACGTTCCCATCACAATGACATTTGCGCCCGCCCTGAGAACTTCCGTCAGGTTCCCGGCGTCAATGCCGCCGTCAACCTCGACGTCAACCCCGGACAGCCCATGCGCCGCGAGCATATTCCGCGTCGCGCGGATCTTGTCGAGCGTGCCGGGCAGGAACTTCTGCCCGCCGAAGCCCGGCTCCACGGACATCAGCAGTATCATCGAAACCTGATCCAGCACCGGTTCCAGCACAGCGCTGTCGGTTCCCGGCCGGATCGATACCGCCGCCCTGCAGCCTGCCTCCCGGATCTTTCCGAGCGTTTCCGCCAGATCGCCGCACGCTTCGGCGTGGACGCAGATAATATCCGCCCCCGCGTCCGCGAAATCGTCAATATACCGGATCGGCTCCCGGATCATCAGATGCACGTCGAAAACCAGATCCGAATAATTCCGAATGGACCGGATCACGGGGATCCCCATGGATATATTGGGAACAAACGCCCCATCCATCACGTCGATATGAAGATAATCCGCCCCATTGTCCTTTGCCGCCGCGATCTGGTCCGCCAGATATCCAAAATCCGCCGCGAGGATCGATGGCGCGATCCGAATTTTATTACCACTTTTTCGCATGTTTCAGTTCCTCATATAACAACCTGTAATTTTCATATCGGACCGGATTGATCCTGCCGTTCTCCACAGCATCTTTTACCGCGCAGCCCGGCTCTTTTCTGTGGCTGCATCCCAAAAACCGGCACTGCCCTTCATACTGCCGGAACTCCGCAAAGCAGTCTTTCAGTTCTTCCTCCCCCATATCGCTCAGATACAGGGAGCTGAACCCCGGCGTATCCATGACATAGGTTCCGTCCCCTATATGGATAAGCTCCGCGTGCCTTGTCGTATGCCTCCCGCGCCTGATCTTCTCACTGACCGCCCCTGTTTCCATATTTGCCTCCGGCTGCAGCCAGTTCATCAGGGAAGATTTTCCGACCCCGGATGGACCTGCCAGTACGGTCGTCTTGCCGCGCAGCATGGCGCGGACAGAATCAAGTCCTTCTCCCGTCTTGAGGCTCGTCCCATAGACCGGGCACCCGCATTGGGCGTAGATCGCTTTCAATTCTTCCGCCCGCCGGGCGGAAACCAGATCCTGCTTGTGAAAGCAGAGGATCGTCGGTATCTGCTGCCGGGACATCGTAACGAGGAACCGATCCAGCAGATTCAGGTTCGGTTCCGGGGACGCGGCGGCAAATACGACCGCCGCCTGGTCCACATTGGCTGCCGCAGGCCGGATCAGCACATTCCTGCGGTTCCGGATCGCGGCGACCGTCCCGGTCTTTTCTTCCTCATCTATCCCCTCAATCTCCACGCAGTCCCCGACAAGAGGTTTTTTCCCCTGCTGGCGGAAAATCCCCCTTGCCCTGCATTCGTACAGCGCCCCATTCTCGGCGTGTACATAATAAAATCCCGCAATTCCTTTTATGATCTTTCCCTGCATCGCGCTCCCTAACTCAGATTCACATCGACCGATCCGATCTCTTTTCCGTCCAGATATACGTAAACCGTCTTACTTCCCGGCGTATTGCTCGTCACATCGTAATTATTCGGGAAATTCGCGGACGACATCGTTCCGTCGTCAAGGACTGTGCCGTCCTCCAGCTTGATCGTGATCCTGCCGGTCTCGCCGTCCTCAAACGGATCCATGCTTTCCGGGATCGTTACCGTTCCGGTATATGTCTTTTCCGGCGCCTGCGTCGTTTCCTCCGGTTTCTTTCCCTTGCTCACGACCACATTGACCGACGCGCCGCTCTCAAGCTCCGTCCCTTCCGTATACTGCTGTCCCATCACGTCTCCCGCCGGGACGTCGTCGCTGTATTCTTCCTCCACAGAACCGAGTTTCAGCCCGCGCTCCGCAAGCGCTTCGCTCGCTTCTTTCCGGCTCATGCCAAATAACCCGGGCACTTTCCCAGCCGTATCCGAGCCTTTGCTGATCGTGATCGTCACGGAGGATACCCCGTCCGCGGACGCGCCCGCCTCCGGCGTCTGGCTGATGACATTCCCTTCCGGGACGCTGTCGTCATAATCCCGGTCCTTGCTCACAGAAAAGCCGGCGTCTTCCAGAAGCTGCTCCGCCCTGCTCTCAGGCAGTCCCATCACGTTCGGCACCGTATCGCCTTTCCCGGCGCTGACAACGACCTCGATCACCGTTCCTTTCTCCACTTTTTCTCCGGAAGCAATCTTCTGCTCCACGATCTCATTTTTCGGCTGGTCGGAATCGACCTTGTCATATTCATGCAGTTCCAGTCCCAGTTCTTCCAGTTCTTTCTTCGCCCTGTCGAACTGCTTTCCGGTCAGCGTCGGAACCGTCACCATGTCGTCTTCACTGTCGTCCTTATCGGTCTGCTCCGTCTTCGTCCCCGTTTTGGAAGAACCGCCAAAGTGAAACGCGCCCACCGCTTTTCCTACCAGGAAGATGAGAAGCATCGCGACGATCACCGCCGAGACAACGCCAAGGACTACCACGAGTTTTTCCATCTTCGGATCAAGATCATCCTCTTCTTCCTCGTCCTCGGCGGGAACCTCCGTTTCTTCCGGTTCCTCCGTTCCGGGCTCCCCGGCTTCCTTTTCCTCCCCTTCGGGCTGCCGGCTTCCATTTTCGATCTGTTTCAGCTCGTCGCTCGTGATGATCCTGGAATCCCCGGATATGCTGACGGACGGATATGTGACAAATCCGCCCTGCGGATACGTAAATACTTTCTGGAGGTCTTTGATGAGCGCGGTCGCTGTCTGGTACCGCAGCTCCGGATCTTTCTGCGTACATTTTTCCAGGACTTCCACCAGGCTTACCGGGATCTCCGGATTGATCTCCCTCGGATTGGCGATCTTTTCATTCAGATGCTTCAGCGCGACGCTGACGGAATTATCCGCGTCAAACGGTACCTTGCCGGTCAGCATCTCATACAGCGTAACACCAAGCGAATAAATGTCGCTCCGCGCGTCGCAGTATCGTCCCTTCGCCTGTTCCGGTGAAATATAATGTACCGAACCGACCACGTCCGACGCCGTCACCGTATTATTGTTCGCGATCCGCGCGATCCCGAAATCCGCCACTTTCAGGATCCGCCCATTGGAAACCATAATGTTCTGCGGCTTGATATCCCTGTGTATGATCCCGTTCTGGTGCGCCGCCTCCATCGCGGAAACGATCTGAATGGCAAAATCAACCGCCTTTTCCGGCTCGATGCTGCCGTAATCCGCGATATACTTTTTCAGCGTAACCCCGTCGATCAGCTCCATCACGATATAATACAGATCCCCGTCCTCGCCGACGTCGAACACGCTGACGATATTCGGATGGGAGAGCCGGGCGGCAGACTGCGCCTCGTTCATAAATTTTTTCAGAAAGCCGGCGTCCTGATTAAATTCCGGCTTCAGGATCTTGGTCGCGACAAACCGGTCCAGCTTATGGTCCCTGGCTTTGTATACCTCGGACATGCCCCCGACTCCGACTAATTCGATAACTTCATATCTCTGTGCAATAATCGTACCTGGACTTAACATACGTCTGCCTCCTTCGCGTCTATGAGTATGGCTGAAATGTTATCTTTCCCGCCATAAAACCGTGCTTCCCTGATCAGCTTTTCCACAGCCTGCTCTGCCGGGCAGGACTGTACAATATCAAAAATCTCATCATCGTCCAGCATATTGCTCAAGCCGTCCGAACACAGAAGCGCTTTCTCCGTGATCTCTACCTGGTAGAAATCGGGAACCAATATCTGTTCCGCGCCGACTGCCCTTGTGATGATATTTTTATCCGGATGGTTCCTCGCGTTCGACGGATCGAGCTTTCCATCCCGGACCAGCTCCTGCACAAGCGAGTGATCGACCGTGACCTGCCGTATCCCGTTCCCGATCAAATACAGCCTGCTGTCCCCGACGTTCGCGATGTAAAGCTGCCCGTCCCGGACAACCGCGCCGACAAAGGTCGTCCCCATGCCGCTGTATTCTTCTTTTTCTTTCGCTTTCTCCCGCAAAAGGCGGTTGACCTCATATAAGCCCTGCTTCATGATCGTAATGGGGTTCCTGCTGTCATCTGCCCGCGCCAACCGGCAAAATTCCTCGATCGTGAACGAGGAAGCGATCTCGCCGGCGTTGTGTCCTCCCATGCCGTCCGCGACGATCGCCAGATTCGGCAGGTTCCCGACCGGATCTGTCGTATAATAAATCGCATCCTGATTGCTGCTCCGCACGCAGCCGATATCAGTCTTGCCGTAAATCTGCATAGTCATTCTCCTGTTTCTTTTTGTCTGCGTAATCCTTTCTCAGCTGGCCACAGGCAGCCTGGATATCCCTGCCCATCGCCCTTCTTATAGTAACATTTATCGAACTTTTTTCAAGCATATTTTTAAAATTCCGGACGCGCGCTTCCCCGGATCTGCGATAGCTCCGCTCCCGGACCGGATTGACCGGGATCAGGTTCACATGGCAGAGCATCCCTTTCAGGAGCCGCGCAAGCGCCGCCGCGTCCTCCTCCCCGTCGTTTACTCCGGCGACGAGGCTGTATTCAAACGTCACTCTCCGGTTTGTCTTCCCGATATAATACCGGCACGCGGACAGGATCTCCGCGATGGAATACCGGTTTGCCACAGGCATCAGCGTCCGCCTTTTCTCATCGGTCGGCGCGTGCAGGGAAATGGCAAGCCCGACCGCTGTCTGCCGGTCGGCGAATCTCCGTATCTCCGGCACGAGCCCGCAGGTTGAAACCGTCACGTTCCTCTGGCTGATATGGATACCATGCCCGTCTGTCAGAAGCTCCAGGAACCGGATCACATTATCATAATTATCAAACGGTTCCCCGGTCCCCATCACGACCACATTGGAAACCCGTTCCCCGGTCTGCCGCTGTATCATATAAACCTGGTCCAGCATCTCCGACGGCGCAAGGTTCCGGGCGAGGCCGCCGATCGTGGACGCGCAGAACCGGCAGCCCATCCGGCAGCCGACCTGGGATGAGATACAGACCGAATTTCCGTGCCGGTATCGCATCAGGACGCTCTCGATCACATGCCCGTCGCCAAGCTCAAATAAATATTTTTCTGTCCCGTCCAGCCCGGAAACATATCGCTCCGCTTCCTTCAGGGAAACCCATGTCTGCTCCGCCAGCAGCTTCTCTTTCAGCGCGTTGGGGATATTCCCCATCTCGCGGAAATCGCGGATCTGCTTCCGGTGGAACCATCCGTACAGCTGCCCGGCGCGAAATCTTTTTTCGCCGAGGCGCTCCAGATATTCTTCCAGTTCTTCTATTTTCATGGACTTCAGGTCCCATTCGCCCATCGGTTACTCTCTCCTCAGCTTCGCGATAAAAAATCCATCGCACGTATCTGTCCCTGGAAGCAGCTGCTTCCTTTCCTCCAGCCGGAACGGGTAGTTCCGGACAAACCATTCGACGTTCCGCTCATTTTCATCGGGATTGATCGTACAAGTGCTGTACATCAGGAGCCCGCCCGGTTTCACATATCGGTACGACACGTCCAGGATTCGCCGCTGCAATCCCGCGAGCTCCTTCTGTTTTTCCGGCGTCATATTATATTTGATATCGGGCTTTTTCCCGATGATCCCCAGCCCGGAACAGGGAAGATCCGCGAGCACGATATCCGCCCAGCCGACGGTTTCTTCCGTTTGTTCCAACGCGTCCTGTACCTGCAGCTCTACGTTGCGGAACCCGAACCGGTCCAGATTTTCCTGTATCTTCCGGACCTTGCCGGGCGAAATATCCCGCGCGACGACAATACCGGTTTCTTTGAGCAGATCCGCGATATGGAGCGCTTTTCCACCGGGCGCCGCGCATACGTCCAGCACGCGCGCGCCTTTTTGCGGATCCGCCATAATGCCGACCATCATGGAGCTTTCATCCTGAACGCCAAACAGCCCTTCCGCAAATCCCTCGACCTGCTCCAGATAATCGTATCCGCGGATCTTCAATGCCGTATCCACATAATCGCCCGGTTCCACCGCAATGCCCTGTCGCTCCAGCAGAGCGCGGCACTGCTCGACCGTACATTTTCCTGTGTTGACCCGTATCGTCGTCGGGCGTTCCCGGTGGACTGCCTCGGCGATCGACCGGGCAGTACCGGCTCCGTAATTTTCCTTCCACTGCTCCAGGATCCATCTCGGAATGGAATAGACGACCGAAAGATACGCGAGCAGGTCCGTCTCCGGGTCAGGATACGCGATCTGGTTCCGCCCGCGCCCGATCCCGCGCAGTACGCCGTTCACAAATCCTCCCAGCCCCGCCATGCCGCGTTTCTTCGCGAGCTTTACCGCCTCGTTGCAGACAGCGGACACTGGAACGGCGTCCATATACAACATCTGAAAAACAGACAGGCGGAGAAGGTTCCGGATCAGCGGCCGCATATCCGCCGTCGCCGTTTTGGAAAACCGGTCGATGACATAATCAATGCATATCCTGTTTTCAATGGTCCCCTCGAACACCTTTGTGATAAAGCCGCGCGCCTGCTTATCCATATACTGGTATTTCTGCAGGGCGCGCTGCAGCGCGATATGGCTGTATTCCTGTTTCTGCTCCACCAAAAGCAGCAGATCCAGCACGATTTCCCGTTGGTTTTTTTCTTTCATAGCATTTCTCCCGGCGTGATCTCACAGCCGGGCAGGAACGCGGACGTGCGCATTCTTTTTTTGCCTTCCAGCTGCAATTCCGTAACGGCGAGCGCTCCCTGTCCGGTCTGGACGACGATCGCGTCTTTTGTGACCCGGATGATGGTTCCGGGCGCGGCGTCCTCATTCGCTTCCACAACATCCGCTTCCCAGATCTTGAGCGTTTTCCCACGGAACGCCGTATAGGCGCTCGGCCACGGATTTAATCCCCGGATCAGACGCTCGATCGACTCCGCGTCCCGGTTCCAGTCAATCTCTCCCATCGACTTGCGCAGCATTCCCGCGTAGCTGCTCTCCGCGTCATTCTGGGGCGTCGCCACCGCCGTCCCGTCCTCCAGTTTGCGGAGCGTGCGCACCAGCAGCTTTGCTCCCTCGGCGCGCAGCTTATCAAACAGGCTTCCTCCCGTCTCTTTCGGATCCAGGGGAACAACCGCCTGATCGAGCATATCGCCGGTATCCAATCCTTTCGCCATCATCATCGTCGTGACGCCGCTCTGCTTCTCCCCATTGATCACCGCCCACTGGATCGGGGCGGCTCCCCGGTAACGGGGCAGGAGCGAACCGTGGACATTGATACAGCCGAGCCGCGGCGCTTCCAGAATGGATTCCGGCAAAATCTGCCCGAAAGCAGCCACGACGATCACGTCCGGAGCCAGCGCGCGGATTTTTTCGGGAAACCCTTCCTCTTTGACACGCACCGGCTGATATACCGGGATCCCATGTTGTACGGCAAGCTCTTTCACCGGAGGACAGACGACGGATTTGCCCCGTCCTTTCGGTTTGTCCGGCTGCGTGACGACCGCGACCACCTGATGATGGTCGATGCACGCCTGCAGGGACGGTACCGCGAAATCCGGCGTTCCCATAAATATAATTCTCATTTTTTTATTCTCCCTGCGTCCCGCCGCCGCTTTCTTCTTCCGCTTCCGGCTGGTCCGCGGGATGGACCGGTTCGTCCGCGATATCTTTATACAATATACCGTCCAGGTGGTCGACCTCATGGCAGATCGCCCGCGCAAGCAATTCTTCCGCCTCGATCTCCTGTTCGTTCATCCCACTGTCAAAAAACCGGCAGCGGATATGGTTCGGTCTCGTGACGCGCGCAGAAAGCCCCGGGAGGCTTAAACATCCTTCCTCCCCGCACTGCTCTCCCGACCGCTCCGTGATCTGCGGATTGATCATCAGTATGGGGGAATCTCCCTCCTCGGTCACATCGATCACGACGATCCTGCGCAGTACCCCGACCTGCGGCGCCGCAAGTCCCACGCCGTTGGCTTCATACATGGTATCGAACATATCGTCCACCAGCTCCTCGATTCTCGGCGTCATTTTCTTTACTTCCCTGCATGTTTTCCTTAAAATCGGATCTCCGTCGATCCGAATGGTTCGGATAGCCATTTTTTTCCTCCTAATATGTTGACATGGGATCAAAGTCGAATTGCACGTTCACATCCCTGATTCTCGGTTCCTGCTCGATATATTGTTCCAGGCAGTCCTTCCTTTCCGTCAGCTGCCCGTACTCCAGCGCCTTGACATATATGACCCGGCGGTACCGGTCGTTCACTCTTGCAACCGACGCCTCGTTCGGCCCGATCACCGTGGCCCCGTCCTGCCTGCTTATCCGCGAAGCCAGCAGGTCGCCCGCCTGGATGACCTTTCCCTCGTCCTCCCCTGTGAGAAGCACGACCATCATATGATAGACCGGCGGATAGTGCAGGATACGGCGGTATGTCATTTCCTGTTCATAAAAATCTTCATAATCCTGCTTTGCCGCCGTCACAATGCTGTAATGGTCCGGGCTGTACGTCTGGATCACCACATCGCCCGGCAGCGTTCCCCGTCCCGCGCGGCCCGCGGCTTGGGTCAGCAGCTGAAAGGTCCTCTCGCCCGACCGGTAATCGCTGCTGTGCAGGGAAAGGTCGGCGGCGATGATCCCGACGAGCGTTACATTGGAAAAATCATGCCCTTTCACGATCATCTGGGTTCCGACAAGGATATCGGCTTCTCGGTTGGAAAACTGCTGCAGGATCGTTTCATGTCCCTGTTTTCCCCTTGTCGTGTCCATATCCATCCGGAGGACCCGCGCCTGCGGAAATTCTTTCTGAACCGCCTCCACCACTTTCTGGGTCCCCACTCCGAACCCAGCGATATGCGGGCTGCGGCATTTCGGGCAGCGGCGCGGCAGCGGTCTCCGGTGCCCGCAGTAATGGCAGACCAACATTCCGTTATTGTGGATCGTCATGGAAACGTCGCAATGCGGGCATTTCACTACGTGCCCGCAGCTTCTGCACGAAACAAAATTATGATACCCTCTCCGGTTGATGAACAGCATCACCTGCTGGTTTTTCATAAGCCGGTCGCGGATCAGCTCCCGCAGCTTCGCGCTGAACATCGTGCGGTTCCCGTTCGCCATCTCCTCCCGGAGATCCGCGATATGGACGTCCGGCAGCGCCGCCCGGCTGACTGCCCGGCGCGGCAGCTTCCAGAGATGATATTCCCCCAGCTTCGCTTTTGTATAGGATTCCAGGGACGGCGTCGCGGAGCCGAGCACAACGCTCGCCCCATGCATCCGCGCACGCTCGATCGCGGTTTCCCTCGCGTGATATTTCGGCGTGTTCTCGCTTTTGTAGGTTCCCTCGTGCTCCTCGTCGATCACGATCAGCCCGAGCCTGGAAAACGGCGCGAACAGGGCGGACCGCGGCCCGATCAGAATGGAGATCTCTCCCTGTTTCGCCCTCCGGTACTGGTCGTACCGCTCTCCCCCGGACATACGGGAATGAAGGATCGACACTTGGTTCCCGAATCTCTGATAAAATCGTTTTACTGTCTGATAGGTGAGCGCGATCTCCGGGATCAGGACGATCGCCTGTTTTCCCTGTTCGATCACCTGCCGGATCAGCTCCATATAGACTTCGGTCTTGCCGCTCCCAGTCACGCCGTAGAGCAGATAAGTCCCCGCGATTCCCTGTCTCTGGTGTTCCCGGAACTCTTCTGCGATCGCTTTCTGGTCCCGGTTCAGCTCCGTCTGCCCGTCCCGCCGGACGTCCATCCCTTTCACCGGATCGCGGCTGACCGGCCTCGACAGAATATCGACCGCGCCGCTCTTTGCCAGCGACTGAATGGTAGACGCGGAAACATTCAGTTTTCCGACGACCAGCCGATAGGATAATTCCGGGCTGTCCAGCAATTCCCGCATCAGCCGGATCTTTCCGACATGGGACGCGGGATATCCCGCAAGCTGTTTTTCCGCTTCCTCCCTGGAAAGGAGCAGGCGGATCGTTTTATTTTCTGTGCCGGAAACGCGCGCCTTTACCGGCAGCACAGTCCGGAGAGCGTGATAGATCGTAGAGCCGTATTGGTTTTTCATCCAATAGGCGAGCCGGATCAGCTCCGACTCGATCGGCACGCCATGTTCCTCGATCGCGGTGATCTCCTTTAATTTCCTCACATCGTAGTCCGCCTCCTGCCGGAGCGCGACCACATATCCGAGGCGTTCCCGGTCGCCCCTGCCGAACGGGATCCGGACCTGCTGCCCGATCTGAATCCGCGCGCGCAAAAAAGAAGGGATCCGATATTGAAATACCCGGTCGACCGCCTCATGGGAAATGTCTATGATAATGTCCGCATATAAATATTCCATAACAAAAAAGCTCCCTATCTGTTTATTTTAACTGATAATGGAGCTTTTCTCAATATTGAATTATGAATTTCACGGTTTTACCGGATGAAATTTGACCGGAACTTTTTTCAGGCCCCAGATTTCTTTCGCGTACTGCTCAATCGTCCGGTCGGATGTAAATTTGCCGGAACAAGCCGTATTCAGCATGGCGGAGCGGACCCATCCGACCACGTCCCGGTAAGCCGCGTCCACTTTCCTGTGCGCTTCGGCATAAGAATCAAAATCCTTGAGGATAAAATACTGATCCTGGTTCAGCAGGGCGTTGTACAGCGGGCGGAACAGCTCGGTATCCTCGGAATACGTCCCATTGATCAGCTGCATGAGCACCTCGCGGACGTTCTGGTTCATATTATAGATATCCCACGGATTATAGCCTCCGTTTTTCTCATAATTCATCACCTCGTCCGCGCTCATTCCAAAGATAAACGCGTTTTCTTCCCCGACTTCCTCGACGATCTCGACATTGGCGCCGTCCATTGTCCCGATCGTGATCGCGCCGTTGAGCATGAATTTCATGTTGCCGGTGCCGGACGCCTCCTTCGACGCTGTGGAGATCTGTTCCGAGACGTCCGCAGCCGCAAAGATCAGCTCCGCGTTGGATACGCGGTAATTCTCGATAAAGACAACTTTGATCTTGCCCTTGATCGACTCGTCGTTGTTGATCACATCCGCCACGGAATTGATCAGTTTGATCGTCAGCTTGGCTGTTTTGTACCCGGCGGCGGCTTTCGCGCCGAAAATAAAGGTCCGCGGGATAATATCCATCTCCGGATTTTTCCTGATCTCATTATACAGATGCATCACATGGAGGATATTTAACAGCTGCCGTTTGTATTCATGCAGCCGTTTTACCTGCACGTCAAAGATGGAGCGGGGATCCACGTCGATGCCGTTGTGTTCCTTGATATACCGGGCAAGGCGCACCTTATTCTGGTATTTGATGTTCATAAACTCATGCTGCGCCTTCGGATCGTCCACATACAGCTTGAGCTCCGCGATCTTCGGCAGGTCGGTGATCCACTCATTCCCGATCTTATCCGTGACCCAGTCCGCAAGGAGCGGATTGCCGTGGAGCAAAAACCTTCTCTGCGTAATGCCGTTCGTCTTATTGTTGAACTGCTCCGGCCGCATTTCGTAAAAATCTTTCAGTTCCCGTTTCTTTAAAATTTCTGTATGGAGCTGCGCCACGCCGTTGACGGAAAAGCTGCCCGCGATCGCGAGATGCGCCATCTTAACCTGACCGTCATACAGAATCGCCATGTTCCGTATCTTCTCCTGGTTGCCCGGATACATTTCCTGAATCTTGATCACGAACCGGCGGTTGATCTCCTCGATGATCTGATAAACGCGAGGGAGCAGGCGGGAAAACAGCTCGATCGGCCATTTCTCAAGCGCCTCCGCCATGATCGTGTGATTGGTATACGCGCACGTATGGCAGACGATATCCCATGCGTCCTCCCACTCCAGATTTTCTTCATCGACCAGGATCCGCATCAGCTCCGCCACCGCCACCGTGGGATGGGTGTCGTTCAACTGGAAAACGATTTTCTTCGGCAGGTCATGGATATCCGAATTGAGCTGCTTAAACTTGATGACCGCCCTCTGTACCGACGCGGAGATAAAGAAGTACTGCTGTTTCAGCCGGAGTTCTTTTCCCGCGTAATGATTGTCATTCGGATAAAGCACTTCGACGATGTTTCTGGCAAGATTTGCCTCCTCGACCGCCTTTTCATACTCGCCCCTGTCAAAATGATCCAGATTGAAATTCTGCTCCGCTTCCGCGTCCCAGATCCGGAGCGTGTTTACAACATTATTGCCGTATCCGATCACAGGCATATCGTACGGGATCGCCCGGACGGAACGATAATTTTCCAAGACATATTTCCCGTTGTCATACCGGACATTTCCTCCGAACTTGACGTTCACGGCATACTCCGGCCGGCGCAGTTCAAACGGGTTGCCGTCCTTGAGCCACTCGTCCGGAACCTCTTTCTGGAATCCGTCTACGATCTTCTGGGCGAACATCCCGTACCGGTACCGGATGCCGCACCCATATGCCGGATAATTCAATGTCGCGAGCGAGTCAAGAAAACATGCCGCCAGCCGTCCAAGCCCGCCGTTCCCGAGCGCCGCGTCCGGTTCCTGGTCTTCGATCAGGTTTAAGTCGAACCCCATCTCGTCCAGCGCTTCCTTCACCTGATTGTAACAGGTCAGGTTGATCATATTGTTCCCGAGCGCCCTGCCCATCAGAAATTCCATGGACAGATAATAGACGGTCTTCGGATTTTTTTCCTCGTATGTCTTATGTGTCTCAATCCACCGGTCAATGATCTCGTCCTTGACCGCGTAGGCGACCGCCTGATAAATCATCGCCGGAGTCGCCTCCCGGATGTCCCTGCGGTACATCAGCCGAACCTGATATTCGACCTCTTTTTTGAAGGATTCTTTATCAAACAAAATATTTTTCATAATTGGTTTCTGCCTTTCCGTTCGCTTTTCTACGCTCTATTTCGAGCTGATATTCTCCACAGCCAATGTCACAGTTTCCCCATTTATGTTCCATTCTTTTGTGAACCCCTTCGTACCGCCGATCACAATGCTTTCCGCAAGGACATTCTCCTTGATCTCATCCGCGTTGTCCATGATGACCTTTTCTACTTTCTCATTGCTGTTGACATAGACGTTGATCTTGTCAGTCACCTGGAAAGCGGCTTCTTTTCTCATTGTCTGGATCTTACTGATAATTTCCCTTACATTTCCTTCTTCCACTAATTCCTCCGTCAGATTGGTGTCCAGCACGACCGTAATGCCGTTGTCCGTCTCGGAGACATAGCCTTCCTTCTGCGTCATCTCGGTCAGGACGTCGTCCATGGTCAGATCGACCCGCGCGCCGTCGATATCGAGCGTGAGCAGTCCGGTTTCGCGGAGCTGGTCCATCGCGTCGTTCCCGTCGATCTCGGTCAGCGCCGTGCGGATCCCGTTCAGGAGCTTTCCGTATTTCGGCCCGACCGTCCTCATCTGCGGCTTGAAGCGATATGTGGTAAACTCCCTCACATCGTCCGTGAACACCACTTCTTTTACATTTAATTCTTCCCGGATGATCTCCTGATAAAACTCGGACAGCGGATGCTCCGCTTTCAGGAACATCCTGCCGATCGGCTGCCTGTTTTTGATCGCCGCGCTGTTGCGCGCGGCGCGTCCCAGGACGACCACTTTCAGGACTTCTTCCATATCTTCTTCCAGCTTCGTGTCGATCTTCGATTCCTCCCACGCCGGAAAATCGCACAGATGGACGCTCTCCGGAGCGGTTTCGTCCAAACCGACGACCAGATTCTGGTACATATCCTCCGTCATAAACGGGATCATCGGGCTGGCGGCTTTCGCCGTCGTGACGAGCGCGGTATACAGGGTCATGTACGCGTTGACCTTATCCTGCGGCATTCCCTTTGCCCAGAACCGCTCCCGGCTCCTTCTCACATACCAGTTGCTCATCTCATCGACAAAATCCTCCAGCGCCCTTGCCGCTTCCGGGATCCGGTACGCGCCAAGATTTTCATCCACCGCTTTTACCATGGAATTTAACCGGGACAACAGCCATTTATCCATCACAGGAAGCGTCTCATATTCTATTGTATGCTCCATCGGATTGAACTGATCTATCTCCGCATACAGGACATAAAACGCATAGGTATTCCACAGGGTCCCCATGAACTTCCTCTGACCTTCCACGACCGCGCCTTTATGGAACCGGTTCGGGAGCCAGGGGGCGCTGTTGATATAGAAGTACCACCGGATCGCGTCCGCCCCAAATTCTTCGAGCGCTTCAAACGGATCAACCGCGTTCCCTTTTGATTTGCTCATCTTCTGTCCGTTCTCATCCTGTACGTGCCCGAGCACGATGACATTCCGGTACGGCGCCTGATTGAAGATCAGCGTAGAAACCGCGAGCAGGGAATAAAACCACCCTCTCGTCTGGTCCACCGCCTCGGATATAAAATCCGCCGGGAAATGCCGGTCAAAAATCTCTTTGTTTTCAAACGGATAATGCCACTGCGCAAACGGCATCGCACCGGAATCGAACCAGCAGTCGATCACTTCGCTGACCCGATGCATACTGCCCCCACATTCCGGGCATGTGATGGTAACTTCGTCGATGAACGGCCGGTGCAGTTCGATATCGTCCGGGCAATCGGGGGACATACTCTTTAATTCCTCGATCGAGCCGACCGCATGGCGGTGCCCGCACTCACATTCCCAGATATTGAGCGGCGTTCCCCAGTACCGGTTGCGGCTGATGCCCCAGTCCTGTACGTTTTCAAGCCAGTCGCCGAACCTGCCTTTCCCGATGCTCTCCGGGATCCAATGGATCGTATTGTTGTTGGCGATCAGATCGTCCTTCACTTCCGTCATCCGGATAAACCAGCTGTCGCGCGCGTAGTAGAGAAGCGGCGTATCGCATCTCCAGCAGAACGGGTAGCTGTGCTCGAACGGAAGCGCTTTGAACAAAAGCCCGCGCTCGTCCAGATCCTTCATGATCGCGGGATCCACATCCTTGCAGAATTGTCCCGCCCACGGCGTCACTTCCCTGACAAATTCTCCTTTCGCGTCAACGAGCTGCACAAACGGAAGCCCATATTTGCGCCCGACCGCCGCGTCGTCCTCGCCGAACGCCGGCGCGATATGCACGACGCCCGTACCGTCCGTGAGCGTTACATACGAGTCGCAGGTAACATAAAACGCTTTTTCCTTCGGATTGGCGTAAGGGAATAACGGTTCGTATTCTTTATATTCCAGATCTTTGCCGACATAGCGCTCCAGAATCTCATATTCGCCTTCAAGGACAGAATCCAGCAGCGCTTCCGCCATATAATAGATCCGCCCGTCGTTTGCCACCTTTACATAGGATTCATCCGGGTTCACACAGAGCGCCACATTGGACGGGAGCGTCCACGGCGTCGTCGTCCATGCCAGGATATATTCGTTCTCCGCGCCTTTTACCCGGAACCGGGCGATACAGGACGTTTCCTTTACATCCTTATACCCCTGCGCCACCTCGTGGCTCGACAGAGGCGTCCCGCACCGCGGGCAGTACGGCACGATCTTGTATCCTTTGTACAGCAATCCTTTTTCCCAGATCTTCTTCAGTGCCCACCATTCCGACTCAATAAAATCATTATCATATGTAACATAGGGGTCGTCCATATCCGCCCAGAAGCCTACGGTTGAGGAAAAGTCTTCCCACATACCCTTGTATTTCCATACGGATTCCTTGCACTTTTCAATGAACGGTTCCAGTCCGTATTCCTCGATCTGTTCCTTGCCGTCGAGCCCCAGCAGCTTTTCAACCTCCAGCTCAACCGGGAGCCCGTGGGTATCCCATCCCGCTTTGCGCAGGACCTGGCGACCCTTCATCGTCTGATAACGGGGGATCATATCCTTGATCACGCGGGTCAGCACATGACCGATATGCGGCTTGCCGTTGGCGGTCGGCGGCCCGTCGTAAAACGTATACGTATCGCAGTCTTTTCTGTTATCAATACTTTTCTGAAAGATGTGGCGGTCTTTCCAGAACTGTTCGATCTTCTTTTCCCGGTCCACAAAATTCAGGCTGGCTGAAACTTTGTCGTACATAATATTTTCCTCCTGATATGAAAACAATGTAGGCGGTCCCGCCTCACAGCCGCAAATAAGAAAAGCGCTCTCATCCTTAAAGGATGAGAGCGTGAGTGGTCTACTCTGTCAGGCTCTCACCGTCCCTGACTCGCTATACTTTTCTCTGCATTTCCAATTTTGTCATACATCGCTTGTCTTTTCACAATTTCATGTGATTATACACCAGACCGATCTGACTTGTCAAGACTCACTTGCGGGAGCCATGCCGGCGTAAACCGCCGTTTCCGCTAACGGCTGAACGTGCTTTTCACATTCTGGATCTCTTCCTGCGTCGCGTTCGCCGCCGGGACATAATATCCTTTTGCCTTCGCAAGATGAAACAACTCAAACTGGGACGCCTCGTCGGAATTTCGGATCTGGATCAGCGTCTGGCGAAGCTCCGGATGCTCCGTCTGTGAAATAAAATCCGCGTACGACTTCAAGCTGGCGTTCATTCCCGCCAGGGCGTCTGCTACCATTACTTTTTCCTGCATTTCCATTTCGTTCGCCTCCTAATTCAAAAATCCCATCAGTTTTGTTTTGGTATCCACGGCGCACTGCGCGGATTTGGTAAAATACTGTTTTACCTGCTCGTCTGTACATGCGTCCGCATACGCGCTCAGCTTACAGTGGATGTTATCGTGGGCGCCGATCAGGTGACGTAAGTTCTGCAGTTCCATTTCTGACAAATTCGACATATTCATTCCCTCCATTCATCTCATTACTCTTTGCCTGTTTAGTATGGGACAAAGGAAAGGATCTTATTCTTTTTTTTAAAAAAACGCGCTGACAAATCCCATGGCGGCTCCAAGCACCCCGCCCAGATAGACGATCGCTCCCAGTTCTTTTTTCATCAGACCCATGAGCAGCCGTTCCAGTTCCCGAACGTCGTACGAAGCGATCTTTTCTTCCACGACCTGCTGCAGATCCAGCGTCTCCAGCGCCGCGCGCAATTTATTTTCAATAAGCCGGACGTACGCCTCCCATGCCAGTTCTTTCAGCTCCGGCAGATAAGGCTGCGCTTTCCGCGCCGCGTCGGATAACGGGATCTGGATCCACTGGTCCATCTTCCGGTCGACAAAATCCGTGATGATATCCTCCGCGCGCTCATCGACGATCTCGTTGATCTTATTTTTGATGGAATCGCGGATCGAGTCGATGGCGCCTCCGAGGAGACCGATGATCATCGGGTTCAGCCCGCCGATCACATCGTCGGCAAAATGATCCACAATGAGACCTCCCACGTCCATACCGCGCACCTCGTCCGTTATTTTCCGGATCACCGTTTTGTTGACGGCAAGCAGCCCTTTTTCCACGGCGCTCCCCTTTTCTCCCGTCTGCATATAGTCAAGCAGCGTCCAATCGCTCTCCAACGCCTTTGCCGCCATCTGGTCGATCTGGCGGTCAAACGTCTCCCGGACGCTCGGTTTCAGCAGCGTCTCCCGCATCGTCTCCGGATCCAGCAGTTCCTCCGCCACCAGCAATCCGATCGAATGGGCGACTCTTTTTTGTTCCCGCGGGATCAGACCCGGCGTAAAAGGAAGCCGGAATTTCCCTATCCGGACCGGGCGGAACGGTCGGAACAGCATCCGGATCGCGATCCCGTTGGTCACAAGACCGATAACTGTACCGACAAGAATTGGAATCAAAAAACGCATGATTGTCTGTCCTCCTGACTGACTTTCCGGACATGGAGCCCGGTCATTTTTGTGCCATTTTACTATGTTTCCGCCTCTGCGTCAACGCCGGATGCCCCGGCGAGCCGCCGTTTCGCCCGATCTGCCCGTTCTGTCAGCCTGTCGTTGACGTCCGGCTGGAAACATAGTAAAATAGCACAGAATCATTGACCATGCAGAGAAAGGAAAAAAGAAATGGAAAAGAAAAATCCGATCGTAACGATCACGATGGAAGACGGAAGCGTAATGACAGCGGAATTATATCCCTCCATTGCGCCGAATACCGTCAATAACTTTATCTCCCTGATCCAGAAGGGCTTCTACGACGGTCTGACCTTTCACCGGGTCATTCCCGGCTTCATGATCCAGGGCGGCTGCCCGAACGGAACCGGGACCGGCAATCCCGGTTACTCGATCCGCGGCGAATTTGCCCAGAACGGCTTCGGGAACCCGCTCGCGCACGACGCGGGCGTCCTGTCCATGGCGCGCGCGATGGCGCCGGATTCAGCCGGATCCCAGTTTTTCATCATGCATGAAAAAGCGCCCCACCTGGATGGAGCGTACGCGGCGTTTGGCAGGATCCTGGAAGGAATGGACGTCGTCGACCGGATCGTCTCCGCCGAGCGGGATCCGATGGATAAGCCCCTGAAACCGCAGCGGATCCGGACAATGACCGTCGATACGTTCGGCGTCTCCTATCCGGAACCGGAAACGGTTTCCTGACCGGGCGCCGGTCTGGTTCCGGCAGGGAACGGCTTCCCTGAAAAGCACATCGGAAGCCCGTTCCCTGCCGGAACAGCCGGACGCCGGTTATTTCTGATCCAACAGTCTCTTCTTCAGGTCATACAGCTTCTGCGACAGGTCGACATAAACCCGGTGGGGATTTACGAACCGCCTTGTCTCGTCCCAAAGCGTATTCAGCTCCTGCTGGCAATAGTCCCGGATCTCCATGACCTTCGGCGACTCATAGAAACATTGTCCTTTCTTAAAGATCGGGACGAGCAGTTCCCGGACCGTATAGGTCCCCGCTTCGATCGTCAAATGTTTCCATGTATCGATCGGGTCAAAGATCCGCAGATCTTCCTTTTCATCAATGGTTTCGTCCGCGAGGGCGATAATGTCCGCGCGCAGCTTCCCGGTCTCCCTGTCATAGATCCGGAACACCGTCTTGTTGCCCGGATTTGTTACTTTCACCGGGTTTTCCGATATCTTGATCTTCGGGATATATTCGCCCGTTTTCTCGTCAAGGATCGCCGCCAGCTTATAAACGCCGCCGAATGCCGGGCAATCGGAGGACGTGATCAGATTGGTGCCGACTCCCCACGAAGTGATCGCCGCTCCCTGCGCTTTCAGGCTTTCAATGACATACTCGTCCAGATCGCTCGACGCGGAAATCACCGCATCGGAAAAGCCCGCCTCATCCAGCATCTTTCTCGCTTTTTTGGAAAGATAGGCAAGGTCGCCGCTGTCCAGGCGGATGCCGTAATAAGCAGGATGGATCCCCGCTTCCCGCATTTCCCGGAATACGCGGATGGCGTTCGGCACGCCCGATTTGAGCGTATCGTAGGTATCTACAAGAAGGATGCACGCGTCCGGGTACAGCGACGCGTATGTCCGGAACGCCGTATATTCATCGGGAAAGCTCATGATCCAGCTGTGGGCGTGCGTTCCCTTTACCGGGATGTCATATAATTCCCCGCACAGCACGTTGGAAGTCCCGACGCAGCCGCCGATCACCGCCCTCGCGCCGAGCGTGCCGGCGTCCGGTCCCTGCGCGC
>CANQDT010000023.1 GCA_947593735.1 uncultured Lachnospiraceae bacterium | reverse complement strand
AGAATCTTTTCCATCTTTTTTCACCTTTCCCTGTTTTGTTCTACCGTCAATCGGTTTTTCAGCATCCTTGGGTATTAGCCATAACGTAGACATCTTTACCGCGCCGGGGATTCTTCCAGCAGCACACAGGTAATTTATCCGCCGTGGTGTAACTCCCCATTTCTCGCTTGCTTCCCGTAAAGTCATGTAATTCATACGCACACCTCCATGATGTACATTATAATTCTTGCACTCGAACAATGCAAGGTTATTGACCTTCCGTTTTCGGCCTTGGATATTTCTTGGATTATTGCCTGTATAGGGGCGGCATATATCCTAAATATCGCTGGTTGCAATTCCGCTTGTAACGCACAAACCACCAAAGGGAGGCTTGCCGATACAACAAGCCTCCCTCTAATATTCCTGTGTCTGTATTGTTATATTTGTAAGGCTTTCATGCCGCAAAATGTTACTGCAAAGCAGGTGTTGCCGTTTTGCGACGCCCCCTATATACCTGACCAAGCAAAGGTGTCACGTTTCGTTATATCTTTGTTGCTGATTCAAACCGTCTTACACATAAATCATCTCGTTCCTGATTATTTCCTCTGCCCGACTGACGATGCTGTTCATGGCCTGAATCCATTCCCATTGCGACCGGCGCTTCAAATCTTCATTTACGCCCTCGGCTCCGGCCATCTGCTGGATGATAAGCTGGCAGCGTTCCTGTGCCTGCTCGTTGAGGTCGGCAAGGTAGGTATGTAACTTGCTTGTCAGAATCAAATGGTTGAGCAGTGGCTGATTCGTTTCCTCCAGATATGCCCTGTGCATCCGTCCCCATTTCCCGATGCGGCGGTCGTCATTCTCGGGCAGTCCGATAGCCGGGATGTAATAGTCTCCGGTGAGGACGTAATCAAGGCCGTTCGTATTGTCATGGATTCTCGGTTTCAATTCGCTCATGTCTTTTTCCTCCATATTATGATGTTGCCACCGCTTCGCCGGAGGTAATCGACCGCCAATGCACTGCTGTGATGTCATTCTTTATGCAAGGTTGACTAATGTATTATTATATCATGTTCCCCTGTGGACTAGTCAATAGTTAGAGATAATTTTTGAAAAATTTTTAAAATTCCCCAAAATAACAGAAAAAATCAGCGGCACTGCCACGGATTTGCGTTCCGCAAGGGAGCGGAACAATCCGGCGTGATAACCGCTTTTTTTACGTCAATCCGCGCGGTAAGCGGACGTCCCGCAGGCTGCGATATTGCGCCAGTATTTCGGATAAACAGCGCAATGAGGATCGAAATAATTGTAAAAAATTGCTTTTTTTATTGACGTACAAGGTTTTGGGCTTGTATAATAACGATATGTATTATAAAAACACGTAAACTGCGTCCGCACAGTCGGGCGTGCGAACGGAGATTGACAGAGGTTTTTTTGGGGAGGGGGTGACATAGGTATCCGCGTCAGGATCCGTTCATAAATTATTTTAACGGCTGCCGCACGGAATGCGGGCAGCGGAAAGGAAAAAAATGAGTGTATTAATGGTGATCTTAGGGATACTTATGGTACTTTGCGGAGGCTCGTGCATGTTTACGCCGCTGCGTACGTATTTAGCGTCAGGATATGCGCTTATGGCGCTTCTTCTCGTTTACGGAGTTGTGGGCATAGTAAAGTCAATCGCGGCGAAGGAATACGGAGTCAATTTCGCGTTCAGCATCATCAGCGTTATCGCAGGATTGGTTATGGCATTTATACCGGGACTCCCGCTTGTGGCAGACGGCGTATTCATCTATATGATGGCTGGATGGTTTCTTCTTCAGGGTATCATGTCCATCGTGCTTTCGCTGAAGTTCAAGGGCGCGGACGGCGGAAAGAAATGGATTTGGGGACTTGTTCTGGGAATACTCGGAATAATACTCGCTCTTTACTCAATGTTCCACCCGGTACTTCTCGCGTTGACAACAGGAATACTGATCGGTCTGTATTTCATCGTAAGCGGAATAAATATGATTTTTCTGTCATCGCAGAGCGCGGATAACTAATATGTTTTACAAGTACGGATGCGGTAGAGGAAATGATGAAAAGGTTCAGAAGAATAATAAGGGTTTTAAAATATACCGGCACGCTTAAAATGCTTACGAGCTTCCTTATATTTTACTGCGCGGCTTCCATCGCCCTGTGGCTGATTGAGCCGTCGATAAAAACGATGGGCGACGGTTTTTGGTACTGTTTCGTATCGTGTACCACGATAGGCTTCGGCGATATTGTCGCCGTAAGTCATATCGGGCGCGTTATCACGGTTCTTACGGCGATTTATGCGATCGTCGTCACAGCCATGATCCCCGGCGTTGTCGTAAGCTACTATATGGAGTTTATGAAAACAAAGGAAAATGAGACCATATCGCAGTTCCTTGAAAAGCTGGAGCGGCTTCCGGAGCTTTCGCAAGAGGAGCTTGCAGGGCTTTCGGAGCGTGTAAAGGAGTTTGAAAAGAAGAACGGCGCGCATAAGTCGGATAAAAAAATATGAAATTCGCAACTCTTTTTCTCACACCATCCGGAAAAACGGCTTCATGTAACTCCAAAAATCAGCGGCAGCGCCGCTGATTTTTTGGGTTATTATGGGGAATTGCTGCGCGGTTCTGCGGCGCGCGACAAGCATTATGGAAATGTGCATCACTGGCTGTTTTGTGGAATCTCCCTCATTCTTTTTTCATATGTTAAAAGTACAAGATAGAAAAATTCACAGCCGTATGCTAAAATGATACAGACAACGATAAAAATAATAAAAACGGGAAAGAAAAGCCAAAACAGCCCACTACAGAAATAGGCAAGCGAAATTTGTGAATGTATATGCGAGTTTACCGGATACGGAGGATATGACTATGTGGATGGAAATGAATGTGGAACCGTTCCGAGGAACGGGCGCGCGCAACGAAGACGGCATTGACCTGGAAGAATTTCTCGCGCGGTATCATCCGGGCGATTATGAGAATCCGAGCGTCACGGCGGACGCGGTCATTTTCGCATACCCGGGAGAATATCGGGGGATCGATCAGTTGAAGCTGCTGATGATACGGAGGAAGAATCATCCCTGTATCGGCTGCTGGGCGCTCCCGGGAGGATTTGTGGAATACCGGGAAGACCTGGAACACGCGGCAGCCCGGGAACTGGAGGAAGAAACCGGATTGACGGATGTTCCGCTGTGCCAGCTCCATACATGGGGAGAAGCGGGGCGCGACCCGAGGACAAGGATCATTACGGCGTCCTATCTGGCGGTGATCGACCGGGACAGCGCCCGTGTAAAAGCCGGGGACGACGCGGCGGAAGCGGAGTGGTTCGACCTTTCGATCGAAAAAGAAACGACGGGAGATCGGGCGGAAGGACAGACAATTTTCCGCCTGGCGCTGACGCGCGGCGGGATCCGCCTGGAAAGCAGGGTGCGCGCGCGGGTTACGGATAACGGGATTTTCCGGAAAAAAGAATATGAGATTCTGGAAAACAGCGGGATCGCGTTCGACCATGCGCGGGCGGTCGTACAGGCGCTGGATTTTATCGGGAACCTGACGCCGTAGGAACGGTGGAAACAGGTATGCCATACGGCTCCGGAATGATCGGAGCGGGATAAAACGGAAAGGAGAACAGACAGATGCGGTATAAAACATCAGGCGTTTGCTCACAGGCAATCGATTTTGAGGTGGAGGACGGAAAAGTAAAGGACGTCCATTTTCAGGGAGGATGCAACGGCAATACCGCCGGGATCGGACTTCTGGTGGAAGGGATGGAAGTGGATGAAGTCATCCGCCGCCTGGAGGGCGTAAAGTGCGGATTTAAGAATACGTCCTGCCCGGACCAGCTCGCGAAGGCGCTGAAAAAGGTAAAAGAAGAACAGGAGGCCCGGTAACATGAAGCGGATTGTGCTGACAGGAGGCGGAACGGCGGGACATGTGACGCCCAACATCGCGCTGATCCCGAAGCTGAAAGAAGCGGGATTTGATATTCATTATATCGGTTCTTATGAAGGAATCGAGCATACGCTGATCACGGATCTTGGGATCCCCTATTACGGGATATCGAGCGGCAAGCTCAGAAGATACATCGACGTAAAAAACCTTTCCGACCCGTTCCGGGTGCTCAAAGGGTACGCGCAGGCGCGCGGGCTGCTGAAAAAGCTGAAACCGGACGTCGTTTTTTCCAAGGGAGGATTTGTATCGGTACCGGTCGTGCTTGCCGCGAAACGGAGAAAAATCCCGGTGATCATTCATGAATCGGATATGACGCCGGGACTGGCAAATAAGATCTGCATTCCGGCGGCGAGCAGGGTCTGCCATAATTTCCCGGAGACCGCAAAGTATCTGCCGGAGGGGAAAGCGGTGCTGACCGGTTCCCCGGTGCGCGGCGAGCTGTTTTTCGGGAGACCGGATGAGGGGAGGAAGCTCTGCGGCTTCGGGACCGGGAAACCGGTTCTGCTTGTGACCGGCGGAAGCCTCGGATCGGCGGTGATCAACAGGGCGGTGCGTTCCCGGCTGGACGATATCCTGGAACGGTATCAGATCATCCATTTGTGCGGCAAAGGAAACGCGGCGGAAGAGCTCCGGGGGAAAGAGGGCTATATGCAGTTTGAATATGCCGGAGCGGAGCTGCCTCATCTGTTTGCGGCGGCGGACATTGTGATTTCGCGCGCCGGGGCGAATGCGATCTGTGAACTGCTGGCGCTCCGGATACCGAACATTTTAATCCCGCTGTCCCTGGCGGCGAGCCGGGGAGATCAGATCCTGAATGCTGAATCCTTTGCGAAGCAGGGCTTCAGCAAAGTGATCATGGAGGAAGATCTGACTGCGGAGCGGCTGCTGGAAGCCGTGGATGAAGTATATGCGGACCGGGAGAAGTATGTCAGGGCGATGGAGGGATCCAGGCAGCTGGATTCGGTGCGGACGATCATGGACTTGATCCTGGAAGTCGCGGGAGCCTGACGGAAGCCGCGCGGAAAGGAAACGATCGCATGGAAACACATATGTTTGCGCCGTTCTATGACGAATGGTCCCGGATCCTGATCCTGGGGACGTTTCCGTCAGTCCGGTCCAGGGAAACAAAGTTTTATTACGGCCATCCGCAAAACCGGTTCTGGAAGGTCATCGCGGCGGTAACCGGCTGGAGCGAGCCGCGGACGGTCGAGGAAAAGAAGCGGATGCTGCTGCAGAACCACATTGCGGTGTGGGATGTGATCCGGAGCTGCGAGATTGTCGGCTCCAGCGACAGCAGCATACGGAACGTGACGGCAAATCCGATCGGGACCGTGCTTGAAAAGAGCCGGATCACGGCGGTTTACGCGAACGGCAGCATGGCGAAAAAGCTGTACGACAAATATAGTCTTGCGGAAACCGGGCTGCCGGCGGTCCGGCTCCCGTCCACCAGCCCTGCCAACGCGGCATGGACGCTTGACCGGCTTGTGGAGGCGTGGAAAACGATCCTTGAACCTGTGGAGGTTCCGGTCGAAACTTGCGCACGAATATGACTCCCCCTTTTACCTGATGTTTGCTACAATAAGGGCAAATCTTAGATGAGAGAGGGAGTTTTTATTATGTTACAGACGCTATTGCATCAAAATGTTTTTCTCTATGGAATCGTTGGCGTCGGCGTTGCCGGCGTCCTGCTGAAGCTCCTGCTTCACAGCCGGTACCGCAGGCTGCTGTTTGCCGCGGAAAATATGAGCCTGACAGACCAGAAAATGTTCAAAAACCTCCGCGGTAAATTTGAAGATACGTATATGAAAAATATGAAGATCAATCATATGACTTCGTTTATACATAAAAATCTTTACAGGCAGAAATTTCTTGGCGTGACATATTCTTTCTGGAACCATATGAACCAGCAGATCCTGCTTCTCATCGCCGCCGTCGCGGCGGCCGGAAGCCTGTATCTGTGGACAGGCGGCATGGACTCCGAGGTCTGGAAGCTGCTTTGCGCGGCGGCGATAACGGCGTCCGTGGTGCAGATGACGGAACTGTGGATCGGGAACCCGGAGCTGTGGGACATGATCCATACGAATCTGGAATTTTTCTTCGCCAATTTCCTGCAGAACAAATACGAACAGGAACGCTCCGATGAAAAGGGAAGAAGCATTGCCCACGATATGGATTATCTCAAATCCTGCATCAGCGAGATCGCCAGCACGAGGGAGAACGGGGACCGCGGGTTGAGCAAAAAGGAGCTTGGGGTCGTCGAGGACATTTTGAATGAATTTTTTGCCTGACCGGCATATTTTCGCGGCTGACAGAATAAGGTGGCAATAAGAAAGATCGTTGAGGCAATATGGTTGAGACGGATATGTGCCATCGTATGGATCATGGGGCTGGCATGCCTGATGAGCGGCTGCGGCTTTAAAAAAACGGGAACCGCCCACTGGAGAGGGGAGCAGGATGTATTGACCGGCAGCATGGATCCGCTTCCGAACAAAAAATATTCCTGGTGGATCAAAAGAATGGAGAACCACGAGGTTTCGCAGGCGCAGGACGAGGTTGACCTGTCAAAGTACGACGCGTTTTACTGTGACGAGCATCCGGACGGCAAAGTGATCTATCTTACCTTTGACTGCGGGTACGAGAATGGATATACGGAGCGGATGCTGGACGTTCTGAAGAAGCATAAGGCGGTCGGCACATTTTTTGTGACGAAGCATTTTGTAAAGGACAGCTCGCCGATCGTCAGGCGGATGAAAAAGGAAGGACATGTGGTAGGCAATCATACCTGCAATCATCCGAGTATGCCGGACCAGTCAGACGAAACCCTGAAAGAAGAAATTCTGAATCTTGAAAAATATATGAAAGAATGTACGGGATATGAGCTGGATAAGGTGCTTCGCCCGCCGGCGGGAGAATACAGCGAGCGGACGCTGCAGCTGACGAAGGATCTCGGATACAAAACGGTATTCTGGAGCATGGCATATCTGGATTATGATGTGAACAATCAGCCGGGACGGGAATATGTTGTGGAGCATTTCAGGCAGTATCATCACAACGGCGCCATCCCGCTGATCCATAACGTATCTTCATCCAATGCCGAAGCATTGGATGAAGTGCTGACTGATCTGGAAAAAGAAGGATATACCTTCGGTTCCGTTCTGGAGATCGGAAAGAAACCGAAAAAATCCGGTTCTTCCAAAAAGTAAATTAGAGAAACGATTTCATTTCTGATACGTTTGCTTCTTCTGTTTTTTTCAATTTTTCTGCCAGGTGGAGATACTCCGCCTGGACAGAGTCTTTATACTGGTTGATCTTCCGGATGATCTCGATCACGCCCATCGTGTTTCCATTGATCATCATTTCCGCGATGTTGGTCGTGGAAGAATCGATCATCGTCTTCATTTGTGTCATAAAGGAAGATCCCATTTTCGCCATTTCGCCCAATTCCTTCGGCTTGGTATTTTCCCTGCACAGATATTCTTTCGCGCTGTTGTTGATCTGGACATATTCCTGAAGCTGGTCGCTCAAGGCATGTTTCAGATCTCCGTCGGTTGTTTTTTCCATGATCTGCGGGATGGTGATCAGCCCCATCTGCGTATTTTGATAAATATACTCCAGTAATTCCACATTTTCATTCATTGTAAGGCACCTCCGGCATCAGTATGCCCGCGTATGGGAAAAATATTCCGAAATCCATTGATTTTTCCTGCGTTTGTCTGTAGAATAATAGGAAACCGGAAAAAACCATTGCAGAGAAGGAAGGAGATACAAAATGGCACAGGTAACGTTTGATTATTCCAACGCGAAAGCGTTCATCCGCGACCACGAGATCGAATATATGGGAAAACTGGCGGAAGACGCGAAAGAATTGCTGTTGTCGAAGAAGGGGGCGGGAAATGATTTCCTTGGATGGATCGACCTCCCCGTGGCATATGATAAAGAAGAATATGGTCGGATCAAAAAAGCGGCGGCGCGGATCCAGGGGGATTCCGACGTGCTGCTCGTGATCGGGATCGGAGGTTCTTATCTCGGCGCGCGCGCGGCTATTTCGCTGCTGGGACACAGCTTTTCCAATAAACTGGATCGGAGCGTGAGGAAAACGCCGGAGATTTACTTTGTAGGAAATAACATCAGCAGCACATATTTGCAGCATATGATGGACATTGTCGGCAACCGTGATTTTTCCATCAATATCATTTCCAAATCAGGGACGACGACCGAACCGGCGATCGCGTTCCGTGTATTCAAGAAGCTCCTGATTGAGAAGTATGGCAGGGAAGAAGCGGCGAAACGGATTTACGCGACCACCGATAAGGCGAGGGGAGCGCTCAAAAACCTTGCGGACAAAGAAGGCTATGAGAGCTTTGTCGTACCGGATGACGTCGGCGGCAGGTTTTCCGTTCTGACCGCCGTTGGATTGCTTCCGATCGCGGTCAGCGGGGCGGATCTGGATCAGCTCATGGCAGGGGCGGCGTCCGCCAGGGAACGCGCGCTCTGCAGGACGTTCGCGGAGAACGACGCGCTGCTGTACGCGGCTGTGCGGAACATCCTGCTCCGAAAGGGACGCGGGATTGAGATATTATGCAATTACGAGCCGGCGCTCCATTATGTATCCGAGTGGTGGAAACAGCTGTACGGCGAGAGCGAGGGAAAAGACGGAAAGGGAATTTTCCCGGCGTCGGTCGATCTGACGACCGATCTTCATTCGATGGGGCAGTTTATCCAGGACGGATCAAAAAATCATTTTGAAACGCTGATCAAAGTCGGCGCGTCCCGCTGCGAGATCGTTATGGAAAAAGAGGAAGAAGATCTGGACGGGCTGAACTATCTGGCTGGAAAAACCGTCGATTTCATCAATCAGTGCGCGATGAACGGAACAGTGCTGGCGCATGTGGACGGAGGGATCCCGAATCTTGCGTTTACGATGCCGGAGATCAACGCGTTCTACCTTGGGGAATTGTTCTATACATTTGAATTTGCGTGCGGCGTGAGCGGCTATATTCTTGGCGTGAACCCGTTTGACCAGCCGGGCGTGGAAAGCTACAAGAAAAATATGTTCGCGCTGCTCGGCAAACCGGGGTTCGAGAAAGAGCATGAAGAGCTCGCCGCCCGCCTGGGGAAGTAAACCGATGTTCCGCGCGTGGGGAAAGATCATAAAGGAAAACCGCCTTCTCCGGGACGTCGTTGTGGAAAACGGCGATCCCTCGCTGAACCGGACCCGCAAGGTATATCGGGCGCTGGAACAGATGTGCTATGAGCTTGACCTGGAGAATCCGGTCTGGCTGGAAAGCAATAAGCAGGAGTTTATCCGGCATGACAGGACCCGCTTTACCCAGGATAATTTTATCGAGACGATCGAGTTTGATTTTTTGGAATTTCATGTCATAGAGGAAGACGATCCCGCATAAGGTAATGAAAAAGAGTAAGGATTCTCCATGAGCGACCAATATGAAGATATTTCTTACCTGACCAGCAGGTATCCGGACAGCACGAAGCTGATCATGGAAACGGTCAGAGCGACCTGCGACGAATATGATTATCAGGGAAGCTGTATATATGACGAGTATCCCGACCGGGTATGGATGGAGCGGATCGCGGATTCCATTTACCATAAGGTGCAGGAGAAAGAACCGCTGGAAGCGCAGGACGGAGGACCGGACCGGGATTTCCGGAGAAACCTGGTGGATATTTTATTATTAAATGAGATTTTGTGCCGGAGGGGCTGGTGCCAGAGAGGCAGAGGTCCCGGATGGGATTGGGACCATGGACCCGGTCCCGGACCGAGACCGGACCGGGACGACTGGAAGGACGGAGGACCGGGCGGCTGCAGAAGGCGGGATTGCCGCAGATGCAGGGACTGACGCCGGAGCCGTCCGATACGGGGATGGACGATGAAAGAAAGAAGAGAGCTGCAAATTCCGCATTGGATTTTGCAGCTCTCTGGGATAATAGGAGAAAAACAAAGGAGTGGAACGGATGGCGGAGGACCGCACGTATATCGCAATCGATTTGAAATCGTTTTATGCTTCGGTGGAATGCAGGGAGCGTGGGCTGAACCCGCTTGCGGCAAATCTTGTCGTGGCAGATCTCAGCCGTACGCAGAAGACGATCTGCCTGGCGGTTTCTCCTTCTCTGAAAGCATACGGTATTCCGGGACGCCCGCGGCTGTTTGAGGTTGTGCAGAAAGTAAAAGAGATCAACGCGCGGCGGAGAGAATCCGCGCCCGGAGGGATCCTGGAGGGCGCTTCCTGCGACGATCCGGAATTGAGGAAAACGCCTTCGCTGGCTTTGAATTATATTATCGCGCCTCCGCGGATGGCGCATTATATTTCGTACAGCACAAGGATCTATCATGTTTATCTGAAATATGTCGCGCCCGAGGACATTCATGTTTATTCCATTGACGAGGTGTTCATGGATGTGACGGCATATCTGAATACGTACCGGATGACGGCGCGGGAGCTGGCGCAGACGATCATCCAGGATGTGCTTTCAACGACCGGGATCACCGCCACGGCGGGGATCGGCTCCAACCTTTATCTGGCGAAAGTCGCGATGGATATTGTCGCCAAGCATCTCCAGCCGGATAAAAACGGTGCCCGGATCGCGAAACTGACGGAACAGACGTATCGGAGGCTTTTGTGGAACCACCGTCCCCTGACGGATTTCTGGCGCGTGGGAAAGGGATATGAGAGCAGGCTGGAAGCGTGCGGGCTGTATACGATGGGTGACATTGCCCGGTGTTCCATCGGCTCCCCGGAGGATTTTTATAATGAAGAACTTTTGTATCGGATGTTCGGCGTCAACGCCGAGCTTCTGATCGACCATGCGTGGGGATGGGAACCATGCACGATCGCGGAGATAAAGGCTTACCGGCCGGAACACAACAGCATTGGTTCCGGACAGGTGCTGCATTGCCCGTATTCATTTGAAAAGGCGAGGCTGGTCGTAAAAGAAATGACGGACGCTCTCGTATTGGATCTTGTCGAAAAGGATCTGGTGACGGATCAGATGGTTCTGACCGTCGGCTACGACAGGGAAAATCTGACCGATCCCGCCAGGAAACGGGCATACAAAGGAAGCATATCGACGGATCATTATGGACGGAAAATCCCGAAGCACGCGCATGGAACCGCGAATCTCGGCAGCCAGACATCATCCGCCCGCCGGATCATCCATGCGGTAATGGCTCTTTATGATGAAATTGTCGATCCGCGCCTTCTGATCCGCAGGATCAATGTGACGGCAAACCGCGTGGTGGAAGAGCGGTCCATCCGGCAGGAAGAACGCTTTGAGCAGCTTGACCTGTTTACCGATTATGAGGAGCGGAAGAAACAGCAGGAGGATGAGAAAGCGGATCTTGACCGGGAAAAAAGAGCCCAGAAAGCGATGATCGAGATCAAAAAGAAGTATGGGAAGAATGCGGTCCTGAAGGGCATGAATCTGCAGGAGGGAGCGACCGCGGCTGACCGGAATAACCAGATCGGAGGGCACAGGGCATGAAACGGCATTATGAAGATATGTATGATATGCCCCGCCATCAGTCCAAAAAACATCCGGCTATGCCGATGCGCGACCGGGCGGCGCAGTTTTCGCCCTTTTCGGCGCTGACTGGCTATCATGAAGCGGTGGAGGAGACGGGACGGCTGACGGAGAGAAAACGGGAACTGGATGAGGATGAGATCCTCGAGCGGAATAACCGGCTCGTCGCGCTTTCCCGGCAGTCTGAGAGCCGTCCGGAGGCGACGATCACTTATTTTGTGCCGGATGAGAGAAAGGAAGGCGGAGCGTACCGGACCGTTACGGGCAGGATAAAGAAAATTGACCGTTACAGGCAGATGGTTGCGCTCACGGATGGGACGGAGATACCGGTGGATGATATCAGCAGCATACAGTGCGGGACAGGAGAAGGAGAAGAAGTACCATAATTTCTTCTCCTTTCATTATTTACATGATCTGACAGATGTGGTATAATTTATGCACAAAGAATTTTGAAATTGCATCAATACACCTGTGCAATTTCAACAAAATATTTTATATAAAGGGGGTTATGTTATGACAGGTGTACCTTTTTTGATCGTATTTGTCCTGGCGATTATCGTTATGATACTTATGATCAGCAAATTTAAGATCCATCCGTTCTTGTCGATCCTTCTGGTATCGCTGGTACTGGGTGTGATCGGAGGGATTCCGTTTGCGAATACCGTTGATGCGGACGGAAACGCGGTGGACGGCATTGCGACTGTCATCGGAAACGGATTTTCCTCAACGTTTACGAGCATCGGTATCGTCATTATCTTCGGCGCGATGATCGGCACGTTCCTGGAGGCGACCGGAGCGGCTCTGACGCTCGCGGATATGGTCGTCAAGCTGGTCGGACCGAGACATCCGGAGCTGGCGATCGAGCTGATGGGCTGGGTTGTTTCGATCCCGGTATTCTGTGACTCCGGTTTCGTCGTATTGAACCCGATCCGCAAGGCGCTTGTGAAGAAGACGGGAACGTCGTCCGTCGCCATGACCATCTGTCTGTCGGCGGGGCTGTACGCGTCCCATGTATTCATCCCTCCGACTCCCGGACCGATCGCGGCGGCGAATACGCTTGGCATTGGAAGCAATATCCTGCTCGTGATGGGACTTGGCGTGATCGTCTCGATTCCCGCTCTTGCGGGCGCGTATTTTTACGCGAAATACATCGGCAAAAAAGTGAAGTCGCGAGATGAAGCGGACGCGGATCAGATCGTACAGTCCTATGAAGAACTGGTTGCTTCTTATGGAAAGCTTCCATCCGGCATCATGTCGGTAGCGCCGATCCTGGTTCCGATCATCCTGATGGCACTGTCCAATGTTTCTTCGATTTTTAAATGGAGCGGCGCGCTCGGCACGGCATGTACGTTCCTCGGCACTCCGATCGTGGCTTTGGCAGTTGGCGTGGTCTTGGGGATTATCCTGCTTGCGCAGTCTAAAATGGGAGAAAAATTATATGATCTGACGAACGATACATTAAAGACCGTCGGACCGATCCTGTTTGTAACTGCTGCCGGCGGCGTGCTTGGAAAGGTTATTTCCTCGACCAGCCTGGTTGCGTTCATCACGGACAATGCGGGCGTTTTGCAGTCGATCGGCATCTTCTTCCCGTTCCTGCTCGCGGCGATCCTGAAATCCGCGCAGGGATCTTCTACGGTCGCGATTACGACGACAGCGGGAATCATGCAGCCTCTGATGGGAGCGCTCGGTATGGCTTCCCCGGTAAGGGCGGCTCTCTGCGTGCTGGCAATCGGCGCGGGCGCAATGACGGTATCCCACGCGAACGATTCCTATTTCTGGGTTGTCACCAATTTTGGCGAGATGACGCCGGATCAGGGATACCGGACACAGACGGTCGCTACGCTGGTCGAAGGACTCTGCTCGATCGTTGTGATCTTTCTTTTGAGCTTATTCCTGCACTGATGCATTGCGCAAGGAGGAACCAGTATGAAGTTAAGACAGGACGCCGACCGGATTATCCGGGAATCCATCCACAGGGTGCTGCCGGATGAAGCGGTCGCGCAGGCGTTGGACGGAAAAACGTTCGGCGTCGGGAAAAAATATATAGTAGCAGCAGGAAAAGCGGCATGGCAGATGGCGAAGGCGGCTTCCGATATCATGGGCGATCAGGTGGAGGCTGGCGTGGTCGTTACCAAATATGACCATGTAAAGGGAGAGATCCCGAACATGACGTGCTATGAGGCGGGGCATCCGGTTCCGGATGAAAATTCTTTCCGCGGGACGCAGGCGGCGCTTGATCTTGTATCGGACCTGCAGCCGGAGGATACGGTCCTGTTCCTGCTGTCGGGAGGCGGAAGCGCGCTCTTTGAGAAGCCGCTGATCTCCGGGGATGAGCTGTCCGATATCACGAAGCAGCTTCTGGCGTGCGGGGCGGATATTGTGGAGATCAATACGATCCGCAAGCGCCTGTCCGCAGTCAAGGGAGGCAAATTCGCGGAGATTTGCGCGCCGGCGCATGTATACAGCATCGTGCTCAGCGACATTCTCGGCGATCCGCTGGATATGATCGCTTCCGGGCCGGCGTACCCGGATTCTGCCACAAGTGAAAAGGCGCTGGCGATCGTAAAGAAATATCATTTGACATTCAGCGAAAAGGCGCTTGACCTGCTCCGGCAGGAAACGCCGAAGAAGCTGGATAATGTGGAGACGGTCATCACGGGAAGCGTGAAGAACCTGTGTAAAGCGGCGGGAGAAGTCTGCGAAAGCCTCGGTTACCGGACGGTATATCTCACCGACCAGCTTACCTGCGAGGCAAGGGAAGCCGGATCGTTTCTGGCGTCGATCGCGAAAAGCTATCAGGACAGCGCGGAGAGCGTTGCGTTTCTTGCGGGCGGCGAGACGGTGGTGCATCTGACCGGCAAAGGGCTTGGCGGAAGGAACCAGGAGCTTGCGCTTGCCGCGGCGGATGGGATCGCCGGCTTAAAGGATACGGCGGTATTCAGCATTGGAAGCGACGGGACGGACGGTCCGACGGACGCGGCAGGAGGATATTGCGACGGCGAAACAAAAGCGCGGCTTGCCGCAGCTGGCATTGACATCTATGAGGTGCTGAGGCAGAACGACGCCTATCACGCGCTGGAGAAATGCGGCGGTCTGATCAGGACCGGGGCGACCGGAACCAATGTCAACGATGTGGCGGTGCTGCTGATCCGGAGATAAGAGAAACCGGCTTTGATATCTGCCCGGAACGGGACTTGTGATGTTTGTGTGAGAACGCCCGGTTGTAGCACAATTTCTATTGATTTCATACAAAAGATATATTATAATGAAATTGCAATACAACAAAAGGAGGAATGCATATGAAGAAGAGATTATTTTGGACGACGGTTTTAGCGATGGCAATGATGGTAACCACATGTCTCTCTCCGTTTTCCACCGTGAAGGCGCAGACAGTTGCGCAGGCAAAGAGTACACTGACAACCTACAAAAAACAGTTAAAGAGTATCAAAGCGGATATTAAGAATGAGAAGCTCGGTTCCAGCTATAGCAGGAGACGGCAGCAATATTATGATTTTGAAGACCGTCTGGAAGCGGTAGATAGAAAGATCGACCGGTTGGACGATATGTGGGAGAGCGATTACCGGGCAGGACGGGTGACCCGCAACGCGTACCACAATGTGGAATATAAGATCGAATCGGTTGAAAATTATATGGATACTGTAGAGAACTATCTGGAACGAAAATTCAATTACGAATTTGACGATTAAACCCGGCTCGTTGTGACGAGACAGACTGTTGCAGAATCAATGACAGATTTCCTGTTGCGATTCTGCAACAGTTTTTTTATGTCACAGGAAATTTCGTCCTGTGACATAAAAAGCCTCCGGCTGGATGCGCAGCTCGCAGAGAGGAAACTGCTGCTTCACAGCCTGCTCGCGCGCAAAAAATGCCTTCTCCCCTCATGAATGAGGGGCAGGGGAGCTGATATGCCGAAGGCATTTTTCACGCGCTGAAATGCGGGATCCGCCGCGCGAAAACGGCGCCCGGATGCGCGCCCACAGCATAATAAAGCCAAAATCATAAAAAACCCTTTGTGCATAGAACAATTTATGATATAATATGATCACTTGGCGAGGTTCTGTCGAGCCTAGTGAGAATATATGCCTGGAAGCTTAGCGAGGTAGTTACGAGCTTAGCGGTAAGGTATAATATGATCACTTGGCGAGGTCCTGTCGAGCCTAGTGAGAATATATGCCTGGAAGCTTAGCGAGGTAGTTACGAGCTTAGCGGTAAGGTATAATATGATCGCTTGGCGAGGTCTTGTCGAGCCTAGTGAGAATATATGCCTGGAAGCTTAGCGAGGTCATTACGAGCTTAGCGGAGATGGCATAATAACGAGGAAGATCTCCACCGCGACGGCAGTCGAGATGGAATTTGTGTATGAAATAAGGGGAATCGTTATGGTCAATAATGAGAGAGTGGCGTTGATGACGCAGCTTGCCATTTATGAAACCCATTACAGGCAGGAAAATGAAATGCTGCAGCATTACCGGAAGCAGGATTATGTGCAGTTTCATTCGATCAGGACATTTTTGTGCAGCTCCGCCGCGTTTTTCCTTATGCTCCTGATGTTATGCGTGACGATGCGGGATCAGGCGACGGATCTGCTGAACGGGGCGGATCTGAAAACGATCTGCATTGCGGCAGGAATGGTATATACGGTTTTTGTCTGGGTCAATATCCGGATCAGCAGCCTGATCATGAACCGGAAGTATGAGAGAGCAAGGGGACGGAACCACCGGTATATGGAACAGGTGATGAGGCTGGAACAGATGTATGAAACGGATCAGCTCGCAAGCTATGTCGCGGAAAAAGAGAAGGAAATGGAATTAAATGAGCCAGTTATTAGCGATTAGGGACGCCATTCACAATTTCATCCATTACAATAGGAAAATTACGTATCCGATCCTCCGCTTTTTGCTTTACGGAGTGATGTTGTGGGGATATATGGCTGCTTTCGGCTATCGGGAGAGCCGGATGGGATGGGCGCTGCCGCTCCTGTTCCTGATCCTTTCCGCGTTATTATTTCATGAGTCATTTTTCTATTTTTTTGTATTTGGGCTGACGTCCGTGGAATTGTACGCGGCTTCCCCGGAACTGGGGATCGTTTTCGGATTGGCGGCGGTCGTCGTTTATCTGCTTTACCTGCGCTATAATGCCAGGCTGTGCCTGATCGTCCTGGCGGTCCCAGCCGCGTTTTTGATCCATGTGCCGTGCCTTGTGCCGCTGGCTGTCGGGATGTTGTACGGATGTACCGGTATTGTGCCGGTTACGTTTGGCGTTGCCGTCTGGTATTTCGCGCAATATTATGGAGATTACAAAACGGTCCTGTCAAGCGGTACGCTGGGGCAGGCGTCCAACGGAGTCACGTATGTATTAAAATTTATGAACCAGGATATGAATATGTGGCTGACGATAGCCGTATTCGCGCTGGTTGTCATTCTTGTCAATTATATCTATCATATGACATGGAACCATGCGTGGGGAATGGCGATCCTGGCGGGCGCGGTCGCCAATGTCCTGTTATTTCTGCTGGGAGACTTTCTGTTCGGGCTTGACAGCAATGTGATACAGATCATCCTCACGACAGCCGTGTCCGCGCTGGTGACTGCCGTTGCGCAGCTATATCTGACGGCGGTTGATTTCAGCCGCGTGGAGCGGGTAGAATTCAGCGATGATGAATATTATTATTATGTAAAAGCGGTTCCGAAGGTGAAAGTGGGGTTCCGCAATGTCAGCACGAAAAAGATCAGCGGCAGCATAGAGGAAGAGAAGAAGGGAAACTAGTCCATGAGTATCATCAGATCCTACATACAACGATATAGCGACGTGATCTCCATACCGAAGATCGTATGGACGGATATCTTAGAGATCATCATTATTTCGATCCTGCTCTATGAGATCCTGCTCTGGGTCAGAAAAACGCGCGCGCTGGCGTTATTCAAAGGGCTGTCGGTTCTTTTGCTGTTTACGCTGTTCGCCGTTGTTTTTCATATGAATACGATCCTGTGGATCGTGAGTAAAACGATCAGCGTCGGCATTATAGCCGTTATTATTTTATTCCAGCCGGAGCTCCGCCGCGGGCTGGAGCAGCTGGGAAGGAACGGTCTGTTTTCTTCGATCTCATTTTTTGACGACAGCGGCAAAGCAAAGGAAACGGTCTATACGGATCAGGCGATCACCGAGATCATCCGCGCGACCTACGAGATGGCGAAGGCAAAAACGGGCGCGCTGATCGTGCTGGAACAGCAGGTGCCGCTCGGAGAATACGAATATACGGGGATCACGCTCGACGCGGAGATCAGCAGCGAGCTTCTGATCAATATTTTTGAAAAAAACACGCCGCTGCATGACGGCGCGGTATTGATCCGCCCGAACCGGATCGTCGCGGCGACCTGTTATCTGCCGATCTCCAATAATATGGGGATCGCGAAGGAACTCGGTACCAGGCACCGGGCGGCGATCGGGTTAAGCGAAGTTTCGGACAGCGTGACGATCATCGTATCGGAGGAAACCGGGAAGGTATCGCTTGCGGTGGACAATGAATTATACCGCAATATTGAGGCGGTAACGATCCGCAACTGTATTTTGGAACGACAGAAAAAGCCGATCTACAAAAAGAATCTGAAATGGTGGAAGACAAAGAATGAAAACAAAGGGAATCAATAATCTCGGACTGAAGATCATATCTGTTATCCTGGCGGTCATCCTGTGGTTTATCGTACTGAACGTGAACGACCCTGTCGCTACGCATACATTCCGGGGAATTGAAGTGAAGATCATCAATGAGGAAGCGATTTCCGGAAAGAATAAGACGTATGAGATCGTGGAGGGCGATACGGTAGATGTGTCCGTCGAGGCGCGGCGGTCCGTTTTGGCGGAGATCCGCGCGAAGGACATCCGGGCGGTTGCGGATCTGTCCAAATTATCCCTGACGATGGCTGTGCCGATCGACGTGTCCATGACCAGAAACAGCAGCAGGATTCAGAATATCCAGGTCAAAAACAATGATATCCTCAAGCTCAAGCTGGAAGATATGGTGCAGCGGCAATTCCCGATCACGGTCGTGACGACCGGGGAGCCGGACGCCGATTATGTCGTGGGGAACCGGATCTCCAGCCCGAACATTGTCACGGTAGAGGGAGCCAAAAGCGCGGTGAACGGAATCGCCGAGGCAAGGGTGACTGTGAGCGTGCATGGGGCAAAGGAACCGTACAGCGAAACCAGGCGCATTGAATATTATGATGAAGAGGGCCAGCTGATCAAAAACAACCGTTTAACCGCGGACGCGAAAAAGGCGAAGGTCAGCATCGAGTTTTATAAAACGAAGGAAGTGGATCTGAATATTCATGTGGACGCGAGGGCGGCAGACGGGTATGAGATTCAGTCCGTGGATTATGAACCAAAAAAAGTGACCATCGCGGCGCCGGATGAGGTATTGGAGAAGACAGAGAGCGTGTCGATCGACGACATCCGCCTCCGGGATCTGACCAGTGATTTTGAGCAGACCTACAATCTCAACGAGCATATGCCGGAACAGGTCATGGCGACCGGAACGAATCCGGACGCCGTGATCAGCGTCAAGGTAAGCGCGCGGGAAAACGAGGAAAAGAAGCGGTAAGGAGAGAGAGGAAGATGGGAAAATTGTTTGGAACAGACGGCGTGCGCGGCGTCGCCAACAAAGAACTGACGGTAGAACTGGCGACGAGGCTCGGGCAGGCTGGGGCATATGTTTTGACAGAGAAAAATCACCGCCGCGCGACGATCCTGGTTGGCTGCGATACGAGGAAGTCCGGCGATATGCTGGCGATGGCGCTGATGGCGGGCGTCAATTCCGTAGGGGCGAACGCGGTATATCTCGGCGTGGTGCCGACGCCGGCAGTCGCGTATCTGACGAAAAAATACAATGCGGATGCGGGCGTTGTGATTTCCGCGTCCCATAATCCCGCGGAATATAACGGAATAAAATTTTTCAGCGGAGACGGGTATAAGCTGCCGGACGAAATGGAAGACCGGATAGAAGAAATCATTTTTGCCGATAACCGCGACATCCATTTCCCGATCGGAGGCAGCATCGGTCGCCTGGAATACCGGTTTGACGCGAAAGAAGATTACATTGATTATATGTGTTCCCTGCTGGATCTTGACCTTAACGGGCTGAAAATAGTCGTTGACTGCGCCAATGGGGCTTCGAGCTATACGTCGCCCCAGGCATTGAAGCGGCTGGGCGCGGATGTTGTCGTCATACACAGCGAGCCGGACGGGATCAATATCAACCGTGACTGCGGCTCCACGCATATGGAGGCGCTGATGGCGCGCGTTGTGGAAGAAAACGCGGACGTGGGTCTTGCGTTTGACGGGGACGCGGACCGGCTCCTGGCAGTGGATGAGAAAGGATGCGTCGTGGACGGGGATCAGCTGATGGCGATCTGCGGTATGTATCTGAAAGAGAAGGGAAAGCTGAAGAAAGATACGATCGTTGTGACGGTGATGAGCAATCTCGGGCTGCATCTGATGGCGGACAAAGAATTTATCCATCTGGAGGAAACCCGGGTCGGCGACCGCTATGTCCTGGAAAATATGCTGGAGAACGGATATGTGATCGGAGGAGAACAGTCCGGGCATATTATCTTTTTGGAGGAAAATACGACAGGGGACGGGCTGCTGAGCGCGCTGCATCTGCTGCAGGTCATGAAAGAGAAGAAAGTGCCGCTTTCGGAGTTGGCGTCCGTTATGACGGTGCTTCCCCAGGTGCTGGTAAACGCCAGGGTCCCGAATGAGAATAAATATGTATATATGGATAACGACGACATCCGGAACGCGGTCCGGGATCTGGAAACAAAGTTTGACGGGCAGGGCAGGGTTTTGATCCGTCCGTCCGGGACGGAACCGCTTGTCCGGGTTATGATCGAGGGAAAAGACCGGGCGGTTTTGCAGGCGGAAGCGGAAAAACTGGCAAAACTGATCGAAGAAAAATTGGTATAAGCGGAGAGTCGGATGAAGCAATTATTCAATAATTTTAAAAAATATAAATTTTTGCTCAATGAGCTGGTGAAAAAAGATATCAAATTGAAATATCGCCGGTCGTATCTCGGGATCATCTGGACGCTCCTGGAACCGCTGCTTACCATGATCGTCCTGTCGATCGTGTTCGGCGGATTTTACGGAAAATCCGACAAGCAGTTCCCGGTTTATATCCTGACCGGACGGCTGCTGTATGCGTATTTTAACAACGGGACCAAGGCCGCCTGCAAATCCATACGCAGTCACGCGTCCATGATCAAGAAGGTCTATGTGCCGAAGTACATCTACCCGATGTCGACGATCTTATCAAACTTTATTATCTTCCTGATCTCCCTGCTGGTTCTGATCGGCGTGGCGGCTTATTACCGCGTACAGCCTACCTGGTATCTTGTGCAGGCGCTGATCCCTCTTGTGCTGCTCCTGGTCCTGACCACGGGCGTCGGGCTGATCCTGTCGACATTGTGCGTGTTTTTCCGCGACCTCGAATATCTGTGGGGCGTCGCCTGTATGTTTATCATGTATTCGAGCGCGATCTTCTATGATCCTGCCAAGGTCGTCAAAACCGGATACGGATGGGTGCTGGAGATCAATCCGATCTACGCGGCGATCTGTAATTTCCGGCACTCGGTGTACGGGGAGCCGATGGATATGCAGAAGCTGCAATATCTGCTGATCGTCAGCATTGTCTCCTGCGTGGTCGGAGTAATTCTGTTTTATAAAAAGCAGGACGATTTTATTTTGTATATTTAACGGAGGCTTTTCATGGGAGAAAAAGTATTAGATATCAAACATGTCGGGGTCCGGTTCAATTTAAGCGCGGAAAAGGTTGACAATCTGAAGGATTATTTTATCAAGTTTGTGAAAAAGGATCTGCATTTTCAGGAGTTCTGGGCGCTGCGGGACGTTTCGTTCCGGGTCGAAAAGGGACAGCGCGTCGGGATACTCGGTCTGAACGGGGCAGGAAAAAGTACGCTGCTGAAAGTAATATCCGGCGTCTTGAAAGCCACGGAGGGTTCCGTCACCGTAAAAGGGAAGATCGTGCCGCTCCTGGAGCTTGGCGCGGGATTTGACAAGCAATATACCGGAAGTGAAAATATCTATCTGTATGGCGCGATGCTCGGATATACGAAAGAATTTATTGATTCCAGATACGATGAGATCGTTGAATTTTCAGAGCTGGGCGATTTTATCCATGTGCCGGTGAAAAATTATTCGTCCGGCATGAAGGCGCGGCTCGGATTTTCGATCGCAACGATCGTCGAGCCGGAGATCCTGATCCTGGATGAAGTATTGTCGGTCGGGGACGCCAAGTTCCGCAAAAAAAGCGAGAAAAAAATACAGTCGATGTTCGACAGCGGGATCACGGTCCTGTTTGTTTCTCATTCACTTGAGCAGGTGAAGCGGCTTTGCGACCGCGCGATATTGCTCGAACGGGGACGGCTGATCGCGGATGGGACCGTGGAGGAGGTTGCCGCCGTCTATGCGGAAAAGACAAAAGAGGAAGAAGAAGGCGACCGCAGACGGAGGATCCGGCGCAGGAGGCGCAGAAGAGAAAAACGGGAACAGAGGGAACGGCTGAAAAAAGAGTGGTCGACCGATATTGATTGATCTGCCGGCAGAAAAGAAAGACAAAAGAAAAAAGCGCAGGCAAAAAGGGCCCATTGACATGAGCCCTTTTTGAGGGGGAGAGGATTCATAATATAAGTATTATAATATGAGCTCCATACGTATCAAGTATAGTATACCTTTGCTCATTAGTCAATAAAAAAATTCCGGGAGGCGGAAATGAAACGAAAACGAATGCGGATCACAGGACTGTTGATCGTCTTTTTTTTATTATTTTTTCTGGCTGGCGCGGTCATTTACGGACTGGGTGCGCGCAGCGGAAAGATCATACCGAATCATCCGTCCGAGACGAAATATCCGGTGCGCGGCGTGGACGTTTCCTCGTACCAGGGCGAGATAGACTGGCAGGTCCTTGCGTCGCAGGGGATCCGGTTTGCGTTTATCAAGGCGACGGAGGGAAGCGGGTTTGTTGATCCCTGCTTTTCCCGCAATATGGCGGACGCACTCGGGACCGACCTGAAAGTCGGCGCGTATCATTTTTTCAGCTATGACAGCGGCGGCGAAACGCAGGCGGACAATTTCATCCGCGCCGTGCCGAATGTGGATTCCATGCTCCCTCCGGTGATCGATCTTGAATTTTATGGAAATAAAAGAAAAAATCCTCCGGGAAAAACGGAAACCCGGAGGGAATTGACGATTTTGTTGAACCGGCTGGAAAAGTATTATGGGAAAAAGCCGATCCTGTATGTCACGGACCTGTCCTACCGCCGGTATATTGCCGGCGCATATGAGGAATATCCGATCTGGATCCGGAGCGTCTATACGGTTCCGGGCATACTGCTCCTGGGAAGGAAATGGACATTCTGGCAATATACCGACCATATGGAACTCGATGGATATTCCGGGGAGGAGCGGTATATTGACATGAACGTATATCATGGTTCCCTGGAGGAATTTGAGGATCAATATCCGAGCTGAGCGGATATCGTGGCGGAAATCTCCTGCACAGTGGACGATGGGACATAATCGTCGGTATCGAACATATATTTATGGAGCTTCGTCACGCTTGTATTTAAGGTATTCGGCACCCCGTAAAAGACGCCGCCGATCATCGTCCCGTAATTTTCTTCATCAAACGGAAAACCGGTCGTTTCTCCGAGCTTGTAGAAGAAGATGTCCTTGGCGAGCAGGAACAGTTCGGATTTGGTCAGGCTCGTGTGCATATCTGGAAGCACTTCCATGGCAAGCCGGTACAGGGCAAGCGGGTTGGATTTCGCTTTCTCGATGATGCCGAGAATAACGGTGCGCTGCCGTTCGGAACGTCGGTAATCGCCGCCGTCCGTATAGCGGATGCGGGAATAGGCGACCGCCTGGTTCCCGTCGAGCGTCTGCATTCCGGCAGATTTCAGCTTCGGGGAATCGCCGCCGTTGATATGGTTCATATTTACGATATAATCGTTCAGATTATCCAGCTCTTCTTCCTGAATCTCAATATCGATCCCTCCGACGATATCGACCATATTGGCAAGCCCGCGGAAATTGATGCAGACAAAATCCGTGACATTCAAGTCAAAGTTGCGGTTGATCGTCGTCATCGTCAGGACCGGTCCGCCGTAGATATAGGAATGGTTGATCTTGGTGAGGCCGTAATCCGGGATGCTGCAGTACGTGTCACGGTAGACTGATACCAGCTTCACGTCCTTTGTCTTTTTGTTGATGCTCGCGATGATGATCGAATCGGAACGCGTATCTTCGTCCAGATCGTTGACCTGGGAATCGACGCCGAGAAATACAATATTGCGGTAATCGTCCATATTCGGATCGTCAACGTCATTCATCTGCACGTCGCTTGTGTCGACCGGCGTTATCTGCATCCGGGAATACAGATAGTGGTAAAATAAAAACCCGATCGCCCCAATGATAATAAGCAGTTCCAAAACGAGCAGAATGCGCGTCCGGCGTTTTCTTCTGCGGATCCGTTTGGCTGTTTTTCCTTTTAATTCCTGTTTTGCCATTTATTATTTCTCCTTTGTACTTTGTACAATCAATACGCGTTTTCGTTGATAAATCCCTTGAAGATGGTCCAGAACAGGATCTTGAAATCAAGTCCCAGAGTCCAGTTTTCAATATAATAAAGATCGTGGTCGATCCTCCCACGGATGGAGGTGTCTCCCCGGAACCCGTTGATCTGCGCCCATCCGGTAATGCCCGGGCGAACCTGGTGCTTGATCATGTACCGGGGGATCTCTTCTTTGAATTTTTCTACAAACTGGGGACGCTCCGGTCTTGGCCCTACCAGGCTCATATCTCCTTTTAGCACGTTAAAGAACTGAGGAAGTTCGTCGATGCTGGTGCGCCGGATGATCTTTCCGATCTTGGTTACGCGCGGATCGTTCTGCTTCGTCCAGCCTTCCATTTCCTTTTCTGCCGATTGTACCCCCATTGACCGGAATTTATACATGGAAAAAATCCGGTTGCCGAGGCCGACCCGGTCCTGTTTGAAGATGATCGGTCCGGGAGAGCTTTTCTTTACCGCGATCGCTGTCACAAGCATGACGGGCGACGACAGGATGATCAGGAGGATGGAGCCGACGATGTCGATCGTGCGTTTGATGATCTTATTGCCGGTATTGCTCAGAGGGACGTTCCGGATATTGATGACCGGAAGCCCGTTGAGATCCTCTGTGTAAGGGTTGCTGGAAATAAAATTATAATAATCCGGGACAAACTTGGTATGGACGCCGGATTTTTCGCATTTCGCGACGATGTCTTCCAATTTGGAATATTCCTGGAGTCGGATCGTGATGACGACTTCATCCAGGTTGTTGGCGGCAAGAAACGAAGTCAGGGCGTCGATACGGCCGATCCATGGGATCTTGCGGTATTCAAAATCCTGCGTCACATTGTCGTCCAGGATCCCGTGGATCTGATATCCCCACTGCGGATTCGCCTTGATCCGGTCGATGTAGGCGACGGCGGCAGGGGAAAATCCGACGATGACCACATGCTTTAAGTTCATGCCCCGTTTGCGCGTGTCGTGAAGCCAGCGCCGGATCAGGCACCGGTACGCGTAGGCGGCGGTCATATTCGTCAGCGAGAACAGGAACAGGAAGATCCTTGAGAAATAGGACGGCATCGTGATATAGATGATAACGATGGTGCCCGATATCCCCGCGAAGTTCGCTTTTAAAAGGTTCGTAAATTCCGCCCGCTTGCTTAAAAACCGTTTCGGCGCGTACAGATGGAACGTGCTGTAGAGCAAAAGGTAAGCCGGGATAATAAAGATCAGAAACCGGGAATACTGTTGTATGGTCGGATAGTACCCCCTGGTGGGGATCAGACCGCTGTCAAACCGGATCAGGTAGGACAGCCAGAAGGAGAGCGCGATGACGATCGCGTCCAGCAGTACATGCAAACGGTTAAAATATTTTTGATTTTCTTTTATCATAAAATAGCCCGTCCTTGATTTTTGCTACGTTTATTATATAATAAGATAGAAGTTTGTACAATCCTAATATTTGTACAGGCGGAATCGTTATCCACAGGATGATAACAGATTCATCACAGTTTCAACACAAATGACCGGTAGCATAAGGAACATCAAAGGGATCCGGTTCGCCGGATCCGCGCCGGAACCGGGCGGAAACGCCCGCCGGGATGCCCGGAGGAAGTGTTGGGACGGGCAGACGAATTTAAAAGGAAAAGAGGAATTTGACATGGAGAACAATTACAACGAATGGGAAAATGGGACGCAGCAGCCGGGCGGCGAAGAGGAGAGGACGCCGTACGATTATGGAGCGGCACAGTCCCGGCAGGAGGAACCCGGACAGGAACAGAACCAGTCCCGGCAGGATCCGTATCAGCAGGGTCAGGGACAGTATCAGCAGGATCCGCAGCAGTACCGCCAGGATCCGTACCAGCAGGCGCAGCCGGAGCAGGATCCGTACCAGCAGGGACAGTACCGGCAGAACCAGTATCAGCAGGAGTACGGGCAGCAGAACGCAGGTCCTTCCTATTATGATCAGACGGACGCGTCCCGGAAGAGGGATTACGCGGATTACAGCAGGATCCCGGAAAAGAAAAAAGGGAACGCTGGAAAGTTCGTGGCGGTCGGCGTCGCGGCATGCCTGATCGTCGGGCTGATGATGGGAGTCGGCTATGCGGGAACGAATTATATGAGGCAGTATGTTATGTCGGATCAGACGGGCGATACGGCATCGTCCGGCGAAACCGGTTCCGACATATCGATCGCGACGACGGCGCCGGTCGCTTCCAAAGCGGACGCCGAAGCCCTGGGCGACGTATCCGACATTGTGGAAGCCGTGATGCCCGCGGTCGTTTCGATCAGCAGCAAGATCACGACGACGAGCGACTGGTTCGGTCAGCAGGTCAGCCAGCAGAGCGAGGGAAGCGGTTCCGGCATTATTCTCAGCCAGGACAAAGAGAACCTGTATATCGCGACGAATAACCATGTGGTGGAAGATTCCGAAGAATTGTCGGCAAAATTTATTGATGATGAAGTCGTGACCGCCCAGATCAAGGGAACGGATGAGGACGCGGACCTTGCGGTCGTCGCGGTTGCGCTGTCCGACATTCCGAAAGAAACGAGGGATCAGATCAAGGTCGCGGTCCTCGGCGATTCCGACGCGCTGAAAGTCGGGGAACCGGTCGTTGCGGTCGGAAACGCGCTTGGATACGGGCAGGCTGTGACGAATGGGATCGTCAGCGCCAAGGAGAGGGATGTCGTGCTGACGGATAAGACGATGAAGCTCCTTCAGACCAATGCGGCGATCAATCCGGGCAACAGCGGCGGTCCGCTGCTCAATGCCAGTGGACAGGTCATCGGGATCAACAGCGTGAAATATGCGTCCTCGGAAGTGGAAGGAATGGGATTTGCCATTCCGATCGCCACGGCGAAGCCGATCCTGGAAGACCTGATCAATGAGCGGGAGATCCCGGAGAATCAGCAGGCGGCGCTCGGTATCATCGGTCAGACGATCAGCCAGTCGGCTGTGAAAGGCTACGGATTCCCGCAGGGCGTTTATGTGAGGGAAGTAAATAAAAATTCCGCCGCGGAAAAAGCCGGTATCCAGTTCGGCGATATCATCACGAAGTTTGACGGCAGGGACGTGACCAGCATGGAGAGCCTGACTGCGCTGCTCGGCAAAAAAGCGGCGGGCGACAAGGTGGACGTGACGGTAATGCGCCAGAGCGAGAACGGGCAGTATAAAGAAAATACGGTTTCCGTTACGCTGCAGAAAAAAGCGCAGACCGATACGCAGGAGAAAAAGGAGCAGGATGGCGGAAACGGCAATGGTGGAAGCAGGATTCCGGAAAACGGGAATACGGACGATATCATGGAGTATTTCCGGGAATATTTTGGATATTAGTTTCCAGTAATTTCATAAATGATATTGCGAAAAAATGGCAGATGTCATATAATTGACTCAGAGAGATACAGCAAGAATGGAGGCGCAGAAGAGTGATTATAACTGTTACATTAAATTCTGCCATTGATAAGCGTGGCGAAGTCGAGACACTGGAACAGGGGAGAGTCAACCGTGTGACCAATATTGTCCGTACGGTCGGCGGAAAAGGGATCAACGTATCCAAGAAGGTCAAGATCCTGGGAGGCGAAACGATCGCCACCGGCTTTACCGGCGGAAGCGGCGGCGTGATCATCAGCCGTTTCTTTGAACAGAGCGGGATCCAGAACGATATGGTCACGGTATCCGGCATGACGAGAACCAATCTCAAGATCGTTGAGAAAAACGGGCTCGTGACCGAATTTAACAATCCCGGTCCTACGATCCGGGAGGAGGAGATGGCGCAGCTCGTTGAGAAGATCGAGAAATATGCCTCTCCGGACAACCTGTTCGTGTTCGCCGGAAGCGCTCCGGATAATTATGGTCCTGAGATTTATGCCAAACTGATCGGGATCGCGAAAGAGAAAGGCAGCAAAGTGATCTTTGAAGGGCACCGCAGTACCCTTGTCGCGGGCGCGGCGGCGAAGCCGCATATCGTAGTGACGAGCCGGATCGCCCTTGAAAACATCAACGAGATGCCTTATCACGCGGATGAGAAGCGCGTCATACAGATGTGCAAGCAATTTCTTGAGGAGGGCGTGGAGCAGGTCATCGTGCCGCTCGGTATGGCGGGCATCCTGTTTGTGAAGGAAAAAGAACTGATCTTCTGCCCGCGTATCCATATGGATATCTATTCGGAAGCCGGGGCATATGATTCGGTAGCGGCGGCGTTTGCCCACGGATTACAGTATGATCTCAGCTACGACCAGACGATCCGCAACGCGGTCGCGCTGTCGGCGATCTCTTCCGTTAAGGATGTCGAGGAGATCCGGCTGGAGGACGTTCAGCGGCTCGCTGAAACCGTCGAGATCAGGCGAACGAGAAAATAGCAAAAAAAGAACAGAGAAACACTCCGGTAACTGCAAAGGCGTAGTTGATTCCGCAGGACAGAAAGCTTCGCTTGTTACCGGAGTGTTTTTATGTTATAGTAAAAGGAAAGACAGGAGGAATGATGAATGGAAAAAATTAAAATGTCCACGCCGCTTGTGGAGATGGACGGAGACGAAATGACGAGAATTTTATGGCAGATGATCAAGGACGAGCTGTTGTATCCCTACATAGATCTCAACACGGAATATTATGATCTTGGTCTGGAACACCGGAATGAGACGGACGACCAGGTGACGGTAGATTCCGCGCTTGCGACCAAAAAATACGGCGTTGCCGTAAAGTGCGCGACCATAACGCCGAACGCGGCGAGGATGGAAGAATATGACCTCAAGGAGATGTGGAAAAGCCCGAATGGGACGATCCGCGCGATCCTGGACGGAACCGTATTCCGCGCGCCGATCTGCGTGAAAGGAATCGAGCCGACGGTCCGCACATGGAAGAAGCCGATCACGATCGCGAGACACGCGTACGGGGATGTTTATAAGGGTTCGGAAGTGAAGATCCCGGGCGCCGGAAAGGCGGAGATCGTCTATACGGGCGAAGACGGGACGGAGATCCGGGAGCTGATCCATGAGTTTGACGGTCCCGGCATCGTGCAGGGAATGCACAATCTGAACCGGTCGATCGAGAGCTTTGCGAGGAGCTGTTTCAACTATGCGCTGGATACAAAGCAGGATCTGTGGTTCGCGACCAAGGATACGATCTCCAAAAAATATGACCATACGTTCAAGGATATATTCCAGGAAATCTATGAGGCGGAATACGACGCCCGGTTCCGGGAGGCGGGCATAGAATATTTTTATACGCTGATCGACGACGCGGTTGCCCGGGTCATTCGCTCGCAGGGCGGCTATATCTGGGCATGCAAAAATTATGACGGGGACGTGATGAGCGATATGGTAGCGACGGCGTTCGGTTCGCTTGCCATGATGACGTCCGTGCTGGTCTCTCCGGACGGCAAATATGAGTATGAGGCCGCGCACGGCACCGTGCAGCGCCATTATTACAAGCATCTTGCCGGAGAGGAGACGTCTACGAACTCGGTGGCGACGATCTTCGCGTGGACCGGCGCGCTCCGGAAGCGGGGCGAGCTTGACGGCAACGCGGCGCTGGTTGATTTCGCGGACAAGCTGGAGCAGGCGACGATCGGAACGATCGAGAACGGAACGATGACAAAAGATCTCGCGCTGATCACAACGCTTCCGGATGTGAACGTCGCGAACAGCCGGGACTTCATCCGAGCAATCCGCGCGACGCTGGACGCGCTGCTGCAGGCATAACAATTTGATTGGATCAATGAGAAATGAAAAACAAACGGGTCTGGATGTCGATTTCCAGACCCGTTTGTTGCTGCAGCGGAGAAAATTGCGGTTCCGGAAGCGAAAATTGGGTGCGGGAGGCAGGAAGCAGGAATGGCGGATCGGGAGGAAGGAACGAGTTTGCTGTAGATGGGCGGGATGAAATGTCAGATATTAAAGGAAATCAAAAGATGAAGTCTGAACTTGCGCATGGAAGTTGTTGAAATAGAAACAATTACCTTTTATAATATCATCGTAAAATACATGATGTTACAGGAGGATGCCAAATGACTAAAATTAATGTAGCGATTGCTGATGATAATGAGAGGCTGGTACAGGAATTAAAGGACTATTTATCCAAAGAAGTCGATATGGAGGTAGTTGGGGTCGCCGCGGATGGGGAGGAAGCGATCGAACTGGTAAAAAAACAAAATATCGACGTTCTGCTGCTCGATATCATTATGCCGAAAATGGACGGTCTGGAAGTGATGGATACGCTGAACCAGATGGGCAGGCCGATTCCAAGGATCCTTATTTTGTCCGCCACAAATAAGGACACGATTACGCAGGAGGCGTTTGAACTCGGCGCGCAGTATTTTCTGCGGAAACCGTTTCAAAATGAGGTTGTCGTGAGAAAGATCCGGCAGATGGTCGATCAGAAGAGCTTTATTCAGGCGACGTCCGGGTACGCGGTGCAGGAGCATAACCTTGAGGTGACGGTCACCAATATGATCCACGAGATCGGCGTGCCGGCGCATATCAAAGGGTATCAATACCTGCGGGATTCCATTATGCTCGCGGTAAACGACATGGATATCCTGAACTCGATCACCAAGCAGCTGTATCCGACGATCGCCGAGATGCACCATACGACGCCGAGCCGGGTAGAGCGGGCGATCCGCCACGCGATCGAGGTGGCGTGGAGCAGGGGAAAAATGGATACCATCGACGATCTGTTCGGGTATACGGTCAATGCCGGAAAAGGAAAACCGACAAATTCAGAATTTATTGCGCTGATTTCCGATAAAATTCGTCTGGAAGAAAAAATGAAAGTCGGATAATTGTCAGAAAATTATTGACATTATCTGATAATTTATTTATAATTTTTATGCTTAGGATGATAACTTTCAGATGAAGAGACAGAAATCGCGGGGTTCTGGTCGATTGGATGAAGAACGATAAGATACGTGTGATCATCGTGGGAAACGGTGACGCCTATATAAATCATTTGAGAAACGAGATGGTAAAGAGCAAATGCAAAGATCTGGAATTGGTCGCTTACCTGGAGGACGGGAACCTGGCGTGTCAGAAGATCCGCCGGGAGATGCCCGACGTGGTATTGATGGACGTCGTATTGCCCGGTTTGGACGGGTTCGGCGTGCTGGAAAGGATCAAAGCGCAGCCGGCGGTCGGAGATAAGATCGATTTTATCATGCTGAGCGCGCTCGGGTCGTCCAAGCTGGTCGAATGTGCGTTTTCCCTGGGCGCGTCCTATTTTATCATGCAGCCGTATACGTGCGACTCTGTCTTTACACGGATCCGGCAGATCGTCAGGCAGAAAGGCGAGGGATATACCGGCGAGAATACGCAGACGGGCATGAACATGATGGAGGAATCCGAATTTCACCCTCCGATCACAGAATATGATCTGGAAAACGACGTGACGGATATCATCCGGGAACTGGGCATTCCGGCGCATATCAAAGGCTACCAGTATATACGGGAAGCGATCATGATCGTCGTCAACGACATGAATGTACTGAATTTTATTACGAAATTACTTTATCCGACCATCGCGGAGAAATACAACACGACGACCGGGAGCGTAGAGCGCGCGATCCGGCACGGGATTTCCGTCGCCTGGACCCGTGGCAAGATGGATCTGATCGATTCGGTATTCGGATATACCATTCATTCGGGAAAAGGCAAACCAACCAATTCAGAATTTATTGCCCTGATTGCGGACAAACTCCGTCTGGAATACCGCAAGAGGGCTTAAATACACGGCAATTTTCATAATACTCCAACGAAATCGGTAGTCAACCATCCGAACCTATGATATAATATGATCACTTGGCGAGGTCTTGTCGAGCCTAGTGAGAATATATGCCTGGAAGCTTAGCGAGGTCATTACGAGCTTAGCGGTAAGGTATAATATGATCACTTGGCGAGGTTCTGTCGAGCCTAGTGAGAATATATGCCTGGAAGCTTAGCGAGGTCGTTACGAGCTTAGCGGTAAGGTATAATATGATCACTTGGCGAGGTTCTGTCGAGCCTAGTGAGAATATATGCCTGGAAGCTTAGCGAGGTCGTTACGAGCTTAGCGGTAAGGTATAATATGATCACTTGGCGAGGTCATTACGAGCTTAGCGAGGTCTTATCGAGCTTGGCGGACATATCATATACGGATGGATGAGAAGGGAACGGTTGGAGGATTACGAAATGAAGAAGGTTTTATTTGTTGCGTCCGAGTGCGTGCCTTTTGTGAAAACAGGGGGACTGGCGGATGTTGTCGGGACGCTGCCTAAAATGTACGATAAGAGCAGATATGATGTCAGGATCATATTGCCGAATTACCTGTGTATTCCGGCAGCATATCGGAACAGGATGGAAGACATATGCAGTTTTGAGATCGCGTTGTCCTGGCGGAAACAGTATGTCGGGGTCAAAAAAATGATCCACGAAGGGGTTACGTGCTATTTCATTGATAACGAGTATTATTTCGGGGGAACCGCTCCTTATGATAATATGTACGGGGATATGGAGAAGTTTTCTTTTTTTTGCAAAGCGGTTCTTGAGGTTCTCCCCGTGATCAATTTTAAGCCGGATCTGATCCATTGCCACGACTGGCAGGCGTCGCTTGTTCCGGTATATCTGAAAAGCCTGTTCGCGGACTGGACGTTTTATCAGAAGACAAAAACGATCATGACGATCCATAATCTCCGGTTTCAGGGGATCTGCGACATTGGACGGCTGCAGGACATCACCGGATTTCCCGATTCTGTGATCCAGTGCGGCGGCGGACTGGAGGCATACGGGATGGCAAATATGCTGAAAGGCGGACTGGTTTACGCCGATAAGATAACGACCGTGAGCAAAACCTACGCCGACGAGATCTGCACGGTGCCGTATGGGGAGAATCTCCACGGTCTTCTGGCGGAACGCAGGGGAGATACGATCGGTATTCTGAACGGGATCGATTATGAGATTTATGATCCGGAGACGGACAAAGCGATCGCATATCCGTATTCTGTCGGCAGGGTGCGCAGCCAGAAGCGGCTGAATAAGCTTGCTCTGCAAAAGGAACTGGGCTTGCCGCAGGACAAAGACAAATTCGTGATCGGGATTATCTCCCGGTTGACTGATCAGAAGGGACTGGATCTGATCGATTGCGTGATGCGAGAGATCTGCGCGGACGACGTGCAGTTTATCTGCCTGGGTACCGGAGAAGAGCGGTACGAAAATATGTTCCGCTATTACGAAGCGCAATTTCCGGATCGCGTATCGGCGAATATTTTTTATTCGGATGAATTATCCCACAGAATGTACGCGGGGCTGGACGCAATTTTGATGCCGTCGCAGTTTGAGCCTTGCGGGCTTTGCCAGCTGATGGCGCTCCGCTACGGGACGGTGCCGATCGTCCGGGAAACAGGAGGGCTTGCGGATACGGTCGAGCCTTATAATGAATACGAAAATACGGGAACCGGATTCAGCTTTGCCAATTATAACGCCCATGAAATGTTGGACATCATCCGATATGCGGGGCGCGTCTTCCGGGACGACAGAAAGGCGTGGAACCGGATGGTCGCCCGCGGTATGAAAAAGGATTATTCCTGGCAGAGATCGGCAGGGATCTATGAAGATCTGTACGAATCATTAGCCGGATAAAAGGGGGTGCCGCGGAATGGAAGCTGCGATAAAAGACAATGAGCTTTTGCTGATCCATGGGACAGATTATAAAGAAATGACGAAAAAGCTGCTGACGGCAGCCGGGCTGGCGCGCCGCATCCCGCGGAAAACGGCAAGGATCGGGATAAAGCCGAATCTGGTATCCGCTTCCCCGGCGAAATACGGAGCGACGACGCATCCCGAAGTGGCTGCCGGGATTTTGGAATATCTGCAGGAGATGGGATATCACGATCTCGTCATGCTGGAAGGCTCCTGGGTGGGAGACCGGACGGAGGACGCGGTGAAAGTATGCGGGTACCACGCGCTGTCTGAGCGGTACGGGGTACCGTTTATTGATACGCAGAAAGACGGCTCTCACAGCCGGGACTGCGCCGGAATGCAGCTTGCGGTCTGCGACAGCGTATCGGAGATTGATTTTCTGATTAATGTGCCGGTACTCAAGGGTCACTGTCAGACAAAGATCACCTGCGCGCTGAAAAATATGAAAGGGCTGATCCCGAATCGGGAAAAACGGCGGTTCCATACGATGGGGCTTCACCAGCCGATCGCGCACCTGAATGTCGGGATCCGACAGGATTTTGTTGTTGTGGACAATATTTGCGGGGATCTGGACTTTGAAGATGGAGGCAATCCGGTCGTGATGAACCGGATTCTCGCGGCGGCGGATCCCGTTTTGGTGGACGCCTATGTGTGCGACCTGCTGGACTATGATCTCGCGGACGTTCCATATATCGGGCTGGCGGCTTCTCTTGGAGTCGGGAGCTGCGACCTTGGCCGCGCGCAGATCCGCTGTGTCAATCCGGAGCAGACGGTTCCGGAGGTGCCGCGGAAAAGAAAGATCGTGGAACTCGCGGACGCCGTGGAGGAAGTGGAGTCGTGCAGCGCCTGTTACGGGTATCTGATCCCGGCTCTGGAACGGCTCAGGCAGGAGGGGCTGTTACAGCGGCTGAAAGAAAAGATCGCGATCGGACAGGGATACCGGGGGAAGAACGGTCCGCTCGGCATCGGGAACTGTACCCGCGGATTTGACTGCTATTTAAAAGGATGCCCGCCGACCGAAAATGAAATATATGATTTTTTGAAGCGTTATCTGTCGGAACAGAATTAAGACGGAGGGCGCTGCAATGCAGATGAATCGTGATCTGTATTGCAGCGCCCTCCGTCGTTTCTGCCAATAAAGGTTCCGCGCAGAGACGGAATTTCTTTTATTCCTTGATCAGCATACCAAGGATCTCATTGCTGCGGGCAAGGAATTGCGTCATGGCGTCCGCCGATAACGGCTGGTTCGCAAGCATGGCAAGGTCGTACAACTGCTGGCAGAGCAGAGGCGTATGTTCGCCTTCCGGATGATCCTTTACATATTGTACCAGGGCGTTGTTTGCGTTTAATACAAGCGTCTCCGATATGACGGAGCCGAACATCGCGGGATCCATGCCGGACATACCGTACATTTTCATCATTTCCGCCGTGCGCCTGCCTTCTTCTGATGAAAGGATCAGGGAGGAAACGGACGCGTCTTTGAGCTTTTCCGCCTTGACGGACAGCGATTCTTTTCCGAGTGCTTTTCGGAAGATCTCCGCCAGCGCGTCGGTCAGTTCCTTTTGTTCCTCCTCGTCTTCCCCGTCTTTGAAAATATCCGAGATATCCGCGTCAATGCGCAGGAATTTCACATCGGTGTTGTTCTGTTCCAGATAGGTGATAAACGGCGTGTCGATCGCGTGCGTCAGCATGACCGCGTCCATGCCTTCCTTCCGGAACATCTGGATATAGCTTGCCTGCGTTACGGCGTCCGTCACATAGAATACTTTGTTTTCATGCTTCTCTTTCGCGGCTTCCAGATAATCGGGCAAAGTAAGATACGCGTCGTCGAGATTCCGGAAAAGAATATAGTCCTTCATTTTCTCGTTGAACTTCTGGTCTTTCAGGCATCCGAACTTGATGAACGGGGAAATATCGTCCCAGTATTTTTCATAGGCTTCCCGGTCGGTCTTGCACATGCCGGATAATTTGTCGGCGACTTTTTTCGTGATATAATCGGAGATCTTTTTCACAAAACCGTCGTTCTGCAGCGCGGAGCGCGATACGTTCAGCGGAAGGTCCGGGCAGTCGATCGTCCCTTTCAGGAGCAGGAGAAATTCCGGGATGACTTCCTTGATATTATCCGCGATAAATACCTGGTTGTTGTACAATTTGATCGTGCCTTCCAGCGATTCATATTCGTTGCCCATCTGGGGGAAGTACAGGATCCCTTTCAGGTTGAACGGATAATCCATATTCAGATGGATCCAGAACAGAGGCTCTTTGAAATCCAGAAATACGTTCCGGTAAAATTCTTTATATTCCTCGTCCGTGCAGTCGTTCGGATGTTTCGTCCAGAGCGGCGTCGTATCATTCAGCGGTTTCGGGCTGTGGTCATGCCCGCATTCACATTCGCCATCCTCGCCGTCTTTATGCTCCGGTTCCGGTTCTTCTTCCGGGGCGTCCAGATTGGTGAGATAAATTTCCTCCGGCATGAAGGAACAGTATTTTTTGATAACCTCGCGCGCGCGGTATTCGTTGGAAAATTCCGTGCTGTCCTCGTTCAGATACAGCGTGATCTCCGTCCCGCGTTCGGTACGGCTGCCGTCCTCCATCGAATATTCCGTGCCGCCGTCACATTCCCAGTGGACAGGCGCTGCGCCCTCCCGGTAGGAGAGCGTGTCGATGGTCACCTTGTCCGCGACCATGAAAGCGGAATAAAAACCAAGGCCGAAATGACCGATGATCTGGTCGTCGCCAGTCTTGTCCTTGTATTGCTCCAGAAATGCTTCCGCGCCGGAGAACGCGATCTGGTTGATATATTCCTCCACTTCCTCCGCGGTCATGCCGATCCCGTTGTCCGTAAAGGTGAGCGTCTTATTCTCCGGGCTGACGGAGACCTGGATGGAATAATGATTGTCTTCCGGAACCTGAAATTCCCCGATCATATCCAGCTTTTTCAGCTTGGTGATCGCGTCGCATCCGTTGGAGATCAGCTCCCGCATAAAAATGTCATGGTCCGAATACAGCCATTTTTTTATAATTGGAAAAATATTTTCACTGTGGATGGATAAATTCCCTGTTTTTGTTGCCATTTCATTCACTCCTTTGATTGATTTGTTTCCTGTGTTTGCTCTTATCATAATACCGGAGGATAAAAATGTCAACAAAAAATTAGCACTCACTTGAAGCGAGTGCTAATGATTTTCTGTCACAGGAAATTTCGTCCTGTGACAGAAAAAGCCTCCGGCTGGATGCGCAGCTCGCAGAGAGGAAACTGCTGCTTCACAGCCTGCTCGCGCGCAAAAAATGCCTTCTTCCCTCATTCATGAAGGGAGAAGGCATTTTTTTATAAAACAGCGATTTTTGTTGCAAACTATGAAAGGTTCTTTAATATTGGCTTACCTGGAACGTCAGTGTCTCGTCAGTATCGATCGTGTAGGAGCTGCCCATGTAAGTAAAGGTCACTTTCGTGATCTTATACTGGACGGTGGTACCGGGCGAGCCAAAGGTCTTGATGCCCTTGGTGATATAGTTGTTGGCATACAGGTTGTTGGATGGATTGTTCACCTGCTCCGCATAGAAGCTGCAGCTGTTCATATCCGTGTTCACCAGCCGGTTGCCGACATAAATCTCAACACACTCCAGGATCCTGGTATAAACGTCGTCCGAGAATTTTACGCTCAGGTTATTTTTGATCACCTTGAAATTGGTGGCGGTTACGGTCGTCTCTACGGAGAAGGTCGTCTGCGCCGTTTCAGAACCGATCTGCGCAAGGATCGTATAAGTTCCGTCCGGAAGTTCCAGCTGCCGGACATTGATCAGGTCGCCGTCGTTGTTTCCGTCGAGATTGATGCCGGTCTCCGGAAGAACCGTATTTCCTTTGGAATTTATGATGGTATACGTGCTCCGGCTGGAGGTCACGACGTCGCGTTTTACGCCTTCGCTGTCCACCTCATAAATATACATGACCGCGCTGTTCTTCTTGCTGTCGTCCGGGTTGAGGACGGTGTTGCTCAGGTCGACCGCGTAACCGGCTTTTGTCCCGGGCGCGCGGACGGTGATGTTGATGGATGTACTTACGCCGTTGTAGGTAACCGTCACCGTACTCGTTCCGGTTGTCGTATACGGCCGGAATTTTACCTGGAAGCTTGACGTCTTGATCGTCCCGGTGGTTACCTGGGTCGTCGCCTTTGTGACCGGACGGGTGTAGGTATTACCCGTATCCACGCATACGACATTTTCAGCTCCCTCGGTCACAGCCGCCGTCGCCCCGGTATTTGCCGCCGGTACGAGAGCGTTGCCGTCGATATCTTTCAGGGTAAAGGTCACGGTTTCATAATCGGATATGCCGGACGCGCTTGACAGGAGGATATTCTTTTTGTCTGCGGACAGGCTTCCGATCTGCCTTGCCTCCACGACTTTCACTGAAACCGTGTTTTTGTAGGATTTTGTCGTATAAGTAATCTTTACGGTGCCGGGCTGGTGCGGGGTCAGTACGCCGAGGTCGCTGATGCCGAGCGTATTCGGATCCGCGCTGGAAAAGCTCGTGTCGCCCGCCAGCGTATAGGTATCAACGTAACTGCCGTTGCTGTTCTGGAAGCGGATGTATAATTTATATCCGTTTTCCGATACGGCGATGGAATGAACGGGGCTGTTCCAGTCCGGAACACCGTTGCCGTCCACGATCGTCCATTCCGCCATGGACTGGATCGTCGGATTCTGCGCGGTAATTCTCGCCGTATTGCTTGTAATGCGGGTCGAGCCGTCGCGGTAGGTCAATGTCAGGTCGACATAGCTGCCCTCCGAAGGAAGCGTAAGCTGCCCGTCCGAGGTAAGCGTCACGCTGCTTGAAAAGTCTGTCTCAAAGTCTTTCCATGGATAGTTCTGCGTAACATCCACATTGTTCTTATCATAAGCGGTATATTCGATAAAAGCAGGAGTGTCCGGCAGGATCGTCTGGTTCGGGATGGTGATATGGTCGATATCGCCGATCGGGGACGAAAAGCCTGCCGCTTTTTCAAATTGCGGGATCGTCACTTCATAGTTTCGTTCGCTCACAAACTGCGTCTTCGTGGACGCGACGACGGTCAGCCCGTCTTCCGAAATATCGAGTCCCTGTATGTCGAGCTGTTTTCCGCTTTCTTTTTCCTGAATGACCAGATCGGATGATTTCAGATCCGGGATCGCGTAATTCATTTTCAGCTCCACTTTGTTGGTCGCGATCAGTTTGGAGGATAATTCAAACGGAACTTCTACGGTATATATTTTGCTGACCGAGGTGAATTTTCCTTTTTTGCTCTTAGCCTTTGAGGACGCGGTCTTCGCCTGGATCGTGAACGATCCGGGATGGGTGGTTGTCACGACGCCCTTGCTCGTGATCGTCGCGCCGGCGGTATTATCGCCCAGATACCAGTAAACCGTATCGCTGGTTGCTCCTTTGGAAGCGGTCCGGGTCTTTGCCCCGTAGGTATAGATCTTCTTTCCGATGCCGATGGAGCGTCCTTTCTTGATGCCGGTGATGCTGACGGCGACCGCGGGTTCAGTCACGCTGATTTTCGCGGTCAGCTTTTTGGTCGTCTTTTTGTTCGGATACGTGATGGTGCAGGCGACGGTCGCTTTGCCCGTCTTCAGCGCCGTGATCTTTCCGGAAGAAGACACGGAGGCAATGTTCGGCTTGGATGATTTCCACTTGTAGGTAGAACCCGTCTTCGCGTTTTCTACTTTCAGCGTATATTTCTTGCCAAGCGGGATCTTTTTGGATGTCACGCTGAATTTCGGCGCGGCAGCCTGAACCGGTATGCCTGACACCGGGATCATGCTTACAGCCATGACGGCTGAAAGCGCGGCTGCTGCGAATTGTTTCTTTCTGCTCATAGTTTGTCCTCGCTTTCCATTCATATTCTTTTCCATTATAGTTTATTTTTGACAAAGTGTAAACAAAAAACCCAAAATATCACATATTTTTCCTCTAAAATTAGATAGGAATTTTGATTATCTCTTTAGAAGTTCTTAAATGTCGGTATAGCCCGTGTTTTCGGGCTTTCCCGGCATTTTTGATATGGGGAGAAGTTCACATATACCCTCATAACTCTTTAGGTTTTCTCTCTCAAAGGTAGTAAACAAAGTAGTAAAACCTTGTCCCGGCTATGCGGCAAGACGTTCCATTTC
>CANQDT010000022.1 GCA_947593735.1 uncultured Lachnospiraceae bacterium | reverse complement strand
TTTGCCGAATATAACGATTATGAGATCGCCGGTGAGTATGAAGATGCAGGAAAGTCCGGAAAATCTATTGAGGGCAGAGCAGAGTTTGCCCGTATGATGGAAGATATCAAGTCGGGAAAGGATGGAGTATCCTTTGTCCTTGTGTTCAAATTGTCCCGTTTTGGAAGGAATGCGGCGGATGTGCTTTCGACTTTGCAGACGATGCAGGACTATGGCGTCAACCTGATCTGCGTAGAGGATGGGATCGATTCTTCCAAGGACGCCGGGAAGCTGATGATTTCTGTCTTATCTGCTGTTGCGGAGATCGAACGTGAAAATATCCGCGTCCAGACGATGGAGGGGCGCATCCAGAAAGCGCGTGAGGGAAAGTGGAACGGCGGCTTTGCGCCTTACGGTTATCAACTTACAGACGGGAAATTACAGATCAATGAGAAGGAAGCGGAAGCGATCCGGGTGATCTATGAGCAGTATACGGCAACGGACATGGGCGCTAACGGGATCGCAAAATATCTGGAGAACCATGGGATCCATAAGATACAGAGACAGAACGGGAAAAATCCGCTGTTTGACGCCCATCTTATCCGCCTGATACTCAAAAATCCTGTGTATTGCGGCAAGATCGCTTACGGCAGGAGAAAGACCGAGAAGATCCACGGCACCAGAAACGAGTACCGCCTTGTAGAGCAGGATAATTACATACTGGTGGACGGATTGCAAGAGCCGATCGTTTCGGAGGAAGTATGGCAGGCTGCGCAGGTAAAGCTGATTGCTCAGGCGAAGAAATATGAGCATGTAAACCGAGGCAGGGATGAGCGTACCCATCTGCTTTCCGGTATTGTGAAATGCCCTGTCTGCGGAGCAGGTATGTATGGCAACAAGAGCATCAAGCGTAAGAAAGACGGAACGAAATATAAAGATTTTTATTATTATGGCTGCAAGCACCGTACCATGACACGCGGACACAAGTGTGACTATAAGCGGCAGATCAGAGAAGAACTTCTGGACGATGCGGTGGCGGAGGTTATCGTAAAACTGGTGAGCAACCCTCAATTTGCGGATGTGATGCAGCAGAAGATCAATAGAAAAGTAGATACATCTGCTATAGAGCAGGAAATTGCCAACTATGAGAAGCAGCTCCGGCAGAGCTATTCCGTTAAGGCAAAGATCATGGAAGAAATCGATTCCCTTGATCCGGAGGACAGGCATTATATCCGGCGCAAGGCAGACCTCGATGACCGGCTATACCGGATGTATGATAAAATAGAGGAAACGGAGAATCTGCTTATTGAGGCTAGGGCAAAAAAGACGGCGATTGAAGCGGAAAAGATTACCGGAGACAACATCTATAAGGTACTGATCTATTTTGACAGGCTCTACAAAGTAATGAATGATGTAGAGAAACGGCAGCTTATGGAGTCGCTGGTTTCGGAGATACAGATATTTGAGGACAGGCGACCAAACGGACAATGGCTGAAATCCATAAAATTCAGGCTTCCCATTATCGAGGAAGGTATGGAAGTGAGTTTGGATAATGATGAACATGTAGAGACGGTGTGCTTGCTAACCCGCATAAAATAAGGATTTTCGCTTGTTTTGAGTGACAAAAAAGGCGGCTTTGCCACCGTGATTTTGAAAAATATACTTTGAAATGAACAAAACAACCGCTATTCCGGCAGTCTGCCATCTGCGGTGCAAGTAGGTGCGGTCAGAGTTGTATATGGAAAATTCGGGCAGGGCTATTCCTGCCAATGCGGATAACAGGACTTGAACCTGCACGGATTTCTCCACCAGAACCTAAATCTGGCGCGTCTGCCAATTCCGCCATATCCGCATGACCAATGGACACGGATTTAATGATAGCATTGACCCTCTTATGTGTCAAGAAAAACGTAGGAGGCAGGACCGCTGTCGGTGCGGCGGGATCGGAGAGGAACGGATGGAACAGAAGGAAAATTATACTTATATTTTGCGCTGTGCGGACGGAACGCTGTATACGGGCTGGACCAACGACCTGGAGCAGCGCGTCGGTGCGCACAATGCCGGTCGCGGAGCCAAATATACCAGAAACCGGACGCCGGTCACGCTGGCATATTATGAGATCCATCCGACGAAAGAGGCCGCGATGCGGCGGGAATATGAGATCAAGCGAATGAGCCGGACAGAAAAAGAAAAACTGATCGCAGGCAGGTAAGGAACCGGGCGTTTTTTGGAAACCGGGACGCTCGGAAATAAAAAAAAGGAGTGGGAAATCAATGAAATTCAGAAAAGGATCTGGAATCGCAGCGGGCACGATCTGGCTGCCTTCTGAAAAAGCGGCGACGCGAAACTGGCCGGTTGTGGCATGCGACCAATATACGTCTCAGCCCGATTACTGGGACGCGGTGGAGGCGCAGGTGGGCGACGCGCCGTCCACATACCGGATGATTTTTCCGGAAGCATATCTGGAACAGGATGGAAAGGAAGCGCGGATTGCGCGGATCCATAAAACGATGGAGCAATACCTCTCGGATGGGACGGTCGTCCCGGCGGTAGAGAACGGGTTTGTACTGGTGGAGCGTACTGTGCCGGCAGGAAAACGGATCGGGCTGGTCCTGCTGGTTGACCTGGAGGCGTATGATTTTTCAGCAGGGTCATCCAGTCTGATCCGGGCGACGGAGGGAACGATCACAGAGCGGATCCCGCCGAGGGTCGCGGTCCGTCAGGGCGCCGCGATGGAACTTCCGCATATCATGCTTTTGATAGACGACCGGGACAAAACGGTGATCGAGCCGCTGTATGAAGATCGTGCCATGTACCGGAAGCTATATGATATGGAATTGATGCGGGATGGCGGACATCTTACGGGCTGGGCGGTAGAAGGAGATGAAGTTTCGCGGGCCTTTTCCGCGCTCGCAGGCATGGAGCGGCAGTGCGGCGGTCTGTTGTTTGCCGTGGGCGATGGAAATCATTCTCTCGCGACGGCAAGGCAGTGCTGGCTGAATATCCGGGATACCCTGTCTCCGGAGGAGAGGGAAACGCATCCGGCGCGGTATGCGATGGCAGAGCTGGTCAACCTGTATTCGCCGGCGCTTCTATTTGAACCGATTCACAGGGCGCTGTTTCATGTCGAACCGGAGAAGCTGTACGACGGATTTCTGGCTTATGCGGAAGCGGCGGGGAAAAAAGCGCGGGAAGCGGAAGAGGACGCATGGGATATGCAGTGGATCATCGGCGGGGAAAAGAGATCGATCCGCCTGACGGAGATGGGCGACAGCCTCCCGGTTGCGGTTCTGCAGGATTATCTGGATGAATATATTGGAAAACACGCGGGAACGTCCGTTGATTATATTCACGGCGCGGACGTCGTGGAGCAGCTGTGCGGGGAATCCGCCGATACAGCCGGCATCCTGCTGCGCGGAATGGAAAAAACGATGCTGTTCCCGTTTGTGCGGGCAAACGGATCCCTGCCCAGGAAAACATTTTCGATGGGCGAGGCGTCGGAGAAGCGGTACTATATGGAATGCCGCAGGATCACCCGTTGACGTTCCGCGGACAGGAAGCTGCCCGGACCGATCCGAAAGAACAGCGGGAAAACAAACCTGGAATATTTTTTCAGGGCGGGTCATATACTGCAATATGGAATATTGGAGGAGACCGCCATGAAGTTTGAAACGAAGATCGTAGTGTTCAAGGCAAAAGAGCTGATTTATACCGGGATTTTTGTCGCGCTCGGGATTATTTTTATCGGATTGCTGCTCTATATGTTTGTTCCGGGGAAGAAAGAGGCGGCGAAGCCGGCTGCGAAATACATAGCGGGCGTATATTCTTCGGAGCTTTCGATCGGGGACGCGCAGCTGCAGGTAGAGGTCGCGGTTGACGCTGACCATATCGAGTCGGTCGATATCCGCAATATGAGCAAAACAGTCCGGACCATGTATCCGCTTTTGTCCACCTCCCTGAAAGAGATCAACGATCAGATCAGGGATGTTGACAGCGTGGATGACCTGACGTTTGAAAATAAAAACCAATATACCAATCAACTGTTGAAGCAGGCGATTGCGGACGCTCTGGAAGGAGCCGGTGTCTGAACGATACCGGTTCTTTTTTTGATGAAATGGGAAGCGGTCTGACGGCAAAACTATTTGACACTTTTCCCGATCAATCGTATCATATCAATATATAAGAAGCAAACGCGGAGAAATCCGGGATACGGAATTATGGAAGGAGAAGCATATGGCGCTTCAGTTGATTGTCGGAGCCAGCGGTTCCGGAAAAACAGAGCGGATCTTTCATGAGATCATCACGCAGTCAATCGAATATCCCGATCAGCGATATCTGCTGATCGTGCCGGAACAATCGACGATGATCTTGCAGCGGGAAGTCGTAAAGCGGCATCCGCGCCACGCGACGGCAAATATCGATGTGGTCAGCTTCCCAAGACTGGCATATCATATTTTTTCGGAATTGAAATATCAGCCGAAACCGACGCTGGACGAGCTTGGGAAAAGTATGGTGCTCCAGAAGATCATGGAGGAGAACCGGGACCGGCTTTCGCTGTTTGGGCGCAGCGGGGACAAAATCGGGTTTATCCAGGAACTGAAATCGCTGATCTCGGAGTTTTATCAATATCATGTGTCCGCCGAACAGCTGCGGGCATTGATCCGGGAGGAAGAAAATCCGCTCCTTCGGATGAAATTGAGCGATCTTGTGATCGTTATGGAAGAATTTGACGCGTTTCTCCAAAAAGGATACTGCACATCGGAACAGATTCCGGGTATACTCAGCGAAAAAATGGGAGAATCGTCGCTGATCGCGGAAAGCTATATTTATATGGACGGATTTACCGGTTATACGCCCGACCAATACGAACTGATCGGGCAGTTGTTGCGCTGCGCGAAACAGGTCACGGTTGCCGTCACGATCGATCTGCGGGAAAATTTTTACCGGAACCGGGATTACGAATTGTTTTCGCTGAGCAAGACAACGATACAGAAGCTGGAGCGGCGCGCGAAAGAAGAAAATGCCGTCGTCCTGCCCGCGCTCGTTATGCCGGACGACCCAAAACAGGGCAGGCTCGCGCAATCGCCGGAATTGTTTCATCTGGAGCAGAACCTGTTCCGCTATCCGTACCATGTATGGGAGAAACCGACGGAACGCCTGCATATCTGGGCGTGCGCGAGCCCGAGGGAGGAAGCGGAATATGTGGCGGACGCGATTCAGGAAATGGTCGCGCAGGGAGACTTCCGTTACCGGGATATCGCGATCGTGGCAGGCGACATGGAACGGTACCGGCGGGAATTGGAAAACAGCCTGAAAAAGCGCGGGTTATCTTATTTTATTGACAGTACGAACGATATGTTCCAGAATCCGTGCATTGAGAGCGTTCGCGCCGTGATGGAGATGGTTGACCGGAATTTTACATATGAAAGCGTATTTCGATATCTGAAAGCCGGTTTGTCCGGGCTGAGTCGGAAAGAGTATTCGCTGTTGGAAAATTATGTGATCGCGTGCGGCATCCGCGGGTTCAGCCGGTGGAAGAAACCGTTTGCCCGGCTGACGAAGGGAATGACGGAGGAACAGCTGGCGGAGATCAACCGGACGAGAGAACAATTTGTCGATACGGTCAGCCGGATCCGCGACGTCCTGGCGAGCCGTAGAAGAACCGTGCGGGAACAGATCGAGGCGCTGTATGACTTTCTGCTGCAGGAACAGTATGAGGAACGGATGCTCGCCATGGCGGAACAGCTTGCCCAGGATGGAGAGCCGGCGCTGGCGGACAGCTACCGGCAGGTATATCCGGCTGTGATCAGCCTGTTGGATCAGACGGTGGAACTGCTCGGGGATATCCGTCTGCCGGTCGGGCAGCTTCAGCGGATCCTGGACGTCGGACTGGATCATATCCGGCTCGGCGTGATCCCGCCGTGCCTGGATCAGATCATGGTCGGCGATCTGGAACGGAGCCGGTTCCACAGGATCAAAGCGCTCTTTTTTGTCGGGATGAATGAGGGGATCGTGCCGAAACCGCCGGCGGGCGGCGGGATCCTGACGGATGCGGACCGGCAGGCGTTCTCCGCGCGCAGGATCGAGCTTGCGCCGGACGCGAAACAATCGGTCAGCCAGGAGCAGTTTTATTTCTATCTGTGTATGTCCAAACCGAGCGAACAGCTTTTTCTGACATACGCGGGAAGCGGAACGGACGGCAAAGCACTGCGTCCGTCTTATCTGATCGGGCGGCTGCGGACGATTTTCCCGCGGCTGGAGATCGTTGGCAGGGGCGAGTATTCGCCGACCCTGTCCCATATTACATCGAAGGAGCTTGGCAGGGAATATCTGGCGGAGGGGCTTCGCGAATACAAAACGGGAACCGAAAAAGAGGAATGGGATGTGTTTTACGCGGCGGCAAAAGAACTGCCGGAGTTATCCGGCGGGCTTGATCTGCTGATCGACTGTGCGTTTTACCGGAATACGGAGAGTTCCCTCGGAAGCGCCCTGGCGTCCGCACTGTACGGAACGGTTCTGCGCAACAGCGTGACCAGGCTGGAAATGTACGCGCGGTGCGCGTTCGCTCATTTCATGCGGTATGGGCTCGGTCTGGAGCCAAGGCAGGAATATGCCGTCCGAGCGCTGGATATCGGGAATGTCCTGCATCAGACCGTCGAACTTTTTTCCAGGGCGATGGGTCGGATGGAAGAAGGAGGTTGGCGGCAGATCGGGGCGGAAAAGAGAGACGCGCTTGTCGAACAGTTTGTCGACCGCTCTATTGAAGAATATCAGCTTTCCATGCTGGATGAGACAAAGCGGGATCAGTATATGCGGCGGACGATCGCGCGGATCGCGAAACGGACGGTGTGGGCGCTCCAGCAGCAGGTCTGCCGGGGTTCGTTCCAGCCACACGCATATGAACTGTCCTTTTCCGGCATGGACCAGCTGGACGCCGCGCATGTCCGGTTATCGGACGACGCTCATATGGAACTGGTCGGAAAAATTGACCGGATCGACCGGTATGAGGATGATGAACATATTTATCTCAAGATCATTGATTATAAATCGGGCGCGACCACGTTTCAGGTGCAGGATATGAATTATGGCCTGCAGATCCAGCTGATGGTCTACCTCAACGCGGCGGTGGAACTGGAAAAGAGAAATTCTCCGGGGAAAACAGTCATCCCGGCGGGGCTCTTTTATTTTAATATGAAAGATCCGCTGATTCCGGGAGGAACCGCGGAGAAAGACCGGGAACTGGAGCTGCTCAGGGCGATGAAACTGAGCGGTTTTGTGAACAGCGACCGGACGATTGTGGAATTGATGGAGAAGCCTGTGGAACAGGAATTTGTGACGCTGCCGGTCAAATTGACGAAAAATGGTGAATTTACAAAGAACTCGTATGTAGCGGATACCGGCCAGCTGCAGGGGATGGAACGGCACGTCCGGCAGCTTGTTCATACGCTCGGCGGCAGGATGATGCAGGGAGATATCGCGATCGCGCCGTATATGCTCGGCACAAAGACGGCATGCGATTATTGCCAGTATAAAACGATCTGCAAGTTTGAGACGAAGGAAGGGATCAATACGTTCCGGAGGCTGAAAAACAGAAATACGGAAGAATTGCTGCGCCAGTTTGGCCGGCAGGAAGGGAGTGAGTCAGATGCCATGGACCATGGAGCAGCAGCAGGTCATTGACGCCAGGAACCGGAATCTTCTGGTCTCCGCGGCGGCGGGCGCGGGAAAGACCGCCGTGCTCGTGGAACGGATCATTTCCATGATCCTCGATCCGGATCATCCCATTGATGTCGGCGAGCTTTTGGTCGTTACCTTTACGAACGCGGCGGCTTCCGAAATGAGGGAGCGGATCGGAAAAGCGATTGAAAAAGCGATCGGGCAGGATCCGGCAAACGAACATCTGATCCGGCAGCTGTCCGAGATCCATCAGGCGCATATCATGACGATCGACAGCTTTTGCCTTCAGGTCGTGCGGGATCATTTTCATTTGCTCGATCTTGATCCGGGCTTCCGGATCGGGGAGGAAGCGGAACTCCAGCTGATCCGGCAGGATACGATGGCTCAGGTGATGGAGGAATGTTACGAGGGCGCGGATCCGGATTTTCTGCTCCTTGTGGACGCTTATTCCGCGGGGAGATCGGATCAGCCGATCGAAGATATGATCTGGGAATTATATCAGGTGGCGCGGAGCAGCCCGCAGCCATCAAGGTGGCTGCGAAAATGCCGGGAAAATCTGCAGGCGCGGAATCCGGAGGAATTAGATGGAATGTCGGCGATGGCGCTGCTGAAAGAGCATATCCGCATGCTGCTTTCGGATCTGGAAGCAATGCTGCGGGCAGGCTGCGGTGTATGTGAGGAGGAGAACGGGCCGGCGGCTTATGAAGATACGATCAGGGACGACCTGCGGCTTGTGCGGCAGCTCATGAACTGCGAAACGATCCGGGAGTATTGCGCGTTCTTTTCGGAACCACCGAAGTACGCCCGGTTATCCGGAAAGAAACAGGAGCACGTCGACGAAAAGAAGAAACAGTTTGTGCAGGAAGTCCACAACCGGTGCAAGGAAGTGATCAATGACTGTTACCAAAATTATTTTTCCGAGCCGGTGGACGCGGTGCTGGACGATATCAAGGCGGTCGCGGCTCCCATGAACGGCCTGCTGGACGCGACGGAACGGTTTATGGAGCGGTTTCAGGAAAATAAGCTGGCGCAGAACGTACTGTATTTTGATGACGTGGAGCATTTCGCGCTGCGGTTATTAGCGGAATTTGACGAGGACGGCAAGGCGCGTCCGAGCGCGGTCGCGAAAGAGCTGGGCAGGCAGTTTTATGAGATCTTTATCGACGAATATCAGGACAGCAACGAGATTCAGGAGGCGATCCTGACCAGCGTTTCAAAAATTCATCAGGGACAGCATAATATGTTTATGGTCGGGGACGTCAAACAGAGTATTTACAAATTCCGGCTGGCGAAGCCGGAGATCTTCATGGAAAAATACAACGCGTATACGTTGGAAGACGGACCGGAACAGAAGATCGAACTGCGGAAGAATTTTCGGAGCCGGGCGAGCGTGCTGGAGTCAGTCAACGCGCTTTTTTACCGGATCATGAGAAAAGAGCTCGGCGGCATCCCCTATACGCCGGAGGTTGCCCTGGATCCGGGCCGGACCGGGGAGGAACAGGAAGAACTGGACGATAAGACAGAACTTCTTCTTCTGGACGTCGCGGAGAACGGGGAGAATGACGCGGCGGACGAGTATACCGATCGAGAACTGGAGGCGCACCTGATCGCGGAGCGGATCCACCGGCTGGTGGACGGGCAGACCGCGCATCGGATCTGCGACAAAGAGACGGGACAGTATCGGAACGCGCGGTACGGCGATATCGTGATCCTGCTCCGGACAGTAAGCGGATGGGCGGAGGTTTTTGAAGCGGTGTTGTCTGAGGAGGGTATCCCTTCCTGCAGTGACAGCCAGAAAGGCTATTTTGACGCGGTCGAAGTCAGGACGATGCTGGATCTGCTCACGGTTGTGGATAACCCTTACAACGATATCCCGCTCGTGTCGGCAATGCGGTCTCCGATCGGAGGATTTAACGGGGAAGATCTGGCAATAATAAAGGTATATGCGGCGGAACATCCCGGCGGGGACGGCAGTTTTTATACGGCGCTTTTATCATTTGCGGAGAGCGGGGGATCCGGTGGGACGTCGGAAAAGGCGGCACGGTTCCTCGCGCTGCTGGAACGGCTGGACAGGGCGAAGCTCCATATGGATCTTGGGAGCCTTCTCTGGTACGCGCTGACAGAGACCGGATATTATCATATGGCGGGGGCGATGCCGAACGGCAAACAGAGACAGGCAAATCTCCGGATGCTCGTCCGCCAGGCGGAAGCCTATGAGGCGACCAACTACCGGGGACTGTTCCGGTTTGTGCGGTACATGGCGCAGATCCGGGAATATCAGGTGGATTACGGCGAGGCAAGGGTGTCGGAAAAGGAGCAGGACCGGGTGCGGATCATGAGCATCCACAAGAGCAAGGGGCTGGAGTTTCCGATCGTATTTGTCAGCGGGCTTCATAAAAAGTTCAATATGAGGGACACGAGCGGGACTCTGGTCGTCCATCCCGATTATTTCCTCGGTTCGGACCGGATCGATCCCGCGCTGCGCACAAGAGATACGACGCTGATGAAAGCGATCCTCCGCAACCGTCTGCAAATGGAGAATCTGGGCGAGGAGCTGCGCGTTTTATATGTCGCGCTGACCAGGGCGCGGGAAAAACTGATCCTGACGGGGATCGTCCGGGACTATGGGAAGCAGTCGGAGCAGTACCGGACCGCGCTTCCTTCCGGAACGGATCCGCTTCCGTATTTCGTTTTGACCCGCGCGAAAAAATATCTCGACTGGATCCTGGCGGCGCTGCCGTTCATTCCGTCCGACCTGATCAACGTGCGTGTGACGCCGCTGTCCCGCCTTGTTTTCGGCGGAGTGGAGCACATGGAGCTGGAGCGGGCGACCAGGGAAGATCTGAAACAGTGGAAGCCGTATGTAGGGGCGGAACGCCTGGATGAAATAAAAAACCGGTTTTACTGGCGGTATCCGTATGAGGAACAGGCGCGTGGAAAAGGAAAATATTCCGTGTCGGAGTGGAAAGTCCTGGGACAGAACATCGACGACGCGGACGCGGAACATCTGATCCCGCATCCGGTGGAAAATCCGGCTATACCGGAGTTCCGGAAAGAAGAACGGACGGCGGGAGCGGCGAGAAGGGGAACGATCCTCCATGAATTTATGGAAATGCTCGATTTTTCTTCGATCGCGGTGCTCAGGGATGTGGAAGACGCGCTTGCCGGGATGGAACAGAAGGGATTTCTGACGCCGGAGGAACGGAGCGTCATTGATACGGAAGCCGTTCTGCGGTTCTTTTATTCCGACCTGGGCGACCGCGCCGCCAGGGCAGCCGAGGACGGAAGGCTGTACAAAGAGGTACAGTATATGCAGGGGATCCCGATGAACGAACTGGATCCGGCGTGCGGCAGCGACGAACCGGTTCTGATCCAGGGAATCATCGACGGTTATTTCATCGAGGACGATTCCATTGTATTATTTGATTATAAAACGGACCATATCGCGCCAGGGCAGGAGAAGATGCTCGCGGAGCGGTACGCCGTCCAGCTGAGGCTGTATGAGAAGGCGCTGGAGGCGATGACGGGGCGGAAGGTAAAGGAGAAATATCTCTATTCGTTCTGCCTGCACAGGGCTATTCCGGTCCGATAATAAGATTTTATGACAGTGGGACTTTACCGGAAAGAAAAAATATTATATAATGCACTCATGGTGTTTTTCGGGAAAAAATGACAGGGAACGCGGCGAAAGGCAGGTGAGAGATCGGATGGAAGAAATCAAAACAGGCAGTAAAATGAATAAAGAAATCACGCGGCCGGAAGATTTTACGGATCCGGAACAGCTTTATGATATGCTGCTCCAGACGATCCGCAGGTATCATCCGTCGGACGATCTGTCAGCCGTGGAGAAAGCGTACCGGGTGGCGTATGAAGCGCATAAAGGTCAATATCGGAAATCCGGGGAATCCTATATCATCCATCCGCTTTGCGTCGCGATCATCCTGGCGGAACTGGAGCTTGACAAGGAGACGATCATCGCGGGACTGCTGCATGATGTTGTGGAGGATACCGACTGGACGGACGAACAGATCCGGAAAGAATTTGGCGAGGACGTCGCGAATCTCGTGGACGGAGTGACCAAACTGGGTCAGCTGTCGTATTCGTCCGATAAGGTTGAGCTGCAGGCGGAAAATCTCCGCAAGATGTTCCTGGCGATGGCGAAGGATATCCGCGTGATCCTGATCAAACTGGCGGACCGGCTCCACAATATGCGTACGCTGCAATATATGAAGCCGGAGAAGCAGAAAGAAAAATCCAGGGAGACGATGGATATTTACGCGCCGATCGCCCATCGGCTCGGCATATCCAAGGTAAAGACGGAACTGGACGACCTTGCCCTGCGCTATCTCAACGAAGAGCTTTTTGAGGAGTTGAAAGAGAAGCTCAATTCGACAAAGCAGGAACGGACGGAATTTATCAACCAGATCGTGCAGGAGGTAAGGAAACATATTGAGGCCGCCCATATCAAGGCGGAGATTGACGGAAGGGTCAAACATTTTTTCAGTATCTACAAGAAGATGGTCAACCAGAACAAGACGCTGGACCAGATTTATGATATATTCGCCGTTCGGATCAAGGTCGAGACGGTGATCGACTGCTATGCGGCGCTCGGGGTCATCCATGAGATGTATACGCCGATCCCGGGACGGTTCAAGGACTATATCGCCATGCCGAAGCAGAATATGTATCAGTCGCTCCACACGACGGTGATCGGACCCGACGGGCAGCCGTTCGAGGTGCAGATCCGGACGTACGAGATGCACCGGATCGCGGAATACGGTATCGCGGCGCATTGGAAATACAAGGAAAACGCGCAGGGTGACGACAACGAGGAGGAAAAACTGAGCTGGCTGAGGCAGATCCTGGAGTGGCAGACCGATATGTCCAACAACCATGAATTTCTGAACCTCCTCAAAACCGATCTGGATCTGTTCCAGGATACAGTATATTGCTTTACGCCGTCCGGGGATGTAAAGGCACTGCCGACCGGTTCCAATACGATTGATTTTGCCTATTCCATTCACAGCGCGGTCGGAAATAAAATGGTCGGCGCGCGGATCAACGGGAGACAGGTGCCGATCGAGACGAAGCTGCAGAACGGGGACCGGGTGGAGATCGTGACGTCCCAGAACTCAAAGGGACCGAGCCGCGACTGGCTTTTGCTCGTCAAAAGCACGCAGGCGAAAAATAAGATCAACAACTGGTTCAAGACCCAGTTTAAGGAAGAAAATATCGTCAAGGGCAAAGAGCTGATGGAGCGATACTGCAAAGCGAAAGGCTATGCCGCGCTTGGCACGTATCTGAAGCCGGAGTATGTCGAAAAGGTGCTTCGGAAGTATAGCTTCAAGGACTGGGATTCTCTTTGCGCGTCCGTCGGTCACGGTGGATTGAAGGAAGGTCAGGTCGTCAATAAGCTGATCGAGCTGTACAAAAAAGACCGGTTGCTGAGCCGGACCGACCATGAGGTGATGGATTCCATCAATGAGATGACCTGGCGCGAGAAGGGATCACATGCCAAAAATGGGATCGTCGTCGAAGGAGCGGACGATGTGTCCGTCCGTTTTTCCAAATGCTGTTCCCCGGTACCGGGAGACGAGATCATCGGATTTATCACCCGCGGCCGCGGGATTTCCATTCACCGTACCGACTGCGTCAATATTATCAATATTTCAGAATCTGATAAGCCGCGGCTGATCGAGGCGTCATGGCAGGTGGAGGAAGGCGACCAGAGCGGGCATTATTCTACGGAACTTGTCGTCTATGCCAACAACCGCGTCGGGCTCATGGTGGACATCACCAGGATTTTCTCGGAAGAAAACGTGGATATTATTTCCGTATCATCCAGAACAAGCAAACAGGGGATCGCGACGATCAATGTGAGCTTTTATATTTCCGGGACCGAGATGCTGAACCGGATGATCCAAAAGATCCGCGGCGTGGAAAGTGTGATCGATATTGAACGGTCCGCCGGATAAAATCCGCGGAACGGAACAGGAGAAGAAATGATGCAGGATAAGACCAGAGTGTCAGTGATACAGGTCGGTCCCGGCGGGACCAACTGTTATTTGATCGGAAACGCGGAAACCGGAGAGGCGATCTGTGTCGATCCCGGGGATGACGGGGACCGGATCGCGGCGGAGCTTGGCAGGAACCGGTTCACGCTGAAAGCGATTTTGCTCACCCACGGGCATTTCGACCATATTCTCGGCATATCGAAACTGAAAGAAATAGCGGGCGACGCGCCGGTTTATGCCGCGCGTGAAGAAAAAGAATGCCTGAACCACAATACGATCAATCTCTCCGGGTATGGAGATCCGAGGATCTATACGCTGGAGGCGGATCATTATCTCGACGACGGGCAGGAGCTGTCATTGATCGGCAGGCGGATCGTCTGCCTTCTGACGCCGGGACATACGGCGGGTGGCATGTGCTATTATTTTCCGGAAGCGGGCTTTGTGGCAAGCGGCGATACCCTGTTCCGGGGAACGGTCGGGAGGACCGATCTCCCGTCGGCGGACGACCGGGCGATCGTACCGGCGATCCGGGAAAAACTGATGACGCTGCCGGACGATACGGTCGTATATCCGGGACATGGTCCCGCCACAACGATCCGGGAAGAGAAAAACGGGAACCCGTATTTGAGATAACGATATGATAGGATTGATACAGAACAGGACGGAATTTGATTATGATATCCGCTCTTTGATCCTGGCGTTTTACCATGGAGAAAAGATCGCGGCTTCGGAGGAAGGCGCGGAGTTCCTGGTCCGCGTTGCATACAGAGAAAGTTCCATGCGGATCTCTCTGGAACAGGACGGCAGGACCGCCCTTTGGGAAGACGTCCCGCTGGAGGGAGAAGGCGCGGACGCGTTTCAGGATGAAGACAGAAAAAAGAGCAACCGGAATAACGCGAAGAAGGCGCTCTACCGGCTGATGACGCAATGGACCGGCAGGGAACTTCCATGGGGAACCATGACCGGCGTCCGTCCGACGAAGATCGGCATGGCGCTGTATGAAAACGGGCTGGATGAACGCGCGGCGGAGCAAATCTACCGGGAGCGTTATCTTGTATCCGGCGCGAAGGCAAGGCTGTGCGCGCGGGTGGCGAAAAAAGAGTATGAATTGTTATCCGCGCTGGAGCCGGAGCGGGAATACAGCCTCTATGTGGGCATTCCGTTTTGCCCGAGCCGGTGCCTGTACTGTTCGTTCCCATCCAATTCCATAAAAACGCACGCCGACGCCGTAGATCCGTATCTGGACGCGCTTATGCGCGAAATGGACGGCGCCGCGGAGGACTGCGCGGGCAGGACCCTGACCGCGGTTTATATCGGAGGCGGAACCCCTACCGCGTTGTCGGCGGGACAGCTTGACCGGCTTTTATCCGGGCTTGCCGCGCGCTTCGATCTGGCTAAGGCGCGGGAGCTTACGGTGGAGGCGGGACGGCCGGACAGCCTGGACGAAGAAAAACTCCGTGTGCTGAAACAGTATCCGGTATCCCGGATCAGCATCAATCCCCAGACGATGAATGAACGGACGCTCCGCCTGATCGGCAGGGAGCATGATGTGCGGGATGTGACGCGGATATATGAGAAGGCGCGGGAGATGGGGTTCGACAATATCAATATGGATATGATCATCGGACTGCCCGGGGAAGATATCACGCATGTCGCGCGTACGGCGGATCAGATTTCCGAGCTTGCGCCGGACAGCCTGACCGTACATTCGCTTGCCCTGAAACGCGCGTCTGAGCTGAAGATCAATCTGGATCAGTACCGGCACCTGGTTCGGGATGGGACCGGCGCGATGCTGGATCTGGTGGATGATTCCGCCGCGCGCATGGGGATGGAGCCTTATTATCTGTACCGGCAGAAGAACATTTCCGGAAATCTGGAAAACGTCGGCTACAGCCGTCCCGGCAGGGAATGTCTGTATAATATTCTGATCATGGAGGAAAAACAGGATATCATCGCCCTTGGGGCGGGAGCCACCTCCAAATTTGTCTTTCCACGGGAAAATCGGCTGGAACGGGCGGAAAATGTCCGGGATGTGCGGCAATACATCAGCCGTATTGACGAAATGATAGAGAGAAAGAGGGAGGTTTGCCATGGATAAGAGCAGTTATGATCCGAAACGGACCCCTGAACAGAGTATTTACGAATATATATTACACAGCGTCTGCGTCAGCAGGCTTGCCGGTATCGTGGCGGAGGAACTGGGGTTCGAGGACGCGTTCCGGAAAGATATGGAGCTGGCGGGATTGCTGCATGATATCGGAAAAGGAAGATCGGGGGAACTGGATTTCTCCGGTTCGGGGGAGGATGGCCTTGCGAAGCTGGACATTGACGCGCTCCGCTCGTCGAGGACGCATCCTTCCCTTGGATATATGATCCTGAAGGAAGAAGGATATTCCAATTTTGTCGCGAACGCGGTCCTGTATCACCATGAAAATTATGACGGAACCGGATTCCCGTCGAACCTCCGGGGAAAAGAGATCCCGGTAGCCGCGAGGATCCTCCGCGTATGCGATACGTACGCCGCCCTGATCACGAACCGGCCGTACCGGAGGGCGTTTGATCCGGATACGGCGATGGAACTGATGCGGGAGGATGTCAAATATTTTGATATGAAAGTATTTCTCGCCTTTCTGACCGTTATGCAGGAGGAGAAGAATCAGAAGCTGATCACGCGGATCATACAGTCGGAGAGCACGCTGGAAGATCTGGCGTGGGAGCAGAATATAGAGATGAAGGAGATTGATCTATTATGGCAGAATCTATGCAGGGATTAAAAAGGAGCCACCGCTGTACTGAGGTATCCGAAGCGGATCTCGGGAAGACCGTGACGGTCATGGGATGGATCCAGAAAAGGAGAAACCTCGGGAAGCTGATCTTTGTGGATCTGCGGGACCGGTCCGGATTGCTCCAGGTCGTATTTGACGAGGAATCCGTCGGGACACAGGATTTTGAAAAGGCGGGAAGATTGCGCAGCGAGTTTGTCGTTGCCGTCGTCGGCACGGTCGGGAAACGGGACGGAGGCGTGAATGAAAGCCTGAAAACAGGGAGCATTGAGATAAAAGCGACGCAGCTCCGTATCCTGTCGGAAGCCGACACACCGCCGTTCCCGATTGATTCGGACCGTTCCGTCAAGGATGAGCTTCGGTTAAAATACCGGTATCTGGACCTGCGCAGACCTGTCATCCAGAAAAATCTGATGATGCGGAGCAGGGTTGCGACGCTGATCCGCGCTTTTCTGGCGGAGGAAGGGTTTCTGGAGATTGAAACGCCGGTCCTGACGAAAAGTACGCCGGAGGGAGCCAGGGATTATCTGGTGCCGAGCCGCGTACACCCGGGCAGCTTTTACGCGCTTCCGCAATCGCCCCAGCTGTTCAAGCAGCTGCTGATGTGTTCCGGATATGACCGGTATTTTCAGATCGCGAAGTGTTTCCGGGATGAGGATCTGCGGGCGGACCGGCAGCCGGAATTTACGCAGGTGGATATGGAGCTGTCCTTTGTGGATGTAGACGACGTTATTGACGTGAATGAACGGCTGCTCGCGAGGGTATTCCGGGAAGTCCTCGGCGTCGAGGTTCCCCTGCCGATCCCGAGAATGACATACCGGGAGGCGATGGAGCGATATGGGTCCGATAAACCGGACATCCGGTTTGGGATGGAACTGCGGAATGTATCGGAGGTTGTCCGCGACTGCGATTTTGTCGTTTTCCGGGGCGCGGTGGAACAGGGAGGCAGCGTCCGCGGGATCAATGCAAGCGGACAGGGCGCGATGCCGAGGAAAAAAATCGACGCGCTTGTGGAATTTGCGAAAGGCTATGGGGCAAAGGGCCTCGCTTACGCGGCGATCCAGGAGGATGGGAGCGTGAAGTCTTCGTTTGCGAAGTTCCTGAAACCGGAGGAGATGGACGGTCTGATCACGGCGCTGGACGGGCGTCCGGGCGATCTGCTGCTGTTCGCGGCGGGACCGGACAAGATGGTTTTCGATGTTCTGGGCGCGCTGCGCGTTGAGCTTGCCGGTCAGCTCGGACTGCTGAAAAAAGAGGATTACCGTTTCCTCTGGGTGACGGAATTTCCGCTCCTTGAATGGTCGGAGGAGCAGAACCGGTATACCGCGATGCACCATCCGTTTACGATGCCGATGGAGGAAGATCTGCAATATCTGGATACCGACCCGGGCAGAGTCAGGGCAAAAGCGTATGATATCGTACTGAACGGGACGGAGCTTGGCGGGGGATCGGTCCGTATTTTCCAGAACGACATCCAGGAAAAGATGTTCGCCTGCCTAGGATTTACGAAAGAAGAAGCGTACGAACGGTTTTCGTTCCTTCTGGACGCGTTCCGGTACGGCGTTCCGCCCCATGCGGGGCTTGCGTACGGCTTGGATCGGCTGATCATGCTGATGGCGGGAGAGGACAGTATCCGTGATGTGATCGCGTTTCCCAAGGTGAAGGATGCCTCCTGCCTGATGACGGAAGCTCCCGGCGCAGTGGATGAAAAACAGTTGGAAGAACTGGGGATTTCGATAGTAGAACAAGACAAATGACAATCGTTAGATTGGTAAAAAAGATTTTGACACCAATCTGACACCAAACGATGCAGGAATAAAAACAGAATAATGGAAGCGGGATTGTTGACACTGGAAAAAGATTACGATACAATCATACCAAATAAAAGAAAAAAGGAGAGAGAATGATGGATAACAGGCAGTTACAGATCACTGCGAACGAAGTCCGAAAAGGCATTGTTTCCGCGGTGCACAGCGCGAAAGCCGGACATCCGGGCGGTTCGCTTTCAGCGGCGGATATTTTTACGTATCTGTACTTTGAGGAGATGCGGATCGACCCGAAGGATCCGAAGAAGAAGGACAGGGACCGGTTTGTGTTATCGAAAGGTCATGTCGCGCCCGGAATGTATTCCGTGCTGGCGCAGAGAGGATATTTTCCGAAGGAGGATCTGCTGACGCTCCGGCATCTTGGCTCATATCTGCAGGGCCATCCGGACATGAAGCATATCCCGGGCGTGGATATGTCGTCCGGCTCTCTCGGACAGGGAATCTCCGCGGCGGTCGGTATGGCGCTCGGAGCAAGGCTGTCAGGCGATTCGTACCGCGTCTATACGATGCTCGGGGACGGGGAGATCGAGGAAGGCCAGGTGTGGGAAGCGGCTATGTTCGCCGGACACCGCAAGCTGGACAACCTGTGCGTGATCGTGGACAACAATGGTCTCCAGATCGACGGCGCCGTGGATGAGGTATGTTCCCCGTATCCGATCGATAAGAAATTTGAAGCGTTCAATTTCCATGTAATTTCGATCAATGCCCATGATTTTGACGAGATCCGGAGCGCGTTCCAGGAGGCGAGGGCGTATAAAGGCAAGCCGACCTGCATTGTCGCGCACAGCACAAAGGGCAAAGGCGTATCGTTCATGGAAAATCAGTGTTCCTGGCACGGCGTAGCGCCGAATGACGAGCAGTACGCAGTGGCTATGGCAGATTTGGAGAAAGTGGGTGAAGCATTGTGTCAGAAGTAAAGAAGATCGCAACCAGGGAGAGTTATGGGAACGCCCTTGCGGAGCTGGGCGCGGAATATCCGGAACTGGTCGTACTGGACGCGGACCTTGCGGCTGCCACCAAAACCGGTATTTTTAAGAAAGCGTTTCCGGATCGCCATATCGATTGTGGGATCGCGGAATGTAATATGATGGGGATCGCGGCGGGCTTAGCGACGACAGGAAAGATCCCATTTGCCAGTACATTCGCGATGTTTGCCGCCGGACGCGCGTACGAACAGGTGCGGAACGCGATCGGTTATCCGCATCTGAACGTCAAGATCGGCGCGACCCACGCGGGGCTGTCTGTCGGTGAGGACGGCGCGTCCCACCAGTGCAACGAGGATATTGCCCTGATGCGGACGATACCGGGCATGGTCGTGATGTGCCCGAGCGACGATGTGGAAGCAAAAGCGTGCGTAAGGGCGGCGATCGAGCATGACGGGCCGGTTTATATCCGGTTTGGACGGCTGGCGGTTCCGGTGATCAACGACGTGCCGGGATATCATTTTGAACTTGGAAAGGGCGTTACGCTGCGGGACGGCGGCGACCTGACGATCGTCGCGACCGGATTGATGGTGGATCAGTCGCTGCAGGCGGCAGATATGCTTGAGGCGGAAGGAATCCATGCGCGCGTCATCAATATCCATACGATCAAACCGCTGGATGAAGCGCTGATCGTAAAAGCCGCGAAGGAGACAGGGAAAATAGTTACTGTGGAGGAACACTCCGTTATCGGAGGACTTGGTTCCGCGGTATGCGAAGCGTTATGCAAAGAGTATCCGGCGCCGGTGGTAAGGCTCGGCGTACAGGATACGTTCGGAGAATCCGGTCCCGCGATGCAGGTTCTTGAGAAGTATGGGCTGGACGCGAAAGGAATCTTCCGATCGATCAAAGAGGCGTTGTGAGACGGATGAATATTACATTGATCGGAATGCCCGGTTGTGGAAAAAGTACCCTGGGGGTTTTGCTTGCCAAAGCCCTGGGGTACCGTTTTCTGGATACCGATCTTTTGATCCAGGAGCGGGAGAACCGGCTGCTTTCCGTTATATTGGAGGAGGAAGGGCTCGAAGCGTTCCTCCGGATCGAAAATGAAGTCAATGCGGGCGTGGAAGCCAACCGAACCGTGATCGCGCCGGGAGGAAGCGTCGTATATGGAAAAGAGGCCATGGAACATTTGAAAAAGATAAGCCGTATGGTTTATCTGCGGCTGCCCTGCGAGACGGTCGCCGCGCGGATCGGGAATCCGGCGGGCAGGGGCGTAGCCATGCGCGGGGATATGACCCTGCGGCAGCTGTACGAGGAAAGATGTCCGCTGTACGAGCGGTACGCGGATATCGTGATCGACGCGGACGGGCTGGATACGGGCGAGCTGCTTGCCCGGATCAGAAAGAAGCTGTTCCGCTGACAGACGATAAGAAAGATTTGCCGGATGGAGGAAAAGAATGAATATCATAATTGTTGGCTGCGGCAAGGTCGGCTCGACGCTTGCGGAGCAGCTGGCCCAGGAGAAGCATAATATTACATTGATTGATAAAAACAGCAAAAAGCTTCAGGATATATCCAACGCCTGCGACGCGCTCGGGATACACGGAAACGGCGCGAGCTTCAATACGCTCCAGGAAGCGGGCGTGGAAGAGGCGGATCTTTTAATCGCGGTAACGGATTCGGATGAACAGAACCTGCTGTGCTGCGTTGTCGCCAGGCAGTCCGGAAACTGTCATACGATTGCCCGGGTGCGCAATCCGATCTACCATAAGGAACGCGATTTTCTGCGCAGGGAGCTCGGCTTGTCGATCCTGATCAATCCGGAGTATACGGCGGCGGCGGAGATCGCCAAGCTGCTCCAGATCCCGAACGCCAAGGAAGTGGATACGTTTGGGAAAGGGCGGGCGGATCTAATCAAAATGGTGCTCCGGGACGAATCCCCGTTAAACGGGATGCTCGTGCAGGACATCGACCGGAAGTTGAAATGTCAGATCCTTGTCTGTTCCGTGGAACGGGACGGGGACGTTGTGATCCCTTCCGGAACATATCAGATGAAAGCCGGCGACAAAATTTCCTTCATCGGGGATAATGAATCGATCTACCGCTTTATGAAGCGGATCGGCGAACGGAGCGGCAAGATCCGAAAAGTGCTGATCGTGGGCGGCAGCATCCTGACTTATTATCTGGTAAAGAAGATCGAGAATACCGGTTTCGATGTGACGATCATCGAGCAGGACATGGAGCGGTGCAACGAGCTGAGCGTCATGCTCCCGCAGTCGATCGTGATCAACGGGGACGGGACGGACCGGGATACGCTGATGGAAGCGGGTCTTGCGAGCGCCGATGTATTTATCCCGATGACAAATTTTGATGAAGAAAATATCATGCTCGCCCTGTACAGCAAAAGCGTGTCGGACGCGAAGACCGTGACGAAAGTGACGCGGCTGAATTTTGAAGATGTGATCAACGAGCTTCCCATTGACAATGTGGTATATCCGAAGGATCTGACGGCTGAGTCGATCCTGCTATATATCCGCGCAATGGAAAATTCCGGGAACAGCAGCATTGAGACGCTGTACCGGCTGGATAAAAACAGGGTGGAAGCGATCGAATTTCTGGTCAGCGACAGCTGCAGCATGATCGGGCAGCCGATCAGAAGCCTCAGACTAAAAGAGAACCTTTTGATCGCCGCGATCATCCGGAACGGCAAAATCGTATTTCCCCGCGGGGAAGACAGCCTGAAGCCGGGCGATTCCGTGATCGTCGTGACGACACAGAAAGGATTGGATGACATCAGCGAAATTCTGATATAACGATGGGAAGAGAATCATGAACAAGAAAATGGTATTAAAAATTCTGGGATATGTATTGGAATTTCAGGCGGTCTTTCTTTTATTCCCGTGCCTGACCGGTCTGATCTATCGGGAATGGAGCGCGGGATATTACGCCGGCGTGGCGGCGGGATGCCTCCTTGTCGGCTTTTTGCTGACCCGTCTGGATACGGGCAGCGAGACGTTCCAGGCGAGGGAAGGATTCGCGACGGTTTCTTTAAGCTGGATCCTGCTCAGCCTGACCGGGGCGCTCCCGTTTTATCTGAGCGGGCAGATCCGCGGATTCGTCAACTGCTTTTTTGAGACGGTATCCGGGTTCACGACGACCGGGGCAAGCATATTGTCTGATGTCGAAGCGCTGGATATGTGCATGAATTTCTGGAGGTGCTTTACCCACTGGATCGGCGGAATGGGGATCCTTGTCTTTATCATGGCGATCGCGCCGTTGGTAGGGGGAAATAATATCTTCCTGATGAAAGCGGAAAGCCCGGGTCCGTCGGTAGGAAAGCTCGTCCCGAGGATCAAAACAACGGCAAAAATTCTTTATCTGATGTATTTTGGCCTTACTGTCGCGGAATTTCTTCTGCTGAGCCTTGCCAGAATGCCTATCTTTGACGCGATCTGCGTCTCCCTTGCGACCGCGGGTACCGGCGGATTCGCCATCCGCAATGCCGGCTGCGGCGGGTATACCGTTCTCCAGCAGGGGATCATCACAGTATTTATGATCGCATTTGGCGTTAATTTCAGTGTATATTATTTTATCCTCTGTAAAAAAATAAAGGATGTACGAAAGAGTGAAGAGCTGAGGGCATACCTTGGGATCATCCTGGTTTCCATCGTGCTGATCACATGGAATGTCGCGCATATGTTTGATTCAATCTTCCAGGCGATCCACCACAGCGCTTTTCAGGTGGGCTCGATCATTACGACGACCGGTTTTTCCACCGTGGATTTTGACCTCTGGCCGACGTTCTCAAAGACGATCCTCGTATGCCTGATGTTTGTGGGGGCAAGCGCGGGAAGTACCGGAGGCGGCATTAAGGTGGCGCGGTTCCTGCTCTGGTTTAAGACTCTGAAAAAAGAGATCACTACGTCCATTTTCCCAAACAGCGTCAAAAGGATCAAATATGACAACCGGCCGGTAGAGCATGCGGTGATCCGCTCCGCCAATGTATATCTGTTCCTGTATATTATTATTTTCGTCGGCTCCCTTCTGCTTGTCAGCCTGGATAACTTCGATCCGGTCACGACATTTACATCGGTGGCGGCGACCTATAATAATATCGGTCCCGGACTCGCGCTGGTAGGGCCTACGGCAAATTTCAGCGGGATGTCCGTCGTATCGAAGCTCGTGCTTTGTTTTGATATGCTGGCGGGACGCCTTGAGCTGCTGCCGATCGTCCTCTTGTTTGTTCCAAGGATGTGGAAACGGTAGGACAGCGGAAAAAAAGGAAGCCATTTTTTTCGATGGGGTATTGACAAATGGAAGAAAGAGGTATATGATTGTTCTCGAACAATTTGTTAAATATTTAACAAATTAAGGCAGAAAAATGATTGCGGATGCATGAAACACGGAGCGGTCCGTGTCTGTCATGTGTCGTCCGACAGGTAAGGAGGAGTATATATGCCAGCGAACAAATCAACAAAGACGGCAGGTCCGGAGAGGGTGGACAGTTCGGAAAGCCTTCTGGCGCGGATGGAAGAACTGAAAGAAGCGCAGAAGAAATTTGCTTCTTATACGCAGGAAGAGGTCGATCATATTTTTCAGGCGGCGGCGATCGCCGCCAACAAAATGCGGATCCCTCTGGCGAAACAGGCTGTGCAGGAGACGGGCATGGGCGTCGTCGAGGATAAAGTCATCAAAAATCATTACGCGTCCGAATACATTTATAATGCTTACAAAAATACAAAAACCTGCGGGGTTGTGGAGGAAGACCGCGAGATGGGGATCCGGAAGATCGCGGAGCCGATCGGAGTGATTGCGGCGGTCATTCCCACGACGAACCCGACTTCCACGGCGATCTTCAAGACGCTCCTGGCGTTAAAGACCCGCAACGCGATCATCATTTCCCCTCATCCGAGAGCGAAGAACTGTACGATCGCGGCGGCGAAAGTAGTGCTGGACGCCGCGGTAAAAGCGGGCGCGCCCGAAGGGATCATCGGCTGGATCGACGTTCCCTCGATCGACCTGACGACGCAGGTGATGAGGGACGCGGATATCATTCTCGCGACCGGAGGTCCCGGAATGGTACATTCCGCTTATTCATCCGGAAAACCGGCGATCGGCGTCGGGGCGGGCAATACGCCCGTTATCGTGGATGAGACGGCGGACGTCCGGATGGCGGTCAGCTCCATCATCCATTCCAAGACGTTTGACAACGGAATGATCTGCGCTTCGGAACAGTCAGTCATCGTCGCCGCGCCGGTTTACTCCGCGGTGCGGGATGAATTTGAAAAGCGTGGCTGTTATTTCCTGAAAGGGGACGAGCTGGATAAAGTCCGCAGGACTATTTTGATCAACGGAGCGTTGAATGCGAGGATCGTCGGGCAGACGGCGGTCCGGATCGCGGAGCTTGCGGGCGTTGCGGTGCCGGATACGACAAAGATACTGATCGGCGAGGTGGAATCGGTCGATCCGGAAGAAGAATTTGCCCATGAGAAATTATCGCCGGTACTCGCCATGTACAAAGCATCGGATTTTGACGACGCGCTGGCGAAGGCGGAACGTCTCGTGGAAGACGGCGGATACGGTCATACCTCCTGTCTGTACTGCAATGTCGGAATCGCGCAGGAGAAGATGGCGAAACACGCGGCGGTGATGAAAACCTGCCGGATCCTGATCAACACTCCTTCCTCGCACGGCGGGATCGGCGACCTGTATAATTTCAGGCTCGCGCCGTCACTGACGCTCGGCTGCGGCTCCTGGGGCGGCAATTCCGTATCGGAGAACGTAGGCGTCAGACAGCTGCTGAACATCAAGACCGTTGCGGAGAGGAGAGAAAATATGCTTTGGTTCCGAACCCCTGAAAAAGTATATTTCAAAAAGGGATGCCTGAAAGTCGCGCTTGCCGAGGTCGGCGGCGTGCTTGGAAAGAAAAAAGTATTTGTCGTGACCGATGAATTTTTATATAAAAACGGATATACAAAGGTAGTGACCGACGAGCTCGACCGGATGGGCATTACGCATACGACATTCTACCGGGTAGAGCCGGATCCGACGCTCGCCTGCGCGAAAGAGGGCGCAAGGGAAATGAAATCCTTCGAGCCGGACTGCATTATTGCCGTCGGGGGCGGTTCCGCGATGGACGCCGCCAAGATCATGTGGGTTTTATACGAGCATGAAGATGTGGACTTCCTGGATATGGCAATGCGGTTTATGGATATCCGGAAGCGGGTCTATGCTTTTCCGAAAATGGGAGAGAAGGCATATTTTATCGCGGTCCCGACTTCGTCCGGTACCGGTTCGGAGGTAACGCCGTTCGCCGTGATCACCGACGAGGCGACCGGGGTGAAATACCCGCTTGCCGATTATGAGCTTCTTCCGAAGATGGCGGTCATTGACGCGGATCTGATGATGAACCAGCCGAAAGGGCTGACTGCCGCCTCCGGGATCGACGCGCTGACCCATGCGCTGGAGGCGTACGCGTCAGTGATGGCTACCGATTATACCGACGGTCTCGCGTTAAAAGCGATGAAAAATATATTCCAGTATCTTCCGCGGGCGTATGAAGCGGGAGCGCAGGATCCGGTCGCCAGGGAAAAAATGGCGGACGCGTCCACAATGGCGGGTATGGCGTTTGCCAACGCGTTCCTCGGCGTCTGCCATTCGATGGCGCATAAACTCGGCGCGTTCCATCACCTGCCGCACGGGATCGCCAACGCGCTCCTGATCACGGAGATCATGCGGTTCAATGCCGATGAGAGTCCGCGCAAAATGGGGACGTTTTCCCAGTACCAGTACCCGCATACGCTGGAGCGGTACGCGGAATGTGCCCGGTTCTGCGGAATCGTGGGAAAGGACGACGAAGATACGCTGGAACAGTTCATTCAGGCGATTGAGGAACTGAAAGCGGCTGTCGGGATAAAGAAAACGATCGCCGATTATGGCGTGGACGAACAGTATTTTCTTGATACGCTGGACGAAATGGTAGAACAGGCGTTCGATGATCAGTGCACAGGATCGAATCCGGTATATCCGTTGATGAGCCAGATGAAAGAAATGTATCGGAAAGCATATTACGGAAAGTGATCTGGCGATTGACCGGAGCAGGAATGTCAAAAGGAGGGTATCAGTATGATCTTGAAGAATTTGATCGCGGAGGGAACCGCCGCGGACGTATATGAGCAGGACGGAAAAGCAATCAAAGTATTCCACCACCCCCACAGCAAAACGAAAGCACTGCGGGAGGCGCTGACTCACGCGCGGGTGGAGGAACTGGAATTTAATTTCAGCGTACCGGACATTTTGTCGATCGACATTTTTGACGGGAAATGGGCGATCGTCATGGAGCTTGTCGAGGGAGAAACGCTGGAAGAACTGATGGAGCGGAATCCGGAGAAAACAGAGCAGTATCTGAAACAGATGGCGCAGATCCAAAATGAGATCAACCACATCCAGGTTCCCTTATTCCATGAATACCGGAACCGCCTCCGCCGGCAGGTGACGGAGCTTGCCAGCCTCGACGATATCACCAAATACGACCTGCTGTCCTATCTAGACAGCGTTAAACGGCACGTCAAGCTGTGCCATGGGAGCCTGGAACCGAAAAATATCATGATTTCCGGGAATCAGGTTTATGTACTGAACTGGGTCAACGCGACGAGAGGCAACGCAAGCGCCGACGCCGCCAATACCTTTGTGCTGCTCGCGCTGCATTCTTCCCAGGAAAACGCGGATCAATATATCCGGTATTTCTGCGCGGAGTCCGGGATCTCCAAACGGAACGTCCAGTCCTGGATCCCGATCGTAGCGGCGGCGCGGCTGACGCTCGGGATACCGGAAGAACGGGAACTTCTCACCCGCTGGATCCAGGTTATGGATCTGGACTGACCCGTTTTCGTTACGCGTGTTCCTCAAGCCACCGCTTTGCGCTGTGCGCCAGATATGCCGCCCCGATGGGCAGGACGTCCTCGTTGAACTGGACGTTTGGATTGTGGGCGGGGTGATCGCCCCGCTCGTCCGGATAACCGGCGGACAGATACAGGAAAGCGGATGGAACGCGTTCCGCGATGAGGGCGAAGTCTTCCGATGCGCTGGCGGCGACGCCGGGATATCCGACGGCGCCCGGGACCGGCAGCTCATCCATATAGCTTACGATTTCTTTTGTCAGCGTGCCGTCGCATACCAGCGTCGGTACGCTGCACGTAAAGATCACATTGGCACAGCCCCCGTAGACGGCGGCTGTGGCTTCCGCAACTTCCCGCAGGCGGCGCGTCAGCTTTTCGCGCGCCTCTTTTTTATTTGTGCGCATGGAGCCTTTCAGCACGGCGTCGTCCGGGATGATGTTCGCCGCCGCGCCGGCGCTGAACTGCCCGATGGTGAGCAGGCAGGCGTCGGACGGATCACATTCCCTGGCGATCAGTTCCTGCAGCGCGAGATGGATATGCACCCCGATATTGATGGGGTCAATGGACAGATGAGGATACGCGCCGTGGCTGCCCCTGCCCTGGATGTGGATTTCAAATGTATCGACAGAGAACATCATGGCGCTGGAATCATTATAAAGATACGTTCCGATCGGAAGCCTGCCGGGGCTTACATGGTACGCGAGGGCGGCGTCCGGTTTCGGATCCTCCAGTATCCCGTGTTCGATCATATTCCGGCTGCCCTCAAATGTTTCTTCCGCGGGCTGAAACATAAACTTTACGGTTCCGTTCAGGGAATGTTCGTCTTCTTTCAGCAGTTTGGCGGCGGTCAGAAGCATCGCGGCGTGGAGGTCATGCCCGCAGGCGTGCGCCTGTTTCCCGGTGGGGCAGGCAAAGGGCAGACCGCTCTCTTCCGGCATGGGAAGCGCGTCCATATCCGCCCGGAGCAGGATCGTCCTGCCTCCGTGCCCGAGGACGGCAGTGACGCCCTCCCCGCATTCCTGCGGCTCCAGACCGTATTCGCTCAGCTTTTTCATCACATATGCCCTGGCTTTCGGCAGATGAAGCCCCGTTTCCGCATTGGTATGGAAATAACGGCGGTTTTCAAGCAATTCTTCGCGCAGTTCCCGCGCGCGGTCAAAATAATTCATAACAATATCCCCTCCTCTGTATTGCTCAGGCACAAACCATTTTGAAAAATATGTTCTGCCGGATACGTTTTCTTTCTTAATTATTCCTGTGACATGATTATATCATAAAGAGCTGCTTTTCGCTACCTTGACCTGCCGTTGGAAATACTGCAGCGGGGCTTGGAGGATCATTTTTTTGTCGTCCATTGCCATGCACATATGGATATTCTATTTTTGAAAGATACAGATTGACAAATTTTACAAAATATTACATAATATGAACTGTAAATTATTTACAGTTTTAAAACATTGCAATTACTTCGGAAATGTGTAATAATAAGGAGGGTGAATGGGAGTACCGGACATAGCATTAAAAAAATACTTCGAGGATAAGGAACGGCTGGCTGATATTTTCAACTACTATTGTTTCGCCGGAAAGAATGAGATACAGGCAGAAGAACTTGAAACCAAAAGCCCCATAGAAAATTTTCTGATTACAGAAAACAGGAAGAAACAATATCCGATCGAGCGGATACGCGATGTCCTGGCTGCGGCACAGAGGGAGGGCACGGTCTTTTTCCTTCTTGGAATAGAGAATCAAACCTTTGTTGATTATGGTATGCCTGTCAGAGACATGCTGTATAATGCTCTGTCTTATGTCAATCAGATCAGTGCCGCAGCGAAGAAAAAGAAACGACAGGCTGAAACAGACGACGGAAAGATTATCCCGGATGAATTTCTGTCTGGGCTTGAAAATGGTGAATTGCTCACACCAGTGGTAAATTTGATCCTATATTATGGCAAAGATTCCTGGAATGGACCAAAAAATCTGGCAGAGATGCTGGATATGCGGCGGGTCCCGGCGGAACTGCATCCCTACATACAAAACAACTATTCCATTAATCTGCTTGAGGTAAGGCGTATCCGGGATTATGAAAAATTTCGCACGGACATAAAAGAAGTCTTTCAATTACTGTCCTGCGAATCGAGCAAAGATGAAATGCGACAGCTGATAGAGCGAAACGAACGTTATCATCAGCTGCCCCGCGACGCTGTTGAGGTAATTGCCGCTCTGACAGCGTCCGATAAAATCATGAACTATATTAACCACTCAAAAGAGGAGGTAGTCGATATGTGTAAGGCAATAGAAGACATGATATTGGAGGGAAAAGAGGAGGGGATCCAGTTGGGTATCCAACAGGGCATCCAAATCTTCATTTTGGATAATCTTGAAGAAAATGTCCCAAAAGGACGTATACAGCAAAAACTCCAGAGAAGATTTGAACTGACCGCCGAGGCCGCCAGCCAATATATCCGGCAGTATGCCACGAAGGAATAAAGGTCTGACAAGCGACAGGAGTGGTATACAATCGAAAGCTTGACAGTGCTTTCCTGACAGTGACCAGCGGGGAATAAAACTTGTATTCCATATTTTGCTGTGATAAAATGAGGTCAGAGAACCGCGCGGGATAAGGAGCCGGCTGATCTGCGGCGATGCGGGCTACGAAAAAATGAGATTGGAGAACCGCGCAGGATAAGGAGCGGAAAAATGGGCAAATTTCAATTTCAAAAAACGCCGATCGAAGGGCTGTACGTGATCGAGCCGACCGTATACGGCGACCATCGGGGCTATTTTCTCGAAACTTATAACAAAAAAGAGTTTTTTGACGCCGGGCTGACGATGGAATTTGTCCAGAACAACGAATCCTTTTCCCGCAAAGGCGTCCTGCGCGGTATGCATTTTCAGAAGCGGAAGCCGCAGGGAAAACTGGTCCGGGTCACCAGCGGGGAAGTGTTTGACGTCGCGGTGGATCTCCGGGAGCGGAGCGCGACGTGCGGCAGGTGGTACGGTGTTACGCTGAGCGCGGAAAAGAAAAATCAGTTTTATATCCCGGAGGGCTTCGCGCACGGCTTCCTTGTGCTGTCCGAAACGGCTTCTTTCGTATATCAATGCACCAATCTGTACGATCCGGCTGACGAGGGAGGCTTTGCGTGGGACGACACAACTGTCGGTATCCGGTGGCCGATCCTCCCGGACTGCGAAATTTTACTCAGCGATAAGGACAGGCGTCATCCGCCGTTCGGGACATTTTTCTATTCATAAAAGCTGCCGTTTCCGCGGCTTTTGCCGACGGGCGTTCCGGTACGCGGCGGCGAATCCTTAACGGATGTAAGGAGCGGGAACAAAAAATAAGGAGAACAGAAAGGGGACAGGACAATGGAATACAGGCGATTTGGAGATACCATCCTCGTACGGTTGGATCCGAAGGAGGACATTTGCGGGAAGCTGATCGAGGTGGCGGAGAAAGAGCAGATACAGCTGGCGGAGATCAGCGGGCTCGGCGCGGTCAATGATGTGACGACCGGCGTATTCGAGCCGGAGGCGAAGCAGTACCACGCGAACCGGTTTCAGGGCACTTTTGAGATCGTTTCCCTGACCGGCACGCTTACGCGCCAGGATGGAAACGCCTATCTTCATGTCCATATGAGCGTGGGCGACGGCAAAGGCAATGTCTTCGGCGGGCATCTGAACCAGGCGATCGTGAGCGCGACGTCCGAGATTGTGATCCGCGTGATTGACGGAAAGGCGGGGCGCAGATTCAGTGAGGAGATCGGGCTGAATCTGATCGAATTCTGACAGGATGCTGCATCCATGCCGGACGTCGGGTAGGACGATGAAGGATCATTCATCGCCCTACCCGACGTCCGGCTTTTTTTTGCTGTAAAGGCAGCAGGACAGGCAGAAAATGTTTTTCCGGATGAGGTATGTCACAATACGCGTATGAGAAACGTGTTTATAGTGAAAGGAGTTGATGGAAACAATGAAACGATCAGTTCGGCCGACTGAGCAGGAAACAGAAGAGACTGTCGAAAATTATAGCGACATGTTGTTCCGGCTTTGCATGGTTTTGCTGGGAAACAGGGCGGACGCGGAAGACGCGGTGTCGGAAACGTTTTTAAAATATATACAGTATACAGGCGAGTTTCACGAGGAAGAGCACAAAAAGGCGTGGCTGCTCCGGGTGGCGACGAATGTATGCAAAGATATACAGCGGTTCCGGATCCGCCATACCCATATCAATCTGGACGACCTGCGCGACTATTGCGCGGATGAGACAGAGAGCGGGATCCTGGCGGACCTGGTCAGCCTCAGGCAGAAATACAAAGAAGTATTGATGCTGTATTACCTGTACGGTTACAAGACGGAGGAGATCGCGGAAATGCTGCGCGTATCGCCCGCCTGCGTGAGAAAGCGGCTGCAATATGCGCGAGATCAATTAAAGCTGGAATATGAAAGAGGGTGCGAATATGAACCGGGACAATTTACGGGACATTGTGAATCAAATTAAACTGGATCAGGAAACGAAAGAGCGGATCCGGGAACGGACGCTCGGAGCGTTGCCGGAAAGAGAGGAAATGATGAAAAGAAATCGGACAGGGAAACTGGTTGTGATCGCGTGCGCCGCGGCGCTTATATTGGGCGTGAGCGCGAAAGCGGGAAGCAATATCATCGCGTCAATTTACGGAGGAAGCAGCAGCACACCGGAATATACGGCGCTTCCGACGGAGGAGGAATGCAGGAAGGAGATCGGATTCGTCCCGATCCTGCCGGAGACGCTCGGAGACGGATATGAGTTTCAGGACGCCTCTGTCGTGCACAACAAAAGTACCGATAAAGAGGGAACGACGATCGAAACGTTCAACTCTCTTTCCTGCCGGTATCGGAACGCGGAGGACGAGATCGACCTGGACGTGGAGAAAACTGCCGTTCCGATGCCGCTCAGCGGGGAGATCGCGGATACGGTGGACGAGGTCGCGATTTATTATGAGTCCTATCAGAACAAACTCGTACCTCCGGATTATGAGATGACCGAGGAGGACAAAAAGCTCGAGGAGAGCGGCGCGCTTGTGTTTTCTTATGGAATGCCGAAAGTAACGGTGCGCACGGTTCAGTGCGCGGCATTTGAAAAGGACGGGATCCGGTATGGATTGCTTCAGTCAGACGGAGCGCTGGACAGGGAGGATCTGGTCGAAATAGCGAAGAAGATGATTCAGGATAACTAGAAACTTTTCCGGATCCATAAGGACAGCCGGAAGGATGGAGCCGCCGCGCGGAGAAATTCGCGCGGCGGCTCCTTGTTTGCCGTATCCGCTCTCTTTACAAGCGGAGAAAAATATGATTTAATGGGAGTGTTGCATTTATTGAAAAACGCATGAAAAAAACGAAGGAACAGATTTATGGGAAAACGAATAGCGGCGATCAATGATTTGTCCGGGTTTGGGAAATGCTCCCTGACCGCGACGATCCCGGTTCTGGCGGCGATGGGCGTGCAGGCATGTCCGCTCCCGACAGCGATCCTGTCCAACCAGACCGGATATGACAGCTATTATATGGATGATTATACGTCCCACATGGAGTCCATTATGGACGAGTGGGAAAAACAGGGATTTACGTTCGACGGCATTTATACCGGATTTTTGTCCCACAGCGACCAGGTTGAAAAAGTGCTTCTCTTTCAGAAGCGGTTTTCCCGGGACGGCGTATGGACGCTGGTGGATCCGGTCCTCGGAGACGACGGGAAGCCTTATAAGACGGCGGACGCGGAATTGATCCGGAAAATGCGGGAGCTTGCCGCGCATGCGGATGTCGTCACGCCGAATCTGACGGAGGCGTGTATCCTGACCGGGATGGATTATGAGGAAGTCCGGAACCGGAAAGGGGAAGCGCTGTCCGAACAGATCGAGGCGATCATGGACCGGCTGATCCAAATGGGCGTCCGCGTTCCGATCATTACAGGGATCCGGAACCGGGACGACGAGAGAGGATTGTCTTATTTTTGCAACTGTATCAAGGAGAACGGCGTATATACGGAAGTGCGGACCGATGTAAGCGACAGCTTTTTCCATGGAAGCTATTCCGGGACGGGGGATCTGTTCGCGTCTGTCATCTGCGGCGGCATGGCGCTCGGAAGGGACCTCAAAGACGTGATCGCCATGGCGGCGGAGTTTATCCGGGACGCGGTGGCGGTATCGTGGCAGAACGGGACGGACCGCAATGACGGAGTGGAATTTGAACCGTTTTTATTTCAATTACGGGGAAAGGAATAGAGACTATGTTACGGGTAATCGCGGGAACTGCCCGCCGGCTTCATCTCAAAACGATAAAAGGAACGGATACAAGACCGACGACCGACCGGATCAGGGAAACCCTGTTTAATATATTGCAGACGGAGGTCCCTGGCTGTTATTTTCTTGACCTGTTCAGCGGGAGCGGGGCGATCGGGATCGAGGCGCTGAGCCGTGGGAGCAGGCAGGCGTATTTTGTGGAAAATAACCGGAAGGCGGCAATGTGCGTGAAAGAAAATCTGAATCATACGCGGCTGTCCGACCGGGCGCAGGTCATGGTGACGGACGCGGTAAGCGCGGTCCGGCGGCTGTCTGACCAGGGCATCCGGTTTGACCTGATCGTCATGGATCCTCCCTACGGAAAGGGGCTGGAACGGGATGTGCTGCGGGAACTGTCCGGCAGCAGGCTTGTGGGTCCGGATACGACGATCGTCATTGAAGCGGATCTGGATACGGGATTTGATTATGTCGAAAGCCTCGGCTTTTCCATCGTGAGGCAGAAAAAATATAAGACGAACCAGCATATATTCCTGAAAGCGGCGGAAAAGAGGGAACCGGCGGACGGGGAATAACAGGAAAGGAACAGGAAATGGAGATAAGGGCAATTTATCCGGGCAGCTTCGATCCGGTGACATTGGGACATATGGATATTATCCGCCGCGCGGCAGGTATTTTTGATACGCTGGTCATCGGCGTACTGAATAATAATACAAAAACACCATTGTTTTCTGTGGAAGAACGTGTTAAAATGTTAAGAGATGTAACCTGTGATATCCCAAATGTGCGGGTGGAAGCCTTTTCCGGATTGCTGGTCGAATATGCAAACCAGATCGGAGCCAGGGTCATTGTGCGGGGATTGCGCGCGATTACGGATTTTGAATATGAGCTGCAGATGTCGCAGACGAACAAAAGGATCGACGCCGGCGTTGAGACGATGTTTTTTACCAGCAATGTGGAATATTCCTATCTCAGCTCCAGCACGGTCAAGGAAGTCGCTTCGTTTGGCGGCGACATCAGCCCGTTTGTGCACCCGGCTGTGGCGGACAGAGTTTATACCAAATTTGGAATACAAAAATGACAGAACACGGGAGGAAGGTTTTATGGGCAAAAAAGGGATTGAGGACATGATCAGTGAACTGGAGATTTTTATTGATAACTGCAAATATCAGCCGTTATCGTCCAGCAAGATCGTCGTACCCAAGGAAGAACTGATGTTGATGCTGAAAGAGCTTCGCCTGAAAATGCCGAGCGAGATCGAGCGCTGCCAGAAGATCATGCGGAACAAGGACGCGATCATCGAGGAAGCGAAGACGGAGGGAAATAAGATCATTGACGACGCAAGGCAGCAGGCTGCCGCGATGGTCAACGAGCATGTGATCACGACAACGGCGCAGGAGCAGGCGGAGAGTATCCGCAACCAGGCGAAAACCGATTCTGACGCGATGCTGATGCAGGCGAAAGCGGACGCGAACGCCATGGTCGAGACGGCGTCGTTTGAGGCGTCGGATCTGCGTACCAGCGCGATGAATTATTCAACGGGCATTATTTATGATATTGAAAATATGATCCACAAGACGATGGAGGAGGAGTACGAAAGGTACCAGGCGTTCTACTCATCTATGGAAAATCTGTACCAGTCCATCAGCAGCAACCGGCAGGAGCTGGAAGGACAGCTGAACGCGATGGCGGGTGCGGACGCAGAGGAAGCTGCCGCTGCGGACGAGACGGCGGAATAGCGGTCAGTATGTGAGGATCGCCAGGCTGTAGGTACAGATACAACAGAATAGTTTTACCAGAAGATATCTGGTGATGGAAAGCTCTGATCGGGTAATCACGCTTTTGGTCTGCGCGGCGCTGCACAGACCGCCGAAAGCGCAGACGGACGCGATCAGAGCTGTTTTTTTTGCCGGTTGGAGGGGCAGGGCGGAGATTGCCTGTAAGCCGTTTGTGATCTCCAGAACTCCCATTGCCAGCGCTTTCCGGAAAGCCGAGATCGGGAGAAAAGAGAGAAACCGGGACGCGATGGAAAAGAGCATGATGTATCCGCCGATTTTCAGGATAATGGAAAAGGCGCCTGCTATCGACTCGTCAAGGGAAACGGGATCCCTTGCCGCCTGTCCGCCCGGTACGGACACTGGCGCGCCGGGTGAGGCGGCGCGGGTTTTTCGCCGGACAAACAGGAGATAATAAATGCCGCCAAACAGGATGACCGGCGCGTAGATCCAGAGCAGGAATTTCCAGGTTGGGACGGTATTGCGGAGCAGACCGTGGCATACGTAGCCGGTGAGGAACGCGATGCTCGCGTTGTTGCACAGATAAAGCCATGCGCGCGCTTCCGGCGGACAGATCCTGCCGCAGGCAAGCCGCTCGTTGGATAACCGCGCCGCGGTGGGGTAGCCGCAGAAAAAAGCAAATAACATGATATAAGAGCCGGAAGAAAGAAAGAGCTGCGTCATCATCAGGAACGGCAGCAGCGCGGGCACGATCGCCTGATACCATAAAAAAAGCCCGTTCCGCGCCCCTTCGATGGCAGCCTGTGGGAACAGGACGAGCAGAAGGAGAAACGAAACAGACAGAAGTTGTTTGATCAGATGGCTCATGGAATGGTCCGGAGTGCTTTTTTCACAATATATGTTCGGGAGCGCGCCGGTATTCGTCCGGAAGGGCGGTCTGAAATTTGGAGGAGACGAGCAGCTGGTAGATCCGGGACGCCTGGATGTCCTTCTGCCACATCGCATGGGCGACGCGCGGCGCGCGGCGTTCGGAAAGGATGCGGGAACCGTCGGCGACCTTTGTAATGACCGACAGACTGCCCTCGCTTTGGACGCGGCGGAGCAGATCGCCGGAACGCTCCCGGAACCCAAGCAGCCGTCCGTAGCAGACCGCGCTTTCCGTGCCGGCTTCCGCAAATTCCTCTTTTCTGATCCCAAGGAAAAGCTGCATGAAGCAGCGGTTGATCCGGGCGGATGTCAGAGATTTGTTTTTGATGAGGGCGGCATATTCCTGTATCGTCTGTGTCTCGGAAAACGCCTGATCCATCCGGCTTGCGATGGCGGGCGAAATATCCCGGTACCCGGACAGCTCATGGCGGTGCCCGAGGATCTGATAATACAGAATGTCGCGGCAATCCTCCAGATAGATCGGGCAGGACGGGGATGCGGACGCCTGTCCCGGATAACGGGAACGGAGCAGATCCGCACAGGAAGCGGGTATCGCTTCTTCCGGGATCCGTTCCCGCATCGTTTCCCGGATCGCGGAGGCGGAACTGATCCCGCCGGAAAGGCGGGGGTCGTCATGGCGGGCATATTGCCTGGCGATGACAGCCGGACGGATGCGGCAATGGTAGCGCCGGATCGCCTTGCAGTATTCCAGCCCGAGGACCGCGTTCGGAGACTGCAGCAGGGCGGGATTGCCGAGCGCAAGGCTCCGCGCTTTCGGAAACGAGTATCCGCGCTCCAGATTCGCTTTCAGGGCGCTTTGGTACGGTTCGGGTTCCGCAAGCAGCGTATCGGCGAGCGAGGTAAATTCCTGAATTTCGCCGGTCTCGCTTCCGAAACAGATAAAATCCGCGATCCCGGTTTTCTCAAGCAGGAGGACGGCGCCGGCGGCGAAGGTTTCCGCGCTTGCGGTGGCATAAACGACAGGAAGCTCCAGTACGAGGTCCGCGCCCTCCGCCAGCGCCATCCTCGCCCGCGTGTATTTATCGACGATCGCCGGCTCTCCCCGCTGGACAAAATCCCCGCTCATCACGACGACGACCGCGTCCGCCCCGGTAAGTTCTTTTGCCTTCGCGATGTGAAAGGCGTGCCCGTTGTGAAACGGATTGTATTCTGCTACGATTCCTACGACGCTCATTTTAGTTTCCTCCTGATGACAGTATACACCAGAACGGCGGTTGTGAAAAGAAAATTGAAAAAACAGGAAAAAAATCTTTTTCCGGGCGGATTCATGCTTGTATCTCATGGGAAATGGGGCTATAATATCTGTATTATCGGTTAAATTAAGGGAGGAAATTCAACGATGGGATTTATTGATCAGGTAAAAGAAAGAGCGAAAACGAATAAGAAAACGATCGTGCTTCCGGAAACCGGCGATATGCGTACGCTTGAGGCGGCGCATAAAGTTCTGGCGGAGGGAATCGCCGATCTGGTTTTGATCGGAAATAAGGACGCGATCCTTCAGGCGGCAGGTGATCTGGATCTTACGAAAGCGCAGTTTGTCGATCCGTCGGATTGCGCGAAGATGGACGTTTATATTGATACGCTTGTGGAAGCGCGGAAAAAGAAAGGCATGACGCCGGAGGAAGCGAAGAAGCTTCTTCTTTCCGATCCGCTGTTTTTTGGCGCGACGCTGGTAAAAGCCGGAGACGCGGACGGTATGGTGGCAGGTGCGGTAAACGCGTCCGCCAATGTCCTGCGGGCGGCGCTCCAGGTCGTGAAGACCGCGCCGGGCGTCAGCGTGGTGTCGACCTTTTTCCTGATGGTCGTGCCGGACTGCGAATATGGCAGCAACGGCATTTTTGTCTTCGCGGACTGCGGGCTGAACCAGAATCCGGATCCGGAACAGCTTGCGGCGATCGCGGGAAGCTCCGCGGGATCGTTCCGCCTGCTGACCGGTGAAGAACCGATCGTTGCCATGCTGTCACATTCCTCGAAGGGAAGCGCGTCCCACGCCGATGTGGACAAGGTCGTGGAGGCGACGATCATCGCGAAAGAGAACAATCCCGGATTAAAACTGGATGGGGAGCTGCAGCTTGACGCGGCGATCGTGCCTTCGGTCGGAAGCTCCAAAGCGCCGGACAGCGAAGTGGCAGGCAAAGCGAACGTGCTTGTATTCCCGGATCTGGACGCAGGCAATATCGGATATAAGCTCGTCCAGCGGCTCGCCAGAGCCGAGGCGTACGGTCCTGTGACGCAGGGGATCGCCAAACCGGTGAACGACCTGTCCAGAGGATGCTCGGCAGACGATATTGTCGGCGTTGTGGCGATCACGGCAGTGCAGGCGTCCGCCAACGACTAAATTAGGATGGAAAAGGAGAACAACGATCATGAATGTATTAGTGATAAATTGCGGAAGCTCTTCCCTGAAATATCAGCTGATCGATTCCACGACGGAATCGGTCCTTGCGAAAGGATTATGCGAGAGGATCGGGATTGACGGAGCGTTTACATATCAGCCGGCAGGCAAGGACAAGATCCGGACCGAAGTGGAGATGCCGGACCATACTGTGGCGATCCAGACCGTGATCGACGCGCTGAGCAAGGGAGAAAACGCAGTGATCCGGTCGCTGGACGAGATCGGCGCGGTCGGGCACCGCGTGGTGCACGGAGGGGAAAAATTCTCATCATCCACTCGGATCGATGATCAGGTGATCGCCGCGATCACCGAGTGCAACGAGCTTGCCCCGCTTCACAATCCCGCGAACCTGATCGGGATCGACGCGTGCAGGAAGCTGATGCCGAACGTGCCGATGGTCGCGGTATTTGACACGGCGTTCCATCAGACGATGCCGAGGAAAGCGTTCCTTTACGGGCTTCCTTATGAATATTATGAGAAATATGGCGTCCGCCGTTACGGATTCCACGGGACGTCCCACAGCTTTGTATCCAAACGGGCGATCGAGGCGCTTCATCTGGATCCGGAACATTCAAAAGTCATTGTATGCCATCTTGGCAACGGTTCCAGCGTCAGCGCGGTACTGAATGGAAAATCTGTGGATACGAGCATGGGGCTGACGCCGTTGGAGGGTCTGATCATGGGGACCCGTTCCGGCGATATGGATCCCGCGATCATGGAATTTATCGCGCATAAGGAAGACCTGACCATCGACGAGGTCATGACCGTGCTGAACAAGAAATCCGGCGTTCAGGGGCTTTCGGGCGTATCCAGCGATTTCCGCGATCTGGACGCCGCGAAAAAGGAAGGAAATGAACGGGCAAGAGACGCGATCGACGTCTTTGCGTACCGGGTCGCGAAATATATCGGCGCTTACGCGGCTGCGATGAACGGCGTGGACGCGGTTATCTTTACAGCGGGCGTCGGAGAAAACGACGCGGCGGTGCGCGAGCTGATCTGCGAGAATCTGACGTTCCTTGGTTGCAGGCTGGACAAAGAAGCCAATCAGGTGCATGGGGAGGAGAAAGTTATTTCTACGGCGGACTCCGCTGTGACCGCAATGGTCATCCCCACAAATGAGGAACTCGCGATCGCGAGAGAAACGGTTGCGCTGCTTTGACCTTATGAAAAAAATAAAAAGTATGTGTTGACAAATCATTCCGCGAACGGTATAATTTATCGAGTGTTGTGATGTCAGGAACTATCATTGGCAGGCAATGCCGATGTCAGATATCTCGTAAAATCGAAGAAGGAGGTGGAACCTGTGTCAATTTGCCCAAAGAATAAATCTTCGAAAGGAAGAAGAGACCGCAGAAGAGCAAACTGGAAGATGACTGTTCCGGGTCTGGTAAAATGCAGCAAGTGCGGAGCGTTGATGATGCCGCACAGGGTATGCAAGGCCTGCGGTTCATACAATAAGAAAGAGATCATTGCTCAGGCTGAATAAAAAGGATCATCAGGGATTGGACGAGCGTCCGATCCCTGAATTTTTTTGGAATGAAAAGAATCAAATGAAAAAACGCCGGATCCGGACAGGAGACGGCGGGACAGGAGGCGGAGATGAAAAAAATCATGGTACTGGCGGGAGATTACTGGCACCCGTTGAAAGCGGTGGAGCCGCTCCTTGCGGAGCTGTTTCAGGCAGAGGAGCGCGGCGTTGTTGTCACAGAGGATCCGCGCGTTTTTCTGGAGGACTCCTATGCGCTTCTCCTTTCTTTTAAATCGCCGGTAGAAGATAACCGGATCCCAACGCCGAGCTGGTGTACGGAGGAATGGACGGACCGGCTTCTGGACCGGATCTCGTCCGGGATGGGATATATCGCGGTCCATTCGGCGCTGACCGCCCTGCTGAAAAGCCATCGGATCGTGCGGGAACTGCATGAAGCGACGTTTGTGCGGCATCCGGAACCATGCCCGGTTACGTTTCTTCCGAGAAAGGATCATCCGATCCTGAAAGGAATCGGCAGCTTTCGTTTTGCGGAAAACGACGAGCAGTATGTGATGGATCTGCTCCCGGACAGAAAAGCGGAAATTCTGGCGGATTCGATTTCCGAACATGGAGCGCAGCCGGCTTTATGGGTACGGGAGTACGGCAGGGGAAAAGCCTGCATGGCGGCGCCCGGCCATGACAGCGGATGCCTGACGGACGCCCGTTACAGGGCGCTGCTCCAAAACGCGATCGCATGGTGCCTGCCGACGGCATCCTGCGATATACAGGAAAAACAGGAAAAAAGCGCGCAATGAAATTCATGAAGACGCGTCACAAAATAGTGTTTCCGGTATTGCAGTAGAGGAAGTTAAAGCGGAAACACATCCAAACAACCGACTGATTTGTCAGTCGGTTATTTGTTTGTCTTATTTTCTTATAGAAAAAATTCATTTTTGTAAATTTTGATATATCAAATAATGAAAAATAATTCCAAATTGATATAAAATATACGAATATATCCGAAAATAATTGACAATATGTCCATAAAGTGATAAATTATTGATATATCAAATGGGAGGAGGCTAATGATGAGAAACAGAAAGAAGGGGGTTGCAGTCGCGCTGGCGTGCCTTCTCGCGGTCACCTGCATCCAGGTGCCGGCGGAAGCGGCGAAAAAGAGCTATGCC
>CANQDT010000021.1 GCA_947593735.1 uncultured Lachnospiraceae bacterium | reverse complement strand
GAGCAGGCTGTGAAGCAGCAGTTTCCTCTCTGCGAGCTGCGCATCCAGCCGGAGGCTTTTTATGTCACAGGACGAAATTTCCTGTGACATAAAAAAGGTCTGTTGCGGAAAATATCGCAACAGACCTTTTTATCACGAATAAAACGACTTCGAGGTTGCTTTCATGAAACATCTGACCGTTTCGACAACAAATGAAAAAGATATCGCGATCCACGTTTCGATGGTCAGCCTGATCATCAATCTGGCGCTTTCTGCCATGAAGCTTGCCGCCGGATTTTTCGCCCATTCCGGAGCCATGATCTCCGACGGCGTCCACTCCGCGTCCGACGTGCTGAGTACGGTTATCGTCATGATCGGCGTTACCGTCTCAAACAAACAGTCCGATAAAGAACATCCCTACGGTCATGAACGGATGGAATGTGCCGCTTCCATGCTGCTGTCCGTCCTTCTGTTTCTGACCGGGATCGGCATCGGCATGAACGGGATCAAAAAGATCGCCGCCGGTAACCCCGCTGCCCTCGCGGTTCCCGGGTTTCCCGCGCTCGCGGCGGCGGTACTCTCCATTCTCGTAAAAGAATGGATGTACTGGTATACCCGGTCGGCAGCCAAAAAAATCCATTCCGGCGCGCTCATGGCGGACGCCTGGCACCACCGTTCCGACTCTCTTTCCTCGATCGGCTCATTCGTTGGGATCCTCGGCGCGCGGATGGGGTTCCCGGTTCTGGATCCGATCGCGAGCGTTGTCATCTGCATTTTCATCGTAAAAGCCGCATGGGACATCTATAAAGATACCATGGACAAAATGATCGATAAATCCTGCGACGACCGGACGATCCGCGCCATGACCGACGTCATTCTCCATGTCCCGAACGTGCTTTCCATCGACGTTCTCCGGACGCGGATGTTCGGCTCCAAAGCATATGTGGACATCGAGATCTCCGCGGACGAGACGCTCCCGTTAAAAGAAGCGCATCAGATCGCGGAAAACGTCCATCTGTCCATTGAGCGGGAATTTCCCGAGGTAAAGCACTGCATGGTCCATGTCAATCCCAGCGCGAATGATCCGGCGGCACGATAAGTCGTCAAAGATATCCTTTTTTTCTTCCGGACGCCACCTGAAGGATTGCCAGGACATCTTTTGTATCAAGCACTCCATCATGGTTTACGTCTCCCCTGCCCGGCTCTGCCCCGGACGTCTGAGCCTGAAGCGCCATCAGCGCGTCGACAGCCGTAATTTTTCCATCCTGGTTCATATCGCCCAGTCCCTTCTCAATTTCCGTCTCCGCGACCGGGATCCGCATGACAACAACCGACTGTTTTGGCATCGTATACCGGAACGTCTGCGCCGCCGCCGTCTCTTTTTCGGTCGGCGCCACATTGTCCGGATGATCAATGCTATTGACGGCGTCCAGAGAATCATGCGTCATAACCGTCAATTTCGCTTTTGCATTCTCCGCTATCGTCCATGCCTTGTCGATGGCGATTTCGATCACCTGTTCCGTCGTATTGGAATTAACCAGCTTCGCGATCAGCTCTCCGTTCTCCTGGTCAAAGGAAACCGTCTGATACACTCCGTCCGATACTCCCTCTTTCTGCCATTCATTCTGCAGGGTATAATCTCCCATATGATTGCCGAACATATTCTGAACGTAATATTCCGGCGTCCCATAACTGGTCTGATCGTCAAAATAGATCATATCGGTGCCCCATTGCGTATATCCGTTTCGCGCGAACAGAGGCGCGTAGCTCGCCATTTCCACGATATCCGCATTCCGTTCCAGCCCGGTCATACACGCGGCGATGGAGAGCGCCGTATCAAGGCAGTTGATCTTTGTACTGCGGGCGGACGATCGGGCGGCATATTCCCCATAAAATACCTTGATCTTCGTGTCCCTGTCGTAGCTGTCATAATAATCTGTATTCTGATAGAACCATTCCGCGGAATTATATCCATGCTCATCCAGCGCGTACAGATAATTGGGATTTGTTTTCTCCTGCTTTTTCCCCCAGTCCCATACCTTGCTCTTATCCGATCCCATCACACAGCCGATCAACTTTATTTCCGGATAAGCGGCGTGGATCGCCTGCTCAAATTTCGTATATCTCTCATAGTACTGTGAATCCGAATTGTCCCACTGCTCGTTTCCAATGCCGATCATTTCCAGACCAAACGGTTTCGGATGTCCCATATCGCGGCGCAGCGCCGCCCATGGATTGCTGAAATCCGTCCCGTTTGCAAACGCCACAAGATCCACCGCGTCCTGCACCAGCGCCTGAAATTCCCTGCTGCTAATCGGATATTTCTGATTTTCAAGCGACTGATGATAAATATTCTGGCAGGCAAGCCCTACGTTCAGAATCGGCATCGGCTTACATTCCAGATACTCGCACAGCTGAAAATACTCATAATATCCAATGCCCAGCGTCTGACCGTAATGATCCGCCTTTCCTCCATATGATCCCCATTTGTTAAAATTCTGCTTTCGTTCTTCCACGGGACCGACCGACGCTTTCCAGTCATAATAATTTTCAATGGTGCCTCCCTCCACGATGCATCCGCCCGGGAAGCGAAGGAAGCCCGGTTTTAATGCTTTGAGCTTTTCCGCGAGATCCTTCCGAAAAACGCCAAGAACCGCGTCGCCCGGAATCACGGAGATCATATCAAAATCTATGGTTCCTGCCTTTGACAGAGTAATGGTAAACGGAACCTTCCGCACATTCTCGGAAGCGGTCAAGGTCGCTTTATATTGCTTCCACTCCCCGGTCACGCCGTCCGGCGCCACCACAACGGAATTTCCTCCCGCGGATGCCGAGATCGTCCCGTCATAATCCTCTGCTTTCGCATAGAAAGACACCTCGTAAGTTTTCCCCTTCTCCATATAAATTCCGTCATACGCATTATTCCGGAAAGACGTTCCGGTAAATTCCAGATAATGCGGATTGTTCTCATTTAAGCCGCCCTGATCCCTGAGCGTCATCGTATCTGTACTCGACCACTCGTTTAATCCATCGTACCGCGTCTCATATCCGCTGAGGATTTCGACCGATTCAAACGACCGGTTCTCGATCAGTTCGGCATACAGCCCGCCGTCCGCGCTGAAATTGATATCCTCAAAGAACAAGCCATACATCCCGTTCGGAATATCTACGCCTTTCTTATTGGAAACCGTCAGCGTATAATCCACGACGTCTGTTCCATTCACGACAACCTCGATGTCCCGGGTAAGCGTAACCCCCTTAAACCGGATCGTCGCGGTAAGCGTTACCTGTTTGCGTCCTCTTGCCGGTCGGTTCACTTTTCCGCTGTTTGAAATGACCGACTCGTCGCTGCTTGCCCAGGTCAGGGAAAACCCGTCGGAATCTTCCCGCGCTTCCGGAAGCGTCAAATTCTCCGTCACACCGTAAGGATCGCCGATGGTAAGTTCGTCCCGGATATAGGCGGCTCCCTCTTTTGCGGTCGGGTACGCGCACGCTGTTTCATACAGGTTCTGAATATAGGAACGTTCGCACTGCTCCAGCACCAGATCCTGTCCCTGAACCGCCAAGGTATACGCCTGTTTCCCATCGCTCATAACAAAGAAATCCGACGCGTCCGGAGCGACGCCGTCCGCATATTTCACAACGACTTTCCCATCCGCGTACCGCTCCGGTTTGATCATGCCATGTCCGCTTCCGGAGCTCAATTCTTTCAAAACATTGATATAAGTACCGTCGGCAAGATAAATATTTCCCGCGTATGCGTCTCCCGCCATGGAAAAATTCTTATTTCCCACATAGACGTCATATCCGGTGTTGCCGAAAATACGACCGCCATACATATTGAATGTTCCTTTTTCCGAAACAGCCGCGCCTCCTCCCCGGTTCATCGCAGACGTGTTTTCCGTGATCTCGCCGCCGTACATATTGACCACACCGTTCACAGAGGAGTTTCCGAGCACATCCACCCCGCCGCCGCCTATCGAACCGGTCGCGGTATTCCTGCAGATCCTGCCTCCATAAATGTTCACTGTCCCGCTCTTATTATCCAATCCTCCGCCGCGGGAATCCACCCCGTTCGTAAGCACCATGCCGTGATAGAGATTGACCGTTCCGCCGGCAGATTGCATATCCAACACTCTTCCTTTCTGCCGGGCGTCCATGGTGAGCGCCGTAAATTCATCCGTTGAACCGGCTTCTCTTTTTCCAAGATTGACGGCGGAGTCCTGCGCGCTTATCCGAAGCATACAGCTGGCATTGTTCTGCGTTATGGCGGCGCCTCCTTCCCCATTTTGAATCGTCAGGTTTGCCGCATGATCCTGAAACCAGCTGATCTGTCCGGAATCACAGTCAGAATAGACTGAAATCGTATGTTCCGTACCGGTCGGATCTCCGATCACCTGATTCATCGCCGTATCAAAATCTTTCATTTCTTTTCCGTCCAGATAAACTCCGGTCTTTAAAGACGACATTTCTCCCTCATAAATCGCGGCGATCTGGTTCGCGGATAATTGCTGATCGAAGATCTTATAATTATCCAGAGACAATTCCGCATGTTCTCCCCAGGATTGGGCATATCCGATATACGCGGTCGGCTGGTCCCCGATCATTCCGTCCAAAGGCCCGTACGCCGCCCATGCGTCCGGTTTGGACGCGACAGGTTTTCCGTCCAGATAGACAAAAGATCCGTCCTCGCCGTAGGTTGCCGATACCATATGCCATGTGCTCCCGAGATTGTTGCTTGTCGTCTCAACAGCGTTGTTCCGATAATTCTGCGTTTCCCACCGGAGTTTGGATGAATTATTGATCATTCCCAGATAATACCGGTCTTTCGTTACCGTTGCGTCCTTTTTCTCAAAAAAGCTCCAGGAAACGCTTCCTCCATTGACTTTCACCCAGTAATTCAGGGTAACGCCCGTATCGCTGCCCGTAATGGGAGCCGTCCCGTTTTCACCGGTAATAGTAAGATAGTCGTCCCCATTGATCCGCAGCGCTTTCGTCCCGTTATAGCTCCGCTCCACAGTCATGTCAAATCCCTTTTGGTCATGATCGACCACCTGGGCATACCCCCGATTGGGACTGACTTCCACAACATGATCCTGATCGGTCACAACCGATTCAAAATCGGCGCTCCAGACAGGTTCTGGAATCTCCGCCGCTTTTCCTGTGACCGATACCGCGGAAAATGAATCCGCGAGCATTGCCAGGACGGCAGCGGCAGCCGTTATTTTTTTTATGATCATGATCGACCTCCCCCTTCTTTCATGAGACATATTCCATTTTTATTTTATCTGTATCGATCCTGTATTTCTTCTGATAATCTGCTTTTTTCTTCCGGATTCTTAACATAACGAAGCGCTGATTTTTTCCCGGTATCCTTGACTTTCCCTTTTCCTTTCTATATAGTAATAGTAACGGTCAGAAAAATGGAGAATACCTGCGATGAAACGGTCGACGATTGCTTTTCATGATGCCTCAAAACCAGCGATTTTACATGGAGCCCATTCTTAGAATCTGAATTTCCCTCCGCATTTCCATGAAAATGTGGAAATGATCTATGTGCTTTCCGGAAATATGGAGCTTTCTTTCAGGGACGACGACTATATCCTGCGTCCCGGCGACACCGCCGTAATCTTTCCCAATCTGGTTCACGAAGTGATTTCCCCTGTTCCTACATGGATTTATCTGACTCTGTTTTATCCGAATATCCTGCCGGATTTTTTCCCGAACTTTCATAATTTTTATCCGGTCTGCCCGATCATTTACCGGGAGAATGCTTCCGCTTCGTTTACCAACAGTATTTTTTCTTTTTATGAATTTCTCGTCACTGCCGCGGGTATACGTTATCCTTCGCAGGGATATTGCCATTCCTTTTCCGATTCCGGCGATCTCCTTTTCGCGAAAGGATATCTGCAGATCATATTAAGTCATGTTTTTCAAAACATCACGCTTACCTCAAACCATCCGTTTCCCCAGGAAGACCGGTTTCTGGAATGTATCCGTTTTGTCACGGAAAATTATCAGGACCCCATTACCCTCGCCGATGTGGGACACGCCCTTGGGATCAGCAGCATTCAGGTATCGCGCATCTTTTCGCAGAAGATCGGACATTCTTTTTCGGACTATCTCCGCTCCCTCCGGCTGAACCACGCTTATACGCTGCTCCGCAATACGGATATGAGCATCATTGACATCTGCAACGACTCAGGCTTCGGTTCGCTCAGCACGTTTTATTCTTCTTTCCAGAAAGAATATGGCATAACGCCCAAACGTCTGAGGGGTCAAATTCCATGAGCCGATACGGCAGATCTTTGTTTCTCCGCCACGATATTCTGGAGAAAGCTTTCCTTCACGCAAAAAAACCACGATAGCGCCTGCGGCGGCAATCTTTCCGCCCCATCGGCATTATCGTGGTTTTTCTTTTATTCTGATTCTTCCGGCTTCCGCCGGGCAGTTTTTCCGCGCCGTATTATTTGATCACGCGTACCTTGAGCACGTCGCCGAGCGCGTTCAGCGCGTCTACGATCTCCTGACCCGGAACCGTATCACAGTCGATCAGGGTATACGCGTAGTCCCCTCTGGATTTATTGGTCAGATCGGAGATATTCACTCCTTTTGAACCGAAGATCCCGGTAAACTGGCTGATCATATTCGGCACGTTTCTGTGATTGATCGCAATGCGCGCCGCGCCGGAGCATACGCCCATATCGCAGGCGGGATAATTGACGGAATTTTTGATGTTGCCGTTTTCCATGTAATCCTTCAGCTCCTGGACCGCCATAACCGCGCAGTTGTCTTCCGACTCCTCGGTGGACGCGCCCAGATGCGGGATCGTGATGACATTCTTTTTCCCGACGACCGCAGGGTTCGGGAAGTCCGTCACATACTTCGCGACCTTGCCGGACTCCAGGGCTTCCAGCAGCGCGCTGTCGTCAACCAGCGCGTCCCGGGCGAAGTTCATGATCTTTACTCCGTCCTTCATCGCCGCGATCTCGTCCGCGCCGATCATTCCCTTTGTGCTGTCCGTCATCGGGACATGAAGCGTGATAAAATCACAGTTCGCGTAAATCTCACTCAGATCTGCCGCGTGATGGATCGACCGGGACAAGCCCCAAGCCGCGTCGACCGACAGATACGGATCGTATCCGTATACATCCATGCCGAAATGCCTTGCCATGTTCGCGACAAGGATCCCGATCGCGCCAAGCCCGATCACGCCGATGCTTTTGCCTTTTAATTCATTTCCGGCAAACGCTTTTTTCTTCTTTTCCACTGACTTGGATATACCGGGATCATCCGCGTTTTCCTGAACCCAGTTGTAGCCGCCGATATAATCTCTGGAAGCGAGAAGCATACCGGCAAACACGGATTCCTTTACGCCGTTCGCGTTCGCGCCGGGCGTATTGAATACGACGATCCCTTTCTCCGCGCATGCGTCCAGCGGAATGTTGTTCACGCCCGCTCCTGCCCTTGCGACCGCTTTGAGCTGATCCGGCAGGGAAAGCTCGTGCATCGACGCGCTGCGCACAAGCACGGCGTCCGCCGCCTCGTACTGGTCAACCGTTTCATACTGATCTCCAAACAACTCCAGACCGCACGCGGCGATCGGATTCAGACAATTTACTTTAAACATCTCTCTACTCTCCTATTTATTGGCTTCTTCAAACGCTTTCATAAACGCGACTAACTTCTCGACTCCCTCGATCGGCATCGCATTGTAGATACTTGCCCTCATGCCGCCGACGGTCCTGTGTCCTTTCAGGTTCTCAAATCCGGCTTCCTTCGCCTCTTTGACAAATTTCGCGTCCAGATCGGCGTCCCCGGTCACAAACGGCACGTTCATCAGGGAGCGGTCTTTCTTCACGACCGTGCCCTTGAACATCTCGCTGGAATCCAGGAAATCATAAAGGATCGCCGCTTTTTTCTCATTGTGGGCTTTCATCGCTTCCAGTCCGCCCTGATCCTTGATCCAGTGGAATACTTTCCCGCAGATATAAATTCCATATGCCGGAGGCGTATTATAGAGCGATTTCGCGTCTGCCTGAGTCTTCCACTTGAGCATCGTCGGCGTCGCTTCCATCACGTCGTCCCGGATCAGGTCTTCGCGGATGATCGCGACGACAACGCCCGCGGGACCGACATTCTTCTGTACGCCGAAGTAGATCACGCCATAATCCTCTACATTGACCGGCTGCGATAAAATGTCCGAAGACATATCCGCTACCAGGATCTTGCCTTTGGTATTCGGAAGTTCATGGAACACCGTCCCATAGATCGTATTGTTGTGGCAAATGTATACATAATCCGCGTTGTCGGAAACAGGCAGGTCAGAACAATCCGGAATATACGAGAACGTCTGGTCCGCCGAGGAAGCGATGATATTCGCTGTGCCGTATCTTGCCGCCTCCTGCTGCGCTTTCTTCGACCATTGACCGGTTACGATATAATCGGCAACCCCGTTCTTCATCAGATTCATCGGGATCGCGGAAAACTGCTGGGACGCGCCGCCCTGCAAAAACAATACCTTGTAGTTATCCGGAATATTCATCAGCTCCCGGAGCGTCGCCTCCGCGTCCTCAATGATCGTCTCAAACGCTTTGGAACGATGGCTCATCTCCATGACCGACATCCCGGTTCCCCTGTAATCCAGCATTTCATCTGCTGCTTCCTGAAGCACCTCCACCGGCAGTACGGCGGGACCTGCGGAAAAATTATACACTCGTGCCATAATTCTTATCCTCCTGATTTTCTATTTCACATAATAAAGTAATTCTATACTTATTTCCTTTATTCGTCAAGACCTTAACAATCTGATTCCAAATCTTCCTCCGTAAATACCTCGTCGATCGGCGCGCCGGGCGCGACCATCGGAAATACTTTATCGTCGAGATGGATCTGGCAGTCGATCACATACGGGGTATTGGAGTCCAGCGCCTCCTGGAAGATCGATTCAAATTCCTCCAGCGTCTCTGCCCTTGCCCCCTTGGCTCCCATCGCCTCGGCAAGCTTGACAAAATCAACCGCGTCGTTCAGCACGGTATAGGAATACCGCTGCCCGTAAAACAAGGTCTGCCACTGGCGCACCATTCCAAGCACATGGTTGTTTATCACGACCTGAATGATCGGAATGTTGTAGCGCGCGGCGGTTGCGATCTCGTTCATGTTCATCCGGAAGCATCCGTCGCCCGCGATATTGATGACCGTCTCGTCCGGGCAGCCGATCTGCGCCCCGATCGAAGCGCCCAGGCCATATCCCATTGTCCCAAGCCCGCCGGATGTGATAAAGCTCCGCGGTCTGCGGTACGTATAGTACTGCGCCGCCCACATCTGGTGCTGTCCTACCTCGGTCGTGATGACTGCGTCTCCCTTGGTCATCTCATAAATCTTTTCGACGATCGCCGGTCCGCAGAATTTATTTTCATATACAAGCGGATATTGTTCCTTCATATCCTCGATCCGGCGGATCCACTCGCTGTGGTCCTGCTGCTCCAGTCTGGTATTGAGCTGGTTCAGGACGCATTTCAGGTCGCCGATCACGCTCGCGGTGATGAGGATGTTTTTATTGATCTCCGCGTCGTCCACGTCGATCTGCAGGATATCCGCGTTTTTGGCAAACTTGGACGCGTTCCCGATCACACGGTCGCTGAACCTGGCTCCAAGCACGATCAGAAGGTCACATTCCGTCACGCCCAGATTGGACGTTTTCGTCCCATGCATGCCAAGCATCCCGGTATAAAGGGGATCCGCCTGGTCAAAAACGCCTTGGGACATCAGGCTTGACGCAACCGGCGCCTGCACCTTATAGACAAACTCTTTGACCTCCTCGCTCGCATTGGAGATGATCGCGCCCCCTCCGGTGAGGATGAACGGGCGTTTCGCGTCCCGGATCAATTCCAGCGCTTTCTCGATATCCTTCGCGCGGATCGTATCGGTCTGGGGCTGGATCGGAGCCGGTATCTCCGGGCTGTATTCGGTCGTCGCCGCCGTCACGTCCTTGGTGATATCGACAAGGACCGGTCCCGGTCTGCCGCTCTTCGCGATCTCAAACGCCCTCCGGATCGTCGGTGCCAGCTCCCGGATGTCCTTTACAATATAGTTATGCTTCGTGATCGGAAGCGTCACGCCGGCGATATCGATCTCCTGAAAACTATCTTTTCCCAGCTGGGATACCGCCACATTGGCGGTGATCGCCACCATCGGGACCGAATCCATATACGCCGTCGCGATCCCGGTTACAAGGTTTGTCGCCCCCGGTCCCGAAGTCGCAAGGCAGACGCCGACTTTCCCGGTCGCGCGGGCGTATCCGTCGGCGGCGTGCGCCGCCCCCTGCTCGTGCGATGTGAGGATGTGCCGGATCTCGTTGCTGTGTTTGTATAATTCATCATAAATATTTAATATCGTACCGCCGGGATACCCAAATACTGTATCGACATTCTGTTCTTTCAGACATTCGATCACGATCTGGGAACCTGTTAACTGACTCATAGTATCTACCTCATTCTTTATTGTTCTTTTCCCGGCACTTCCAGGACCGCGCCCCGGTTGCCGGACGTCACCAGCGACGCGTAGCGGGCAAGGTATCCGGTCGTTACCTTCGGCTCTCTCGGCTGCCACTTCGCCCGCCTTGCCTCAAGTTCTTCCTCCGATACGTCGAAATCGAGCCGGTTCTTTGGAATATCGATCCGGATGATATCGCCTTCCTCCACCAGCGCGATCGGACCGCCCACAGCCGCCTCCGGCGAAACATGTCCGATGACCGCGCCGCGGCTCGCTCCGGAAAACCTGCCGTCTGTGATCAGCGCGACCGAGGAACCGAGCCCCATGCCCATGATCGCGGACGTCGGGTTGAGCATTTCCCTCATGCCGGGACCTCCCTTGGGTCCCTCATAGCGGATCACGACAACATCGCCGGGGTTGATCTTTCCGCCCCGGATCGCCTGAATCGCGTCCTCCTCACAGTCAAAGACGCGGGCAGGTCCCTCATGGACCATCATTTCCTCCGCCACGGCGGAACGCTTCACAACGCCCGAATCCGGGGCAAGGTTTCCTTTCAGGACGGCGATGCCGCCCGTCTCGCTGTATGGATGGTCGATCGGCCGGATCACATCCGGGTTCCGGTTCTCGCATCCCGCGATATTTTCGCCGACCGTCTTTCCGGTGACCGTGATCAGATCCGTATCCAGCAGGTTCCGTTTATTCAGTTCGTTCATGACCGCGTAAACGCCTCCCGCCTCGTTGAGATCCTCGATATAGGTCGGGCCTGCCGGCGCCAGATGGCACAGGTTCGGCGTTATCGCGCTCATTTCGTTTGCCAGGTCAAGATCCAGTTCCACTCCCGCCTCATGGGCGATCGCGGGAAGATGCAGCATGGAATTGGTCGAACACCCGAGCGCCATATCGACTTTCAGCGCGTTATAAAACGCTTTTTCCGTCATGATGTCCCGGGGCCGGATATTTTTCTCAAGCAGCTTCATCACCTGCATTCCGGCGTGCTTGGCGAGGCGCAGCCGCTCCGAATATACGGCGGGGATCGTCCCGTTCCCGCGGAGCCCCATACCGAGCGCTTCCGTCAGGCAGTTCATTGAGTTTGCCGTATACATTCCGGAGCAGGAACCGCAGGTCGGGCACGCGTTTCTCTCATACTCCTCCAGTTCCTCCCGGCTGATCGTCCCGGCAGCCATCGCGCCGACCTTTTCAAACATGGTCGAAAGGCTTGTCTTATGTCCGTTGATATGCCCGGCAAGCATCGGTCCTCCGCTGACAAAAATCGTCGGCACGTTGATCCTTGCCGCCGCCATCAGAAGACCGGGTACGTTCTTGTCGCAGTTCGGGATCATCACGAGCGCGTCAAACTGGTGCGCGATCGCCATACATTCGGTGGAATCCGCGATCAGGTCTCTTGTCACAAGGGAATATTTCATTCCGATATGCCCCATCGCGATCCCGTCGCAGACCGCGATCGCGGGAAATACCACCGGGGTCCCTCCCGCCATGGCGACGCCCATTTTGACCGCCTCCACGATCTTATCCAGATTCATATGACCGGGCACGATCTCGTTATACGAACTCACGATACCGACCATCGGGCGTTTCATTTCTTCCTCCGTCTGCCCCAGCGCGTGGAACAGGGAACGGTGCGGCGCCTGCTGGTCGCCGACCTTTACTTGATCACTTTTCAACTGTAAACCCTTCTTTCTGTTTTATCTTTCTATTCTCTCCAGGATCTGACGCCCCATTTCGGCTGTGCCGACAAGCGTACACCCGGGAGACATAATATCGACTGTGCGGTATCCGTCTTTCAGTACCTGCTTGACCGCGGCTTCCACAGCGTCCGCTTCCCGGTCCAGATCAAAGGAATAGCGGAGCAGCATCGCCGCGGACAGGATCGTCGCGATCGGATTGGCTTTGTCCTGTCCCGCGATATCCGGCGCGGACCCATGGCTCGGCTCATACAGCCCGAGTTTCCCTTCATTCAGGCTCGCGGACGACAACATACCGATCGAACCGGTCACCATGCTCGCCTCATCCGACAAGATATCCCCAAACATATTTTCCGTCAGGATCACATCGAACTGCTTCGGATCCCGGACGAGCTGCATCGCGCAGTTGTCCACAAGCATATGTTCCAGCTCGACTTCCGGATAATCCGCCGCCACTTCGTTCACAACCGCCCTCCAGAGACGGGAGGAATCCAGGACATTCGCCTTATCCACGCTGGTAACTTTCTTCCGGCGCTTCATCGCCACATCAAATCCGCGGATCGCGATGCGGCGGATCTCATTTTCATCATAGACGAGCGAATCATGGGAAACGCGCGTCCCATCCTCGCGCCGCTCCGTCCCGCGCTCTCCAAAGTAAAGACCGCCGGTCAGTTCGCGCATCACGACCATATCAAATCCCATGCCGATGATCTCGTCGCGCAGCGGGCATGCCTGTTTTAATTCCTCATACAGATAGGCGGGCCGGATATTCGCAAAAAGCCCAAGCTCCTTCCGGATCCTCAGCAGCGCCGCTTCCGGGCGCAGGCTCGGCGGAAGCTGATACCACGGGGAAGTGTTCGTATCTCCCCCGATCGCGCCCATCAGAACGGCGTCGCTGCTTTTGGCAACCTCAAGCGCCTCGTCGGTCAGCGGGACGCCGTAGACGTCGATCGACGCGCCTCCCATCAGGATCTCGCGATATTCAAACGTATGTCCGTACTGTTCGGCAACCCGGTCCAGTACGCGGATCGCCTCATTGACGATCTCGGGACCGATCCCGTCCCCTTTAATTACTGCAATCCGATAGTTCATCTTCTTATCCTCATTTCTTTCATGATACTTTATGCACTTTGGAATAATTGCTGTATATTTTTTCTCCCTTCACCACATTATAGGTGCGGATCCGGTAATAATATGTTTTCTTTTTCCGGAGCTTTGTATGGTAGCAGCCGATCGAATTGCCGGTATAGGTCGCGAACCGGCGGTATTTCCCGTTCCGTGACGTCGCGTAAAAGACGTCCACGTACTCCGCGTCTTCAAATTTATCCCAGGACAGATCCGTGCTTGTCGCGCTCCGCCTTTTCGCGGAAAAGACCGGCGTATCTGGCTTCCCGGACAGATACCGCTTTTTCCTGTCGGAAAACGCGCTGTTGATCTTCTGCCCTTCCATCAGCTTGTAGGCGCGGACGCGGTAATAATAAGTCCGTCCGGGCTTCAGCCCTCCGTTGACATAACCGGTCGCCGCCCCGCTTGCCGTCCCAATCCTGGTATACGTCCCGTTTTTCCGGGTCGAGCGGTAGATCGTATATCCGCTTACCGTATCGTCCTTTTTCCAAAGGATCTTGATCTTGTGCGCGCCTTCCTCGCTCAGCCGGAGCGTCGGCGTCTCCGGCGCTTCCGGATTCAGGTTCCATCCCGCGTACAGCGTCAGATCCGTGCCCGGCATGGATGAATTTTTCGTATATTTCGTGCCGACCTTATTTTTTCTGGTATACCAGCCGGCGAAATCATAATCTCTCCGCGACGGGGTTGGCAGCGTTCCGAGCGTTTCCTCATATACAATGTCCCGTTCCTGTTCGTCCGCGGGCAGCTCCCCTTCTTCCGTCTGGAACGTCACCGTATAGGTTCCGATCTCCCACCGGGACTCAAAATAGAAGTTGATATAAACGCTCTTGCTGAAATCCCATCGGACGCTCGCGTCGTTGTTGCTGTACGTCCACCCGGTCAGGCGGTACCCTGCCCTCTCCGGTATCACAGGCTTGTTGACCGGCATCCCGGATATGACCTGCTTGGATACCGTGGCTGCCGGCGTACGGAAAATCGCGTTGACGCACGTATCGCCGGGATTGTACAGCGTATAGCGGTGGTAATTGGAGCCCCGTTTCGATCCGAACGGATACCGGATCGTCATGCTGTTGTTTGTCCCGAAAGAATCTTCATACAGCGTCGGCACGTCGCCCAGATAATAAATGTCCTGTATGCTGTCGCAGTTTACGAACGCTTCCGGCTCCACAACCGTCTCCCCATAAAACACCATGGAGGTCAGTTTGTTATTCCCGGAAAAGGTATGCTTCGGAATGGATCTGAGCTGTTCCCCGAAAACGACTTTCTGCACGTTCTCACAATATCCAAACGTGCTTCCCGCCTGCGTCTCCGCGCTGTTTTCCAGCGTTTTCATGCTGTCCGGGAACGAGAGCACTTCAAGCCCGGTGCAGTTAAAGAACGCGCCCGCGCCGATCGTTTCCAGCGTCTGGGAAAACTCGATCTGCTTCAGCTTCGCGCAGTACGCGAACGCCGACTGCCCGATCTCCGTGACCGTGTTCGGCATGGAGACGTCCGTAAGGCTCGTACAGCTGTTGCACGTATTGACCGGGATCATGGTAAGCCTGCTCCCAAATGAAAGCGATCTCAGCCCGCTGCAATTATAAAACACGCCGCCGTATATCTCTTCTTCCTCCGCGGAATACAGGGTCCGGACATTCTCCGGCAGGTTCACCCGCGTAAGCCCGGTACAGCTGGCGAACGCCATCTGCCCGATGGACCGCAGATTTTTGTCGAAATTCAACGTCTGCAATCTGGCGCAGCCGAAAAAAGCAAAGTCCTGAACGGCGCGGACATTCTCGCCGAATGTGACGGTCTCCAGTTTTTTGCAGTCCCGGAACGCCGACTCGCCGATCGTCCTCACCTGTCCGCCCACAACGACTTTTTCAATATCAGACGCGGCAAACGCCCCGGTGTCGATCGCCTCGATCGGAACCTCCCCGATCGAATCCGGAATGACGACGCTCTTTCCTTTGCCAATATATTTTTTGATGGATCCGTACGTGTGATCACTTTCCTGGACCGTATAAACAAAGTCCCGCGTCCTCTCCGCCCTGGCGTGAAGCGACAGAAACCCGCAGAGCAAAATGGAAACCAGAAAAAAGATCCCCTCGATCCGGTGTTTCCGACGTCGATTCATAGCATCACAACCTTTTTCTCGATGGAGCAATCTATTTTTGGTTGATGTAATTCATCAATCCCTCCGCCTGTATGATCTTCTGCATAAAAGGAGGAAATGCCTGTCCCTGGAACGATACTCCCTTTGTCTCGTCCGTGATCAGCCCGCTGTCAAAATCAATCGAAACCCGATCGCCCGCCTCAATGGTCTTCGCCGCTTCCGCGCATTCGATGATCGGAAGTCCGATATTGATGGCGTTGCGGTAAAAGATGCGCGCGAACGTTTCCGCGATCACGCAGCTGACTCCCGCCGCCTTGATCGCGATCGGCGCGTGTTCCCTGGAGGAGCCGCAGCCGAAATTTTTCTCCGCCACGATGATATCCCCCTCGTTTACTTTATGGATAAACTCCCGGTCGATATCTTCCATGCAGTGCGCCGCAAGCTCTTTCGGGTCGGAAGAATTTAAATATCTTGCCGGAATGATCACGTCCGTATCAACATTATCTCCGTATTTATGAACCAATCCACATGCTTTCATCCGTCTGTCCTCCTATAATCCTAACTCCCGCGGTTCTGAAATGCGACCTGTCACAGCCGACGCCGCCGCGACCGCCGGGCTCGCCAGATAAACTTCCGACTCTACGTGTCCCATACGCCCTACAAAATTCCGGTTGGTCGTGGACACCGCGCGCTCGCCCGCCGCAAGGATCCCCATATATCCTCCAAGGCACGGACCGCAGGTCGGCGTACTGACAACCGCCCCTGCCTGCACAAAGATCTGCGTCAGCCCTTCCTCGATCGACTGCAGATAAACCGCCTGCGTCGCGGGAATGACGATACAGCGGATCCCGTCCGCGACATGGCGTCCTTTCAACACTTCCGCCGCAGTCCGGAGATCCTCGATCCTGCCGTTCGTACAGGAGCCGATCACCACCTGGTCGATCTTCACATCTCCCGCTTCCTCGACAGTCTTCGTATTCTCCGGAAGATGGGGGAACGCGACCGTCGGTTTCAGCTGCGACAGGTCGATCGTGTATTCCGCGTCATATACCGCGTCCTCGTCCGCCTCGTAAATCTTATATGGTTTGGCGGAATGTTCTTCCATATAAGCGATCGTCTTGTCGTCCACCGGGAAGATCCCGTTTTTCGCGCCCGCCTCGATCGCCATATTCGCGATCGTAAACCGGTCGTCCATGCTCAGGTTCGCAATGCCGTCCCCGGTAAATTCCATGGACTTATAAAGCGCGCCGTCCACGCCGATCATGCCAATGATATGCAGGATCACATCCTTGCCGCTCACCCATCGGGACGGTTTTCCTGTCAGGACAAACCGGATCGCGGACGGGACTTTAAACCACGCCTTGCCGGTCATCATGCCGGCTCCCATATCCGTGCTGCCCACGCCGGTTGAAAAAGCGCCAAGCGCGCCGTATGTACAAGTATGGGAATCCGCGCCGATGCAGGTCTCGCCTGCCACGATCAGTCCCTTTTCCGGCAGGAGCGCGTGTTCAATGCCCATCTGCCCGATCTCAAAATAGTTTGTAATGTCGTGCTTTCTGGCAAACTCCCTCACGCATTTGCAGTGTTCCGCGGATTTGATATCCTTGTTCGGCGCAAAATGATCCGGGACAAGCGCGATCTTATCTTTGTCAAACACGGTCTTCTTATTCAGACGCTCCACCTCATGGATCGCGACCGGAGCGGTAATATCATTCGCCAGGACCATATCCAGGTCAGCTTCGATCAGCTGCCCTGCCTCAACGGCAGCAAGGCCCGCGTGCGCCGCCAGGATCTTCTGAGTCATTGTCATTCCCATCGTTCTTACCTCCATACTTTTCTCATTCCTTTTCCCCGCGCGGGAAAGATCCGGGGCTTCCGCCGCCGCAAAACAATGCCCCAGGGTAAAAGGATACTCGTAACATCATACCATATTTTTTACCCCGGGGCAACATTGAATCCTATCTAATTATGTGAAATTTCTGCGTTCATCTGATCCGGCAAAAATTCTTTGTTCCACCATCATCTGGCACGCAGTCCGTCCATATACGCCAGCGCCTTTTCTTTCTCCGCGGGATCCAGCATATCCCACGCGGCAAGGCAGCGCTTCTGCTGTTCCGACAGCCGGTATGTTTCGGAATCCTTATGAAAGAACTGTTCCAGCGTGATACCAAATCCGTCGCAGATCGTCTCCACCGTCCGCACAGTCGGAGAATTGGTCTTGCAGATCAGGCGGTTCAGTGTTGATTTTGGAATACCGGTTGCTTTGGAAAATTGATACATCGTCCATCCGCGCTCTGACAACAATTCTCTGATCCTTGCCACCGCATCAAACTGCTCCATCCCGATACTCCCCTTTCTCCATACTGTCTTTATTGTACCCAAAAACAGATTGCATACTAAGGGTGTATCTTTATTGATTAAATGTCGCATATCCGATATGATATATATGATGATTTTGTGATAAGATCACCATAATAACAATCAATAGGAGGATATCATTATGAAAAAAACAATCATCAGCGTCATTTTACTTCTGATCGCCGTGACCGCGGCAATCGCCGTCTTTCTTCACAAAACGGACAGACCCGGTTCCGCGCCGGAGCAGGCGCCGTCCGGGGTCTCCTACGCGCTCCGGCAAAAAAACAGCGGCGCCCTGTATCCGTTGCAACAGAATCAGAGCGCCGCATATACCGAATTTTATCAGCTCGACGGCATGGAGATCCACTCGACCGACGGCAGGATCGAAATTCCTTACACCGATCATCTGGAACAGGACTATGTCCTGTACGACTATGAAAACCGGCGCGAGATCCCGATTTCCCGCGAGTTAAACGAAAAGGAGGTCTATTGCCGTTCCGGCATGCTGGTAATCGTATCCGCCGCCAGGTCCAGCCAGTCTCCCTGAAGCGTTTCTATGCTTCCCTGATCCATGGCATGCGCGATTTCCGGGCGGATCGGAATCCTTGAGAGAACCGGGAGCCCATATCGTCCGGCAATCCGGTCGATATGGCTCTCTCCGAATACGGATATCTTCTCTCCGCAGTTTCCGCACTCGACATAGCTGTAATTTTCAACGACGCCGAGGATCGGAATGTTCATCATTTTTGCCATATTGACCGCCTTGCCGACGATCATGGACACCAGCTCCTGCGGCGACGTCGCCACAAGAACTCCGTCGACCGGAAGCGACTGGTATACCGTCAGCGGGACGTCCCCGGTTCCGGGCGGCATATCGACGAGCATCACGTCGAGATCGCCCCAGAATACCTCGCTCCAGAACTGGCGCACCGTTCCCGCGATGACCGGTCCTCTCCATACGACGGGCTGTTCCTCGTCATCGATGATCAGATTCAGCGACATGATCTCGATCCCGCTCTCCGTCTGCGCCGGCACGATCCCCAGATCACTCATATCGCTGATCTCACGGACGCCGAATGCCCTGGGGACAGACGGACCCGTGATATCCGCGTCCAGGACGCCGACCCGGTATCCTCTGCGGTTCAGCAAAACGGCGAGATAGGACGTCAAAAAGGATTTCCCGACGCCTCCCTTTCCGCTGACGACGCCGATCACCTTTTTCACTGTGCTGTACTGGTTCAATGTCTCCCGGAAATCCGTCTGTTCCGATTGCCGGGAGCCGCAGCTTGCGCTGCATCCGGAACAGTTGTGGTCGCATCCCGACGCCTGTTCCTGTTCAAATGATTCGCTCATGGCTGTTCTCCTCATTTCTTTCTTTTCTCAATGATTGAAAGATTCTCATATTGAAAGACAGAGCCGGCGCGGCAGCGCCGGCTCTGCGATCCTGACACCCTGTTACTGTACCAAAAAAGAAGGGAAATGTAAAGAGGGCTGTCAGGGTGCCAGCAGTTTTTGGTTTTCTCTGACGGTTCTTATCGGTTATATAACTTCTCCAGTTTGTTCAAAATCTTTATCGTCTCCCTGGAATCTTCCCCGACGTCGATGGAGACGGCGGTATAGCGCGTCGGTTCCTGTTCCCCGCCGAAATAATACGGGATCTGCACATTATAGACCGCTTCTTTATCCGAATAATATTCATCCATGATCTTCAGCGCGCCCGACTCAATATCCGCGCAGACCGCGTCATAGATCTGTTTTTTCCGATCCTCCCGCGTAACCCGGAAATGGGTCGTAACCGTGTCGGACACCTCCTGGTCGTCCCCGTCGCTTTCAGGCAGATCGTCCCCGTCGCTTTCAGGCAGATAATGGTTCACATAGACGTCCTCCGTCCGCGCGATCTCAAAGTGATCCGGAAAATACCGGGCATAAACGACCTTCGGCTGTCCCATCATCTCCCTGATCTGGCGGTACAGGCTGCTGTCCATCTCGTCATCCTGAAACCGGAGCACAAAATGGCGGCTCCGTACCTTGCCATTTTTCAGCTGATAGGTCAGATCAATATAACGGTAATTCCATTCCTCCGGATCCGGCACGTGCACCGTCATCATCCTCTTACGGAACATTGTCCGGTCGTCCGCGATCCCCTGATGCACCGCGACGATCTGTTCGACCGCATCCGGATCGCTGACCGAGCCGGTCGACCGGTTCAGAATGACCCGCTCGATCTCGCCCGTCTCCGGCACCCATTTGGAATATCCGAACACATCCAGCCCGAGCGCCAGGACCGGAACAGTCAGAACGACATTAAAGATCAGGCAGTACAGGACATGAGTTTTGCCAAATACCCGGAATGTCTTTTGCAGCAGCATTTCCGCTATGAAATATCCGCATATCCCGGAAATCCAGAGCAGAATGAGGATCGTCGGCAGGCTGCTCCCGGTCACTGTCCCGATCGCTTCATACAATCCGAACGAGCCGAGTATCGCCGCCATCAGCGGGGCAAAGCATACGATAAAGCCATATTTGATCACCGGGCGGAGCCATTGTACCGTGATCGTATCCCCGCACCGCTCCGTATGGTGCTTCCGGTAGAGCAGCCATGCCGCCGCCAGCATGACGATCCCTGCCGCCGCGCAGATCAGCGCCGTCCGCGCGCCATATATATGAAACGCCTGAATATCCCCGCTTTCCTTGTAGGTAAACGTAATCCCGGTCCGGTGCAGCACGACGAGGACAGGAGAAAGCCAGTCTTTCATGTCCCATCCGCCGCCGCTCCCAAAGAGCAGCAGTTCCTTCGCCGCTTCCAGGATCGCGTACAGATACGCGAGCACAAACTGGAAGACCCCGTATAACGCGGGCAGTACGAGCAGGTTTCCCGTGATCATCGCGACAAACGACGCCATCCCGAAAAACAAAATCCCGACACAGATCAAAATTCCCATTGCCTTTGCCATCTGCGCGATATTGGGATAATGATACGCGGCGGCGACCAGCATCCCGCAGCCGTACGCGAAGACCGTCGGTATCACGATCATGCTCAGCCCGGAGAGGATGTTCGTCAAAAACAGCGTATGCCTCCGGAGCGGGAGCGAATGGACAAACGTACTGCTTTTCTGCCGGTAAAGATACGACCAGACCGCGGCGGCGCAGATCAGCCCCATGCAGATCAGGATGAGGATATCCGCGTCGATGCCGTTCAGCATCTGGGACATCCACGCCATTTTCGCCTGCACCGGATCCATCAGCTCCGACATATTCGCCGTCGTCACGCGATAATATAGGCGCCATGGGCAGCGCAGTACCAGATAGATCGTATAGACGGTCCAGACGGGCCAGAAGCGTTTTATATTTTTCCAGTATACGGTGGGATTAAACAAGGATATCTTTGACTTCATAGTTCTCTCCTCCTACCATTTGAATAAAGTATTCTTCCAGGCTCATGGATCCCAGATTTTCCTCGATTGCCTCCATCGGCTGCGCAGACAGGATCTTCCCGTTGTTCATGATGCCGACATAGCTGCATACGTCCTCCAGCTCTCTCAGGTTGTGCGACGATACGACCACCGTCGTTCCGTTTATGGACACGTCCGACAGCAGGAAGCTCCAGATCTGATGGCGCATGACCGGATCCAGCCCGTCCACCGGCTCGTCCAGAATGACCACTTCCGGTCTGCAGCAGATGGAAAGCCAGAACGATACCTGTTTCCGCATCCCTTTCGATAATTTGCGGATCGGCCGCTTCACATCCACCGCGGGAAACGCCTCCTTCAGCCGCTCAAACCGGTCCATATCAAAATTCCGGTAAATGCCGCGGTAATATTTCATCATATCGCGCGTGTTCGCCTGCGAAAAATAATACAGTTCATCGGGAATATACACCATCCGCTCCTTGACATCCGAATTTTCATACACCGGCTGCCCGTCAACCGTGATCGACCCGGAGTCGGTCCGGTATACGCCGGTCAGGCACTGCAGCAGCGTCGTCTTGCCCGCGCCGTTCGGTCCGACCAGCCCGTAAACGGTTCCTTTCCGGACATTCATATCCACGCCGTCCAGCGCCCGGAACGTTCCAAAAGACTTTGTGACATTTTTTATCTCAATCATCCTGACTTCCTCCTTCATAAATATGGGAAATATGCTCCAGAAGCTCCGGCTCTTTCATCCCCAGCTCCCGCAATTCCGCGATCATCGGCGTGATCTGTTTTAAGACTGTATCCATCCGCGCCTCATTTGCCGCCTGGTTCGCGGAAGCAAACGATCCCTTTCCCGCTACGGAATACAGAAATCCTTCCGCTTCCAGCTCCCGGTACGCCCGCTGGATCGTATTCGGATTGATGACCAGCTTTACCGCGAGTTCCCGGACAGACGGAAGTTTCTCATCCGGCAGGATCTTCCCCGCGATGATCTCCGCCCTCAGCTTATCCTTGATCTGCTCATAGATCGGCCGGGCGTCCCGATAATCCAGATGAATCATAGATGTCCCTCCTTTCATCATTTACCGTACCAACATCTGCCTCCGGTTGGAAATTATCCTTGCTGCTCTAAGTGTACTATCAATATTGATACAGTTAGTATAGACCATACAATTTCTTCTGTCAACTGTTTTTTTCAAAAAAAGCCCTGAGAACCGGCGGATCGCAAAACAAGAAGGATCCATCCGAATCTCAGAGCTTTCTTTTGTCAGTCTGACGGGGCTTCCCCGTCTTTATTTATATTTTTTCCTGTCCGCGGCAAGCCGGAGCGCCGCTTCCACATCCTTCACATCCACGCTGCCGTCCCGGTTGACGTCATAAATCTCCTTCTCCGCGTCCGGCACGCCGCCGACCACGCCGTTTAACAGCAGCAGCGCGTCGACCGCCGTCACCTGGCTGTCGCGGTTGATATCGCCATACTTCACGCCGTCCCGGAAGAACCCGTCCGCGCCGATGCTCCCGTCCATAAACGCGGAAATATCTTTCGGCTTCAAAGCGACGTCGAGCAGGAGCAGTTCGTCTACCGCGCCCTTAAAATACGCGTCCCAGCGGTTGACGCCGAAATACAGCGCGGCATTCGGGGCAGTCATGACGCCTGCCGCCACGTCGCCCTCCGATACCGCTTCGCCATTGACATACAGCGTGCCGGTCACGGTTCCATCCTGCGTCCCCGCGCGTTCGCCGTCCACCACGATCGTCACATACTGCCAGGTTCCCTGCCGGTAGCAGTTCGCCGCTGGCGTCGCGATATAACCGCTCTTTCTCGACCAGATCTTCGCGTCAAACGTCGCGCTGAGCCAATATTCCGGGTCGAACACGCCCGCGCAGAACGTCGGGTCGACGTCCTTTCCGATCTGATCCGGCTTCATCCAGTACGAGATCGTATAACTCTCCCCAAGCTCCGCCGCGTCTCCGAGCGCGAGCCCGTATGTGCCGTCCATCGCGAGCGCTTTCCCGGTCGTCTCCGCCGCGCCGTCCGTATAAGCCGCCGTCCGCTCCGTCGGAGAGGGAACCGTTGCTTTCTGCACCGGCACGGCGCCCGTAAGCTCCCCGTCAAAGGAATAATACCGTTTGATATGCCCGCTGAAATCGACGGACGACGTATCCAGGTTCACGATCAGCCGGACTTCTTCCGTCTTCTCAAAATTCTCCGCGAACACCTGAACCTGATACGTTCCGCTGTATCCGGTAACCGGGATATCCGCCTGCCTGTTTTCCTCGATCGCCTTTCCGTCTACCGCGACATATCCCCTGTTGTCCGTGATCTCCGCCTCCACGGAAAAGGTATCCGCGTCGCCGGGCAGGTTAAGCGTATAGCTTCCGTCGCGGAGGTCCACCGCCGTCCCGTTTACTTTGAGGGATTTCAGATGGTTCTCATCCGCGTACTTCCTCACGCAATACTGCCAGTTATACAGGCACGCCGACGCTTTCGCGTCCGTCCCCTCAAACCGGAACCGGACGACGTCGTCCCCCTGGCTGTTCTGATACCGCGTATCCGCCACATCCTGCGGGATCTCGATCCGGATCTGATAATACCGTTCAAAATCACTGTCGGACAACATTCCCTGGATCACGTCCGCCCCGCCGCTGTCGAGCGACTGCGTCTCATACAGGACGGCCCCTCCTGCCGACACCTTCAACGGTTTCCCGTCGTCCTCCCGGCGCAGGGTCAACAGCAGATCATTCGTTTCCGTGCCGTCGACTTTGATCTCATATTCAAAATATCCGCCCGGCTCGGCATATCTCGTATGGTCGAGCGAGCTTCCGACATTCCCTGTTCCCGTATCCAGACCCGGCTCATACTGCCCGTAGCCCGCCTGCAGACTGTCCACGATCACGCGGTTCTTCCGGTTGATGTCTTTCTCGCTGATGATCGAATCCGAATCTTTCTCCCCGACATAATACGTCCAGTAAATGCCGTAATTATCCGTATACTGGCTGTAATGCGGAACAAAGTCATAATTGCAGTTCGCGCCGCGCAGCCGGAACGTCGCTCCGGTCGTGCGCACCAGATTGTCATTGATATTCGCCATATACTCCTCGACCGATTCCGCGTCGTAGATCCCGATCCGCTCGCTCGTCACCGCGCTCGTGGAAGCCCGGCGGACCATAATGCCGTGGGACGCTTCGGTCTGATACGCCGGGTCGTGCCCGATTTTCGCGCTCAGCATAACCGGTCCGTATTTAAACGCATACGTATCTTTTCCGTTTCCGTCCGGAAGATTGTACGCGACCGCTTCCATCGGCGTATGGACGGTAATGACGTCCCCCGCCTGCGCGTGAACCACATAATACGCATCGGACGCGCCTCCCGCTTTTCCTTCAAAATCAAATCCTTCCGGATCCGGAACCGGCTCGCCGTTCAGGGTGAGCATCATCGTATTTCCCTGATCCGCCACCCAGTCCGGGATCCGCAGCGCGATATCCACCGACGCCTCCTGTCCCGGATCGACCGCTTCCACCCGGATCTCCGACTGTTCGGAAGAAAGATCCTGGATCCCGGACGTCTGCGTGAGCTTCACATTTTTTTCCTCCCATACAAGGTCGGAACTCAAATACTGGTTGACGATCACGCTGTCGTCCATATGGAAATAAATGCTGTCGTTCAGTTTTACAAAGTTTTCCATGCCGCTTCCCGTGCAGCACCAGAAATCCGTATACGGTTTCCCGAACACTTTCTGATATCCCGTCGCCATCGGCTGGAAATACATACTCATGCCCGTTTCCGGGTTCTGGGACGACATGATCGCGTTAATCAGCGTATTCTCATAATAATCCGCGTATTTCCGGTCGCCGGTGATCTTAAACAGTTCCCGCGTCAGCTTGAGCATATTGTAGGTATTGCACGTCTCGCAGTTGACAGTCGTGCGTTCCCCATACAGGATATCGTCCCTGCCGAAATGCTCATTCTCGCTGTTTCCGCCCGTGACATACGTATGATGGGCGACGACCATCTCCCAGAATTTTTCCGCGTATTCCAGATATCGCTCTTCCCCCTCGCCAAGAACCATATATCTCTTTAACGCCCCGATAAATTTCGGGATCGTCGTATTCGCGTGCCTGCCGTCGAGCACATTCGCGCCGCCTTTCGCGACCGTCTCAAACAGGCTTACCTCGTCGAACTGCTCCGCGGCGCGCCTGATCTGCGGGCAATACTGCCGATAGTCGTCCCTGGCTTCTATGCAGGCGTACAATTCATACAGCGCGTCGTTCATGCCGCCGTATTCCACATTTAATACCTTCTGCTTCACCGCCTCGCTCCACTGATCGGCGCGGTTGTATACCCAAAGCCCGAGATTGACCGCTACCTCCAACGCGGTTTCATTGTCCGCGTATTTGTACAGGTCCACCAGCCCGGCAAGGATCTTGTGCATCGTATACCACGCCACCCAATCCGAACTGCCCGTTCCCTGGCCGTCATACTGATTAAACTGGCTCTCAAGGACGCGGGTATTCTGGATCGTCGCGCCAAACAAAAATCCTTCTTTGCAGGCTTCGCTCCCTTTCGTCATTTCCTGACATTCTTTCAGCCCGTCCGCGATCGCGTTGATCTTGTCCAGCAGCGCGCGCTTCTGTTCTTCGTCCGCGTCCGGGTTACAGTACGCCTGGGCGATCGCCGACATATAGTGTCCGCCCGTATGGCCGCCGATGTTCGTATTCTCCCAGCCGTCGTACCGCGTTTTCTGCTTCATGAACGCCGCGCGCTCCGCGTCGCCGTATCCCGCCGCGTATGCCGCCGTTTCCCTGAATCCGGCGAGCAGGCGGTCCACATCCAGGCTCAGAAGATAGTCCACTTCCCTGTCATATGAATTTTGATAATAACTGTCCGTCACCGTCACCGCTTCATTCGGAAAATTCCGGATGCCTGCCCCGGATTCCCCGCCGTTCTCCGCCGGGACGGTCACATGAAATTCTTTTTCCACTTTATACTCCTCATTGGAAATCTCCGCTGTCAGCACAACCTCCTGATCCGATCCGGAGCGCGTCACGACCGCCTGATCTCCCTGAATCTCGATCGCGCTGTTATCGGAACGCCAGCTCACGGACGCGTTCCCGGACTGCGGAAGCACAAAATCCGCCGTCACCCGGTTCGCGACCTTCAGATCCCGGTAACACTCGTACATGCCCTGATACTTCGCGTCGGTGATCTGGATATAAGCGGTATTGACCGCCAATGTATCCCCGGTTCCCCGGAAATTCACGGTCAGCTCCCCGCCGCCGTCCAATGTGATCCGCTGTCTGCGCACCTGATTGACGGCGAAATCCTCAAATTGCGTCTGATCGCCTTTTCCATAATTGAGCCATGCGGTCGGATGCGTCGATACGTTCCACGGGTCAACGCACAGCGTTTCAACGTCGTACGTCCCTTCAGGAAGCGCAAACGCATAATCCAGCTTCCTTTCCTCCCCAAACGTCGCCCTGTTTTCATACTGGTTCTTTGTATACCGGTTGGTTGACGTCTTCGGGGAATCCACAGTCCATCCGCCGTTTTCATGCGCCCATGTCCAGTCGGTCCGGATGCCTTTTCCGTTGCTCTCCTGCTTATTATCCTCCGGCGGTTCGACCCCGTAGTCGTCCACGATTCCCCATGCGTATCCCGTCCGCGCGTCCTCGCCGTAAACCTGTTCGGTCACGCTCTGATATGTTCCAAAATCCTCCCCCTCCGGAGGCGTCGTCACGTCAAAATCCCCGCAATCGACTAAATAAAATGGACGGATATCCTCATAAAAAACCTGCTGCTTCTCCGCCGCTTTTGCCGGCAGGACCGCCTGCAGGTTCGCCGGAACCGCAAGCACAACCGCCATTGCCGCCGCAAGCCACCTTCTGCGTCGCCTTCTTCCCATACTTCTTCCTCCTTCTTTTTCCGATACGACCATAACTACCTCGCCAAGTGTTCCTATTATACCTTTCCGCTAAGCTCGTTAAAAACCTCGCTAAGCTCCCAGGCATATATTCTCACTAGGCTCGAAAGAACCTCGCCAAGTGTTCATATTATATCACTGGCGTTCTTGCTGTTCTATGGAGAAATTGCTGTAAAACATGGAGAAATAAATATTCTTCCCATTCACGCAAAAACCCGGCATATACAAAGGAGAGAAGACCGCCTGCCTGACAGTCTTCTCCCCGTTTCTTCTCAAGAAATCTGATTTTTCCAAGATCAGAAAATATCAACGACTCCATCATCCGGCTCCCAATCTCCACTTGAAATCGTGATGGTCGCGTTTACTTTTTCCGGCTGAAGGACGCCGGACGCGCAAAGTTCTTCTGTCATCAAAGCCTCGATCTTTGATTCCGGTTTGCTATATTCTTTCTTTTTCATTCTGCTTCTCCTTTCCGTCACTTGCACCTTGCCACGACATATCTGATCGTCTTACCACCGGTTTCGACTGTAAACTGAACCTGTCTCCCGGCATAATCATCCGTTACGATTTTCTCTGCCTTGTGTCTGTCATCGCTGACAAATGTATACGTGACGGTCTTGCCGGTCGTCCCCGCGCCGTAGTTCGCGACAAACTGATACCTGCCGTCCGGCTGCTGCGTTCCTTCTTCCACCGCTACGCCGTCCGCTTCTTTTCCTGCCGGATCAAGCGCCTCGATCGTCACATCTCCGGTCACGATATGCCGGAACGTCTTGCCGATTGCGAGCGTCACGCCGTTGATCGTCCAGGCAGCCATCCGGTCGGACGAACAGACGACAACCTCGTTGGTTTCCGCAAAGATATGCTGTTCTTTGCCGTCCATATCTCTGATCGTGACCTGGTGCCGGCTCCCGCTCTCTCTTTCATACAGGTCTTCCGCCTGTATCGCGGACAGCGCCTGCGTATAAATCTCTACATCATCAAGCCATACATCGGAGTACTCATTGTTCCATGTCGGCGAATGTCCCAGATACGCGTCCTGCTTACCGCCGAGGATCTGGGAAAGCGGGGTATGATCCGTATACTCGCCCGCCAGCCTGCCATTCACATATATGCTGGCTCCGTTTTCCGAATAGATCAGGGTCACATACCGCCATCCTTCCGGCATATTTCTGATATCCGCTCCATGGTTTCTATTCCCGTTCTGTTTTTCAATTCTTCCCTGTGCTTTTCTTCCATCATAGGCAATATAATGCCGCTGTCCGCTTCCCTCGCCGGTTCCCGCGTTGATCGACCTTTCGCCCCGCGCGAAGAAATTCCAGCTTACGGTATTCCCCTGCGCATTTTCCCAGAAGCTGACCGTCACGCCGTCCACGCCGTTCAGCCCGGAATACTGCTCCGCGTCCACACCGTCAAGCAGCTGCAAATACGCCTGGTTCCGCAGCTTGACGACCTGCGACGTTCTCCCATTCACAGATTCCTGCTCAACGACAGGATTGTTGAACAGTTTGGCGACCGCGCCGTGTCCGTCAAAATATCCATCCGGAGACTGCTCTTCAAAATCAAACGACACTGCCGGCTCCACATCTTCCTCTGCCGGTACGGTAATCGAAAATTGCTTCTCTACCACATATTCGTCATTGGAAATTTCCGCGGTCAGGCGGACATTCTGTTCGCTGTCCGTCCGGGCGACAATCGCCTGATCGCCCTGAATGGAAATCGCGCCGCCGTCCGACGTCCATGTCACGACGCAGCCGTCTGTTCCTTTCGGCAATGTAAAATTACTGCCGATCTGGCTGTCGATCGCTACCGCCTGATAACACCGGTACAAATCCGTATACCGCGCGTCGGTGATCTGGATATAGGCGACATTGATCGCAGCGGTATCACTTCCCGTCCCGCGGAAACTGACTGCAAGTGTATCCTCTTTCAGCGCGATCTGCTGGCTCTGTACCGTCTTAACCTGAATCGGGGCAAACGATACCTCGTCCTCTTTTCCCTGATTCAGCCATACCGTCGGATGCAGAGACACATTTGTCCACGGATCCACGCACATCAGTTCCACGTCATACGTATTGCCCGACGGAAGTTCAAACGTGTAATCCAGCTTCCTTTCGTCCCCAAATGTCGCCATGTTTTCATACTGGTTCTTTGTATACCGGTTCGTAGATGTCTTCGGAGAATCCACGGTCCATCCGCCATTTTCATGCGCCCAGGTCCAGTCGGTCCGGATGCCTTTTCCATTGCTCTGCTCCTTATTTGCAACCGGCGGTTCGACCCCGTAATCGTCCACGATTCCCCAGGTGTGTCCCGTCTGTGCGTCCCTGCCGTACACCTGTTCGGTCACGCTCTGGTATTTTCCAAAGTCTTCTCCCGCCGGAGGCGTCGTCACATCGAAATCCCCGCAGTCAACAGAATAGAATGGACGGATATCCTCATAAGTAACCGTCTTCTTCTCTGCCGCACGGACAGCCAGCGATGCCGGCAGCCCGGAAAGCGCCAACGCGGCGGAAAGCACAGCCGCAGCCAATTTTCCACATTGTTTCCCAATCATCATTTTCCCCTCCTGCTGTTTGTCCTTTTTTATTATCATACCACTCTGTATCAATGACAACTATAAGGATATTGGCAATTATGAAAACAATATTGACTTTTCTGATTTTTTCCGAAACGTTCCTCCGGTTCCATATACAAAAGAGAGAAGACCGCCTGCCTGACAGTCTTCTCCCCGTTTCTTCTCAGAAAATCAGATTTTTTCAAGATCAGAAAATATCAACGACTCCTTCATCCAGCTCCCAATCGCCATCTAAAATCGTGATATTCGCGCTCACTTTTTCCGGCTGAGGGACGCCGGACGCGCATATATCTTCCGCTGCCAACGCAGCAACCTGAAATTCCGGTTTACGATATTCCTTTTTCATTGACCTGACTCTCCTTTCCGTCACTTCTATTGCGCCACGACATAGTCGATCGTCTTACCGCCGGTATTAACTGTAAATTCAACCTGTTTCCCGGCATAATCCCCTACCGGTACTTCCTTTACCGCCTTATAGGCGCCACTGACAAAGGTAAACGTAATGTTGCCGGTCGTATTCGCACCATAGTTCGCGACGAACTGATACTGGTCGTCCGAAGACTGCGTTCCTTCTTGTACCGCTACGCCGTCCGCTTCTTTTCCTGCCGGGTCAACTGCCTCGATTGTCACGTCGCCGGTCACGATGTGTCGGAACTTCTTGCCGATCGCAAGCGTCTTACCATCAATCGTCCACGCAACCGGAGTATCGGATGAGCAGACGACCACTTTTCCGTCTTCTACATCTTCCTCGATCATCTGCTCGCCCTGTTTGATCGTCACATGGTGGGTCGGAACAATCTTGCCATAGAATTTGATCTCCCCTGCCGCCGTGGGTCTTTCATTTTCACACTGTAAAACTACATACCGGCAGGACGGATTCCCTGACAGATCATATTCCACCCTGGAATTTCCAGTATGATTGTTTCCATTCGCCGATCCGCCGCCAAATGTAGTCCCGCCAGACGAATCTTTCATCTGTTTGCAGTCGGATCCCTCTGTTCCATGTGTTTTGATGCTCTCAAGCGAATCTGCTCCCCACAGAGTGAAGAAAAGCCTCCCCGCAAAATCTTCTCTCGAATACATGATCACCGAAGACAGGCGGAACTTTGCGTTCTCTCCCGCATCAAACACATAATACGTTCCGATTCCGCTGATATCCGTAAATGTTTTGGCATCGCCGTCCGTTAAATAATTGTCCCATGAGCCATCCACCCCGGTACCGGGCGTTACATAATTCATTCCTTCCCGTTCCGACTCGCTGATCTGCTTCATTGTCAGCTTATCATCCGTGGGATCAAACCATACCCTGACATTGCTGTCACTGCCTACTGTAAACTCGGAAGAAAACGAAGAACCGGACGCGTTTTGCAAACCGCCGTTCCACTCGATCTTACCGATCTCGTATCCGTCCGCCGCCTCGACACGCAGCGTAACCGGCGCCGACTCATGCGCACTCGAAACCGGCTTGCCATCTTTCAGATATTGAACAGTTCCCTCGCCGGACTCGATTGTCGAATTTAACGGATGCTCCGGGAAGAGACTTTCTCTATCCGCTTCCACTTCCTGATACAGCGCTTCTACTTTTTGTTCGCTTAACGCGGTGCCATAGATCCGGAAATCCGAGATATCGCCCGCCCAATACCAGTCGCCGCCGTACGGCGATCTTGCGAGCCAGTTGTATTCGGTCGTCCCAAGGTCGGTAAATGACATACCCCAGGAGTTCTCCGCAACAAATTTGCCGTCCTTGTAGATCTTCGCGTTCTTCCCATCGATTGTTACAACGATATGGGACCATTGCCCTCTCATCACAGACGGCGCGACGACTTCCTCTTCATTCCGCCATGCGGATGAGGTTATCGCGAATCTGGCTCCCGCATTATCCGGACGGTTAGCGTTCAAAAACATATATCCCGCCGGATCAGGAGAATTTCTTTTCTCTGTTTTACAAAATCCATATGTAAAATAATTGCCCTGATCTACATTTTGCTTCAGGTCAATGGAGATCGTGACCGCGCCATACTTCGTCCAGTCGATCACAGGCATACTGACGTAATTATTCGCACTTCCATCGCCTCCTGGAAAGGTCATATATCCATTGTTTGCCGTACATCCTCCCACGATCGTTCCATCATTCCCATTTTCACTCACATCCGTAACCGTCGTGTCCGCCACTGATGCGCTGGAAAAATCATAATGCAGGAACAATCCGTCGTCATCTACCGCTTTCGCATGACCCCCCTAGCGTGGGAACCGCCAGCAGAAAAGCGAGCGTGATGCCGATCCATCTCTTCCACATTTTTTTCATACTGCATCGCTCCTTTTCTAAAATATGTTTTTTCTACTCTGCCGCAATATCCGAAAGCATGGACGTTTCTTCCGCTCCCAAATAGTACTGATTTCATTTTATCACATCCGCTCTTTTTTTATATGGAAAAAGTGATATAAAACATGGACTTTCTAACTTTTTTGACTGTCGCCCTATGCCGGGGAGTTCCGGAAGTCATGCCGCAACGCAAAGGGAGACTGAAATGCGTATCCGCATGACAATCTCCCTTTCTCTTTCGCTTATTCGGTTATCGCCGGACTATCCGATCAGAAAATATCAACGACTCCTTCGTCCAGCTCCCAATCCCCGCTTGAAATCGTGATGGTCGCGCTCACTTTTTCCGGCTGAGGGACCCCGGACGCGCATATATCTTCCGCTGCCAATGCAGCAACCTGAAATTCCGGTTTACGATATTCCTTTTTCATTGTCCTGACTCTCCTTTCCGTCACTTCTTTTGCGCCACGACATAGTCGATCGTCTTACCGCCGGTATTAACTGTAAATTCAACCTGTTTCCCGGCATAATCCCCTACCGGTACTTCCTTTACCGCCTTATAGGCGCCACTGACAAAGGTAAACGTAATGTTGCCCTTCGTGTTCACGCCATAGTTTGCGACGAACTGATACTGGTCGTCCGAAGACTGTGTTCCTTCTTGTACCGCTACGCCGTCCGCTTCTTTTCCTGCCGGGTCAACTGCCTCGATCGTCACGTCTCCGGTCACGACATGCCGGAACGTCTTACCGATCGCAAGCGTCTCGCCGTTGATCGTCCATGCGACAGGTGTGTCAGATTTGCAGACAACAACTTTGTCGTTTGCCACATACTGTTCGTTCACCGTACTCCCATCAACATCTTTTACTACTACCCGGTTGGTATTCCCCATCTGTTTCTGATATATAGCAGAAACCTGATATCCGTTCATAGCCTGAGGATATATCGTCACATCATCCAGATATACTTTGGAACCTTCAAACTTCCATGTAGGCGCGCATCCCAAATATACTTCCTGCTTGCTTCCAAGCAATTCAGATATCGAAGATGATTCCTGTACACGCCCTTTTTCTTCTCCATTTATGTATAAGCTCGCACATGATTTATCATAAACAAGAGTCACATATCTCCATCCGGTTGGCAGTCCTGTTGTCGTACTGCCATTATTAGCACCATTTTGCTTCTCTAATCGCGCGGAGGACCATCTTGAGATAAACCCAAGATAATGTCTGCCCTCCCCGTCGCTCCAGGTATCTCCGTCAAGGATTCCTGCCGCGATAGACTTTTCTCCTCTGGCAAAAAAGCTCCATGATGCATCTTTATCATTTCCAAATGTATTTTCCCAATAACTAACCGTAACTCCATCCAGTCCATTTAAGCCGGTAAAGCTATCCGATGCTTTATCATCAAATAACTGCAAATATGCTTTGTCATCCAGTTTGATCGCCTTGGTTGATCTGCCGTTAATTTGCGTATCTTCTATGACAGGTTTTGTCGCATTTTTTGCCATCTCTTTTGCCACAGCTTTTGCGCCGACGTAATAACCATCTTCCGCAGCTGTTTCAAAGTCAAAAGATGCGATCGGTTCCTTCACCGCAGCTTCCCTGTCAACCGTACCTGAATTATAATACAGTGTACGGATCTGGTTTTCGGTCAGTACGCTCTCATATACCCGGAAATCATCAATCAGTCCATTAAAATATTGATCATTAATATATTGAGATTTCCCCAGATATCCAATCGTTCCATTCCATTCCGGAGCAGATTGTTCATCAATCTTTTTTCCATTTAAAAACAGTTTAATAGAAGATTCTCCCACCGTTACCGCAACATGATACCATTCATCGGGTCTGCATCCCGGGACTCTGTTAATCGTGACTTGCGATCCATTAAACACTTCTGCGCGTACTTTATTTTTGTCCTCCCTACCATCACCGTTTGGGCAAAAGAAAACATAGTTCTTGTCGCCACTACCAAAATCAAATACACGACTCCAGTCCTCGAATTTCTGAATGTTATAAGTAGCTACAAAAGTAAGTCCTGTTGCGGCAGAATCAAGCGCTTTCTCTTTCACAATCTCCAGATAATTCCCATTGTTTGCGTCAGTGCCGCTCAGCTTAAGCGCCTTACCACCGTTTAATCCTTCTACGTAGGATACATTCTCCCCAGCGCCTACCGTCCTTGGTGTTACCGCCACATCGTCTGCAGAACCTGTATTCGCTGTGTCACTGTTATCGAACGTAAGATGAATACTTGGCTGGACTGAAATAACGTCATTCAGGGCTGCCTTCGCCTGACCCCCCCCTATCGCTGGAACGGTCAGAAGAAAAGCGAGCGTGACGCCAATCCATCTTTTTGTGCATTTTTTCATATGCCATCACTCCTTTTCTTTTTTTATTTGTTAGTATTATATCATATCCACATGACCTTTTTATGGAAAAAGTGATATAAAATATGGACTTTTTAAATTTTCTTACTGTCGTTCCGTGCCGGGACGTTCCGAAAGTCACGCCGCAACGCAAAAGGAGACTGAAATGCGCACCCGCATGACAATCTCCCTTTCTCTTTCGCTTATTCGGTTATCGCCGGACTATCCGATCAGAAAATATCAACGACTCCATCGTCCGACACCCAATCATCACTTGAAATCGTGATGGTCGCGCTCACTTGTCCCGGCTGAGGAACTCCAGACGCGCATATATCTTCCGCTGCCAACACAGCAACCTGAAATTCCGGTTTACGATATTCCTTTTTCATTGTCCTGACTCTCCTTTCCGTCACTGCTTTTGCGCTATGACATAGTCGATCGTCTTACCGCCGGTATAAACTGTAAATTCAACCTGCTGCCCGGCATAATCCCCTACCGGTACTTTCTTTACCGCCCTATACTCGTCACTGACAAAGATAAACGTAATGTTGCCGGTCGTGTTCGCGCCATAATTTGCGACGAACTGGTACTGGTCGTTCGTAGACAGTGTTGCTTCTTCTACCGCTACGCCGTCCGCTTCTTTTCCTGCCGGGTCAACTGCCTCAATCGTCACGTCTCCGGTCACGATATGCCGGAACTTCTTGCCGATCGCAAGCGTCTCGCCGCCGATCGTCCAGGCAACCGGGGTATCGGATGAGCAGACGATCACTTTTCCATCTTCTACATCCCGCTCGATCGTCTGTCCGCCCTGCTTGATGGTCACATGGTGGCTCTGAACCGGATAAGCCGGAACAACCTCCCACAGCTGGAGCCTGGAATCGCTCGCCGGCTTCTGCACGGCTTTCGCGAGGTTTTGCGCACTCTCAAACGTCATATACATGCCGCTGTTTCCGTTTTTAAACTTGTAATAATCTCCGCTCTTTTCCATGATCCAGTGATGGTCAAGGCTGCCCGCATACGGCCAGAGGATCAGGCGTTCCCCGTCTTTAAATGATCCCCCGTTGACAGCGGCGATGTTGAAGCCCTTAATGTTCACCAGCTTCACCGTCGGCGTATCGCCGTCCGAGACGGGATCCAGATACCAGTGCTGATTTGCCTGCCCCGAATAATCCCACTGGATAAGGTCGGACAGGGACGCGGTCCCGCCGCCGTTTACACAGAGCGCTTTTCCGGTTTCGACATTCTTGATCGCGACGATCTCTTTTCTCGGGATCATCTCGGTCATGTCGGTTTCCTTCCCGGTAAGCGGAGTCCCCTGCGTCGTGAACGTGCTGATCGAATGGGCAGGAAGCGTTACGCTGATCTTTCTCCCGTTGAAATTGATATCCACGTCCTGCGCGCTTCCCTCTCCGTTTTTCACCATCAGCGCGATCGTCCCGTCCGGATTGCGGAACGCGATCTCGCGCCGCGCCGCAGTATAGGTCGCGTCAGTTTCCTTGTCAGAGGTTTGGGAAGGCGCATATGCCATGTCATAGGTGCCGCCGCTCTCGATCCGGCGCGCGCCCGGCTGGACATAGCTGGAATAATGCCGGATCTCATAGTAGTGCGGATTCAGCGAATACTCTTTTGTCGACTCGTTCACCGTGATCGGCGCGTTCTGGTACCACCCGCCGGTCGTATTGGCGCCGCCCTGGGTCGTCCCGTTCCAGTCAAGCACCATGTTCCACATATTGTAGGATGTGATCCCGTTTGAGAAATACATCCACATCTCATCAAACTGGTTTTCCGCGTACTGCCAGTTGTTCCAGCCGTCGCCGCACATCGTTTCCGACTGCATCATGTCAAGGTCAAATTCTGTATGGTAAAGGGATCTTGCCAGATTGTACGACCACCACTGGAACGTGATCCCGGACAGATACTTCTTCGCGTCCGGATCGTTCAAAGCCGGAAACGCCAGGTTATCATCCGAATTAGTAAACGTCCCGAGGTAAATTTCAACGCCGGTTCCCTCCAGCGCGGGACCGAGATAATCGCGGATAAAATCCCGCAGCTCGTCGCCGGTCCAGAGGCAGGAGGAATACCCGGTCCACATCGTCGGCTCATTTTGCGGGCTGACCATCGAGATGTGGATCCCTTCCGCTTTATACGCGTCGATGAATTTGCGGAAATACGCGCCGTACGCGCTCATATTTTCTTCCGTGAAGTCGATATAGCCGCCGTCCTTCTGCGTGCGCGGCGATCCGTCCTCGTTCCGTTTCATCCACCACGGCGGGGACCATGGGGACGCCCACAGTTTCAGATTCGGCTGCCGCTCCAGGGCGGCTTTGATGAACGGGATCAGTTTATCCTTATCCCGCTTGATTGAAAAATCGTTCAGTTCATAATCGTCCTCCGTCTCGTCCAGCGAATACATATCCATCGCGTAATCGCTCGATCCGATCGGGAGTCGTCCCATTGTCAGATGAAGCCCGTCCGGCTCATCCGGGTCAAACAGCAGATCAAGGATGTGATTGCGTTCTTCTTCGGTCAGCTGCGTGAGCTTATCCCATCCCCGTTCATTGAAGCACCCCCCCCCAGACGTTTTTTGCCATCTGCTGGTAGGTGATCGTTTCGTCAACGTCAATGTACAGAGCCTTGTGGTCGCTCTCGCTCCAGTCTTCCGTCTGCACTGTGCCCTTGTCCTGGAAATAGTTGTTTTCCTGGGACATGACCCATGTAACCTCTCCCGCGCTTCCCACAGAACGCTGCTTCCCGGTCTTCGCGGCAGCCGCGCTGATCGGCATACCCGTTCCGGAAACAGCCATACAGGCTGTTATTGCCAGAGAAAGAACGGTTCGGGTTATTGCCCGTTTTTTGTTTCTTTTTTTCATAATGATCACCCTCTTTTTTCTTTATTTTTTATGCAATTTTACCATAGTGATCCGTTCCGCAATATGGATAAATTGATGTATTTTATGGATTTTTAATTTTTCGGCAGCATCAGGACTTTACAGGAGCAGCTTCCCGCTGCAGATCGTATGCTCCGCTTTTCCGTACAAGGTTTCCCCGAGGAACGGGGAATTGGACGATTTGGACTGAAATTCCGTTACGGTCCATTTCTTTTCCGGGTCGATGAGAACGATATCGGCGGCGGCGCCTTCCCGCAGCGATCCCGCCGGCAGTCCGTACAGCTTCGCCGGATTGACCGTCATTTTCTCCAGAAGTTCCGTCAGGCTGAGATAGCCGGGACGGACGAGATTGGTAATGCCGAGGGCAAGGGACGTCTCCAGACCGATGATCCCGCTCGGCGCCTGCGTGAACTGTTCCGTCTCTTTCTCCCACGGCGCGTGGGGCGCGTGGTCGGTCGCGATCATGTCGATCGTCCCATCCCGCAGCGCTTCGATGAGCGCGAGCCGATCCTTTTCCGTCCGAAGCGGCGGATTCATCTTGGCAAGTGTTCCATGGCGCAGTACCGCGTCTTCCGTCAGAGAAAAATGATGCGGCGTCACCTCCGCCGTCACATGCGCGCCTTTTTTCTTCGCTTCCCGCACGATCGCGACGGAGCCCGCCGAACTGATATGCTGGATCTGAACGCGCGCGCCGGTTTCCAGCGCGAGCCTGCAGTCCCGCTCTACAAGGACTTCTTCCGATTCCGACGGCGCGCCGCGCAGCCCGAGCCGCTTCGCGACCGCTCCCGCATGGACGCCCGGATTTCCGATCAGGGACGGGTCTTCCTCATGGAAGCTCAGCGGCACGTCGTACCGGACCGCCTCCTGCATCGCCCTGCGGACAAACGCTTCGTCCAGAAGCGGGATCCCGTCGTCCGTAAAGCCGGTCGCTCCGGCGCGGATCAGCGCGCCAAAATCGGTGAGTTCCTTACCCTGGAACTTTTTGCTGATCGCCGCGGACTGATAGATATGGATCGGTTCCTGTTCCGCCCGTTTCAGGATATCGCGGAGGACGTCCGCCTGATCCACGACCGGGATGGTATTCGCCATGCAGACGACGGAAGTAAATCCTCCCGCGATCGCCGCCCTGGTTCCCGTATGCAGATCCTCTTTATGCGTCGCGCCCGGATCCCGAAAATGTGTATGTACGTCGATCAAGCCGGGAGCGGCAATCCTGCCCGCGGCGTCGATCACCTGCTCAAACGCCGACTCCGGCAGGTCTGCCTGTCCCTCCCCGACCGTTTTTATTTTTGTTCCGTCCAGGATAAGATATCCCTCCAGATCCAGCTTCCGCGCCGGGTCGATGATCCGGCTGTTTTTAATGAGTATCATTTGTAAGTCCTTCTTTCTCAGGAAATAATCCCATTCTCTTTTCTCACTATAGCGGATATCCCTTTTTCCTGTCAACCAATATCTGTTCCTCTATTTTTTCATTTTCGGCTTAAACAGCAGCGAAGCCAGATACGAAAAGACGAGCGCCGCGGATGTGCCGATCGCGGCGGACTTGAACCCGCCGGTAAAGATCCCGATGAACCCCTCCTGATCGACCGCTTCCTTTACGCCTTTCCAGACATTATACCCGAATCCGGTCAGCGGGACCGTCGCCCCGCACGCGCCAAATTTCTCCAGCGGCGCGTACACGCCGAGCGCCCCGAGAATCGCCCCGGTCACGACCAGAGTCACCATGATCCGTCCCGGGAGCAGTTTTGTTTTCTCCATCAGAATCTGGGCAAGTACGCAGATCACTCCGCCCACAAGAAATGCTTTTCCATAATCCATCGTTTTACACCCTTTCTATGACAACGCCATGCGCGATGCTGGGCATTGCTTTTCCTTCATTAAAACTGATCGTATTCAAAAGCGTCCCGGTCGGGACAAACAGGATCCGGTTCCACTCTCTGTTTTTAATCTTGTTCAGGATCATGCCGCACAGCACCGACGCGCAGCACCCGCATCCGGATCCGCCCGCGTTCGTATTCTGCTCGTCCGCGTCGTAAATCTCGCACCCGCAGTCCATATGCAGCCCGGTGATGTCGTAATGATTTTCTTTCAGCAGCCGGAGCAGGATTTCGCTTCCCACTTTTCCAAGGTCGCCGGTGATGATCTTGTCATAATGATCCGGTTGGATCCCAAAATCCCGGAAATTTTTGTAGATGGTCGCGCACGCCGCCGGCGCCATCGCCGCGCCCATATTCATCGTATCCGTCACGCCCAGATCGACCAGCTTCCCGGTCGTGACGCCCGTGATTTTTATTTCCCCCTCCGTGCGGGATAACACAGCCGCGCCGCTTCCCGTCACCGTCCAGCTCGACGCCGGCGGTCTTTGGTTCGCGTACTCCAGCGGATAACGGAACGTTTTTTCCGTCCCTCCGAGATGGCTCGATGTGACCGTCAGCACGTGTTCCGCGTATCCTCCGTCGATCGCCATCGCGCCCAGCGACAGCGCCTCGCCCATCGTCGAGCACGCCCCGTACAGCCCGAACCACGGTATTTCCAGCGATTTGATGCCAAATGACGTCCCGATCAGCTGGGGAAGCAGGTCGCCCGCAAAGACATAACGCATATCCTGGCTGGACATATTCGCTTTTTTCATCGCGAGCTGCGCCGTCTCTTTCTGAAATTCATTCTCGCTTTCCTCCCAGGTATCCTGCCCGAAAAACGGGTCGTCCACGATCTGGTCAAACGTATCCTTCAGCGGTCCCTCGCCTTCCTTCTGTCCGACCATGGACGCCCAGCTCCGGATGTAAACCGGCTGTTCAAACGCGATACTCTGTTCGCCTCTTATTTTTTCCATATGAAACCTCTCTTTTCATCCTGTAACATCATACAGGGATAGTGTGCCGGATTTCACGGAAAATATTCCTTTTCTCCATAACAAAAACCTTCCGGCTGGCGCTGCTGTACGCCCTGTCAGAAGGTTTTTTGTTCTCCTAATATGTAAATAACTGAGCCCAGTAGTGTCTTCCGTTCGCATCCTGATAATGTCCGACCCCGATCTTTTTATAAGCGGGTTTCAGGATATTCGCGCGGTGACCGGAGCTGTTCATCCATGCCGTCATGACTTCTTCCGGCGACTGCTGTCCCCATGCGATATTTTCTCCGCTTCCCCTGAACGAAATGCCCTGTTCCTGCAGGACGCTGCTGAATTTTTTTCCATTCGGTCTTGTATGGGAAAAGCTCTGTTTGATCTCTCGCGCGCGGATGTTCGCCGCCTGGGTGATCGCGGGATCCAGGGCGACTTCGGAAAGACCCGCTTTTGCTCTTTCCTCATTCACCAGTTCCACGATCCTTTGTACATAATAGGCTTCCGTCCCTTTTTCCGGTGTTTCCTGCTGTTCCGGTACTTCCGGTTGTTCCGGCTGCTCCGGTGTCTCCGATTGTTCGGGTACTTCCGGTTGTTCGGGTGTCTCCGGCTGTTCCGGCGTCTCCGGCTGTTCCGGTACTTCCGGCTGCTCGGGTGTCTCCGGCTGTTCCGGTACTTCCGGCTGTTCCGGTGTCTCCGGCTGCTCCGGTACTTCCGGCGTCTCCGGCGCTTCCGGCTGTTCCTCCGGTATCATACAATACTTTCCGGTAATACCAAGTTTTTTTACGATCTCCTCCAGATCCAGCTGACTGCAATCGCATCCTTTGACGGTCACGATCGTCATATTTCCAGCCTTTTTCGTGTGGATCTCCGCCGCCTGCGACGGCACGGGGCAACTGGCTGCCACCAACGCTGCCGCTAAAAGCGCAGCTGTAATTTTTGTCCTTCTCATGTTGCTCCTCCTTTTTTGCGTCTTTTTGTTACAATCTAATCGTACCAGATCAGACGCCAAAATACTATCTGTAAGTATTACCAGCTCTGCCAGCCGCTTCCTTCTTCAAATCTTTGCTCTTTTCATTCTAACCGTTCTAACCGTTCTTGTCAACTTTTTTGGTTAGAATGGTTAGAACGGTTAGAATGAAAATAAAAATCCCCATCTGACGCCTTTAAGATTGTGCGCCAAATGAGGATTCCCGAAGACTTTTTATGTCACAGGACGAAATTTCCTGTGACATAAAAAAGCCTGCGCCCTCAAAACTGTATATAGAACTACCAATGGCATCCATCTTCTCTCACCAGCGCGTCTCCTGCCCCTTCCCGTAGGTTAAACCCTCGGCCTATTAGTACCCGTCAGCTCC
>CANQDT010000020.1 GCA_947593735.1 uncultured Lachnospiraceae bacterium | reverse complement strand
AAAAAATAGGCTCAGGAAAACCATTTTCATAACGTTTTGTGCCTGAGCGAAGCGAAAGGAATGGATATAACAATGAAGATAGCAGTAGCGGGAACCGGGTATGTCGGATTGTCAAATGCGATATTGCTGGCGCAGAATCACGAAGTGACGGCGGTGGATATTATACCAGAGAAAGTCGATATGATCAATCGGAGGCAGTCGCCGATCGTTGATGTGGAAGTGGAGCAGTATCTTGCGGAAAAGAAACTGAACCTGAGGGCGACGACCGATGGGGAGGAAGCATACCGGGATGCCGAATATGTTGTGATCGCGGCGCCGACGAATTATGACAGCCGACAGAATTATTTTGATACAACGGCGGTGGAAGCCGTGATTGACCAGGTAATGGGCTGCAATCCGGACGCGATCATGGTGATCAAATCCACGATTCCGGTCGGATACACCAATTCTGTCCGGGAAAAGACTGGAAGCAGGAATTTGCTGTTCAGTCCGGAATTTCTGCGGGAAGGGCGCGCCCTGTATGATAATTTGTACCCGTCCCGCATCATTGTGGGGACAGATATGCAGGACGAGCGTTTGCTGCATGCGGCGCATGTATTTGCGGATTTGCTGAAAGAGGGCGCTATAAAGGAAGAAATCCCCTGCTTGTTTATGGGTTATACCGAGGCGGAGGCAGTGAAACTGTTTGCCAATACATATCTTGCCCTGCGCGTCAGCTTCTTTAATGAGCTGGATACATATGCGGAGATGAAAGGGCTGGATACAGGCAAGATCATCCAGGGCGTCGGGCTTGACCCCAGAATTGGCGATCATTATAACAATCCTTCGTTTGGCTACGGCGGATACTGCCTGCCGAAAGACACAAAGCAGCTGCTCGCGAATTACGCGGATGTGCCGAATAACCTGATTGGGGCGATCGTGGAGGCAAACCGCACGAGGAAAGATTTTATCGCGGACCGCGTGCTGAAGATGGCGGGATATTATGAGGAGAACAGCGACTACGACAGGAATCGGGAAAAAGAGACTGTGATCGGCGTATATCGCCTGACTATGAAATCCAATTCCGATAACTTCCGCCAGAGCAGCATCCAGGGCGTGATGAAGCGGATCAAGGCGAAAGGCGCGGAAGTCGTCATATATGAGCCTACCCTGGAAGACGGAAGCACGTTCTTTGGAAGCAGGGTCGTCAATGATCTTGACAAATTTAAAGAACTCTCCCAGGCGATCATCGCGAACCGGTATCATGAGGATCTGGAGGACGTCGCAGAAAAAGTATATACCAGGGATCTGTTCCGCAGAGATTAAAGGAACCGGTCATCCTCCCTGCGCAGTCCAATATGTGAAAAAAATATCAAAGTATTTGAAAAAGAATACTAAAATAAAATTTAAACCCTTTTTGCGCACGATTTGATATGCTACACTGAGAGCGTCTGAAAGATAAGACAGTGAGAAAAGCGACAGGCTTTTCGATGAAGACGCTCCTTCTTTTTTCAGAGGTTGTTCCCAGAACCCACGGTTCTGCGCAACCTCTTTTTTTCTAAAAAAATTTGGAAAGATATCGGAGCTGGAGGGAAACCGGCAATCGGATCGCAATGGGGGGAATCGTATGCGGAGAATAACAGATAGAATAATAAAAAGAAAGCGGTGGCTGGCAGGGCTTCTGGCGTTCATTCTGGCGGCGGGCAGCTGCGGTTTTGGCACGCCCGGGATGCCGGCGGCGTCATTGACGGCGCGTGCGGAACGGAGGCGGCTGCCGGCAGCGGGGACGGTTACGGAGACGCAGGGGAATCTTCTTTTTAACGGGCATCTCAATCTGGATTCGGCGGGATGGGAGTTCCGGGGAGATTCCGGGGTTGTTCCGAAGATCCCATCCGGGCAGAATACGATCCGGTACCGGGCGGATTTTACGTTCGACCAGGAATCCGCCGCCGCTCCGTCGATGCAGCAGAACAGCGGGCAGCGGACGGTCCTTTCGTTTGGCTGTACCTATGAGCTGAAATTTGATGTGACGTCCAATGCGGAACGCACGGTTTACGCGGAAAACCTGATAGGGACGGACGTATTTGACGACGGAGGGACGATAACCGCCGTCGGCGCGCCCAGGGTCGTAAAACCATATTGGCAGGAGCCGGAAAACAAAACGACGGTTACCTATGTGCTGAAACCCGGAGAGACAACCCGCCTGTTCCGGTTAAAGATCGGCCTTGACGGCGGCTTCGACGAAAAGAACGGGATCACGGGCGGATTCCAGGCGCACGATATTGGAATCTCGAATATCCGGCTTGTGAAGACGGACGGGGAAGACGCTCCGGCGATCGGGGAGGTTGAAAATAATAAGCTGGATAATGGAAATTTTGCTTCCGCGTCAAACAATCTGCCGGACGGCTGGACGATTACCGGCGTACAGCCGGTCACCGTGACGAACCGGCTGGATTTCTGCATGGAAAAAAACAGCGGTTCCGCCATCCTGCGCCAGTCGGATGTGCTTCTTTATCCAAACTGCGTCTATCAGCTGAGTTTTGACGGGATTTCTACGGTTCCGCGCGAATTGTACGCGAGAGTAGGCACAACGGATGGGGCGCCGATCACGGTTACGCCGTCGGAACAGGGGACTTCGATCCCTGCGGGCGAGAACCGCACGATTGTCTATACGGTTGAAACAGGAAACGCGGCGGGAAGCAGCCGGACGATCAACGCCTATGTGGAGTTGTGCATCGACGGGATTGGAAAGGAACATACGGTTGGGATTTCCAACGTGGTCCTGACGCTTCTCCGGGGAGAGGAACCGTATTTGCTCTCGAACGGATGCGCGGCGTACGCGTCGTCCGGAAATGCCGGGGAAGGCTTTGACGGGAACATGAATACCCGGTGGGAAAGCGAACACAAAAACGCGACCGACTGGATCTATGTGGATCTCGGCGCGGCGGCGACCGTGTCTATGGTGGAGATCTGCTGGGAGGCGGCGAGCGCGCGGACGTATACGATCCAGTATTCTTCCGATGAGGAAAGCTGGACGACCGTATATAATTCACCGGTCATCACACAGCAGGGAAACAGAAAGGACCGGATCGATCTGACCAAGGTGAACCGGGAAACCCGATATGTGCGCTTGAACTGCCTGACCAAAAACAGCGCATATGGATATTCTTTTTATGAGATGAAAGTATACGGGACTGGCGGGATCGCGGAGCCGCCGGTGATCCGCGGCAGCAATCTTGCCGCGAAAAAACCGGTGCTGGCTTCCGGCGTTGACGAGGGCTGGTGGAATTATATCAGCGGGACCAATCAGATCAATCCCGCTTCCCTCAACGGGATGAAAGCGGAGAACGCTGTGGACGGGAACGCGTCCACCAACTGGTATGTCAACAAAACGTCCCATCAGTGGCTGATGGTGGATCTGGGAGAAGAAAAAGAGATCGGAACGGTTTCCCTGAATTGGGGGAATGACGCGGCAAGATTCTATGAGATCCAGATCTACCGGGGATCGGGAGAACCGAAGTTTGAGCATTATACTGTAGATGGGAAAACGGAGGAAGAGGACGCGTTTTACCCGTACCGGAACCGTTCCGCCGGCGGGGATGAAAAGAACTGGATTCCCGTTTATCGGAACCTGGAAGGGCGTACCGGCGTGATCGACATTCCTCTTTACGAAGAAAAAGCGCGCTATGTGCGCGTATATGGATATGCGTCCAACAATCAGGAAGGATTCCGGCTGAATGAACTGGAAGTGTACGGATACCGGGAAGGTGATGAGAAAAAAACATATGACCTGGATGAGACGCCGCTTCCGAAGCTGAAGGTCGTCCATACGAAGGACGAGAATGGAAACGAAAAATCGTCCAGCTATGTCGAGGACGATATGTACATCGCCCAGGCGAAGCGCCCGCTCTACCGTACGGAAGACTACGGGGTCGGGGAAGACGGGGAACGGACGCCGATCGCTTCCAACGACTGGTGGCAGTCCCTTCTGATTAAACGGTTCGGCAATAATCTTGTGACATTGCCGTACAAGGCGGGGTACAGTACGCAGGGACTTGGGATCCTGACGGCGTCCGCCGGATGGCTCAACGAAGTGAATACGGTATATCCGGATACCTCCACGCATCCGGAGAGCGTCGTGGACTTTTATCTGCAGGCGGACGGCATGCGAACCGGCAATATGGAGGACCGGGTGGCGGCGAACGGGGATTATTCGGTCGTAACGCAGCTGTGGGATACGAAAAAAGTCGGGATGACCAATACGTTCGTCAAAGGCTCCCCGTATATCTTTGCGGATTTTACCAATACGGAGCGGGACGCCGACCCGGACGACGGGAAACGGGTGAACCTCTATTCCAATTCCATAGACCGGATCACGGATATGGCAGGGAATACGGTGCTGAATGACGGAGGCGGCTGGCTGACGACCGATCATTTTTATATGACGATCAAAGATACCGACTGCAAGCAGGTCGCGGGACAGGCGACCCGGTACGCGTATCAGACCTATTGTATTTGCCTGCCCGAAGGGACAAAGGCGAAAAGGAGTGGAAGCAAGATCCGGCTGGAATTTGCCGGAACGGATCGGTATCTGTCGGTCGGGACGCTGGTCAGCGATACAAGGGAGCAGAGAGAATTATTCTACCGCCATGGATACGCGTTTGCCGTTGATACAAAGGTTTCCTATACCTTCGACGCGGAGGGGAGCAACGATGTCACGACGAAATATGAGGTCGTGACAGAGCTGAAAAGAAACGACGGGTCGTTTTCTTCAGAGACGCTCCAGGGACTGCTGCCGCACCAGTGGAAGAAGCTTGTGGACGAGAAAGGCGATCCGGTTTCCAAAGATACGCTTACCCTGGGGAACTATACGACGGCGCGCGGGAATCTCAAGCTGCGGGAAGGAAACTGTTTTTATACCAGGGATAAATTCCTTGGGATCATGCCGACAATGACGATCCCGCAGAACACAGTGCCGGACCATCCGGGCGACGTGGTGTATGACAGCGGCGTGATGATGGATCAGTTAAACCTGTTGTATCAGCATTATAAGGAAGCCTATGAAAATAAGACGCTTCCCGGCGCGGATGCGTACTGGCAGGGAAAGAGCGTCCATCCGATCGCTACGGGCGCGCTTGTGGCGGACATGATCGGCAACGGGAAATTGAAAGAAACATTCCTGGATATGCTCCGGCAGGTTTACGCCGATTGGTTTACCTATGATGAGAACAAAAAGGATCAAAACGGCAATCCGGTTGAGGACGAGATCTTTTTCTTCCATGACAAAGAGTGGGGGACGATCTATTATGGGGCGAGCGAATTTCTCGCGAACACCGGCATTACCGACCATCATTTTACATACGGATATCTGGTTTACGGGGCGGTAGTCCTCGCGAGCTATGACAAAGAGTTTTATGAGGAACATAAAGAGATCATTGAAATGATGGTGCGGGATTACGCCTCTCCTTACGATGAGGATGAGATGTTTTGCCGGTTCCGGAATTTTGACCCGTACGAGGGCCATTCCTGGGCGGGCGGCTATGCGGACAATGATAACGGAAACAACCAGGAGGCGGCAGGAGAATCCCTGTTTGGATGGGTAAGCGAGTATCTGTGGGGAACGCTTACCGGAAACCGGGATTTGAGGGACGCGGGAGCGTACGGATTCACGACGGAAATGTATGCCATCAAAAACTATTGGTTCAATTACTATACCGACGCGGACGCCGACGAGGGCGGAAACTGGCTGCATGACAAAGAGAACGGGACATGGGGATTTGAGATCATCGGTCAGGCTTATGCGGCGAACAACTTCTTCGGGACATTTTTCAGCGGAAATCCGATCAGCGTTTATGGGATACACTGGCTGCCGCTGTCCGAGTTCCTTACATATTATGGGATCGAGACGGAAGCGGCAAAGAAAATGTACGGAGGGCTGGCAACGGATACGGACCGGTGGCGCGAGAACTGGATCCAGGAAACGATGTCCTCGGAAACAAGGCTGGAAGCGAATGTCAGCAGCGCGGATATCCGGTATATCTCGACCGCGGACGAGCAGTACGACGCCGCGCAGAAAGGATATCAGGACAATTTCGGCGGTTATATCAGACAGGTACTGGGTATGACCTATCCGCAGTATATCGTTTCCAAAAAGAAAGAGCTGTACCGGGAAGAACTGGAGTCGGGGACCTATGATGACCAGATCAGGGTAGCGGCGACTTATACGGCGTATAAAAAGAATCATCCGGGCGCTTCTTATGACGATTTTGCGGCAGCGCATGAAGATACCTTTGTCGAGATGTTCCTGCGGAAAGATCTGCTCGTCGGAAAGATCCCGGGCGGGGACGATTACTGGCAGCATATTACATGGACGCTGGAATCGCAGTTTGATCCGCAGAACGCGCTGAAGAAATATCAGGAAAATCCGACCGCGATGCAGGAGGAAGATCGGTTCAACGCCTATATTTTCATGAATTCCATGGATGATATCGGACCGAGGACCGATGAAGTATGGGCGGGCGGAGGCGTCTCCAGCGGCGTTTATAAAAAGGACGGGGTCTATACGGCGATGGTATGGAATCCGACCGACCAGCCGCTTGACGTGACGTTCTACAACAAAGACGGAGCGCTTGGAACGGCGACGGTTGCCGCGTCGTCCCTGGTACGCCTCGATCCGATGGCGAAGAACCAGACGCAGATAGCAAGGCCGGACATTTCCGTTCCGACCGGGGAATATGAAGATACCCAGTACGTCACATTGTCGTGCAGCGACAAAGACGCGGAGATTTATTATACATTGGACGGCAGGACGCCGACCAGGCAGTCGATCCGGTATGGCGGGGAGAAGATCCCCGTTTCCGGCACAACGACCGTCAGCGCGGTTGCCGTCAGGGACAACGCGATCGATTCTCCGGTCGCGACAAGTACGATCACAATTACGGCGGAGCCTGTTTTCGGAACGAAAAATCTCGCGCTCCGCCAGCCGGTAAAGGTTTCTTCTGTTTCAGGACAGACAAAGAACGGGGAACGCGCGGTGGACGGCGATTACCAGACCGGATGGGAATCCCGGCTGGGGCTTGACGAGCCGGAATCGATCTATGTCGATCTCGGAAAGGTATACCAGATCGGTCAGGTAAAAACATTCTGGGAAGCGGCAAGGGCGACGTCGCTGGAGCTGTCGGCGGCGGTTTCCGATCCCGACCGGGAGGAGAGCTGGACCGTGATCTGTGATACGGAGGAAGCGGCGCAGAACGACGCGTATGTGCTGGAAGCGGTTCCCGCGAGATACGTAAAACTGACCGGAAGAAAAAAGGCAATGCAGCAGTACGGATACCACCTGTTTGAACTGGAAGTATACGGGGCGAAGCATGTGGAAACTCCGAAGATCACGGCAAAGGCGCTGGCTTCGGCGAAGCGGTATACGATCACGAGCGGCACGAAGGGCGTAGAGATCCGGTATACGACGGACGGAAGCGAGCCGACGGCAGAATCTGAGTTGTATACGCCGGGCATGGAACTTCCATCCGGTACGGTCGTCACTGCCCGCGCGTTTAAGAAAGGGATGATCCCGTCTCTTTCCTATACGGAGGGGACGGACGGATGGACCAGCGGAAAGGAACTGGACGACCCGATCGCGCCGCCGGAATTTTCGGTGAAGCCGGGCACGTATGACGACACGCAGTATGTTTCGCTGACCTGTCCGGAAGAAGGAGCGGATATCTGTTATACGGTGGACGGGACGGATCCGGACGGAGAAAGCCGCAAGTATGACGGAAAACCGATCGTGGTGAGCAAGTCGACGACGATCCGGGCGCGGGCGGTAAAGACGGGATATCTGGATTCTGATATAGCGGAAGCGGAATATCAGATCCGCCTGGAACCGGAATATGGAACGGAAAATCTCGCCCGCGGCAAAACCGCGGCGGCGTCCACGGCGGCGTTCACGGACGGCGCGAAAGGAGATCCGGATCTTGTCACGGACGGAAACGGACAGACAAGGTGGCAGGCGGAACAGAGCGATCAGCAGGAATGGATCTCGGTCGATCTGGAGAAGCCCTGCCATATCGGAAAGGTCATATTAAAATGGGAGAGAGCCCGCGCGAAGGAATATGAGATCGCATGGTCGGCGACCGGGAGAGAGAACGACTGGCACCGGGCGGGCGACCCGGTTGTGGTAACCGACGCGCAGCAGATGGAGGATACGGTCGTACTGGAGCCGGTGGAAGCCCGATATATCAGAATGAGGTGCGTTTCCCGTATGACGGAATATGGATGTTCGTTATACGAAATGGAAGTATATGAGGCGGCACAGGTGCAGACGCCCCATATCCGGAGGACGCTGGTGGGACAGGAGTATAAATATGAACTGACCTGCGGCACAAAGGGCGCGGAGATCCGGTATACGCTTGACGGAAGCGAGCCGGATACTGATTCCCTGCTGTATACGCCGGGGATGACGGCGCCCCGTTCCGCGACCGTGCGGTTCCGTGCGTTCCGGGAAGGAATGGTCCCGTCGGAGACGGTGCGCAGTGACGGCGACCAGGTCGAGGAATCGGTGAAGCCGGGAGACGTCAATCTGGACGGAGCAGTCACGGCAGTGGACGCGCTTCTTTCGCTCAGAGAAAATGTCTCGCCCGGGACATTGTCCGGAAAAGCCCTGCAGGCGGCGGACATGGACGGAGACGGGACCGTAACGATAAAAGAAGTCCAGGAGATCTTAAAACGGGCTTCGAGAAAAGAAAGATGAGGAGGGATCACTGATGAGAATGAGAAAACGGCTGACGGCGGCTTTCCTTGCCGCGGTCATGCTGACGGCGGGAACCGTATACGCGGCGCCGGCGGAAAACCGGACGCAGGAAGCGGCGCAGGGAACGGAACAGGAAACCGCGCGGAATTTTATCATGAACGGGAACTTTTCGCTCGGAACGGTGGGCTGGTCTTCGTATATGCACAACAAATGCGCGACGTTTTCTTCCGCTGGGAACGGGTTTGCGAAGGTCGCGATCAGCTGGCTGGAAGGAAGTGACTGGCATGTGATGCTCATTCAGAAGAACCTCCCGATGAGCGCGGGCGAAGATTATACGCTGAGCTTCGACGCATACGCGTCGCAGCCGAGAAGCATCAAAGCCGGATTTAAGGATTCGGATATGGGCACGTTTGAGCTGACCAAAAAGAAACAGCATTTTAATTACAATTTTCATTTTAACATAAGCGGGGACAATGAATTTCAGTTCATCCTTGGAACGGTGGGCGGAAATACGCCGTCCGGCGCGCATGACGTCTATATCGGCAACGCGGCGATCGTGAGGCGCGGAGAGACCGCGGCGGCGGATCCGGGGAAGGTCATCGACCACAGCCGGGAGAAACCGTCTGTGAAAAAGAACGGCAAGTATTATATTATCAAAAACCGCGCGAGCAGCTATGTCATGGATGTCGTTGACACGGCGGAGCAGGGATATCTGATCCAGGGACCGTATACGGAATCGACAAGCCAGATCTTTACCCGTATTAAGTCGGGCGGGGAATATCAGTTCAAGAACCTCGCGACCGGAAAGGTGCTGCAGGAGGTCACGCCGGAAGATGAGCGCGACGCGGAGATCGTCCTCCGCAGATCGGACGGGAGCCGTTCCCAGCAGTGGATCCAGGAGACGGTGGCGCAGGGGTATCTGAAATTTTACAATGCGCAGAGCAACCGGGTCTGCTCGATCGTGGGCGGCTATTCCTCCAAGGGACAGCCGGTCGAGCTGGTGGACGAGACGGAAAACAGCGAGCAGGAATGGGATCTGATCCCGGTTGACGCTTATACGATCGTGAACGGCAAAAAGAAAGTCAGCATTAAGACAAACGCCGACTGGGCGAAAAAAGGCGTGAAGTATCCGGGAAAAAACCATATGCTGATCGCGGCAGGCCCGATCTATTTCCAGTGGTATGCGGCTCCAAAGGAGAAGAAAGTAAAGGAATACCGGGTTTATGTGGACGGGAAGCTCGTGAAAACGAAGAAACCGTCGGGAAAGAAGTCCTACGAGGGCAAATGGTACAATACGGAAGTAAAGGCGCACACCATGCAGGTCGCAGCCGTGATGAAGAACGGCTCGTCCGTCAAAACGGCGTCCCGCAGGTTCGGCGTGTCCAAGAAGGGCGTCGGCTGGGGAACCCTGTTCCGCACGCAGGATATGGGATTGTCCTGGTATTATCACTGGTCGACCGATCCGGCGCTCGGCGCGGACGAGGATCTGCAGTTTGTCCCGATGATCTGGGGAAACTGGGGCGACCAGTGGCTTCAGGATCCGTCAAACAAAAAGTACAAACAGGTGCTCGCGTTTAACGAACCGGATTTCGAGGCGCAGTCGAACGTGTCCGTCGAGGACGCGCTGACCGCGATGAAAGCATACAAAAAGAGCGGGCTGCGCGTCGGCTCTCCCTGCACGGGGGTACCGGCGTACTGGTCGCAGGACTGGTTCTGGAAGTTTATGGATGGAGTAAAGAAAAAGAACCTGAAAGTCGATTTTATCGCCGTGCACTGCTACCTGGAATCCGGGGATCCGCAGCCCTTTATCGACATGATCGACGCGACCTGGGAGAAATGGCACAAACCGATCTGGATCACGGAATTTGGCGTCGCCGAATGGACAAAGGGAAAATGGAACAACTGGACGGAGGGCTCCGACGAGACGGTATACCGGTTTATGAAGACCGTGATCCCCGCCATGGACAAACGCCCGTATGTCGAACGGTACGCGTGGTTCCCGTTTGACCCGAACGACGAATGGGGCGGCTCCTCCGGTATTTTCGATTATGAGACCGGAAAGCTGAATAAACTTGGGAAGCTGTATAAAAAGCTTGGTATGCCGAAAGGCTATTAAGATCAGGAGGGACGTCCCTCTTTTTTCCATTGCTTTTGGCGGGAATCTCACATAAAATGATGAAAAAGGGAGCCAATCCTGTAAAAAATGAACACTTTTATAAAAATACCAACCGTGCGGATGAAATGGGAATCAGGTATAATAGAATCAACAAATTATCGGGAGGAGCAGGGAAATGAGAACAGGAAGAAAGGGAAAAAGGCTACTGGCAGCGGCAATGGCAGCGTTTTTGCTGTCCTCCGGCGCGGCTCCAGCCGGGATATCGCCCGGAAGGGTCCTTGCGGAAGAAGCGTATGAATTTGGAGCCGATCTGGCAGAGCCTTATGATTTTGCAAAAGAAAAAGAAGCCTATCATGGAGATTTTGACGCGGATAACATGATCGAAAATGGAGATTTCGCGACAAATGAGAAAGCTCCATGGGAAGAATTTGGCGGTGCGAATAACGCGACGGTATCCGGATATAAATTGAGATTTAATGATATTGATCCTTCCGGTATCGCGGATTATTCCATGGCGATCCGGATCATGGATATCCTGAAAGCGGGAACCTATCAGATATCATTGAAAGCGGAATCAACCGTGACGAGGAAGATCCTGATCGGAAACCTGGACGGAGCCCCGGGCGCGTACGTGCTGGCGGAAGTACAGGCAGGGAAGGTGAATGAGATCGAGGTTACGGTGAAATCCTCCATGCAGAGCAGCCTCTGGATCAGCGTAGCGGGATATACGCAGGGGCAGAACGGAAATACAAGGGAAGAAATGGTCGGAGCAGGGAAACATTCCATCAATCTGTGGGGAATTTCAATGATCGACCTTTCCAATATTGATGTTGAGAACGATGATACGGACGATATGGAATATGCGCCCGCAAGCGTGAGTGTGGATGTGGACAGGACGCAGGCGACGCTGACCTTCCCGGCTGTGAAACAGGCGGTTTCTTATAAGCTGTATCGCCGCGACCTGGCGGACGGAGTGGAAACGGAGACGCTGATCAACGAGATCACCGCGGAAGAAGGCAAAGCGCAGTATACCTGTTCCATTACCGGACTGACGGAAGGGACGACTTATACGTTTGTACTGGAAACCTGTTTTCCGGAAGGGATTGAAGTTCCGGAGAATGCCAACCGGATCGTGCGCACGGTGACGACAGAGTCGGGCACCGGAGGCGGCGGAGGCGGAAGCGGCATCACGATGGGATATCCGTACGCGTCCGAAGCGGCAGACAATGGAAACCAGCAGGAGGTATACCAGATCCCGGAGGCAAATCTTGACAGCATAACGATGCAGGCACCTTCCAAGGTGAAAGCGAAAACAGCGGACAGGACGGCGAGTGTGACCATACCGGATACGCTGACGGAGATTCTTGAGAAAAACGCGGTCACGTATCAGGTGACTTACAAATCCTCCAATAATAAAGTTCTTCGCGTAAATAGAAGAACCGGCAGGATCCGAGCGAAAAAAGCCGGGAAAGTAACAGTAAAGGCGACAGTGGCTTTTTCCAACGGACAGAGCAGAGTGCTGAAAAAGACGGTAAAAGTAAAATAAGCAGATAGGGGAATGGATATGAAAAAGAGAATGACAGGCTTTTTAATGGCATTGATCCTGCTATTTACAACGGTGGTATCGCCGGCGGGGTCGATCGCCGGATTGACGGCGAAAGCCGCGGACGGAACGAATCTTTTTGTCAACGGCGATCTGAGCATTGACCCGACGCAGGATAATCCCGGGAAAGGCTGGGAGATTCACGGCGATGCCGTTTATGAAAATGAAAAGAACGATCCAAAGAATCCGTGCCTGACGTTTCGGCCGGGCAATGTGGCGGATTACATGTCCGCGGTCAGTCAGACGGTAGACGGGCTGGAAGACGGGAAATATTATGAGGTCACGTTTGACCTGTATACTGATATTGCCCGGGAGATCCTGGTCATGCCGGACGGCGACCGGGTTTCCGCCAATCTCGTTTCCGTAAAGAAAGGATATCATACGGTCAAGGCGGGATTTGATTATACAGCGGGAAAGAATAAGAATATTTTCATCTGCTTCGGGCAGACGTCCAATATCACGGACAGCGCCGACAGCCCGCACAAAATGTTCCCGGATGACCAGTCCGGGAGCAAGATCCGGATATCGAATATCTCTATGAAGGAAGGCTCTCCGGCGGGGAAAGACGTCGCCGGCAATATGCTCCGGAACGGGATCTTCCAAAACAGTTCTTCCTGGGAGTTTGCCACGACAAAGAATGTAGAGACGGAGATCAGCAATCATTACGCGATCATCCGCAATATCAACGGAAATCCGAACGCGGACCAGATCGCGCTGTCCCAGGGCGACCTTTCTCTGGAGGAAGACGCGGATTATGACGTCCGGTTTGTTGTGGACGCGGATATCCAGCGGTCGGTCATCCTGCTTGTCGGAGAACAGGCGGCAAGGTTCGATCTGAACCGCAATACGGAAACGGAGATCATGACGTCCTATCACAGCAGCAAAAAGCAGAAGGTCAAGGTATCGGTGCTGCTGGGATCGATCGTAGGAGACGGATATGATCTGGAAAATACGCAGGCATTGTATTCCGGAACGACTCATACGGTACGGATCCGGAACGCGTCGATGGTGCGGAACGACCAGCCGGGCTCCAAGCTGCCCGCCCCGTCAGAGGTCAAGGCGACGACAGCCAATATGCTCGTAAACGGAAACTTTGAGAAGGGGCTGGAAAACTGGAGCGCGATCACCGCCAACGCGACGGTATATAAGCCGAACGGGCGCGACGAGAAATACCGGACGACGTTCCAGGTCAATGGGGATACCGGCAACGATTACGACATCCGCCTGCAGCAGGGCGGAGTCAGCCTGACGGCGAACCATGGCTATACCATTTCCTTTGACCTGTATTCGAGCATCGACCGCCAGGTAACGGTCGGCTTCGAGGGAATGGAGCGCATCGGCACAAAACCGGTCAGCGCCGGCAATAATAAAGTGACGTTTGAGTACATGCCGACGATCAATGTCAACGGCACGTTTGCCATTTATCTTGGAAAAGATTATACAGGAAGCCATGTCGTCACGATTTCCAACGTGGTCCTTCTGGCAGCGGGTTCCTCCCGGTTCCAGAACGACCCGAACGATCCGCTTCCGCAGCAGATCACCGACCTGAGCTCCATCGGGAGCCCGGAGATGGGGACGGTATTGCAGAACGGAGATTTCGGATACAACCTCGAATACTGGAACCGGTATCAGGAAGACTGGATGTGGCAGTGGGATACGGTAAAAATCAGCAAACCGGACAGCGGAGAAGGGATCCATATTACATACGGAGATCCCGGAACGTCGCCGGATTCCATTAAAATATTCCAGGACATCAAGTTATACAAAGGGCTGCAATATGTGCTTTCCTTTGATGTAACCTCCGGAAAAGGAAGGAATTTCCAGGTGCGCCTGGATGGGCTCCGGGAGAATTTCCGGAAAACGATCGCTGTGGAAGCGAAAGAGACGAGGCATGTCAGCTATAATGTCCCGGTACAGGTGATCGACAAAAAGGCGACCTTTAATGTCCTGATGGGAAAACTGGAAAATACGCCCGCCGATGATTATCTGGAATTTTCCAATATGAAGATCGAAGTATATGGATACGAAAATCTGGCGCTGCTGATCACGCGCGGAGAAGTTTTGAACTGCCAGAGCATCCATTACATACCGGACGGCAACTTCACGGACGGGATCGGGAGATTCCAGGTGAAAGCGGCTAAGTCCTACAATACGGACAATCAATATCTGAAACTGGAAACGGATTATGAAAACGCGTCCGGCGTGAACCAGCCGGGAATCGAGCGGGAAGGGCTGAATCTGTTCAAAGGGAAAAAGTACAATATCAGCTTCTACGCGGGCGCGAACCCGTACCGGAACGGGACAGTCCTGCTCAAACAGGGCGGAAAAGAACTGTTCCGGAAAGAATTTAAGATGACCTATTCGACCGAGCGGTACAGCTTCAGTTATACGCCGAAAGAGGATCTGTCGCTTGTGACGCTGGCGATCAACTTCAATTATTTTGTCGGCGATATTTATCTGGACAGCATCCGCGTCGATATGGAAGGATATCTGGAAGCGAGAAAGTCGGTACTGGCGCAGGATCATGATATCCGGCTGGACGCGGAGACACAGCCTCCGGTGATCTCCGAGCAGACGCTGTCGAACAGCCAGTTTGGAAACGATATCACGCTGACCTATGAAAATACGCCGGCGGCGCAGCAGTTTATGGACAATATCCGGTCCATCGCGATCACAAGGACAACGCCGGAGCTGACGAGCGCGGGTTATGTGATCAAAAACGCGTCCAAGACGGTGGAGGCGGTTCAGAGCACCCGGTACGCGAGCAACAACGCGGTGCTGAAAGAGACGCCGGGGCGGATCACGATCCCGTTCTCCGTATTTGAAAATCTGAGGGACACGAGCCCGAACGCGCCGGATGAACAGAATTTCCGTATTGAGATCATTGCGCCTCTGTATGAAAAGGTAACGCTGAACCAGAAGATCTATACGAAAAAGAAATGGGATCTCGAATGGCAGGATGAGTTCAGCGGAAGCATTCTTTCCATGAGCAAGTGGTCGATCCAGGAAGGAACCGGTATCGAGTACGGCGTGGAAGGCTGGGGAAATAATGAGCAGCAGCTGTATACGTCTCCTTCTTATAATAAGGACGCGAAGTATCCGCAGGATGAGGATAACCCGAATCTGGAACTGAAAGACGGCGCCCTGATCCTCTCCGCTCACGCGGCGCGCGACCGCAAGGTTGAGATCAAGGACGCGAACGGGAACATCAAGGCAAATACCAACTATGAGGAATTGACCGGAAAGAAATATACGTCTGCCCGTATCTGGACGATGAACGAGGACGGGACTTCCCCGCTGTTCGCGCAGACATACGGAAAGATCGAGGCAAAGATCAAGCTGCCTGCCGGACAGGGATATGAAGGCGTCTGGCCGGCGTTCTGGATGCTCCCGGTCGATACCAAGTACGGCGGATGGCCGTTGTCTGGAGAGATCGATATTATGGAAGCCCGCGGTCGTGTGCCGAATACCGCGGACGGGACGATCCATTACGGTCAGGTATGGCCGAACAATATGGCGATGGGCGGCAATATGGTCTGGGCGGACGACGAGGACGCGATCACGGACTATCATATTTATGATATCGAGTGGGAGCCGGGCGAGATCCGCTGGTATGTCGACGGCATCCTGTATTATACGGCGAACAACTGGTACAGCAAATCGACCAACGATCCGTCCAATTATACATTCCCCGCTCCGTTCGACCAGAGGTTCCATATTGTGCTGAACATGGCGCTCGGCGGGACTTACGACGGGAACCGGATGCCGAGCGACGACGTGCTGAATAATTGTAAGATGTATGTCGATTATGTCCGCACTTATACGGCGACCGACAAGTCGATCTATGAGAAAAAGGCGGAACCGGTCATCATCGGGAAGAGCACGATTCCTTCCGGGGCGAAAAAACAGGATAAAGACGGCAACTATATCACGGATGGAAAATTCAAAAATGTCGTGATCAAGACGGACAATAATACGGAAGCGAGCCCCGACGGATGGACGTTCGCGACGCTGCCGGAGTTCGGTGGCCAGGCGACCCTGAAAGTCAAGAACGGGGAGGCAAACGTCAATATCACGAACGCCGGGAACGCGGTTCATTCCGTACAGCTGATGCAGAACCTCCCGCTTGTGCAGGGACGCTTCTATGAGATCAGCTTTGACGCGAAAGCGGACAATGTCCGGAACCTGACCGTCAAGATGGGCGACGACGGAAGCGGCGACGATAAGGGCGGAAACGTCTGGGCAAGCTACGGCGTCCTGGATACGACATTATCCAAAGATATGGAGCATTATTCCTATGTATTCCAGATGACGAGCGATACGAACAGTACCTGCCGTATGGAATTTAACATGGGAACAAGCACGACCAACCTCACGCTGAAGAATATCAAGCTCAAGGAAGTAAAAGACGGAAACGGGGACGTCAACGGGAAAAAGAGACCGATGGCGGACGGCAACAGCATTTATAACGGACGTTTCAATGTCGGCGGCACCTCCCGGTTGACATACTGGAACCTCGCGACGAACCGGAAGAACAAATCCGGGCTCGCGAAGAGGGCAACGATCGTGAAAACGACCGACAACGGCGATTACGCGTATGGTTCCGTGATCGGCGGCGTCGCGGCGGACGATGAATACGCGCTTGAGGTTGTTCCGGAGAAGAATGAGCAGATCAGCGTTTATCAGGTTGGAAACCAGTTAAAGGAGAAGAAAAAGTATACCGTATCGTTTGATGGCGTATCGGAAGGACAGTCCAAAGTAAAGGTCCTGATCACAAGCAGGAACAAAAAGAAAAAGTACCTGAGCGAAACCTTTACTCTGAACAGCGGCGATACCGTCACGACGCGCCGGGCGAACTTTAAAATGGAACAGCCGACGGATATCAACTGCCGGGTACAGTTTATCGTTTCGGGCGACAAAGTGACGCTGAAGAATATTTCCATCGCGCCGCCGGAGGAAGATCAGAATACGGAAGGCGTAAGTAAATATCCGATCATCAACGGTGATTTTGAGCTGGGAACGAGCAACTGGACGACCTACGGGGAGACGACCTTATCGCTCGCGCAGGATCCGGATCGGAAGAACCATCATCAGGTATTGAAAGCGTATACGACTTACCGCGGCAACTCCTGGGATAAGATGTTGATTTATGAGAATATCAATCTCGGAGCCGGGCTGACCTACGAATTGTCGTTTGACGCGAAGACCGATGTGAACAACCCGATCGCCAATATCCATGTGGAGGATGTGAATTACGCGAGTACCTTTACCCAGGACGGGATCAAGCTGGGTAAGGACTGGCAGCATTATTCTTATACCTTCACGGCGAACGGAGGAAACTTCGCGTTGAAATTCCTGCTCGGCGCAAACGTTCAGGACTGGAATCTGTATCTGGACAATGTTGTCCTGCGAGTCAAGGGAGCAAGGAAGTACGCGGTATCCATCAATACGAAATACAATTACGGTTATATTGGCGAGGATGTCGTCCTGACTTATCATGGAACGGAAGAATGGGACAACAGCCGGACGCTGAATATTATGATCAACGGCAAGTCCGTTTCCAAAAAGAATTATACCTGGGACAAAGCGACGAAAACGATCGTTCTCGACAAAGCGCTGTTTGAGAAGCCGAGTGTTTACAACATCCTGATCCGGGACGACGCGCAGGAGTATGAAGATACCAATATCCTGAATTATAAGATGATCTCGCTGGAAGGCAACAACGCGTTCGCGAATACGTCCTTCGACGATGATTTCAGCGGCTGGGAATTTTGGGCGATGAACGACTGCGCGACCTTTACCAGCACGAAAGGCTCCGTGGACATTTACAATATGTTCAAAGGCGGAGAGGAAACGTGGACAGTGCAGCTGAAACAGGCGAACAACGCAGTGGAACCGGGACAGACCTATGAGTTGTCCTTCGTCGGAGCGTCCACGGTCGACCGCGATATTATGATCGAGGGAGCGGATTACCAGACCGTAGCGCTGACGTCCACGCCGACGAGGCATACCATCCGGTTCACGCCGAGCACCTATGATGTGACGATCAATTTCCTGATGGGTAATGTCAACAATGCCCCGACAGAGCCGCATCACATTACGCTGAGCGATTTCCGGCTGAGTGCGGTGGATGGCAAGAGCGTCACGACCAGGCAGCAGGCGTCCAAGGATAAGAAGAATCCGACTGTATTGCACAGACCGTCGGTTGTCGCGACTCCCGCGGCGAACGGCAGGTATATTCAGATCAAGATCACGAAAGCGCCGACGGCGCCGGCAAATGTGAAATATCAGATCAAAGTATCCGGACAGAAGACAAGGACTGTGACCAATATCAGCAGCACGATCAAGATTCCGGTGAAGAAGAGCGGCACTTACAAGTATACCGTAAGAGCCACTGTACCGGGCAATAAAGGCTTTGCCAATTCCAAAGCAGTTTCCGGAAAGATAAAAGTGAAAAGAAAATAACTGGAAAAAAGAATAAGAGGACAAAAACCGCGCGGATTTCCGACAGGAACCGCGCGGTTTTTGATTGATTAGGCTTGACGGGCAGTTAGAAGAATGAAATTGTTGAAAATGCAAAAAAGCCAGAGTATAATAAGTCATACAGGGAACCGGGATGAGGTGAGAAAAGATGCTGGAAAAGATTATTGCACTCACAAATTTGTATATAGACCATATGCCGAAAAAAGAAAGAAAAAAATATGGGCAATTTTTCACGAGCATGGAAACGGCAAGGTTTATGGCAAACCTGTATGAAAAGCCAATGGAAAAATCGTATGTAACTGTTTTGGATGCGGGTGCGGGTTCCGGAATCTTGTCCTGTGCTTTTCTTGAATGGGCGGAACAGATGGATTGTATCACGGAAATAGAATTGACCTGCTATGAGAATGATCAAAATGTGCTGGGACTTTTAGAGGAAAATCTGGAGTATTGCAGGAAAAATTCGAAAAAGAAAGTTACCTATCATATTCGGACAGAAAATTATATTACAAGTCAATATCTGGATTTTAATGGCATGATAGGCGGCAATCCTGATCCGGTCAAATATGATTATGTCATTGGGAATCCACCTTATATGAAAATATCAAAGAATGCGCCGGAAGCGACAGCGATGTCGGAAGTTTGTTATGGCGCACCAAATCTGTATTTTCTTTTTGCGTCGATGGGTCTTTTTAATATGAAAGAAAACGGCGAAATGGTTTATATTATTCCTCGCTCATGGACCTCGGGTGCATATTTTAGAAGATTCCGACAATATTTTTTGACATTTGGAAAATTAGAACATATACATTTATTTGTGAGCCGGGATAAAGTCTTTGACAAAGAGGAGGTTTTGCAGGAAACGATTATCATAAAAGTAAGGAAGACAGCGATAAGTCCTGCACAGGTGAAAATCACTTCCTCGAAATCCAATAAAGATTTTGATGAGATCACCTCTTTGGTTGTGCCATATGGACTTGTTGTTTCCGGAGAAGATTTTTATGTATATCTGGTAACGGATGATGAAGAAGTGGCGGTATTGGAACGGCTGCATCGGTTTCATCAGACATTGCCGGATATTGGCGTAAAAATGAAAACGGGATTAACGGTAGATTTCAGGAATTGGGATATCCTTCGCGACGAAGAGGAGGATGGTGCGATTCCGTTATTTTATTCGCAGCATATCGATCATGGAAAGGTACAGTTTCCGATCAGGAAAGAACGCGAATATGTTGTAACCGATCAGCGGGGGCTTACGCAGGATAATAAAAATTATTTATTTGTAAAACGATTTACCGCAAAAGAAGAACCGCGGCGGCTGCAATGCGGAATTTATCTGGCGAAAAATTATCCGCAATATGCGAAAATCAGTACACAAAATAAAATTAATTTTATTGATGGATTGTCCGGTGAGATGTCGGAGTGTCTGGTATATGGGCTGTATGTGCTTTTCAATTCTACGTTATATGATGAATATTATAGGATCCTAAATGGTTCGACACAGGTAAATTCCACAGAAATAAATTCTATGCCGGTTCCGGATGTGGAATGTATTCAGGAAATGGGCAGGAAATTAATGAAAACGAAGGATTTATCCGAAAAAAATTGTGATCTGATATTGGAGGGATACTGTGGGTAAGGTTGAAGAGGCAAGGGATTTTTTGAAATTGATTGGGATGCCGAAAGCACAGCAGGCTGATATATGCTGCTATGTTTTGCTTGCTCTGGCGGATATAAAACCCGGTATGTCGTGGAGCGATGCAAAAAATGACTGGATTCGCATTCATGATATTATCCGGTTTTCTAATACCTATTATGGCACGACCTATGCTGAAAACAGCAGAGAAACGATTCGGAAACAGGCGTTGCACAGATTTCGTACGGCGGCGGTGGTAGAAGATAATGGAATGGCGACAAACAGCCCCAATTACAGATATCGGCTTACAGAAGAATTATTGGAAATATTGAAGACGTTTCAATCTGTAAAATGGAAGAAATCATTGAATCATTTTTTATCCTCCTATAATACGTTGATTGATATTTATGCTTCTAAAAAGAAAATGGAAATGATGCCTGTAAAGATCAATGGGGCTGATTTTAAGTTTTCAGCGGGAAAGCATAATGAATTACAGAAAGCGATTGTTGAAGAATTTGCGCCAAGATTTGCACCGGGTTCGGAATGTCTGTATGTGGGCGATACGATTGAAAAAGATTTGGTAAAGGATGCAGCCAAATTGGCGGAATTAGGATTTGAAATCACATTGCATGATAAAATGCCGGATGTTGTTTTATATAGAAAAGAGAAAGATTGGATTTATTTTGTAGAAGCTGTGGTTTCTTCAGGCCCTATGGATCCGAAACGGATTCTTGAAATTACTGAGATGACAAAGAATGTCAGGACAGGGAAGATTTTTGTTACTGCGTTTTTGGATTTCAGGACGTATAAGAAGTTCTCAGAAGCATTGGCGTGGGAGACGGAAGTGTGGATAGCGGAAATGCCGGAGCATATGATACATCTCAATGGAGATAAATTTTTAGGACCAGGATGAGAAAAGCGGTTTCTGAAATGGAACAAGAATATTATGTAAGCGCGAAAGGAGAAAAAGAATGAATCAGAGGATTAAAAAACTGCTCGGCGGCATGCTGGCAGCCGCGATGGTCGCCGCGGCATTTCCGACAGCGGTATCTGCCGAGGCGCCGGCGGGCTTCTATCTTGCCGATCTTCCCCGGTATGAGGAGGGGCGCGCGGAGTTTACGCTGCGCCATGCGGACAGCGGCTCGCTCGGAAATGTCCGCGCATATGTGGCGGAATACCGACCGGACGGCGGGCTTGTCGGCGTAACGGTGGACCGGGCTGCGGACCGGGCAGGGGATATCAGCGACGGAACGCTGGAGGTGTCCATCCCCTGCGATATGGATACGGAGGACGGCACGGTCCGGGTTTATGTATGGGACGACATGGTCCCGGTTCCGGTTTACCGGGGAGAGAAAGGCGATCCGGTCGTCGTAAAGAAAAGCGCGGGAGGGAACCCGATCCTCGGATTTGATTCGGAGGGCAATACGCTCTATGCGGGAGATCCTGCGGCGACCGTGGTCGATACGGACGGAGACGGAACAGGCGATAAGGTTTATCTGATTGCGGGGCATGATACGGCGACGTTCGAGGGCTATGTCATGCCGGAATGGGTCGTTTACACGTCGACGGATATGAAGCAATGGAACTATGAGGGCGTGGCGATGAAGGCGAGCGAGCTTTCGTGGGCGACCGACCAGACGTCCGCGTGGGCAAGCCAGATGATCGAGCATAACGGCAAATATTATCTCTATTTCTGCACGTTTAACAGAAACGACAGCGGCTATGCGGCGATTGGCGTTGCAGTAGCCGATTCGCCGGAAGGACCGTATCATGACGCGCTTCACGCGCCGCTGGTGGGAGGATCCATGACGCCGCCCAATACGGCGAAGCATGATGACATTGACCCGACCGTGTGGATCGAGACAGATGAAAATGGTGTCGAGCACCGGTATCTGGCATGGGGAAATACAAACTTCTATGTCTGTGAACTCAACGACGATATGATCTCGGTCGTTGACCGGGATGGAAACGGGACGATCACGAGCGCGGACATCACGCGGACGACGATCGCGGACGCGCCGGGCACGTTTACGGAAGCTCCATGGATCTACCGGCGCAGGGACACGGACGGAAATCTCGCCGGCCCGTATTATCTGTTTTACGCGATGGGCTGGAGGGAACAGATGGCATACGCGACGACGGACGACCTGCTGAGCGGTCAGTACCAGTATGGCGGGCTGCTTATGCCTCCGACCGCGACATCAAATACGAATCATCCCGCCGTGATCGACTTTAAGGGCAAGACCTATTTTGTTTATCATAATGGCTCGCTCCCGTGGGGAAGCGGGTTCCGGAGAAGCGTTTGCGTGGAGGAACTGCATTTCCGGGAAGACGGTTCGGTCGAGCCGGTTCAGGAAACGTCGGTCGGGCTGACGGGAACGGCGTCTTACCTCTATCAGCCGAGCGGGAACGGACAGGGAGGATTCCTGAATTACGGGAACTTTGTCAATTCCGTGCTGGATAGCGAATATCCGATCTCCAAACCGGTCTTTATCGGAGGCGGGATCATGGCTGCAGAGGACGCGCAGTGGGAGATCCTGCCCGGAAAAGCCGATGAGGGAAATGAGACATATGTATCGCTGCAGGCGGTCCGCAAGCCGGGTCTGTATCTCGCGGCGGACGATAGCGGCGTAGTATTAACGCAGGATTCAAGACAGAATGATACGGCGATGAAACAGCGGATGACGTTCCGGACGGTCGTCGGCACAGGCGGGACTCCCGGCGCGGTTTCTCTGGAAAGCGTCGCGAAGCCGGGCTATTATCTGGCGAACATCAACGGGACGGCAGCGCTGACCGATCAGGCGGAGCACGCCGCATCCTGCGACTTCCTGATCAGCGAAACCGTACCGGCGCTGGATCATATCGCGTCGATCGGGGACGCGTGGTATGAGAATGGAAAGGTATGCTTCTATCTGCAAAACGCCGCGCTGTACGGTTCGGTCACGGTTGAAGTGACCGAGGAAAACGGAGACCAGGACGGAAGCAGCGGGCGGATCCCGGTTTCGGTGACGTCGCTGCAGCAGCGCATCGTTGTGCCGTATACAAAGAAATCGGAAAACAGCGCGCTCCACATCACGGTCCGCGCGGACCAGGCGGCGGGTGAGCGGATCGTCGCGGAAAAAGAAGTCACGCAGATGGAAACGCCGTATCCTATGCCGGAGGGATGCACCGCCAGCTTCGCGTTTGACCAGTCGCTGGAAAACGCCCTCGCGGAAGACGCTCCGGCGAAGAAGGTCGCGGAGCATATCACAGGTTCGCTGTCCAACGACGAGGTTCAATATGAACCGGAAGGATACCGCGGGGCGGCTCTGCGGCTGACCGGAACGGGCAGTTACGGGGTCAATCTCGGCAAAGTCATAACGGACAGCAATTACTCGATCGGGTTCTGGATGAACGCGGATCAGTTCACGGCGTGTACGTCCGCCGTCTTTGTGAATTCCGGTTCCAAAGAGTCGGAAAACTGGCTCAGCGCCCCGTTTGGGATGCTGACCGGAGGCAATCTGGCGTTCTGGAGCAATCTGACCGGGTCATCGCGGCATCATATCCAGTCCGCGGGAGGACAGGTAGCGCCCGGGACATGGCATCAGATGATCGTAACGGTTGACGGAAACCACGCGTCGCTTTATGTTGACGGCGTGAAAACGATCGACAACGGTGAGATCCTCAGCACGGTCAATGCCGATACGGAGACGTTCCTTGGCGTAAACTTCTGGGATCCGCCGTTCAACGGTATGATAGATGAAGTATATGTTTATAATGGAAAAACGCTGACCGAAAAGGAAGCGAAGGGTCTGTACGAGAGCACCGTCACGCCGTAACAGGACGGCTTTCCTTACTTGACCAAATCTGGAAATAATAAGCAAATTTGCGAGTCCAAAAGAGCGGACGTTTCATGATTTTATTGTGGAACGGCTGCTCTTTTTCGGTTTCAAAAGCATAAAAAAATGAGACTGTTCGGCAAAATATTGTACTGAAATCGCCTTGCAAACAGGATAAAATGGGGATACCAACAAGCAGGAAGACAGCGGAAAAACAATGACAGGGAGCCTCAGTATGAAGATTACATATACAGACGAATACAACAGCGTCCGGATCGAGGACGCCGATCAGGTCAGCGGCATTTACGCGCCCCTTTTGAATGAGGGCGGCGTGATCGGCAGCATCACGCCGACTCTGCATGGAGACAGTAAGATTTCCCAGAACGCGTTTCTGCTCCAGCCGGTCAGCATCGAAGACCTGCACACAAGCCTGATGGGGAGAAACGTATGGTTCTGCGTCGATGGGGACCATCCGTGGGCTGCGAGCGGCAGATCGCCCTGGCAGCTCATGCAGCGCAGCTGCGGCGAGCCGGAGAAGGTGACGGTCACGATCGGCAAATTCTGGCAGAAGATGCGGCGGGAAAACGACAGGATCGGGATTGCCGCTGAGATCCTGAGTTTTTGCCCGGCGGGGACAGAACGCGCGGAGATCATGGCAGTTACCGTAAAAAACACGGGTGAGGATCCGCTGCGGATCCGGACTGTGACCGCCATCCCGATTTACGGGAGAAGCGCGGATAATATCCGGGATCACAGGCACGTGACGTCTCTTTTAAATCGGATCTATGTGGAACAGGACGGGATCCGGGTCGAGCCGACGATGTCGTTTGACGAGCGGGGACACAGGCTCAACCATAATTCCTATGGCGTGTACGCGCGCGGGGACGCGGGCGAGCGCCCGGAAGAATTTTATCCGGTACTGCAGGATTTTATCGGCGAGGGAGGAACCCTGATCGCTCCGGAAGCGGTGGTTCATCCGTCGCAGCAGGATACGGCGGTTCCGGGAATGGAAATCGACGGACGCGAGGCGATGGGCGCTCTTGCGTTTCCCGCTCTGACATTGCGGCAGGGAGAGGAAAAAACATATGTTGTTGTTTTGAGCTATAACGGGGAAGGAAAACGATATCTGGACGCGCGCGCGGCGTGGGACGGATGGGAGAAAGAAAAGAAATACTGGGATTCCATGGAAACGATCTCCGTCCGTACCGGGGATCAGCGGTTCGACCGGTGGATGAGCTGGGTTGTGCTCCAGCCTGTCCTCCGGCGCATCTGCGGATGTTCGTTCCTTCCGCATCATGATTATGGCCGCGGCGGCCGCGGCTGGAGGGATCTGTGGCAGGACAGCCTTGCGCTGCTGCTCGCGGATCCGGACGGAGTGCGGGAACAGCTTGTCCGGTATTTTGACGGGGTAAGGATGGACGGCAGCAATGCGACCATTATCGGCGTGGAGCCGGGAGAATTTCTCGCGGACCGGAACGCGATCGTCCGTGTCTGGATGGATCATGGCGTCTGGCCGTTCCTCACGACAAAATTATATATTGACCAGACCGGGGATTTTGATATGCTCCTGGAACCCGCGCGGTATTTTAAGGATCAGATCAGCCACCGGGGCGACCGGACCGATCCGGAATGGGACGGGAAAGAACCGTTCCTGCGCGCGGACGACGGATCGGTATATCAGGGTACCGTCCTTGAACATTTGCTCGTGCAGCAGCTTACGTCTTTTTATGATGTCGGGGAGCACGGGCATATCAGGCTGCGCGGCGCGGACTGGAACGACGCGCTTGACATGGCGAAGGAGCGGGGAGAAAGCGTCGCGTTTACGGCGGCTTACGCCGGCAATCTGGACGAATTTGCGCGGCTCCTGCTCGTGATGCGCGACAGGACGGGGATACAGGCGGTTTCAGTTGCGCAGGAGCTGCAGCTGTTGTTTGATAATCAGAACGACGGGGACGCGGACGCGAAACGCCGCACGTTACACGAATATTGCGATCTTGCCTGCCGCCGGATCTCCGGCAGGAAGGCGGAGATTCCCGTGACCCAGCTTGCGGAGATTTTGCGGAAGAAAGCGGAATGGATCCGCGGCAATATCCGGGAGACGGAAATCGTACAGGACGGGAAAGGGAACCAGTGGTTCAACAGTTATTATGACGATCATGGAAAACAGGTGGAAGGCGTCGTCGGCGGAACGGTCCGCATGATGCTGACCGGACAGGTCTTTGTGATCCTGTCCCGGACAGCGGATGAAGCGCAGGCAAAGGCGATCATCCGGGCGGCGGACACGTATCTGTATGACGGCAGGGTCGGCGGCTACCGGCTCAATACCGATTTCCATGAGATCAAAATGGATATGGGCAGGATGTTCGGTTTCGCGTACGGGCAGAAAGAGAATGGCGCCGTTTTCAGCCATATGGCGGTCATGTACGGGTACAGCCTGTATGCCCGCGGATTTGCGCGGGAAGGATTTCGGGTTTTGCAGGCGCTGTACCGGCAATGCGACGATTTCGACGTATGCAGGCTGTATCCCGGTATTCCGGAATATTTTGATGAGAAAGGAAGAGGCGCGTATCATTATCTCACCGGGGCGGCGAGCTGGTATGTTTATACGGTGCTGACCCGGATGTATGGCGTGAGGGGAGAATCCGGGGATCTCCTGCTCGACCCGATGCTCGTGCGGCAGCAGTTCGACGGGCAGGGCAGGGCTTCGGTCCGGTGCCTGTTCGCGGGGCGCGCGCTTCATGTGATTTATGAAAACCCGGATGGGCTGGAAGCAGGAGAATATGAAGTGGGAAGCGTGCGCGTGGATCAGACTGCCGCGCCGTCCCGCGGTCGGATCGCGAGAAGCGTGATCCGGGCGCTGGATGATTCCGCGGAACATGAAATTCTTGTCGTCCTGCAGGCAAAAGAAAAGGAGGATCCCGGACAGGGAGGAAAAAAATGTTAGATCAGAACAATCAATTTGTTATAGAGAATTATGGAAAAAAATCAACCTTTGCCAGTTTTCTTCCGGGAATCAGCGGTCCGATGGGGATCCCGCTCTGGTGTTATTATGTCAACCGGGGACAGGGCGTCAGCAGCTTTGGCGTCCAGGATAAAGATCACGCGATCCTTGGATTCGAGCCGGCGCATCTGGCATACCGGAATGTGTCCCGAACCGGGTTCCGGACATTTGTAAAAGTGGACGGACAGTACCGGGAACTGTTTTCCGACGAAGATCAGCCGACGAAAATGAAGATCGGCATGAATACGCTGACCATGGAAGAAAAAAACGAGAACGGGCTTTTTACCCGCGTCGATTATTTTGTACTGCCCAACGAGGCGGTCGCGGGGCTTGTCCGAAAGGTCACGATAACCAATACCGGGCGGGAACCGAAATCGCTGGAGGTTCTGGACGGACTGGCGGAGATCGTTCCGTGCGGCGTCAACGAGAAGTCCCTCCGGCTGATGACCCAGACGGCGAAGGCGTGGATGCAGGTGCTCCATCATGAGGAGGGCGTCCCGTATTTTACGCTCCGCGCGAGCATGGAGGATACGGCGGAGGTCACGGAGATCCGGGGCGGAAACTTCGCGTTCGCTTTCCACGGGAACGGCGGGGCGCTTCCGGTGATGGTCGATGGGAAAACCGTCTTTTCATACGATAACGCGCTCCGGGACGCGGTCGCGTTCCGGGATATGGAATATGAAGCGTTCTGTTCCCAGAAGCAATTTCCGTTTAACGATATGCCGTGTGGTCTGTTCGCGTACCGGGAAACGCTCGGCGCGGGAAAGTCCCTTGTGCTGTATGAGATATATGGGAACGTGGATTCCTATGAGGAATTATCCGCGCTGCGCGACAAATACCGGGACGTTTCCCTGTTTGAAAAACGGTACCGGGAGGCAACGGCGATCACGGAAGAACTGACGGACGTGATCCGCACAAAAACCGGCGATCCGGTCTTTGACCTCTACAGCAGGCAGACTTATCTGGATAATGTCATGCGGGGAGGCGTTCCGATCATTTTGGGCGGAAATAAGATCTTTTACCTTTATTCCAGAAAACACGGCGATACGGAACGGGATTATAACTTTTTCCAGATGACGCCGGAGCAGTATTCCCAGGGCAACGGGAATTTCCGGGACGTGAACCAGAACCGGCGCTGCGACGTCCTGTTTTCGCCTTATGTCAAAGACGATTCGATCAAGATGTTTTACAACCTCATCCAGATCGACGGGTATAACCCTCTCGGGATCGAGCAGATCACATATTATAAGAAAGAAGATCCGGAGCATATATTTACGCCCGGCAGCCTGTTAAAAGAGCTGCGCCGGGAAAATCCGCGCCTGTCCGACGAGGAGCTGGAGGGGAAAATGCAAGCCGTCATCGCTGAGGCGGAGTGCGAGAGAAAAAGCGATTTTAAGGAAGGCTACTGGACGGATCACTGGACCTACAATCTGGATCTCGTGGAAAGCTATCTCGCCGTCTATCCGGAGCAGGAGGAAGCGCTGCTGTTTTTTGACGAGACCTATACGTACCGGGCGGCGGAAGAAACGATCCTGCCGAGATCCAAACGGTATGTCGAGACGGAAAAAGGGATCCGGCAGTACCGGTATCTGGAGAAAAATCCGGGCAATTCCGGTGGTGGGACCCTGAAAAACAGCCAGGGGGCGGAAGTGCGCGGCAACCTGATCGAGAAAATGATCCTGTTATGCGCGGTCAAATTCGCCGCGTTGGACGCCTACGGCATGGGAATCGAGATGGAGGGCGGAAAGCCGGGATGGTACGACGCGCTGAACGGGCTTCCGGGTCTTATGGGATCATCGGTTTCCGAAACGCTGGAGCTGGAGCGCAATCTGATCTTCGTGATCGAAAAACTGAAAACATACGGATATAGCGTGGCGCTTCTGTCGGAGGTGGCGCTTCTGCTGCGCGCGATGGATCAGATCATAGAGGAATGCAGGGCGGAGCTTACGGAAAAGGAGCAGGTCATCCATTACTGGAACAGCATCAACGACGCGAAAGAGCGGTACCGGGAATCGACGCGCGCCGGAGTGGACGGCGCGAAGGAGATGATCGGCAGCGCGGAGCTGATCTCGATACTGGAGCATTTTCTGGAAGTGACGGAACGCGGGATCCGTCAGGCGCTCCGGTATGGAAATGGGATATGCGCGACCTATTTCTGCTATGATGTCGTCAAATACAGCAAAGACGGGAACGGAATATGGCCGGAATATTTTTCTGTAAAGACGCTCCCGTATTTTCTGGAGGGACCGGTACACTTTATGAAGCTCCCGGGGCGGCTCCCGGAAAAAGAGGCGCTGTATGACGCCGTCCGGAAAAGCGGGCTTTACGACCGGAAGCTGTCCATGTACAAGGTAAACGCGTCCCTTGAGGACAGCCCGATCGAGATTGGCAGGTGCAGGGCGTTTTCCCCCGGCTGGCTGGAAAATGAATCCATCTGGCTTCATATGGAATATAAATATTTGCTGGAGCTGCTCAAAACAGGGATGTATGACCGGTTTCTGGAAGATTTCCATAAGGCGGCGATCCCGTTCCTGGACAGCGAAGTATACGGCAGGAGCCTGCTGGAAAATTCCTCGTTCATCGCGAGCAGCGCGAATCCGGATGAACGGATCCACGGGAAAGGGTTCGTGGCGCGGCTGAGCGGCTCGACGGCGGAATTTTTGCAGATGTGGCAGATCATGATGTTTGGCAGGACGCCGTTTACCTGTGACGAATACGGGCTGAAGCTGGAATTGCAGCCGCTGCTGCCGGATTATCTGGTCGGGACGGAAAATACGGTGGAAGCGATGTTCCTCGGAACCATACCGGTGACGTACCATCTGTCCGGAACGGGCAGCTTCCTGCCGGGCGAATACAAGATCACGCAATACCGGATCGTCGATCCGGACGGGATGGGAACGATCGTCAGTACGGAATTTATCCGCGGTCCGCTCTGCGGCAGGATCCGCTCCCGGAACGTAAAAGAGATAGAAGTTTGGATCAAAGGAGACAAATAAATGAAAGAAAAAACATGGCGACTGACAAAAACAGATTATCAGAACAACAGAATATGGGAACAGACGGAAGGAACACTGGGCGAAACCGGATGCATGGAAGTGATCAATGTCTATCCGGAATTTCAGTACCAGGAGATCAAGGGATTCGGGGGAGCGTTTACCGAATCGGCGGGATATTGCTTCGGGCAGCTTTCAGAAACGGCGCAGGAGCAGTTCCTGGACGCTTATTTTTCGGACGGGGGACTGCGGTATTCCATCGGCAGGACGCATATCAACAGCTGCGATTTTTCCCTCGGGAATTACGCGTATGTGGAAGACGCGGCAGATACGGAATTTCAGTCGTTTTCGCTGGAAAAGGCGGAAAATTATGTGCTCCCGCTGCTTCGCCGGGCGCAGGAGCGCGCGGGCAGAACGATCCGGCTGCACGCCGCGCCGTGGAGCCCTCCAGCGTTTATGAAGACGAACGGAGAGATGAACCACGGCGGAAAATTAAAACCGGAATACCGGACGGCATGGGCGCGCTATCTTGCCCGTTACATAAAAGAAATGAGGAAAGAAGGGTTCGAGATCTGGTATATCAGCCCGCAGAATGAGCCGGACGCAAAGCAGACATGGGATTCCTGCCTGTATACCGCGCAGGAAGAAAAAGAATTTATCCGGGATTATCTCGGACCGGTTCTGGAGCAGGAAGGGCTTGCGGACGTCCATATCCTGATCTGGGATCACAATAAAGAAGTGATGTTTGACCGCGCGGACGCGATCCTTTCGGACGAGGCGGCAAGCGCGTATATTTCCGGCGTTGGGATGCACTGGTACACGGGCGATCATTTTGACGCGATCTCGCTCGTGAAGGAAAAATATCCGGGAAAAGAAGTCCTGTTCACGGAAGGATGCGTAGAATATTCCCGCTTTGACCCGAACCGGATCTTGCAGCAGGGCGAAATGTACGCGCACGATATTCTCGGCGACTTAAAGCACGGCGCAAATTCGTTCTGCGACTGGAACCTGCTGCTCGACGCGAAGGGCGGACCGAATCATGTCGGGAACTTCTGCGCGGCGCCGGTCATGCTGACCGGGGACGGCAAAGATTTTGAAAAACAGCCTTCCTATTATTACATCGGGCATTTTTCCCGGTTTATCCAGCCGGGCGCGGTTCGGATCGCGACCACGCAGTACAGCGACGCGGTCGAATGTCTCGCTGTCCGCAACCCGGACGGGGAACGGGCAGTCGTCCTTCTGAACCGGACGGATCGGGAGATCGCGTGCGACGTGAAGGAAGCGGGCGTCGGAACGCGCGTTGTCCTGGAGCCTCATACGATCGCGACATTATGTTACTGATAAAAAAAAGATACCTAAAAAAAATGTGTCACATTTTTTGGAGCGGTTCTTTGTAGTATAATAAAGCCAGAAGCATTGGGAAGGGAGTTGAAAAAGTGAAAAAGAAATCAGTTGCCGCAAAAATGTGGCAGCAGAGGAAGCTCCAGCTTATGGCATGGCTGGGAATGATCTGGCTGCTCGTTTTTGCCTACATTCCGATGGGCGGTATTGTGATCGCGTTTAAGAATTACAAGATCACCAAAGGAATCTGGGAAGCGCCATGGGTAGGGCTCCAGCATTTTCGTGATTTCTTCGCGAACGATCAGTTCTGGAACATCATGGCAAATACACTGGGCATCAGCCTGTTAAAACTGGTCATCGGATTTCCGCTGCCGATCATCTTCGCGCTGCTCTTAAATGAGATCAAAAACGTCACATTTAAGAAATTTGTCCAGACAGCGTCGTATCTGCCCCACTTTATTTCTTGGGTCGTACTCGGAGGAATCCTGATCACCTGGCTTGACGCAAACGGAGTGATCAACGATCTGTTCGTCGCGCTCGGATTTTATGGAGACGCCGGGAGGACCTATTTCCTGGGCGAAAACGGGCGATACTTCTGGCTCATCGCGCTGATCTCCGATTCGTGGAAGGAGCTTGGCTGGAACGCGATCATTTATCTCGCCGCCATTTCCGGTATCGACCAGCAGATGTACGAGGCGGCTACCGTTGACGGAGCGGGAAAATTAAAGAAGATTTTCTACATAACGCTTCCGTCCATCAAGGGGACGATCGCGATCCTGTTCGTACTGGCGGTATCCGGCATGATGAATTCCAACTTCGACCAGATCTTCATGCTGAGCAATTCGCTCAACGCGACGCGGAGTACCGTGATTGATATCCACGTATATGAAATGGGTATGCGGGTCGGACGGTATTCGTATGCAACGGCGGTCGGATTGTTTAAATCGATCATTGCCCTGATCCTGCTGCTTGGCGCGAATACAACGAGTAAGAAGCTGACCGGAAGCGGGTTGTACTAGAAAGGAGGAGACGATGAAAAGAAAGAACGCGGAAGAATTTTCCGGACCGAAAGTAAAATCCAGTACCGGATCGAGAATCTTTGACGGGATCAACATCGTGTTTATGATCTTCATCTGCTTTTTGTGCATTTACCCGATCTGGTATGTCATTGTCAACTCTCTCAATGACGCGAAAGACGCGATGTCCGGCGGCATTTACTGGTGGCCGAGAGTATTTTCGCTCGGCAGTTATAAGAGGGTTTTCGCGGAATCGGGGCTGCTGCAGTCTTTCCGCGTGACCATAATGAAGACCCTGATCGGAACGGTGCTCAGCGTGCTTTTCACGGCGCTTGTCGGATACGCGCTGTCCAAAAAGTACCTGATTGGACGGGGCTTCTATATGGCAGTCGGGACCATCACCATGTTCTTTGGCGGCGGTCTGATCCCTACCTTCATTTTATATAAGAGCCTGGGACTGTACGATAATTTCCTTGTCTTTATCATCCCGGCAATGTTCAGTTTCTATAATATGCTGATCATGATCAGCTTTTTCCGGGAGCTGCCTCCTTCGCTGGAGGAATCCGCCCGGATCGACGGAGCGGGAGATTTCACCGTATTTTTCCGGATCGTACTCCCGCTGTCCAAACCGGTTCTTGCGACGATCGCGCTGTTCAACGGCGTATATCAGTGGAACGATTATTTTGCGGGAGTTATGTATACGCAGTCCAAATCGCTGGAACCGATCCAGACATATCTGTACAGAATTATCGCGACCGCCCAGTCCTCGCAGATGGCGACGACGGCGGTGAATGTGGCGACGACAACGACGTCTACCTCGATCAAGCTGGCGACGATGGTGATCACGACCGTGCCGATCATGTGCGTGTATCCGTTCCTGCAGAAGTATTTTGTAAAAGGTATGATGATCGGTGCTGTAAAAGAATAATAAGGGGGTCTATGAAGTATGAAAAAGAGAATGAAACAGGTGCTTGCGGCGGCGCTGGCAGGATGTATGATCTTGTCCATGACCGCGTGCGGCGGCAAAAAAGACGACGTGACGGTCAGCGATGTGAAGATCGATCCGGACAAACCGGGCTGGGAGCAGACCGCGGACGATACGGCAGACCTGAGCTGGTATGTCAACTTTTCCTGGTTTAACACGCCGTGGGGAGAAAATCTCGTATCCAAAAAGATTACCGAAGAAACCGGCGTGAATGTGGAATTTGTTGTCCCGGCAGGAAACGAGGCGGAAAAATTAAATTCCATGATCGCGACGGATACGCTTCCGGACCTGGTAACGCTCGGTTACTGGGAAGGTCAGGTAAACGATATGATCGACGCGGAGATGGTATATCCGCTGAACGAACTGGCAGACAAATATGATCCGTATTTCTTCAAAGTGGCGAACGAGGAACGGATCAACTGGTATACGAAGGAAGACGGCAATGTTTATTGCTATCCGAACTCCTCCTATACGCCGGAAGATTATAAGAACCATGACAACATCGGGTCGAACCAGACCTTCCTTGTCCGCAAGGATATTTATGAAGCGATCGGAAAACCGGATATGACGACGCCGGAAGGCTTCAAGGCGGCGATCAAAGCGGCGAAAGAGAAATTCCCGAAAGTAGACGGGCAGCCGCTGATCCCGATCGGGGCGGACGAATTTACGAGCAGCGGATGCAACTCGTTTGACAAATGGCTGATGAACTTCCTGGCTGTTCCGTATGAGAAAGACGGAAAATTCTACGATCGTTATACGGATCCGGAATATGTCGCATGGCTGAAGACATTCCGTGAGCTCGGCGAGGAAGGCTATCTTGCCAATGATATCTTTATCGACAAACGCGCTCAGATGGAAGAAAAAGTAACCCAGGGCAGATATTTCTGTATGCTGTACCAGAGGACAGATATCCAGGAGCAGGAGAAGCAGATCTACGCGACGGATCCCGATAAGATCTACATCGCGGTCGACGGGCCGAAAAATTCAAAGGGCGACGATTATCAGCTGCCCGGCTCGAGCGTAAACGGCTGGACGGTCACCATGATCTCCAAGAACTGCAAACGCCCGGACAAAGCGATCCAGCTTATGACCTATCTGATGAGCGAGCATGGACAGAAGATGGTATATCTTGGCGTCGAGGGCGAAACCTACGATATGGTTGATGGAAAACCGGTAATCAAAGAGGAAGTGGCAGAGGTTTTGAATTCCGACCGCGCGCAATATGATAAGCTGTACGGGGCGGACGACGCGTACTGGATGCTCCAGGATAACGCGATGCAGCTGGCGTGGCAGCCGGAGCTGACGGAGCCGATGGGACAGCTGGAGAAATGGACCTATCCGTATACCGTTTATACCGGACAATATGATGTAACGCTTGCGACAGACTCCGACGAAGCCAACGCGAACCTGAAGATCAACAATGAATGGGGAACGACGCTGCCGAAGCTGCTGCTCGCGAAATCCGAGGGTGAATTTGACAAGCTGTTTGACGCGTTTGTCCAAAAGAGAGATTCGCTGAACTACCAGATCGTACTGGATGAATCAACCCGCCAGATGAATGAAGCAAAACAAAAATTAGGAATGGACTGACGTATCAATTCCCATAAAAAAGGGCGTCCGGAAAGTATTGCGGCTTGGCGGACGCCCTTTTTCCAGTCGGCAGACTGGAACAAAACAAAGAACTGTGGTATAATATGATCACTTGGCGAGGTTTTGTCGAGCCTAGTGAGAATATATGCCTGGTAGCTTAGCGAGGTAGTTACGAGCTTAGCGGTAAGGTATAATATGATCACTTGGCGAGGTTTTGTCGAGCCTAGTGAGAATATATGCCTGGTAGCTTAGCGAGGTAGTTACGAGCTTAGCGGTAAGGTATAATATGATCACTTGGCGAGGTCTTGTCGAGCTAGGTACAGTCGAGCTTGAGCAGAGATGGAGGTTCCGCGTATGTGGATCAAACGGATGACCAAACCGTTTAATCGTCTGAAACTGAATATAAGGTTTACCATTCTGATCGGGCTGGTCGTTTTTATCCCGATGTCGGTTTTTTATGTCTTTGTTTACCGTTTCGCGAAATATCAGCAGATCGAAGGGGCGCACCGCCAGATGCAGGGTTCGTTGAACCAGAGGGCGATCGTGATGGAAAACGCGTTCGAGCTCTGTATGCTGACGACGCAGTCGGTCGTAAACAATACGAGCCTGGAGCAATATCTGACCCGTATGCGGGACGGCGAGGAGATCCCGGTGCTTGAGATCGTGGATTTTAAGAACAATGAGCTGATTTTTTATGAAAAGCTGATAAATTCCAATCCGAGCCTGGAAAATATCCGGATCTACGTGGACAGCGATTCCATGTACGAGATCATGCCGACGCTTTACCGGAAGGACCGGATGCGGTCATTCCCATGGGGCAATACGTATGAGTCCGGCAAGTGGGAGTTCGATTATCCAAATAAGATCTCCCTGGAGTCGATGCGGCTGTCCGGCGATCACCTGATGGGGCTGATCACGACGCTCAACGACAGCGAGCAGAGGGAACTCGCGGTCGTCGAAGTCGCCATCCGGATGGACACCGCGTATCCCGAGGCGTTCCAGTGTGATGATTCCCAGTGGAACGCTTTTGTGGACAACCACGGAGACGTTTATGGCGGAGGGAATACGAAAAGCCAGTGGAACGCGCAGGCGCAGGATATTATCAAACGGGCGGACGGGACGGATCCGGATCCGCAGTATATTCAGACGAAGCTGAATGGCAGGCATGTACTGATCGGATATTATCCGCTGTCCAACAACCTCGGCGCGCTCGTGGAGCTGGTGAATCTCCAGGACGAGATGGACGGTCTTGCCGGCATGGCGCTGATCTACGCCGCCGCGTTCCTGACCGTTTTTGTCGTGGTCGTCAAGATCATGGGGCTGATCGTAAACCGGCTGCTCCGCCAGTACAATTATATTTCCAATACGGTCAACCTCGTATCCGGCGGCGACCTGTCGGCGCGCGTTCCGGTTCTGTATGAGGACGAGGAAATGGGGCATCTGGCGATTCAGATCAACCATATGCTGCAGAGGATCCAGGACCTCGTGCGGGAAGCGGTGCAGTCGGAGACGCTGGTCAAAAATTCCGAGATCCGTGCGCTGCAGAATCAGATCAACGCCCATTTTATTTACAATGTGCTTGAGTCGATCAAGATGATGGCGGAGATCGATGAAAAATATGTCATTGCGGATTCCATTACCACGCTCGGCAAGCTGCTCCGTTACAGTATGCGCTGGACGTCCAGAAGTGTGACGGTCGCGGAGGAAGTGGAATACATCAAAAATTATCTTGAGCTGATCAATCTCCGGTTTGATTATGAGATCTATCTGTCTCTGAATCTCCCGGACGAAATCTATCAGCAGGAGATCCCGAAGATGTCCCTGCAGCCGATCATCGAGAACGCGATCGTACACGGGATCGAGGACATCGCGGAAGATACCAGCATTTACATGAAAGGAATGTTGGAGGACGAATGCTGTGTCATTGAGATATCGGACGCCGGACGGGGAATGTCCCGGGAACAGGTAGAAAAGCTGAGGGCAAAAATCTACGGCGATGTGGATGTGGATGAAGTGACGTCTGGCTCCGGAAACGGGATCGGATTAAAGAATGTGCAGGACCGGCTGCAGATGTTTTATGGATCGGAATATGGTATATCCATAGAATCCCAGGAGAATTGCTATACAAAAGTCATTGTAAAATTTCCAAGGAAAAAGGTGGGTAAGACATATGAAATCAATCTTAATCGTGGAAGATGAAAAAATGATCCGTCTGGGGATTAAGGCGATGGTTTCGCGGGCGACCGTGCCGGTCGAGCATATTTACGACTGCAAAAACGGGGAGGAAGCCCTGGACATCCTGAAAAAAGAATATATCGAAGTCATGCTGACGGATATCCGTATGCCGAAAATGGACGGCTTGCAGCTCATCGAGGAGGCGCAGAAGCTTCCGCATGTTCCGGAAATCGTGATTTTGAGTGGATATGATGATTTTAATTATGCAGTGCAGGTGATGCGCTGCGGAGTCAGGGAATATTTGCTCAAGCCGATCGAACGGACGAAGATGAATGAATTGCTGGAGAAGCTGGACCGGGAACTGGAGCAGAAAAAGCACCGTCAGTATTATGATATGCAGGCGGGCATCCAGCAGCTGAAATATATGCTCCTGACGCCGGAGATCACGGAACAGGAAATAACTGTGCTGCGGTATCAGTACGGGGAACGGTTAGAAGCGGGCTACGTGGTCGGATGCACCAATGAACTGATGCAGGGATCGGACAGCAGCGGCGATTCGTACCTGATCCTGCACGACGTCAGCGGGCAGGATGTGTTCCTCTATTACGGGGACGACCTGGATGGATTCTGCGCCCAGAACCTGAAAGGGCGGTACTACGGGACGAGCAAGCGATATACCGGCGTGGAGCAGCTTGGCGAAGCGTACCGGCAGGCAAGGTACGCGCGGGAAGACGCGTTTGTGCGCGGGATCAGCCATTGCCTGTATTCCGACGCCGAGATCGACTATGAGCCGATCTCCGGGGAAAATATCGAGAAATTTGTCCAGCTGTGCGGCAGCACCCGGCAGGAGGAAGCGTTCGCCATCTTTGAAAAGCTGCTCGCGCGGGCGAAAAAAGGCTATATTGAGCCGCATGCCCTGCTGGAAGCGATCGAAGACAGTTTGCGGAGGCTTGTGAAAACCTATCAGAATATTACGATGGACGAGGAACATTCGATCCGGAATTTTTTCCATATCCTGCGTTATGATACGATCGCGGAATACTGGGCGGACTGGAAAGAATGGCTCGCCGGGATGAACGAGATGATCCAGAAAGAATACGACGATTACAAAAGCAAGGAAAAGATCAACCAGGCGATCCGCTACATTCAGGAAAATTACGCGAAGGATCTGAATATGGCGGTCGTATCCAACTATATTTCCATGAACTATTCCCTGTTCTCGCTCACGTTCAAGCAATATACGGGAGTGAATTTCGTCAATTATCTGAAAGAGATCCGCATCAACGAGGCAAAGCGGCTCCTGCGGGAAACAGACGACCGGATCATCGACATCAGCCACAATGTGGGATATGACAACGAAAAACATTTTATGAAAACGTTCAAAGCCCTGTGCGGCGTATCTCCGTCCGAATACCGGAAAAATAACCGGATCGGGAGGATTTAGCGGAATCGTTCAGCGCGGCAGCCTTATTCGCTGCCGCGTTTTATTTTTTTGCGAAAACAGCCGAATTTCCGCTCCGGATAAAATATCAATAAATGCATGATTGCGGAGAAATCTCATCAATTTATTGATGGTAATATTTCTGAAATAAAGATAAAATATTGGTATTAAAGCACGGGAGAAACAATAACAAAATTGAAAAGGAGAGATCACGATGTTTGCAAAAAAATTTAAATTGACGGCTTTGATAATGACAGTGCTGTTTCTCGTTCCGGCGATGGCTTTTCCGGTTTCCGCCGCGGAGGTTGTCACGACGGAGCAGACACTGAAAACGGCAGTGGGTTCAGGTAAAGATGGAACGACGATTGAGATTGGTGACAATTTTGAGATAGGTGTAATTGAAATCAAGTCTAGTGTTACAATCGACGGGAAGGAGCATACGCTTACGGCAAATCAGGCGGAGGTCGGTGCAACCATAGCTCCCGCAGAACCCGACGGAAAGACTTCTACTTTTAAGGACATTACGCTTGATGGAGGAAACCTGCAGAAAAAAGATACCTGCCTGTGGGTTGGACGCTGCTCGTGGATATGGGAGAACGTGACTGTGACAAACTGGGATACAAAAAAACCAAGTGATCGCGGAGCCATATCAGTCGCAAATTCTTCTAAACATAATGATCCCGGAAAGCTGACGATCAGAAACAGTACGATCACAAACAATCAGTGTTCGGGACTGACGTTGGCTCAAGATAAGACAACCTGTACGGTATATAGCGCCACTATAACCGGGAATGCAGAAGCAAAAAGGGCTACAGACGCGGATGTCAGGATAGATGCGAATGGAACATTAACATTTGCCGATGAGGAAGGCGCGGAAGGTCCGACGGAAAAAACCATTGGATCGCTCCAGATGAAGGCAGGGACGCTTAATCTTTCCGGCAATACGAGCATTCAGAAGCTGGATCTGAATGGAGGAAGCGTTCATATAACCGGGAACATTACATCAGAAGAGGGCATCACGCTCGGGCTTGAAGCCGGAGAATATGCAGCAGGAAAAGAAATCGCGACGGTGAATGAGGACGTCGATGCGGACAAGGCGGCAGCCGCGTTTCATGTTCCGGAGGAAGGAGCCGGTTACAAGGTCGCTGCGGACGGGCAGAAGCTGGTATTGAAAGAATGTTATACAGTAACCATACAGGATGATACGAACGAAGGCAGCACGACGACCCTTTCTGTGGAAAAAGGCAAGATGGTTGCCTGCCACAGCGATCAGGAAGTCGCGTGGACGATCGACAATGAGGTTCTCGCGATTGGAAAGAAATTCACCTATATCCCGACCGGCGACGTGACGATCATTGCGAAGGAACCGGATCAGGGGATGAAAGCGCAGGGGATTGTGACAGAAAAAGGTGGCGCCGTTGCGGACAATACATTTACTGTGACATTTGGAACAGAAGTGAGCGAAGACGTAACCTTTACGTTTATCACAGATATCAAAGAAGACGGGCAAAGGGAGACGGCGGAAGTGACGGTTCCGGTCGGTGAGTTTACAGGACAGACAGTAGAATATACGATCACAGGCGCGGGTGACAGAAATATCAAGTATGTGATCGCCAGAAAAGGAAAAGAAGAGTAAGGAGGAATCAGCCATGAAAAAAGTATATGTTCAGCCGGATATGAGAAGCAGGAAATTTGAGCTGGAAGACATCATCACCGCGAGCGGGGCGACGCCTCCGGAAACGAGAACGGCGGAAATCGACCTGACGAGTGCGCAATGGAACACGGATGTGACGTTTGACGACAGCTTTTTCGACAACTGATCCGGGATGGATCCGGTTTTGCCGGAAAAAGCCGGGTCGGGAAGATCGATGTTTGATCGCGGCATACATAATAGGCAGAAACAAGAAAGGGTCGCCTGTGATTTCCCCACGGGCGACCCTTTCTTAAAGTTTATCGGACGGTCACGGTCACGGTCTTTTTCTTGTTTGTTCCATCCGTCGTCCGGATCGTAATTTTAGCTTTTCCTTTGCGGATCCCTTTGACGACGCCCTTCTTTGTCACTTTCGCGACATTTCGGTTGGAGGATTTGTAGGTAACCTGCTGGCTCGCTCCTGCCGGTTTTACTTTTACTTTGAGCGTTTTCTTTTTTCCTTTTTTCACAGTCAGCTTTTTCTTTACGGAAATACCGGTTGCTTTACTCGTGCCGAGATGCGCTTCCTGAATACCTTCTCCCGGTTTGGGATCTTCAATGGAAACGGTGATTTTCGCGCTCGCGCACGGAGCCGCGGCAGGGAGCATGAGCGCTGCGCACAGCACGGCGGCGCCGATTTTCCTGCCAATGAAGCGAGATTGTTTTATTTCCTGGTCTTTTCGCATTGTCATTCCATCCTTTCTGCCTGGCAGACGCCCGCGGCGCCATGCCGTAATAAAAAAATCCGTTTTTTTCGCGCTGCCATCCCGGCGGTTATCCTGCCGGAGACAGCTGTCAGATGGCACATGCCCGAAAGAACCGGCTTCGCGCCGTGGGCATGACCGTCATTTTCCTCATTATTATAGCATATCTGCCGCAAAAAAACCACAGGAATTTTTTTATCCGGAAGTTTCCTTCGTGCCTGCTTGAAGATGGGAAAGACAGGGGTGGCTTTTTCCTGTAAACTATGATATGATGACAAGGAAAATGACGACCATGCTTGCATGAGCCGGCATTTGACGACTATCCCCAGCGAGACGATAGTCGAGCTTAGCGGTAAGGTATAGTGATAAGCAAAGAGGAGGGGTATTACTACCCGAGTTTGCCACTTGCTAATCGATCCTAATTAAATTTTTTCTTTATTTTGCAAGGTTTCCCTTGCTTTTTTTATT
>CANQDT010000019.1 GCA_947593735.1 uncultured Lachnospiraceae bacterium | reverse complement strand
AGCAGCCACCGAAAGATGGCTTGTTTGTTGTGCGCATAAAGTTATGGATACCCTCTACCTCTCATTTTCAATCTTACACCTCCTCCTTAATACCTCCTTCTCTGTAAACTGATATTCAGTACCATCCCAATACCAATACAGTTCGACAACAGGGAACTGATCCCATAACTTACAAACGGGAGCGGCAGCCCCGTGTTCGGCAGCAGCGCGGTCGCGACGCCGATATTGATGAAAGACTGAATGCCGATCAGGCTCCCCACGCCGATCGCGATCAGCCTTCCGCCGGTGTCTTTTGCGCGCCCTGCTACTTTCATACATTGTACCACTATCAGGGCAAGGATTGCAATAATAAATATAGAACCGATAAACCCGGTCATCTCCCCGATCACAGAAAAAATAAAATCCGTCTGCTGTTCTGAGACAAGATTGGAGTCTTTTACGGTTGTGATCGTGTCGGAGTACCATCCTTTGCCGTAGAGTTGTCCCGATCCGATCGCCATGATCGAGTTGTTTTGCTGATACGCTTCCGTCGAGCTGTACTTCGACGGGTTCAGGAATGACAGGATCCGGTTCACCTGATAGTCTTCGAGCAGGAACTGGAACGGCTGCTGGACAAACCAGATCAGCCCGGCAAACAGAGGAATACATGCTGCCACCGCCCCGCCGATCACGCGGTAACTGAGTCCTCCCGCGAACAGGACGACCGCGAGGAAAAGGACAATGTCCGCGCTGGTCGATAGATCCGTCTGGATCAGGATCAGGAAGATGGGAAGGAACAAAAGGCAGGCAAGCCGGATCAGGATCTTCGGCTCATTGACGCGTGTCCCGTATTTTTCCAGATAACAGGCGCAAAAAATGATCAAAATAATTTTGGTCATCTCCGACGGCTGAAATGTTCCGAAACTGCCGAGGGAGAACCATCTGGTCGCGCCGTGGCTTTCCATCCCGAACAGCTTCACGCCCACAAGCAGGATCAGGTTGATGCCGTACAGCACCCACGCGTAGTGGATCCAGACCGAATAGTCGATCAGCATTGCCGCAGCCATACCGGCAAGGGCGACCGCGACGCCGATGGATTGCTTCAGCGCGAGCCGGTTATTCGCGATCACGATAAAAACGCTGCCGAGCCCGATCAGGAGCAGCACCGCGCCGAGCAGGACGCGATTCAGATTTTTCCATTGATATTGTTTCAGCATGATTTCTCCGTATTTATTCTTCTGGCGGATCCTCAGGGTCAAGAATCCGGATCTCCACTTTTTTCCTGTGCAGGTCGACGTATTTCGCGACCACCCGCTGTACTTCACTCCGCATCAGCGCCATATCCTCGGCGGTGCATGAGACTTTTTCCGAAAGAAGAAGCAGCTTCAATCGATCCTTTGCCAACTGGCTCGATGTTTGTCCTTTCGTATCAGAACGAAAATGGAACATATCCGACCCTCCGGTTATTTTTTTCGATGAAAGAAGCGCAGAAATCCCCGCGGCTTCAGATCCAGGAACGCGACATCCTCGCCGATGATTCTGCGGCAGATGTTGAAATACGCCTGCCCGGGAATGGTATCGCCGCCCGCGAGCGGTTCCCCCTGATTGGCGGAAATGACGACCGATTCGTCATCCGGAACGACGCCGATCAGCGGAACGCCGAGCAGCTCCAGCACATCTTCCACATTCATCATATCGCCCTTCCGGATCAGATCCATGCGGATCCGGTTCACAAGAAGATGGATGGCGGTAATGTCCCTTGACTGGAGCAGCCCGATCACGCGGTCCGCGTCGCGGATCGCGGAAACCTCCGGCGTCGTCACGACGATCGCCCGGTCCGCGGGAAGAACGGCGTTGAAAAAGCCCTGTTCGATTCCCGCCGGGCAGTCGAGGATGATATAATCATAATCGCATCGGAGTTCTTCCATGAGCTTTGCCATCTGTTCCGGATTTACGCTTGACTTGTCCCTCGTCTGGGCTGAAGGGAGAAGGAACAGCCCCGGAAGATGCTTGTCCCGGATCAGCGCCTGCTTCAGCCGGCAGTTTCCCTCCACGACGTCCACAAGATTATATACGATCCGATTTTCCAATCCCATCACCACGTCGAGATTGCGCAGACCGATGTCGGTATCGATCGCCACCACTTTCTTGTCCAGCTTCGCCAAGCCGGACGCGATATTCGCGCTGGCGGTCGTCTTTCCGACCCCTCCTTTGCCTGACGTGACTACTATCACTTCACCCTGTGCCATGGTATCTCCTCTCAACTGTCTTATTTATCTACATGAAAATAATATTTGTATATCTTGCTTGTCAATTCAACCGCGTTTCTGGAGCTGTAACCGTGCTGCAGGACGGTCGTCACCGCGATCTCCGGAGAGGAACTCGCGCCGTAGGAAACAAAGAGCGCGTGGGACGGCCTTGTCAGATCCTCCTCCGCGGTTCCGGTCTTTCCGGCGATCGAAAAATTGCATCCGTCGAAATACCGGACATAATCGGAATTGTTGACGACACGGTAAAGACCGTTGTGCAGCGTTTCCCAGGTTGATTCCGGCAGATCGACATGCCGGACCGGCTCGGAATCGAAATCCTTTACGATGTCGCCGTCATGGTTCTGTACAGAATCGAAAATGCTCAGGTTATATGTATTTCCCCGGTTCGCCACGGTCGTGATGTACCGCGCAAGCTGACTCGGCGTGTAATTGTGCGTCCCCTGTCCGATGGCGGACCGGACGCCGTCCTTATCCGAAATGTGCGGTTTGATCTCCCCGCTCAGTTCGATCCCGCTCGTCTGGTCCAGACCGAACAGCGCCGCGTATTTCTTCTGAAGCTCCAGGCTTGTCTCATCGTCATATTTACCGTTCTTTCCTCCGAGCAGCCGCCCGATCTCAAAGAAATAACTGTTGCAGGATACCTCGATCGCTTCCTCCAGTCCGACATAGCCGTGCGCATCCGGGTAGATCCAGCATTTCGCGGGCGGTTCGACCTTCCGATAAATGCCGTTGCACTCCAGATAGGTATCCGGAGAAATCTTTCCTTCCAGGATACCGGCTGTCGCGGTCACGATCTTGTAGGTCGATCCCGGGGCGCATCCGGATTGCGTGGCGCGGTTCAGGAGCGGATACGATTTGTCGTTCTGCAGCCGCCGGTAATAATCCGAATCCACGCCGTTCGCCAGGCGGTTATTGTCGTAGCCGGGATAGCTGACGAGCGCCTTGACTTTTCCATTGTTCGGATCAGTGATCACGATCGAACCGGAACAGGGGTCAAGCGCGAGGTCCGCGGGCGTGATGTCCAGCTTTTTCAGCTTGGCGCGGATAAACTCATATGGCGATAAGCTGCCGTCCGCCAGCAGGTCATAATCCGGATCGCCCTCTTTTTCCAAAAATCCCTGATCGTACAAAGTCATACAAATATCTTTTCCAGATATATGCCCTGATTTTAACATATACTTGTAGATTAATTTGTCGAAATCGGGATCCTGCTTCAATTCTTCCAGTGAAGCGTCGACGATTTTCTGATAAATCACCGCTTTGCTGTCGGACTCAGCGCCCAGTTCTTCCAGGCGGATGCAGTCCTGGTCGATCAGAAATTCAAGATAAGCCTTCAATGAACTGTTTTCATAGAGCCAGTCCTGATACGGCTCGCTGTTTTCATCGACCTGTTCGGTCTTTACAAGCCCGAGATTATTTTTGATCACCGAATATGCTTCGCGCGCGTACTCCGTCGATTCGGCGTCCCAGTCCTTCATCTTCGATGTTTTCCGGAAAATGCCCTTTTCCAGCCCGGACAGGACCTGCGCGCTGCGTTTCTCAAACTTCGCCTGCATGGATTTTTCACGCTTTGTCGCCGTCTCCCTGCCAAATGAGGAGATATCGATCCGGTTATTGTCGATGAACGAGTACAGCAGGCGGTAATAGGGGATCAGCACTTCGTCGTCCTCATCCGCTGTCGCGGAGCCGGGCGTCATATGTTCCAGCAGGATCCCCGCTAATTTCTTTTCCAGTACGCGGTAACAGTATTTTTGCAGCCCGGCGTCGATCGACAGATAAACGTCGTTTCCGCTCACCGCTTCCACATAATTATTTTCTTCCAAAATCCGTCCGAGGCTGTCCACGAACACTTCCCGGGAACCGTTATATCCACGCAGCTGGTCTTCCATTTCCTTTTCTACGCCGATCTTTCCGACAATGTCATTTGCCGAATACCGGGATTTCTCCTGTTCCCCGGTCCCGCGGTTATATTCCTCCAGCTCCTCTTCGCTGATCACGCCGGTATAACCGATGATATGGGAAAAATATTCCGCGTCGGGATAGACGCGCACGGATTCCGTCTCGATCGCCGAACCGGGATACAGATCCGGATTCTCCTTGATCTGGACGACCGTCTCATCGCTCACCTGGTACGCGATCGTCGTCGGTTTGTACTGCGTATAAACATTCCGGCTCACCATATACCGGATCGACATGATCGTAAGCGCGTCCTGCTCGGAGTAGTCGTCTGAAATGTCGTAATACCTGCCCATCACGGAACTTCCGTATCCGGTTCGGAAATATTCAAACATTTCACGCGCGCTAAAATCCATCTGCCGCCGCTGCTCTTCGGTCATGGAATCGGGATCCGTCACGCCGAAGGAATCCAGCTTGAATCTGCGCAGCGCCTCATCCTGCACCGTAAAATAAAACCGGTTTTTGTAATTGAGCGCGATCGGGAAATCCGAACTGATCTTGTCGCCGTTTCCCTGGATCATTTTTGCCAGCCGGAGAAGATCCGCGTTTTTCAGCTCGTTTGCGGTCGCGCCGTTCCCTTTCTCCGCGGCGCGGCTCTCATAATCGATCGAATTATCGAATACAACGCAGTAAGCCACCTGGTTGGAAGCGAGAAGCGTCCCGTTCGTATCATAAATGTTGCCCCTCGTTCCGGGCAGCTCGATCGTTTTCAGGCTTTTGTATGTAAAATTCTTTTCATGCTCCGCGCCCTCGATGATCTGGAGCTGAAACAGGCGCAGCGCCAGGATCGCGAACAGGCACGAAAACAGGATCAGAAGGACGAGCATCCGCTTTTCAAAAATACGATGCAATTTTTTTAAAACGCGTTCTGGATTCATGATATCTCCTGTATGGTACGGTTATTGACCGCGCTGATCAGTTTATAAAGCAGGATCCCGACGAAGGTCGTATAGATCATTTCCGGGATCATGATATGAAACAGATAAAACGCGATATGGATCCCATGGCGGAAAAAATAACAGAGGAAATAGACCGCCATTCCATATGCCAGATCCATCGCCGCCAGCAGCCCGATCGGGCGCAGGAAGCTGGTCCCGTAAAAGTTGCGGTGATACAGGCTGCTGATATATCCGATAACGGTATAGAGCAGCGTTGCCGCGCCGCATGGCGCTCCGGCAATACAGTCAAGAAGGATCCCGACGGCAAAGCCGACGCACATCCCGCTATACGGGGTTCCCATAATGCCGAAAAATACGACCAGGATCAGAAAAAGATTCGGCGAAAGCGGCAGTAACCGCGGAAAAAATATGGTCTGGAAATAATATGCGATTAAAATGACAAGGCATACGGATATGCCTCTTTTCAGTTTACTCAACGTCAGGCTCCTTTTGCGCTTTGATGATCAGGACTTCGTGGATGTTCCGGAAATTAACGGCTGGGACGAGCGTGGATACCTGGGACAGCCCGGTATCGTCCGGCGTGATCTCGCCGGCGGTCCCGATCTTGATCCCCGGAATGTATTTGCTGCTGATCTGCGACGTCACAACCGTATCGTTTTTCTTCGCTTCTGCTTCCGCGTCAATGTTTGTGATCGGGAGCGTGCCGGAACGGATCTGCTGCAGGCTCCCGTTCACCATGCAGAGCGCTTCCGCCTCCAGAAACTCGGCGCTGACGCTGCTGGATTCATCCAGGATCGTCGTTACTTTCGCGTACGTGTCGTACACGTTCGACACATATCCGACCAGTCCTTCCGGACAGACGACATTCATATTTTTTTCGATCCCGTCCCGCGCGCCTTTATCGATCAGAAACGTCGAAAACCAATTTCCGTCCGTCTTCCCGATCACGCGCGCCGCGGTCGTATCGTATTGTTCATAATTATCATTCAGCTGATACAGCTTTCGGAGCCGTTCCAGTTCTTTTTGACCCTTTTCATACCGGAACTGTTCCTGTTCAAGCTCCTGTATCCGGTCGCGGAGCATGGCGTTTTCTTTTTGCAGATCCTCCTCGGGCATACGGTTTTCCGAATGAAACGGAATGCCGATCCGGTTCAGGCATTTCTGGACAGGGACAACGACAAAGCGGACCGCCCTCTGCGCGATCCCGTTCCGCTCCGGATGCCGCAGGGAACCGGCGATCATCGCGGACGCGAGAACCGCCAGGACAATGAGAAGATACACCGGCTTCCACTGGATCCTGCGCTGTTTTTTCTCCTGAAATGTTTTTTTCTGCTTTCTTCTCATATCCTCTGTCCTCACTCATAAAATGGAACTTTGACCGATTTCGCGTAACCGCGCAGGCGCTCGTTGGAAGCGATTTTTTCAAGGCCCTGCAGCGCGGTCTGGTTCCCGCCGTCAAGCAGGGAAACCGACATATGCAGCGCGTCCTCTAAAAACAGGCTGATCTCCGATAAATGGGACGAACCTCCACATAAAAAGAGATCGCTGCCCTTCACTCTCTCATAAAAATCAGTCGGCATTGTTCTGAGGAACGCCTCAATTTCGTGGAGCAGTTCATTCAATACGGAAACCAGTCCGATATGTACGCTCAGCGTGTCGATCTCCCGTTCGGCAGGCAATCCGGTATTCGTATCGATCCCGGTAACGACAATGCTTCTCTGACTGTACGGCTGCGCCGACCCGATCTCCTTTTTCAGATACGACGCTTCTTTGGGCGAGACTAGAAAATCCATCTGCTGCAAAATCGATTCCGTGATGCCGTCGTTGAACCTGCCGCCGCCGGAAAAGATCCGCTTGCTGTATAAGATCTGGCCGTCATGCAGGACGCCCATCTCCGTCGTGTCATGCCCGATATCCACCAGCAGGCAGAACCGGTCCCCTCTGGGCAGGACGCCTCCGCCGATCGCGTCGGCGATCAATTTGTTCACGAACAGGATCTTGCGGGCGCGGATATGGCTGTTGTCGATCGCGGAAAGGATCGCCTTCTCCTCCACCTGGGATACGTCGCACGGGATGGCGGCGTAATAGGTATGCCCCCGCAGCAGGAACCGCCGGGCGCCCTGTTCCTCATACAGATGCCGGAGCAGATTCTGCAGCGCTTCCAGATTGCCCGGAACGCCGTTTTCCACCGGGGTAATGATCTCAATGCCGGGGATCATTTTCCCCTCCATGTCGATCGCGTCCTTGCCATAACCGATCGGGATCGTACCGTCGTACGCGATCCGGTTATTCTCTTGTTTCAGCATCGTATGGCCTTCTTTTCCGAGTTTGATCGTATGGCTTCCGATATCAAGGTAAAAAATTTCAGCTCCCACCGGATTTCCTCCTGTGCTTCTCATAACAATTTATGTTCCAAAAAACTCCAATAACAATGGTCCCCGATAATGATATGGTCGCTGACCGGGATCCCGATCAGCTTTCCCGCTTCCGCGAGACGGTCGGTCGCCGCGATATCCGCCCTGCTCGGGGTCGGTTCCCCGGACGGATGGTTGTGCATCAGGATCACCGATACCGCGTGATGGGCAAGCGCTTCCAAAAAGACGTCCCTTGGCTCCGCGGAAGTAGAATTGACGGTTCCCGCGCTCAAATTTACGTCGCCGGTCAGATGGCTGTGCCCATCCAGGAAGATCAGCTTCATGACTTCCTTGTCCAGATAGCACATTTCTTCCATGAAATGATCGGCGATCGTCTGCGGGTTCCTGACCGTCAGCCGCTCCTTTGTCGACGCTTTCGCGATCCGCCTTGACAATTCTCCGACGCAGAGGATCTGGATCGCCTTGATCGTGCCGATCCCCTTGATCTCCTTCAGTTGGGGCAGCGTCAGATGATACAGACCGTGCAGCCCTTCGTACGGGATACAGTGACGGAGGACGTCCGCGGCGAGGTCGATAGAACGGCGGCTTTTCGTGCCGGATCGGATGATCACGGCGATCAGCTCCGCATCGGAAAGCGCGGCAGGACCATATCGTTCACATTTTTCATATGGCCGTTCACTGGCTGGTAACTGTTTGATCGTCCCTGTTTTGTTCAATGGATTCCTTTCTACTCTCCAAGTACAAGGATCCCTTTGCTTCTTTTACTTTCTGCAGCGACATCATCATGCCGAATTTCGCATGGTAATAGGTCAGCCCGCCCTGAAAATAGGCGGTATACGGCGGTCGGATGGGACCGTCCGCGCTCAGTTCGATCGAAGATCCGGACACAAACGCGCCCGCCGCCATAATAACCGGGCAGTCATATCCCGGCATATCCCACGGTTCCGGTCGGACAAAGCTGTCGACCGGCGCCGCCGCCTGGATCCCGCGGCAAAACGCCTTCAAAAGCTCCGGGTCTTCAAATTCAACCGCCTGGATAATATCATTGCGCGGGTCATGCATGCCGGGGATCACCCGGAACCCGAGCTTTTCATAAATGCCGGCGGCAAGGATCGCCGCTTTCAGAGCGCCGTTGACCGTCTGCGGCGCGAGGAAGAATCCCTGAAGGATCTGCGGATAGATTCCGAGGGACGGTCCGACTTCTTTCCCGAGACCGGGGGACGTCAGGCGGTAGGACGCCTGTTCCACGTACTCTTTTTTGCCAGCGATATACCCGCCGACCGGCGCGAGCCCGCCTCCCGGATTTTTGATCAGGGAGCCGACGACCAGATCCGCTCCGACGTCGGATGGTTCGATCCGGTCCACAAATTCCCCGTAACAGTTGTCTACCATGCAGATCACGTCGGCTTTTTGCTTTTTGATAAACGCGATCAGATCGCCGGTCTCCTGTACCGACAATGTATGCCGCGACGCGTATCCCTTCGACCGCTGGATCGTGACAAGCCGCGTGCGCTCATGGATCGCGTCCGCGATCCCGGCGTAATCAAAGCTCTCGTCTTCGAGAAGGTCAACCTGCGCGTATGTAACGCCATATTCGCGCAGCGACCCGGCGGACGGCCGGATGCCGATCACTTCCTCCAGCGTATCGTACGGCTTGCCGACCGGCGACAACAGCTCGTCCCCGGGGCGGAGGTTCGCCATGAGCGCAAGCGCGAGCGCATGGGTCCCGCATGTGATCTGCGGGCGGACCAGGGCGTCTTCCGTGTGAAAAACGTCCGCGTAAATCTTTTCCGTGATCTCCCGCCCGGTATCGTTATATCCGTATCCGGTCGTCGGCGCGAAATGGCTTTCGCCCAGCCGGTTTTTCCGCATCGCGTTCAGGACTTTCAGCTGATTATATTCCGTCACTTCGTCGATGGCGCGGAACCTGCCGCAAAGCTCCTGTTCCGTCGCCATGCAAAAGTCGTAGACATCTCCGTCAATACCCATGGAGAGAATCTCATCTCTATTCCGGTCAGACATCATTTCCTTTTCCTTTCCAGATCTCTTTTTCGCGGAGAACCGCAAGCATTGCCGCAAGCATATCCTGTTCTCCGGCATAGTCCTCCCGGTTAAGCCATATGGCATCCGGTTCGCGTTTGAACCACGTGATCTGCCGCTTGGCAAAATGGCGGGTGTTCTGTTTGATCGCCGCGACCGCTTCGGGAAGGCTGACGGTTCCATCCAGATAGTCGAGTATTTCCTTGTATCCGAGGCCCTGCATGGACACCATCGTTTTATTATACCCCATTTTTTTCAATTTGGAAACCTCTTCCACCAATCCGTCCCGGATCATCTGGTCGACCCGGCTGTCGATGCGGCGGTAAAGTGTTTCCCGGGATTCATTGACGACAAAATAGCAAAACCGGTATGGGCTCTTTTTCTGCGCCTGTTCCCGGTTATGTCTTGAGATGGGGACGCCCGTCTGTCTGTAAAATTCAAGCGCGCGGATCACTTTTTTCCGATTGTTCGGATGAATGGCGCGCGCGGATTCCGGATCGAGCTGCTCCAGCATCTGATGCAGGAACCCGGCGCCTTTCTCGTCCGCGAGGCGGAGAAGCGACCTCCGGTAATCGCCGTCCGTTTCCGCTTCCGTAAAATCAATATCACGGACAAGCGCCTGGATATAAAATCCGGTCCCTCCCGCAACGATCGGGATCCGTTCGTTCGCTTCGATCTCGTGGATGGCGTCCTTTGCCCGCTTCTGGAATGCTGCGACATGAAAGTCCTCATCCGGATTCAATTCGTCGATCAGGTAATGGGGGATCCCCTCCATCTCTTCCGGTCGGATCTTTGCGGTCCCGATGTCCATATACCGGTATATCTGCATCGAATCCGCCGAGATGATCCCGCCGCGGATCGCCTTCGCGAGCGCGATGGATAGTTTTGTTTTGCCGACCGCGGTCGGTCCTGCAAGGATGATCAATGGTTCCATTTGTATACCTAAGACTGGATCCGCTTGAATTTGCGTTCCAGTTCTGTCCTGCTCATGGAGATCAGCGTTGGCCGCCCATGAGGGCAATGATATGGGTTCTCAAGCTGCATCAGCTGGTCGATGAGCGCCTCCGCTTCCTGTTCGTTTAAGCGGTGGTTGCCTTTCACCGCGGCTTTGCACGCCATCGACGCGAGTTTGGACAACAGCAGGTCCCCGGCGCCGGGTCGGTTCGCCTCGGTCAGTTCGTCGAGAAGTTCGATAAAAACTTCTTTTTCCCGCAGCCCGTACAGATCGGCGGGGATCCCGCGGATGCAGATCTCGTTTCCGCCGTATGCTTCAAACTGAAATCCGAGCTGATAAAACGAATCGCGATAATCTTCAAGCGCCTGCTGCTCCCTGCTGTTGACGGTCAGGATCATCGGAGGCTGGATCTGCTGGGACGCGATCGTTTTTTCCTTCCATTCGCGCATCAGCTTTTCATATAAAACTTTTTCATGCGCGGCATGCTGGTCGAGGATATAAAAATGGTCCCCATATTCCAAAAGCCAGTAAGTACGGAACAACTGCCCGATAATACGGCGGTTCGGCTTCGCGTCCTCCGACAGAAGCTTCCGGTCGAACAGCGTTTCCTGCACCGGCAGGACGTCTTCTTTCCGGGAAAACGCGGATCCTGTTTTGTTCCGCGCAGGCTCCGCTTTTCCGTCGTTCGCCCTGTATACCGACTGCTCATCCATTCCGGCGCGCGGATTTTTGAAATCACGGATATACGCGCTTCCACGGATCGTTTCAAACGGTTCCGGCGCGCGTTTTGTTTTCATCGGCGGGATCTGCGACAGCTTTTTCTCCGGCTGTTCCGTCATCTCGGGGATCAGCTCCTGATGGGACAGCGCGTCCCGGATCGATCCTGACAACAGCTGATACAGTTCGTCCGCGTTTTTGAACCGGAGTTCCATTTTCGACGGATGGACGTTGATATCAAGGAGTCGGCTTTCCATCGTAAGATTCAGGACGACGAACGGGAATTTATGGATCATCAGAAAATTTTTATACCCGTCTTCCACCGCTTTGCTTATGATTGGGCTTTTAATATAGCGACCGTTCACAAAAAAATTCTCGTAGGAACGGTTGCCCCGGACGATCGACGGCTTCCCGAGATAGCCGGATATGGCGATGCGTTCGGTCTTAATGTCGATCGGGAGAAGTTCCGCCGCCGTTTCCCTGCCGTAAATATGATAGATCATATCTTTTAAATTCCCATTTCCGGCAGTGAATAATTTGTTTGACCCATTGTTGATATACCGGATGGAAATATCCGGGTTCGACAGCGCGAGCCGCTGGATCATCGCTTCGATATAACCTGCTTCAGTGATCGGCGTTTTTAAAAATTTTCTCCTTGCGGGAGTATTGTAGAAAAGGTTCCGGACGACGAACGTCGTGCCGTCCGGGCAGCCGACGCTTTCCATCGCGATTTCCTTTCCGCCGTGGATTTCATAACGGGTGCCTGCCAGTGCGTCGCCCGTTTTTGTGACAAGCTCTACCTGGGCGACCGCCGCGATGCTCGACAGCGCTTCGCCGCGGAACCCGAGGGATGAAACCGACAGCAGATCTTCAACGGACCGGATCTTGCTGGTCGCATGGCGCAAAAACGCGGTCCGGACATCGTCTTTCGGGATCCCGAAGCCGTTGTCGGTAATCCGGATCAGGCTGATGCCGCCTTCCCGGATCTCGACTGTGATGGAAGTCGCTTTTGCGTCAATGGCATTTTCTACAAGTTCCTTGACCACGGACGCCGGCCGTTCGATCACTTCTCCCGCCGCGATTTGATTGATGGTATTCTGATCCAGAACCTGAATGTGATTCATAATAACTCCCTGATCTCCGCCTGCAGCTGATACAGCATATTCATCGCCTCCAGGGGCGTAAGGTTCAGCACATCGGCGTCTGCGATTTTGTTCAATATTTTGTATTCCGGGGACGATTCCTTCGGCAGATCAAAAAAAGAAATCTGCTCCGGCTCGCCGTGGTACCGCTCCAGGTCGGAGATGGCAAGCCCTTTTACTTTGTATGTAATATCATTGTTGCTGAGTTCCGCGACAATCTCTTTCGCGCGGTTCAGAACGGCGTCCGGAACGCCCGCGAGCTTCGCGACCTGGATCCCGTAGCTTTTATCCGCGCCTCCCTGAATGATCTTGCGCAGAAAAACAATATTGTCTCCCTGCTCTTTGACGGCGATGCAGTAATTATGGACATTCGTCAGCTTCCCTTCCAGCTCCGTCAGTTCATGATAATGGGTGGCAAACAGAGTTTTCGCCCCGAGCAGCTTCGGATTGCTGATATATTCCACAACCGCCCACGCAATGCTCAGCCCGTCGAACGTGCTGGTTCCCCTGCCGATCTCGTCCAATACAATCAGGCTGTTTTTCGTGGCGTTCCGCAAAATATTCGCGACCTCGCTCATCTCTACCATGAAGGTACTCTGACCGGAAGCCAGATCATCCGACGCCCCGACGCGGGTAAAAATCCGGTCGACGATATCAATGTCGCCTTTGGCGGCGGGGATAAAGGAACCGATCTGCGCCATCAGGCAGATCAGCGCCGTCTGACGCATATAGGTGGACTTTCCCGCCATATTCGGACCGGTGATGATCGCGACGCGATTATTTTTATTGTCAAGATAAGTGTCGTTTGTGATAAATTGATCCGCGCCGATCATCTGTTCGACAACCGGATGCCTTCCGTCCACGATATGGATGATCCCTTTCCAGTTCAGGGACGGTCGGACATAATGGTTCTGCTCCGCGACGACAGCGAGCGACGCAAAGACATCCAGCCTGGCGATACAGCGCGCCGTCCGCTGGACCCGTTCCACCATCTCCGCGAGATGATTTCGGATCGAGAGATAGATCTCATATTCCATGTTGCAGAGCTTGTCTTCCGCGCCGAGGATAATTCCGGCAAGCCGGTCCAGTTCCTCCGTACTGTACCGCTCGGAGCCCGCAAGCGTCTGTTTCCTTATGTACCGGTCCGGCACCTGGTCTTTGTAGGAATTGGTCACTTCAATGACATAGCCGAATATTTTGTTATATTTGATCCGCAGCTTGCGGATCCCGGTCTCTTCCTGCTCTCGCTGTTCCAGTTCCGCGAGCCACTGTTTCCCGTCCGTCTTCGCGCGCTTGAGCTCATCCAGCGCTTCATCGAACCCGTCCCGGATGATGCCGCCCTCGCGGATCGTGATCGGCGGTTCGTCCACAATGGCGCGGTCGATCAGGTCAAACAGATCTTCCAGTTCATCCATGTCCCGGCAGATCTGCTGGAGCTCTCCCCCGTCAAATTCTTTCAGGAGAAGGCGGATCGGAGGAAGATAGCCGATAGACGACCGGAACGCGATCAGATCCCTTGGATTGGCGGTTCCGCAGCTGATCCGCGTCATCAGCCGCTCCAGGTCGTAAATCGGATTCAGATATTCGCGCAGTTCCTCCCGGACGATCGCGTTGTCATTCAGCGCTTCGATCGCGTCCAGCCGGGCTTCAATGGAATCTTTGTCGAGCAGCGGCTGTTCCAGATAGCTGCGGAGCAGCCTCGCGCCCATCGCGGTCCTCGTCTTGTCCAGGACCCACAGCAGGGAGCCTTTCTTCTGCTTATCGCGCAGGGTTTCCGTAAGCTCCAGATTCCTTCTTGTGCTGCTGTCCAGCAGCATATACTGATCCGCCCGGTAAGGGACGATCGACTGCAAATGATTCAACGCGTTTTTCTGTGTTTCATGCAGATATTGAAGAACCGCTCCCGCCGCGATGATCCCGTCCGGAAATTCGCGGATGCCGAGTCCCTCCAGATTCCATACGCCAAACTGGCGCCGGATATACTCCTGGCAGATCGCTTCGTCAAAATAATGGGCGGAAAGAGAAGAAACGAGGACATGGAGTTTGTCTTTTAAAAGGTCAAAATCCATGTCGCTCAGCAGGAAATGGTCGTTGCAGATGATCTCCGACGGGCAATATTTCATACATTCGTCTGTCAGGGCGCCTGTATTTTCCAGCTGCGTCATGCGGAACTCGCCTGTGGAAAGGTCCACCAGCGCCGCGCCGATCGAAGATTCCGTATAATAAACGCCCATCAGATAATTGTTCTTCGACTCGTCAAGGCTGGTTTCCGACAGGTTGGTCCCCGGAGTGACAATGCGGATGACTTCCCTTTTTACGATGCCCTTCGCCGCCTTCGGATCCTCGACCTGTTCGCAGATCGCGACCCGGTATCCTTTCTCGATCAGCCGGTTCAGATACGCGTCGCAGGCGTGATAAGGCACGCCGCACATGGGCGCGCGTTCCTCCTGCCCGCAATCCTTTCCGGTAAGCGTGATCTCCAGTTCCCGGGAACACAGGAGCGCATCTTCATAAAACATTTCGTAAAAGTCTCCCAGCCGGTAAAATAAAATACAGTCCGGGTACTCTTTCTTGATCTCCATATATTGTTCCATCATTGGTGTCAGTTTTGCCATTTTCATTTCTCTCCTGTATCTGTTCGATCGCCGTCTCAATGGAGATAGTCGTCCAATGCCGGTTCATGCAGGCATGACCGTCATTTTCCTCATTATTATACCATATCATGGATGGCGGGGTCAAAGGTATTTTGGCGTCCTGATATCATCTTGACTGGGAATAGAAAAAAATATATAATACAGGCTAATTATTGGAAAAGAGGACAGGCGATGGAGAAAAACGAAAGACAGACGGAATCCGCCAGGCAGGCGGAGTATATACGGCTTGTCAGGCAGATGGCTGACCGGGAAAAAGAACAGACCGGCCGTTCCCGCACGTTTCATGTCACGACGTTCGGGTGCCAGATGAACGCGCGGGATTCGGAGAAACTGCGCGGGATCCTGACGGAAATGGGATTTCAGGAAACGGAGGAGGAACAGGCGGATTTTGTTTTATATAATACCTGTACTGTGCGGGAAAACGCGAATTTGAAGGTATACGGCCGCCTTGGCCATTTGAAGACAAGAAAAGAACAGGATCCCGATCTGATCATCGCGTTGTGCGGTTGTATGATGCAGGAACCGGACGTCGTCGCGAAGATCAAAGATCAGTATGGTTTTGTCGACCTTGTTTTCGGGACGCACAACATTTTTAAGCTTGCGGAGCTGGTGTACCGGCGACTTACGGAAAATCAGCCGGTCATCGACGTCTGGGAGAAAACGGATGAGATTGTTGAAGATCTCCCGAACGAGCGGAAATATTTCTTCAAATCCGGCGTGAATATCATGTACGGCTGCAATAATTTCTGTTCCTACTGTATCGTCCCCTATGTGCGCGGGCGGGAACGGAGCCGCAAGCCGGAGGATATCGTCCGCGAAGTGGAATCTCTTGTCTCGGGTGGCGTCGTTGAAGTGATGCTACTTGGACAAAATGTCAACTCATATGGGAAAACACTGGAGGAACCGGTTTCATTCGCGCAGCTTCTGCGTATGCTGGAGGACATCGACGGGCTGAAACGGATCCGATTCATGACGCCTCATCCGAAAGATCTGTCCGACGAACTGATCGAGACAATGGCGGCGTCAAAAAAAATATGCCGGCACGTCCATCTCCCGCTGCAATCGGGAAGCTCCAGGATATTACAGAAAATGAACCGGCATTATACGAAGGAACATTATCTTGCGTTGGTCAGAAAGATCCGTGCGTCCATTCCGGACGTCGGGATCACGACGGATATCATCATCGGTTTCCCGGGCGAGACGGAAGAAGATTTCCTCGAAACGCTCGATGTCGTATCCAAAGCGCGGTTCGACAGCGCCTATACGTTTTTATATTCCAAACGCACCGGTACGCCCGCGGCGGAAATGGCGGACCAGATCCCGGATGATATCGCGAAGGAACGGTTTAACCGGCTGCTCGCACTGCTCCACTCCATGGCGGAATCCACTTCCGGAAAGCTGGTCGGTCATGTGGAAGACGTCCTCGTGGAAGAAAAGAACAGCCGCGACCCCGCGCTTGTGACCGGCAGGCTTTCCAACAATATGACCGTCCATTTTCCGGGAAGCGATTCCCTGATCGGGACGATCGTACCGGTAAAGCTGACGCAGGCAAAAGGATTTTATTATTTTGGAGAACAAATGGAGGATACGGAATTATGAATTTTGTAAAAAAGATTTATCATCGCGTTTTTGTGGAAGCGCTGAGTGGAATGGCGTCCGGCCTGTTCGCCACGCTGATCATCGGGACGATCATTCAGCAGATCGGTACGCTCATCGGAGGTTCCATCGGCGACCTTGTCTTTCTGGTCGGCAAAGCGGCGGCAATGCTGACCGGCGCCGGGATCGGCGTCGGAGTCGCCTGCCGGTTCCGCCAGGCTCCGCTTGTCACCGTATCAGCCGCGGTCGCCGGGATGGTGGGCGCGTTTGCAAGCTCGATTCTGGACGGTAAGCTCCTGTCGGATGGCGCGGTCGTCCTTTCCGGTCCCGGAGAACCGCTCGGCGCGTTTCTCGGCGCCTATATCGGCATTGAGATCGGCAGGCTCGTGTCAGGAAAAACAAGCCTAGATATTCTCCTTACGCCGCTTGCCGTAATCGGGACGGGTTCCGCCGTCGGGCTCCTTGCCGGACCATATGTCAGCCATATTATGACAGCGCTCGGAAGCCTGATCAACTGGGGCGTCGAACAGCACAAATTTACAATGGGAATCATCGTATCAGTCCTGATGGGCATGATCCTGACGCTTCCGATCAGTTCCGCGGCGCTCGGCATTATCCTGAACCTGTCCGGGCTTGCCGCCGGAGCGGCGACCGTCGGATGCTGCGCCAATATGGTAGGGTTTGCCGCGGCGAGCTTCCGGGAAAACGGTGTGGGCGGATTTTTTGCCCAGGGAATCGGCACGTCCATGCTGCAGGTTCCGAACATCATGAAGAAACCGATCATCTGGCTCCCCGCGATCCTGACAAGCGCGATCCTTGGACCTGTCTCAACAATCGTCCTTGGGATGACAAACAACGCAACCGGTTCCGGGATGGGCTCGGCTGGTCTGGTTGGGCAGATCATGTGCTATCAGACAATGATCGCCGATCATTCGGCAGGTTCGGTTATCGCGATGATCGTCTGTATGCATTTTCTGGCTCCCGCGCTGCTCTCTTTTCTGATCAGCGAATTTATGCGCCGGCACAGATTTATTCAGGACGGCGATATGAAACTTGATGTGTAAATTTCTGGGAAGCGTTCAGAATTTTATTGCATTTTACCTGCCAATCTATTACAATAAAAGCAAGATACCGGCGTTGATCGGATATCAGAATAAAAACAAGGAGGCTTGATTGGTCATGGCTAAAAAAAACAAACAAAAGAAAAGCGGGATTGCCGGAGTCGGAATGAAAATTTTCGCGTGTATCGCGTCGGTAGGCGCGACGGCATATTTTTTCCGGGACAAAATTAAATCGCATCCGTTTTATAAAGAAAAGCTGCAGGAACCGATCGAGGATCTGCAGGATAAAGTGGGCGATCTTACCGAAACGATCGAGGATAAGGTCGATCAGATCCAGGAAAAGATTGAAGATAAAATGGAAGATTCCGACGCTGCCGCCGCTGTCAAAGAAAAAGCATCCGCCGCGAAGAATTTTGCCTCCGCGAAATGGAAAACAGCAAAAAGCAAAGCGACCGGTCTGTTCAGCCAGATTCAGGATAAATTATCGAAAATGGAGACGGAATCTGCCGAGGAACATACTGCCTCAGAGGAGGATGATTTTGAAGACATCTTTTCCAACATTGATACAAACGACCGGGAATATGTTTCGTTAAATATTACGGAGGAAAACGCGCTGGAAGCCGCCAATCTGGAGCCGGTCGAGCCAGAACCTGTACCGGAAGAAGACGAGGATATGGAGGAACCGGACAAACTGCAGTCGGAACCTGCCGAGGCAGAGATTGCGGAACCGACATCCGCCCCGGCGGAGTCGGCGGCGGAAACGAAACCGGTTGAGACGGAACCAGACGAAGCGAAATCAGAGGCGAAACCGGTTGAGGCAGGATCATCCGAAACGGAACCGGAAGAAGAATAAAAATAAGAATACGGATATAAAAAAGCGAAGCGTTTTCCTCTTTGGGAGGTCAAAACGCTTCGCTTTTTTATTCTCCGATCAGGTCCCGCAATTCTCCTATGCTGAACTCATAGTCTGTTCCGCAGAAATGGCAGTTTACATGAACCGGCTTCCCGTCTTCGATCATTTCCAGCAGATCTTTTTTTCCAATGCTGATCAGCGCCTTCGCGACCCGCTCTTTTGAACAGTTGCATGCGTATCGCGTCGGCATCGTATCGTTTATTTCCAGATCATATCCTTCAAACAGATAATCCATGAGATCGCGCGGCGTTTTTCCCTCCTTCAGGAAGGAAGTGACGGATCCCAGCCCGGCGATCTTCCGCTCCAGGGACGCAATGACATCTTCCTGCGCAAACGGCATCATCTGCAAAATAAATCCGCCTGCATGGGCGACCGTATTGTTTCTGTTCATCAGCACGCCAAGCGCCACCGAGGTTGGGATCTGCTCCGACGTAGCGAAATAATAGGTCAGGTCTTCCGCGATCTCCCCGCTGACAAGATTTGTCTGTCCCACATACGGATCTTTCAGCCCGACGTCCCTGACGACGCTCAGTACCCCGCTGCCAAGCGCGCCTCCGACGTCCAGCTTGCCGGCTTTTGTCACCGGAAGCATCACATCCGGCTGATGGACGTACCCTTTCACATTCGCGCGCGCGTCCGCGGTGACGCACAGCCCTCCGATCGGTCCGCCGCATTGGATCTGCAAGGTCACCAGGTCGTCGGGATTTTTGTTCATCGCGCCCATCATCGCGCCCGCGGTCAGCAGCCTGCCGAGCGCGGCGGTCGCCACAGGGCTTGTATTATGAATACTTCTCGCCTTTTCCACGACGTCTTTTGTATAGGCGGCAAAAAACCGGACCTGACGGTCCGCCGCCATTCCGCGGATAATATGATCTTCCATTTTCTTCTCCTCTGTCAGCAATAGGTTTTCCGTGGATCAAATTTTTCTTTCGCCACCACGCAGATCCGTTCGGATTCCGGTCCGGGCGCGTCCATGGAAAACGCGTCGTACGCGTCGACAAACTCCATGCCGCCGGCGCGGATACAATCCCGGATCTCGGCGAGCGTATAGGCTCTCTGATAATGAATCTCCTGAAACTTATCATATCTCCCATCGCTGCCCGCCACAAATATGCTGAGGTCATATTCATTGATCCCGGTCGTCCGGTCAAATTCGTTCTGCCAGATAAAACTTACGTTCTCCCGATCCTCGGCAAAAGTCCCATCAGCCAGGAGCGTTTCATACTTATATCTTGTATTCATATCAAAAATAAAGCAGCCGTCTTTTTCCAGATACAGATTGACAAGCCGGAACATCCGGATCAGCTTGTCCCGGTCCGTTATGTAATTGATGCTGTCGCAGACGCTGACAGCTGCTTCCACGGTCCCGTAAAGCTCAAAATCGCACATATCCTGACACAGATACAGGATGGAACCCGGCTGCGTCTCCTTTTCCATCGCAACCTGGAGCATTTCCGGAGACCGGTCGATGCCGATCATATCATATCCGGCGCGGCTTAAAAGACGCGTCATCGTCCCCGTACCGCATCCAAGTTCCAATACAATTCCCGAATCCACACCGTTTTGGCGCAGCAGAGCCGTTATCTGACGGCTCCATTCCTGATAGGGAACGTTGTCCATCAGGATATCGTAAACCGACGCGAAGCCGCCGTAGGCGTTCGTTGATTCCATAACAGCAATCTCCTTTTCCGCTTACCGTCCGCAGACGCCGTAATCCTGTGCGAGCCGGCGAAACAGCGGCAGCGCGCGCTCGATCGTCTCTGTCTGAACGCAATAGGAAATGCGCACGTGTCCCGGACACCCGAAGTCGTCGCCCGGAACAAGAAGCAGGTCATATTTTTTCGCGTGCTCACAAAACGCGTACGCGTCTTCCTCCAGAGATCTCGGAAAGAGATAGAACGCGCCGCCCGGTTCCACGCAGGAATAACCATATTGCAGCAGGGCGTTGTAGAGCAGGTTCTTATTTGCCTCATAAATTGCAATGTCCGACGTCTGATCCGCGCACGCGGCGACAACCTTCTGGAATAATGTGGGCGCGCAGACATAACCGAGCACGCGCGCCGCGCCCGCGACAGCGCCCATCACTTTTTCCGGGTCGTCCATCGTATCCGGAACGAGGATGTAGCCGATCCGTTCTCCGGGCAGCGACAGCGACTTGCTGTATGAATAACAGACGATCGTATTGCGGTAATACAGCGGCAGAAACGGCACCTCCACGCCTGCGTAGGCTATCTCGCGGTAAGGCTCATCCGCGATCAGATAAATCGGGTGCCCGTACTCTTTTTCTTTTCGTTCCAGAATTTCCGCAAGCGCCATGATATTCTCTTTTGTATAGACGACGCCGCAGGGATTATTCGGAGAATTGAGGATCATCGCCTTTGTTTTTTCACTGACAGCCGCCTTGATCCGGTCAAGCGGGAGCTGGAAATCCTCCGTCCGCGCCTCGATCATGACAAACCGGTCTCCCGCCCCTTCCACGAATATCTTATATTCCGGGAAATAAGGGGCGCATACCATCACTTCATCGCCAGGAACGGAGATTGCTTTCAGAGTCACGGTCAGTGAAGCCGCCGCCCCGCAGGTCATAAAGATCTGTTCCATGGAACAGGAGGTCCCGAACCTCCGGCTGATGGAATCCGCAAGTCGCGCCCGGACGTCGTCAAACCCCGGCGCGCTGGAATATGCGTGAACCGTATCCGCTTCAGCCCCGCGAAGGAGGCGGATCGCTTCCTCATTCACTTCACGCGGCGACGGTACGTTCGGATTGCCGAGGCTGAAATCAAATACATTCTCCTGTCCCACTTCCATTTTCCGTTTCCGCCCATATTCAAAAATTTCCCGGATGGTCGACCGGTGCGTTCCCAATTTCAGCATTTTTTCTGACACAGATGTCGTCATGTTCCCAACTCCTTTTTCCTGTTTCGGTTCATCAAGCCGCCGATCCTGCCCGACTCTTTCGCGGTGAGAGATTTCCAGCCGGTGTCAAGGACTTTGTCATACAATCCAAGCTCCATGGCGATCTCATATTTCAGCCGTCCCTGATCGGACACCTGGTTTAAGTCGAACCGGTTTTCCGCGATCGCTCTGTCTTCTTCCCGTTTACTTTGATACATAATAGAATACACTCCTAAGGTTTTCTTAAGAGTGTAGCCTGTTTTTCTGATGTTTATACTTCCGTTTCCGCGATTTGCGTCTCTTCCGTCAGATCGGATGTGCAGTTCGGGCACCTTACCGCGTTAATGGAGATCATGGTCTTGCAATAAGGACATTCCTTTTCCGTCGGATCCGCCGGCTCCTGCTTGCGGAGATTTTCCAGCCGGTTGATGGCTTTCATGATCAGGAATAAGACAAATGCCATAATGATGAAGTTGATCACTCCCCCGATAAACGCGCCGATGTTGATATTCTCCAGCTTCGAGGGGTCAAGTTTGGTCGCCGCTTCCAGGATCGGAGTGATGATCGTGTCGACAAGGGACTGCACCAGACCGCTGAACGCGCCCCCGATGATCATACCTACGGCAAGATCCATCATGTTGCCTTTGAGGGCAAAGTTCTTAAATTCTTCCAGAAATTTTTTCATCATTGTTCCGTTCTTCCTTTCTCTTGATTGTGATTAAGACACGGTCGATCCGTGTTTTATCCCTTGATATTACTTTGTAGGAGATCCCGTCCTCCTCCGCGGTGTCGCCTTCTTCCGGGATCGAATCGAGAAGCTCAATGATATGCCCGCCGATGGAATCATAATCTTCGGATTGGATATCGGTTCCAGCCACATCATTGAAATCATTGATCTTGATCGAAGCGTCCACCTCATACCGGCCGTCGCCGAGCGGGACGATCATCTCCCGTTCATTCTCATCATATTCGTCGCGGATATCCCCGACAATCTCTTCAATGAGGTCTTCCAGCGTGACCATACCGCATACGGATCCATATTCGTCGAGCACGATCGTGATACTGACGGATCTCTGCTTCATCTGCTCCATCAGGACAGACGTTTTCTGATATTCATACGAAAACATCGGCTCTCTCATTATGTCGCGCACACGGAACGATTCCGGCGCATGGTGCGCGTACCAGAAAAAGAGGTCTTTGATATTCAGGATCCCGATGACCGAGTCCTTTGATTCCTCAAAAACCGGATACCGGGTATACATCTCCTCCCGCATGATCTCAAGGATATCGTCCATCGACATATCGGTAGAGAGAAAAGTCATATCGACGCGCGGGATCATGATATCTTTGACGATCGAATCCCCAAAATCAACGACATTGGTGATCATCTTATGCTCTTCCGTCTCGATGACGCCCTCCTCATGGCTGAAATCGACGATGGTGCGGAGCTCGCTCTCCGATATGCTCTGACTGTTGTCATCCGGATTCACGCCAATCAGCCGCATCAAAAAGCGGCAGATATGGTTGACGATCCAGATCAGCGGCGTCAGAAGGACCGTGATCCAATGAAAAACATGGACGAACCGGAGCGCCATCTGGTCGCATTTGATCGTCGCGAGGTTCTTTGGCGTATTTTCTCCAAATATTAAAATGATGAATGTAAGGATGCCGGTCGCGACGGCAGCCCCGCCGCTCATTCCGGACCGCACCGCCAGCGTCGTACCGATGGAAGACGCCGACAGATTCACAATATTATTGCATATCAGGATCGCGCTGAGCAGCTGCCCGATCTGGTCCGTCAGCTTCAGGACGTCCGCCGCGCGCCGGTTCCCCTCTTCCGCCATGGTCCGCATTTTCATTTTGCTGCATACGGTAAAGGCAGTTTCCGATGCGGAAAAAAAACCGGAAAGGGCGATCAATACAATCAATATTATGATCAATAGCAGGCTACCTGGGTCCAAGAACAACCAACTCCTTTATCATGGAAATATTCCAGATTATTTTAGCAAGAAAGCAGATAAAAGTCAATATAAGCGATAATCCTGAATCACGATCTGGATCGACACATTGCCCTGAAACTCGTGGAGATCAGGATAATAGACGCAATCGATCATGGAAGAATGATCCAGCCCGTCCGGGATCTCGCGGAAGATCACGGCCTGGATAACGGTCCCCGCCTGATTTTCAAGGGTCAGGCGGCATACGTTCCTGTTCTGACCGAGGATCCGGTATGACCGGATGCGCAGCCCCTTTTCCGCGAACAATGGCTTCGGGTTCCCTTTGCCGAACGGGCCGAGCAGCTCCATCTGCCGGATCAGCCGTTCCGAGAGATAATGAACCGGGACCGGGACGTCGATATGAAGCGTCTCAACCAGGGAATCCGCGGAAAGCGTCTCATTTTCCAGCAGCCTCGCCCGAAGCGGCTCCAGATTGGCTTCCGGAAGGCTGAAGCCAGCCGCCATCGGATGTCCGCCGTATTTATCGAGCAGGTCTTTGCACCGGCTGATCTCCTCGTACATATGATAGCCCTCGATCGACCTGCCGGAGCCTTTCAGCCCTTCGGCACCTTTTGTCACGACAAAGGTCGGGCGGTAATATTTCTCCCGGATACGCCCGGCGACAATCCCGGCGATGCTTTCATGGCAATCCGGGAGATACAGGACAAGGACGTTCGGCAGAACGGGATATGTATCGACAAGACGAACCGCTTCCTCTACGCTGCGTGCTGTCATTTCCTTCCGCCTGTCGTTCAGTCCTTTCAGCTGCTCCGCCAGGACAAAGGCTTCCTCCGGCGTCTGTGCCTGCAAAAGCTTCATGCTGAGTTCCGCGCTTGTGAGCCGCCCGGTCGCGTTGATGCACGGACCAAGGATAAATCCAATATGGTACGCAGTGAGGGAATCTTTCGGCAATCCGTTGACCGTGATCAGGGCGGAAAGCCCGATGTGCGTCGTTTTCGCGAGAAGCTCCAGCCCGTATTTGGCTATGATCCGGTTTTCATCGATCAGATCGACGACATCGCAGATGGTGGCGATCGCCGCGAACGGAAGCAGCTCGTCCACGACCGCGGTATCCTGCCCGGTCATCGTATACAGGGCGAGCATCAGCTTCCACGCGACTGACGCGCCGCACAGATTTTGATCCGGATACGCACAATCCGGGCGCTTCGGATCGATCACCGCGTCCGCGCCGGGAATGGAATATTCTCTCCCATGCGCGGTTTCCTCATACGGCACTTCGTGGTGATCTGTAACGATAATGGTAAGACCGCGCTGTTTTCCGGCGGCGATCTGCCCGGACGCGGCGATGCCGTTGTCGCAGGTGAGGACGGTATCGATCCCATCCTCTGCCGCCTCGGCAAGAAGCCGCACATTGATCCCATACCCGTCTTCTACCCGGTCCGGGATTTTATAATCGACGTTCGCGCCCAGATGCGTCAGCGCGCGGAGCAGGATGTAACCCGCCATCACGCCATCCACGTCGTAATCGGAAATGATCCGGATCGGTTTTTCCTGATTGATCTTTTCGACAAGGATCCGGACCGCCTTTTCCGCATCCGTCAGCAGGAGCGGATCATACAGATCATCTTTTCCGCCGTGCAAAAAGCGGCGGATCTGCTCCGTGTCAACCAGATCCCGGTTCCGGATAATGCGGGCGATCACCGGATCGATCTGAAATTTCTGCCCAATGCGGTTAAAATCCGCCCGTTTGGCATAAACCATCCATTTCTTCATATGGTTCTCTCCATTGCCGCCTGTTTCGCGGCGGGACATGACAAAACAGGATCCCGGCTATCCTGTGATAACGGAACCCTGTTTTATCAGAAACGTTTTTATGAATTACTGCTTTCCAAATCTTGTCCGCAGGAAATACCAGATCGGTCCGGTAAGGCATACGGAAGAATATACGCCGACGACGATACCAGCCATCAGGGCAAGGATAAATTCCCGGATGGACGGAACCGCAAAGAGATACAGGATCGCCACCGTAACAAATGTGGTCAGCGACGTCGCGATCGTCCTTGTGAGCGTCTGGCTGATACTTGTATTGACGATCGCCGCATATCCGTCTTTCTTCCGGCTCATCGCTTTCAGATTCTCACGGATCCGGTCATAAATGATGATCGTCGCGTTGATGGAATATCCGACGATCGTCAGCATGCAGGCAATGTAATTGCCGCCGACTGAGAATTTAAAGACGGAATACAGGCAGAATACGATCAATACATCGTGGATCAGCGCAAGGACCGCGCCCGCGCCGAACCGGATATCCTTGAACCGGAACGCGATATAGATCAGCATCAGGATGATCGCGATCACGACCGCGACAACCGCGTCTCTCCGCATTTCTTTGCTGACGCTGGAGGTGATGTTCTCTTTCTCAAATTCCGCAACCTTGTAATCCTTCCGGATCTTCTCCTCGATCTCAGCCCTCTGGTCAAGATCGAGCTCTTTCGTCGTTTTCAGAATGATCTGATTCTCGTCTTTTACGATCTGCGTCTCGATATTATTGTCGTCGATCATCTCCGCGACATCGCCCTTTACTTTCTCTGTCAAAGCGGCGTCAGCAGCCTGCTTTGCGTCAAAGGTAATGCTGAGCGACGTACCGCCGCTGAAATCCAGGCTGTAATTGAGGATCTTGCCCATGTTCTTCTTGTTGATCGGCAGGAATACAAGACCGATCACGATAACGACGAGAGAGACGATGGCGCATACTCTGCTGATCTTGATCCAGTCAATCACCTTCGCGGGCTTCTTGGATCCATACAGCTTCGGATTCTTAACGCCGAGCTGATAAAAGACGTTGATCAGCAGCTTTGTGACGACAAACGCGGTAAACATGGATAAGACGATACCGATCGCGAGCGTAGAGGCAAAGCCTTTCACGGAACCGGATCCCTTAAACCACAACACGGCAGCCGCGATCAGGGTCGTCACATTTCCGTCGACGATCGCGGACATCGCTTTGTCAAATCCGTTGATGATCGCGTATTTGGTATCCTTGCCCTGTCCGATCTCCTCCTTGATCCGGTTGAAGATAATGACATTGGCGTCGACCGCCATACCGATGGACAGGATAATACCGGCGATACCTGGCAAAGTCAGCGTGACATTCAGCCCGTTGAGCGCGAGCAGCATCAGGATCACATAGATCGTTAACGCGAGCACAGCGATGAATCCCGGGAACAGATACAAAACGATCATCAGAACAGCGATCGCCGCAAAACCGATCACACCGGCTTTCAGGCTGTTGGCAACCGCTTCTTTCCCGAGCTTCGCGCTGACAACGCTGGAATGGACTTCTTTCAGTTCCAGAGGGAGCGCGCCGATCCGGATCGTAGTCGCAAGCTCATTCGCCGCGTCATAGTTTTCCATTCCGGTGATCTGGGCGCGTCCGTCCGTGATCGCTGTCTGGACGGTCGGAGCGCTTACCACTTCATTATCATAGAAAATATAAATCTGATTTCCGACATTGGCTTCTGTCGCATCCGCGAATTTGGTCGCGCCCTCCTCCGTAAATTCGAGATCGACCACATATTCTTTTACGCCATTTGCGGTAGTGCTGTTCGCTTCCGCACTGCTTACATCAGAGCCGGTCAGCACAGGCGTGAACTGCTGGTTTTCACCCTCGCCGCTCACGGTCGCGAATACAAGCGCGCCGGGCTGTCCGAGTTCTTCGAGGATCTTGTCCGCGTCCGTCACGCCCGGGATCTCAACATTGATCCGGTTTGAACCCTCGCGGTATACTTCCGCTTCCGTGCTGTATGCTTCTACACGCTTCTGCAGCTTGTAGACCGTATCGTTCATATCTTTGTCGGAAGGGTTTCCTCCCTGCGCCTCATACGTGATGCTGACGCCTCCGGCAAGGTCGAGCCCGAGCAGGATATGGGACGCTTTTCCTTTATGCTCCTTTCCTACGCCAAATCCGGCGAGACAGCCGGCAAGCGCGGACAAAATAATGATCGCTGCCAGGATCAGGGCAGCCAGAGATTTGTTTAGTCTTTTCATGTTCTTTGTTTTCTCCTTTATTTTAAGCCAGGGCGGCTTTTATCATGATTGCACATTCTACACGCTTGCGTTCAAGCTCGCAGCTGATATCATACGTACCAAGGATCGAGCCTTTCGACTGATAGGCGTTCGCCGCGCAGCCGCCGCTGCAGTAAAATCTTGCAAAACATTTTCTGCATTCTTTCTTTGCATATACATTGCATTGTTTAAATTCATCGACGATCTCCCGCTTCCGAATGCCGGAAAAAACATTTCCGAGAAGAAATTCGGGAATGCCGACAAACTGATGGCACGGATACAGGTCGCCTTCGGGCGAAACCGCCAGATATTCCGTTCCGGAACCGCATCCGGACAACCGCTTCGCCACGCATGGACCGCCGTTTAAGTCGATCATATAATGGAAAAACGTGAATCCGTTTCCCTGCTTTTCGCGCCGGATCATTTCCCGCGCCAACCGGTCATATTGGTCAAAGATCACCGGAAGGTCTTCCTCCGTGATCGCGTATGGCTCGTCCGGGGGCGCGACGACCGGCTCCACAGAGATCTGCCGAAAGCCAAGATCGGCAAAATGCAGGACGTCTTCGGAAAAATCCAGGTTTTCATGCGTGAACGTCCCACGGATATAATAGCGCTCCTGGTTCCGCAAGTCCGCCATTTTCCGGAATTTCGGCATGACAACCGCATAACTCCCCCTGCCGTTCGGCGCGGGGCGCATCCGGTCGTGTACCTCCTGCCTTCCGTCGCAGCTCAAAACGACGTTTGCCATCTCGCGGTTCAGGAAATCCATGATATCGTCGTTCAGCAGGACGCCATTGGTCGTCAGGGTGAACCGGAATTTTTTGTTGTGGTCCCGCTCCAGCGCGCGTCCGTACGCGACGATCTCCCGGACAACATCAAAATTCATAAGCGGTTCCCCGCCGAAAAAGTCAACCTCAAGATTGCCCCGGTTCCCGGAATTTGCCACAAGAAAATCCAGCGCTTTCTTTCCGACCTCCGCGCTCATCAGGGACCGTTTTCCGTGATACTCGCCTTCCCCGGCAAAGCAATATCTGCATGCCAGATTGCAGTCATGCGCCACATGCAGGCATAACGCCTTTACGACTGTGTCCCGCTTTTTGAAGCCGTCAATATATGCTTCATAAGCGTCTTCCGTAAATAACTGCCCGGCTTCCTTCAGGCATTCGATCTCTTCATATGCTTCGCGGATCCTCGTCTCCTCATACTGCGGGAGCATGGAAATGATCTCCGGAAGGCTGTGTCCCTCAAAAAGTGCGATCACATCATAGCAGACGTCGTCGACAACATGGACCGAACCGCTGCAGACATCCAACACAATGTTATATCCATTGTTCCGATATTGATGGATCATACTTGCATGCACTCCTTCTCTTACTGCTGTCTGTGCCTTTATTTGTTCTCACAGATCTGATTGCCCACTGTACAGGAAGTCTTGCAAGCAGACTGACAGGAAGTCTGGCATTCGCCGCATCCGCCTTTTTTCATCGTATTGCTCAGCGTCTGGCTGGTCAGGGTTTTAATGTGCTTCATTCTTTCCGCCTCCTATCTTCATTAACATGGATGATCGAACTACTCAATCTTTGCTATTATAACACAGGATTTGTCTGATTTAAAGAGTTATTTTGCTCTTTTTCTCTCCATCCGGCTCTTTCCCGATGAAACATCCGATCAGATTCCCCAGAATACACAGGATCGCGGCGGAAATCTGAGAGACGCCGACCTGGAAGAAATCCGTCCCGATGATCAGTTTGGAACAGAGCTGTAAGATCAGGACATAGAGAAAGCCGGAACAAATGCTGTATGGAATACGGAAAGCCGGGATGAAAAAGCCGATGCATGCGCCTGACAGCAAATTAGCAACAATATAAATAACGATGATCACCGCGTCCGTCAGGGACGGGTCCGGATCGAACTGATACACAAACGCGGTCAGGATAAGGAGACCGCACAGGGACAGCAGAAAAGCCCAGCATACGCTGCACAATAAAATAAAAAAGGGATTTTTTCTCATAATGATCCATTCGTATACTCTTTTTATTATATATGAATCCTGTAAAAAAATTATACATTTGAAAGATATGGTTTTCTTTCCGGAAAAAGTTGTGATATAATAGATGACATCTGGGTATGGGCTCAGGAATTTACGGATAAAGAGAGGGAAACAGATATGGAAGAAACAAGAACGGAATCGATGGACGATTACAGGGAGGAACTCGAATCTTCTTTTCGGAAAATCCAGGAGGGCGATATCCTGACGGGCACCGTCCTCGACGTCTCGGAGGACGGCGTGATCCTGGATCTGAAATATTACGCGCAGGGAGTGATCCGCGCAGAAGATCTGAGCAACGATCCGACATTTTCAATCTTTGAAGAGATCAAACCGGGCGATGAGATCAGCGCGACCGTGATCCGGATGGATGACGGGCACGGCAATATCCTTTTGTCGCGAAAGGAAGCGGACGATATCCTTGCCTGGGATAAGCTGAAAGAATATCAGGAGCAGGACGCGGTCCTCACCGTAAAAGTCGGAGGCATCGTCAATGCCGGCGTCATCGCCTATGTGGAAGGGGTCCGCGGGTTCATCCCCGCTTCCCAGCTCAGCATCAAGTATGTGGAGGACTGCAACGACTGGCTCAACCGCACGCTCGATGTAAAGATCATCACGTTGGATCCCGGGAAAAAGAAGCTGGTCCTGTCCGGAAAAGTCGTAGAAAAAGAACGGGAAGAAGCGGAACTGGCGCACCGGATCGCGATGCTGATCCCCGGGACGGTCGTGGAAGGAACAGTCGAGACGATCATGCCGTACGGCGCATTCCTCAATATCGGGGACGGATTGTCCGGACTGGTGCATATCTCCCAGATCAGCCAGAGGCGGATCGCGTCTCCGAACGAAGTTTTAAAAACCGGGCAAAAAGTCCGCGCGAAGATATTAAATACAAACGACGGAAAGATCAGCCTTTCCATGAAAGCACTGGAAGACATCCTTCCGCGGGAGGAAGAACGCGAAGCAGTCGAATATTCGGACGGGGCATCCGCCACGACCAGCCTTGGCGATCTGTTAAAGAATATAAAATTATAATTCATGGAGGTCACATGATTGGCAAAGGATAAATTAATCGATCTGATCAATATCTCAAAAAAATTCGACGATCAGTATGTTCTTGACGAACTGAATCTCTATATACGGCGCAATGAATTTCTGACCCTGCTTGGTCCGAGCGGCTGCGGGAAGACGACAACGCTCCGGATCATCGGAGGGTTCGAGACCCCGGATACCGGAAGCGTCCTTTTTGAGGGAAAGGACATCACTTCGCTCCCGCCCTACCAGCGGAACTTAAATACGGTATTTCAGAAATATGCCCTGTTCACGCATATGACGATCGCGGAAAACATTGCGTTCGGTCTGAAGATCAAAAAGAAAAGCCAATCCTACATCCAGGATAAAATCAAATATGCGCTGAAGCTGGTAAATCTCGACGGATATGAGAACCGCCGCGCTGACCAGCTCAGCGGCGGTCAGCAGCAGCGGATCGCGATCGCGCGCGCGATCGTAAATGAACCGAAGGTTCTTCTGCTCGACGAGCCGCTCGGCGCGCTCGACCTGAAACTGCGCCAGGAAATGCAGTATGAACTCATGCGCCTGAAGGAAGAGCTCGGGATCACGTTCGTCTATGTGACGCACGACCAGGAAGAAGCGCTCACGATGTCCGATACCATCGTCGTCATGAACCAGGGCTATATCCAGCAGATCGGAACGCCGGAAGACATCTATAATGAGCCGGAGAACGCGTTCGTCGCCGATTTTATCGGGGACAGCAATATCATCCCGTCCATTATGATCGAGGACCGGCTGGTAGAGATCCTGGGAGCCAGATTCCCGTGCGTGGACGTCGGCTTTGGACAGGACAACCCGGTCGATGTCGTGATACGGCCGGAGGATATTGAGCTTGTCGATCCGGAGGACGGCATCATTCAGGGGATCGTCACTTCCGTGATCTTTAAGGGCGTCCACTACGAGATGGACGTGATGGCGAACGGCTTTGAATGGCTCGTGCACTCCACAAACATGGTTCCTGTCGGCACGCGCGTCGGGATCCGCGTGATCCCATTCAACATACAGATCATGAATAAACCGGAATCGGAAGATGAGGAGGCGGTGGTGCCGGATGAATAAGAAATGGTTATCCTATCCATATGGTCTGTGGATGGCAGCGTTCATCATTCTTCCGCTGCTCATGATCGTTTACTATGGATTTACAACAAAAGACGGTTCGTTTACGTTCTCCAATCTCACGCAGATCGCCTATCCGGACCATCTGAAAGCATTGGGACTGTCGCTTTTGCTCGCAGTGGTCAGCACCGTTATCTGTCTGGTCTTATCGTACCCGCTTGCCATGATCCTGAACAAAAAAAGCATGAACCAGGCAAGCTTTATCGTGCTGATCTTTATTCTCCCCATGTGGATGAATTTCCTGCTCCGCACGCTCGCGTGGCAGAATCTTCTGGAAAATAACGGCGTGATCAACGGCGTGCTGTCCTTTTTCCATCTGCCGCAGATCCATATTATCAATACGCCTGCCGCGATCGTGCTCGGCATGATCTATAATTTTCTTCCGTTCATGGTGCTGCCGATCTATAATTCCCTGATCAAGATCGACCCGGAGATCATCCATGCGGCGTATGACCTGGGAGCGACCCCGGTGATCGCTTTCTTTCGGATCATCCTTCCATTGAGTATGCCGGGCGTCGTAAGCGGGATCACCATGGTATTTGTCCCCGCCATGACGACATTCGTCATCTCTGACCTTCTCGGCGGAAGCAAGGTTCTTCTGATCGGAAACGTGATCGAGCAGGAATTTAAGCAGGGATACAACTGGCATGTCGGATCCGGCATGTCTCTTGTCCTGATGGCGTTCATCCTGATCAGCATGGCGTTTACCGTAAAATATGACGATACGGAGGGAACCGGCTTATGGTAAAACGTTTCATTGAAAAATGCTATCTCGCCATGATCTTTATCCTTCTGTACGCACCGATCGTCACATTGATCGTTTTGTCATTCAATCGTTCCAAATCAAGAGCCAAATGGGGCGGTTTTACGTTTCAATGGTACGTTGAAATGGTGAAAAACGAGCAGATCATCCGCGCGCTTTCCACGACGCTGCTTGTCGCCGTCGTGTCCGCCGTCGTGGCGACGCTGATCGGCACCGCTGCAGCGATCGGCATGAACGCGATGCCGAAGAAAAAACGCACGCTGATGATGGCAGGCACCAATATCCCGATGATGAACGCGGATATTGTAACCGGGATCTCCCTCATGCTGCTGTTCATCCGGCTGAGCGACGTGGTCCCGTTTTTCCGGCTCGGGCTCGCGACCGTGATCTTTGCCCATATCACCTTTAATATTCCCTATGTCATATTGAGCGTGCTGCCCAAACTGAAACAGACCAACCGGAGTATGTACGAAGCAGCCCTCGACCTTGGCGCCACCCCGCTCGCCGCGTTTTTTAAGGTCGTCCTGCCCGACATCATGCCGGGCGTCGTGACCGGGTTCCTGCTCGCGTTCACAATGTCGCTCGATGATTTTATCATAACGCATTTCACAAAGGGCGCGGGCGTCGATACCTTATCCACGAAAATATATTCCGAAGTCCGGAAAGGGATCAAACCGGAAATTTACGCGCTGTCCGCGCTGATGTTCACGACGGTCCTCCTGCTCTTATTCCTCATCAATAAACGGGGAGAAGAAAAAAAAGAACGCCGGATCCCGTCCGCGGCGGCGCTCCGTGTAAAACGCGCCGTCTATGCGGTCGGATTCCTGCTCCTGCTGCTTGTCATCTGGATCGGATATCCGGGAAAAGACGAAGAAAAGCAGGAACAGATCGTCGTCTACAACTGGGGCGAATACATGGATCCAGATGTGATCACCCAATTTGAAAAGGAAACCGGCATCAAGGTCGTCTATGAGGAATTTGAGACGAATGAGATCATGTATCCGAAGGTCAAATCCGGCGCGGTCGCCTATGACCTGGTATGCCCGTCCGATTATATGATCCAGCGGATGATCGGGGAAGATATGCTCGCGAAGATCAATTTTGACAATATCCCGAATTATAAAAATATCGGAAAATCCTATATTGACGGCGCGAAAAGCTTTGACCCGAAGAACGAGTATTCGGTTCCCTACATCTGGGGAACCGTCGGGATCCTCTACAATAAGAAAATGGTAAAAGAGCCGGTTGACAGCTGGGATATCCTCTGGGATCCCAAATACAAAGACCAGATACTGATGCAGGACAGCGTGCGGGATTCGTTCGCCGTCGCGCTGAAAAAGCTGGGCTATTCGCTGAACAGCACGGACATGGATGAGCTGGAGGAGGCAAAAAATCTCCTGCTCCGCCAGAAGCCGAACGTGCAGGCGTATGTGATCGACCAGGTGCGGGATAAAATGATCGGAAATGAAGCCGCGCTCGGCGTCATTTATTCCGGAGAAGCGATCTATGTCCAAAAAGAAAATCCGGATATCGACTATGTCGTTCCAAAAGAAGGATCCAATCTGTGGCTTGACTGCTGGGTGATCCCAAAGAATTGCAAAAATAAAGAGGGCGCAGAAAAATTTCTCAATTTCCTGTGCCGCCCCGAAATCGGCGTCATGAATTTTGATTATATTACGTATTCGACTCCAAACGAAGCGTCCAGAAAACTTCTGCCGGAAGAGATCCAGAAGAATCCGATCGCTTTCCCGGGCGACGATATCATTTCGCGCTGCGAGACATTCCGCTATCTGGGCGAGGAAGCCGACGCCTATTATAACAAATTATGGCGGTCGATCAAATCAAAGTAACTTCTTTTTTATGGATGGAACAAAGGCGGGCGCGACAGACAATTCATCGACTCCCATGCGGAGAAAAGCGGAAGTCATCGACGGGTCGGCAGCGAGTTCCCCGCAGATGCCGACGGATGCCCCGCCTTTGTGACCGTTATCCACGATCAGCTTTATCAGCCTTATGACCGCTTCATGCTTCGGCTGGTAGCATGCCGCGACCTGAGGATTCCTGCGGTCCGCCGCCATCGTATACTGGACAAGGTCGTTTGTCCCGATACTGAAGAAATCGACTTCCGGCGCGAGCCGGTCGCTGATCAGCGCCGCGGCAGGCGTCTCGATCATGATCCCAAACGAGATCTCCCTATCATACGCGATCCCATCCTGATCCAGTCTCCGCTTCTCTTCCTCCAGGATCTCCCTGACCCGGCGTACCTCGTCGAGCGAAACGATCATCGGGACGAGGATCGCGGCTGTTCCGTAATGGCTGGCGCGCAGGATCGCGCGAAGCTGCGTCCGCAGCAGTTCCGGACGGCAAAAGCAGAGCCGGATCGCGCGGCAGCCGAGCGCGGGATTTTCTTCTTTTTCCAGGTTCAGATAGTCCGCCCGCTTGTCCGCTCCGATATCCATCGTCCGGATGACGACTTTTTTGCCGTTCATGCGCGTCACCGCCGACCGGTAAACCCGGAACTGTTCTTCCTCATCCGGAGCCTGTTCCCGCTCCAGAAACAGAAATTCACTGCGGAACAATCCGATTCCGGCGGCTCCGCATCGTATGACATTATCCAGTTCGTCTAACCCGTTGATGTTCGCGCATATCCGGATGGGCAGATTTTCCTCTTCCGCCGCCACCGTATCCAGCGGCGCGCGGTCCCGCTCTTCCTTCTCCCGTCTTTCCATTTCGGTATAACGCCGGAGGATATCGTCGGTGGGCGAGAGATATACCGTCCCCTCATTTCCATCCACGATCACGGTTTTTCCATCCACATCATCATGGAAATCAACAGAAATAAGCGCGGGGATTTCCATGGTACGAGCCAAAATCGCCGTATGGGAATAAACCGTTCCGCGCCTTGTCACAAAAGCAACGATATTCTTTTTATCCAGCCGTAGCGCCTCGCCCGGTGTCAGTTCCTCCGCGAAAAGGATAACCGGACCGGAAAAAGCGGCATTTGTCTCAGCCCGATGCTGCAAGAAAGCAAGGACCCTGCTGGTAATGTCCCTGAAATCTTCCGCCCGCGCGCGGAAATATTCATCGTCCATCTCGTCAAAAGAACGAATGAACGCGTCTCCGGCAGAGGATACGGCATATTCCGCGCAGACTTGTTGTTCTTCGATGATCTGCTCCACCGCGTCGCGGTAAGAAGCGTCCTCAAGCAGCATCCGGTGCGCGTCGAAGATCGCCGCGCCCTCTTTCCCTGCCTTTCTTTCCGCTTCGCGGATAAGCGCATCCAGCTGTTTTTCCGCCTGATCTGCCGCATTGCGGAAACGCAACCGTTCGCGCTCCGTATCATCGACTGTCCTGCGGGCCGCACTGAGGTCAGCCTTGGACAGGACAACCGCCTGTCCAATCGCAATCCCATGAAAAACACCCGTTCCTGTCATGATCTCCATCGCTGCACCTGACTCCTCAGTTTATCTCTGAATCAATTATTCCTCAACATCCTTCATCGACAGATTGACGCGTCCCATACGGTCGATCTCTGTCACCTTTACCTTGACGACGTCGCCGATCTGTACGACGTCTTCCACTTTCGCCACCCGTTTTTTTGCCAGCTTGGAAATGTGGACCATTCCGTCCTTGCCCGGAGCCAGCTCGACAAACGCGCCAAAATTCAGGATCCGGACAACCTTTCCTTCGTAGATCCTGCCGACCTCGATCGGATCGACAATGGAGCGGATGATCCGCACGGCTTTTTGCAGCATCTCCATATCCTGTCCGCAGACAGAAACCCGTCCGGTCTCCTCAATATCGATCTTCACGCCGGTCTCCTCAATGATACCGTTGATCGTCTTGCCTTTCTGTCCGACCACTTCGCCGATCTGTTCCGGATCGATCTGTGTCTGGATGATCTTCGGCGCATATTTGCTCACTTCCGGACGAGGCTCCGAAATGACAGGCGCCATTACTTCATCCAGAATGTAGGTTCTTGCTTCTTTTGTCCGGGCGATCGCTTTCTCGATGATCTCGCGGGTCAGCCCATGGATCTTGATATCCATCTGGATCGCTGTGATCCCGTCATGGGTTCCGGCGACCTTGAAGTCCATATCTCCGAAGAAGTCCTCCAGACCCTGGATATCCGTCAGGATAATGTAATCGTCGTCCGTCGCCCCGGTAACCAGTCCGACTGAGATCCCGGCGACCGCCTTTTTGATCGGAACGCCCGCCGCCATCAGCGAAAGGGAGGACGCACAGATACTGCCCTGGGAGGTCGAACCGTTGGACTCCATGATCTCGGATACCGTACGGATCGTATATGGAAATTCATCTTCACTCGGCAGGACCGGAAGCAGCGCGCGTTCGGCAAGCGCACCATGTCCGATTTCCCGGCGCCCCGGACCGCGGGACGGTTTCGTCTCGCCGACGGAATAACTCGGAAAGTTATAATGATGAATGTAGCGTTTGCTTGTTTCATGCAGATCGATCCCGTCCAGCCGCTGCGCTTCCGACAGCGCGCCGAGCGTTGTGATCGTCATAACCTGTGTCTGCCCGCGCTTGAACAGACCGGAACCATGTACTCTCGGAAGGCAGTCCACTTCCGCGCTCAATGGACGGATCTGCGTGATCTCACGCCCGTCCGGACGTTTGTGGTCGACCAGGATCATTTTGCGGACCGTCCGCTTCTGATATTGATAAACCGCGTCGTCGATCAGCTCCAGCCAGTCTTCCTTATCCGCAAAGGCTTCTTCGAGCCGTTCCTTGATCGCGCGGATATTCGCTTCGCGCGTCTGCTTCTCATCTGTAAAGACCGCTTCCTCCATTTCGGAAGGCGGAACGATGCTTTCCATCTGCTGAACCAGCTCATCCGGCACCGCGCAGCTGATATAATCGTGTTTCGGTTTTGCGCACTCCGCGATGATCGTATCGATAAATGAAATGATCGTTCCATTCACTTCATGCGCCAGGAAGATCGCTTCGATCATCTTATCTTCCGGCACTTCCTTCGCGCCGGCTTCGATCATGATCACCTTGTCCCTTGTCGAAGCGACCGTCAGCGCGAGGTCCGATACCTGCTTCTGGTCGGACGTCGGATTGACGATCAATTTCCCGTCGATCATACCGATCATCGTCGCGGCGATCGGGCCGTCGAACGGGATATCCGAGATGGACGTCGCGATCGCGGAACCAAGCATTGCCGTCAGCTCCGGGCTGCAGTCCGGATCAACGGACAGGACGAGGTTGTCCAATGTGACGTCGTTGCGGTAATCTTTTGGGAAAAGAGGCCGCATCGGACGGTCGATCACACGGGCGGCGAGGACGGCGTTTTCCGACGCTTTCCCCTCCCGTTTCAGATATCCGCCCGGGATCTTCCCGACGGAATACAATTTTTCTTCATACTCGACGCTCAGCGGAAAGAAATCGATCCCCTCCCGCGGCTTTTCCGAAGCGGTAGCGGTAGACAGGATCACAGTATCGCCATAATGCATCAGAACGGCGCCGTTTGCCTGCGCTGCTACCCTTCCGACTTCCACCAGCAGCGTTCTGCCGGCTAATTCCATTGAATATTGCTTTGTCATTTTCTTTCTTCTCCTTACTACTTGAAAAAGGAGTTATCCTGCGTAGGATAACTCCTATATCATAACAGACTACTTCCTCAATCCTAATTTTTCGATCAGCGCACGATACCGGTCGATATCCTTGCCCTTCAAATAAGCCAGAAGCCCGCGCCTCTGACCTACCATTTTGAGCAGGCCGCGGTTGGAATGATGATCCTTCGGGTGATTTTTAAAATGCTCCTGCAGATCATTGATGCGCGCGGTAAGCAGCGCGATCTGAACCTCCGGGGATCCGGTGTCGTTCGGCACACGTCCATACTCTTCGATAATCTGTTTTTTCATCTCTGTTGTGATCATTGTTTTTCCTCCTGTTTAACTGATCTTCGCCGCTTACTAAGAAAAGGTCGGAGATTCCGAAATCTGAGTAAGGGCTGCATACTTGTGTAGAATATCATATTTTGTTTCTTTTGTCCAGCTTTATTTTGTCCATCAGCGCCGCGCCCGTGCTTCTGTCTTCGCGAAGCTGCCGCTGCAATCCCTCCAGCGAGCCGTAATCTTCTTCCGGACGGATGTGTTCAAGCAGCTCGACCCGGATCCGGCTTCCATAAATATCGCGGTCAAAATCGAACAGAAACGTCTCCGCGCTGAGCGGGTTATCTGCCTTGATCGTCGGCTTTCTGCCGATGTTCGTGATTCCATAAAACGATCCGCCGTCAAGCAATGTCCGGCTGAAATAAACACCGTTCGGCGGGAGAAATTTTTCTTCCGGCGGCAGAAGGTTCGCCGTCGGGAATCCGATCGTCCTGCCGAGTTGATTGCCGTGCACAACGGTCCCTTCCAGAAAGAAAGGGAACCCAAGCATCCCGTTCGCTTCCGGGATCCGTCCCCGCGCCAGCATCCGGCGGATTTCGGTACTGCTGACCGGTTTGCCGTCATACTGTTCCTGCGGGACGACGACGGTTTTGTAGCCAAATTCCGATTCAAACGCGCGCAGCGTTTCCGGCGTTCCCCTCCTGCCATATCCGAAGTGAAAATCCGCGCCGACAACAACCACGCGGGCATGCAGCTTCTCCGCCAGGATCTGTTCCACGAACCGGCGCGGCTCCATTTGCCTTGTCCCGGCGTCAAACGGATATTCGATCCATACGTCCGCCCACCTCCGTGCCAGCATTATCCGCTCTTCCCGCGTGAACAAAAAACGGGTCTGACCGTGGAGCACGCTTCCCGGATTCCGGTCAAACGTAAAGATGACCCGCTGCAGGTTATTCTGTTTTTCCATACATTGGAGCAGCGCCTGATGTCCCCGGTGCATCCCCTCAAATTTCCCGATGGCGACGCAGCAGCCGTCAAGCCGGATCTCTTTTGTCCCTTCCAGTATCCGCATCCTTATCCTACTCTCTTTTCGTCCTGTTGTACAAAAAATAATTTCACCGGATCAAATTTCTTTTCCGCTTCCGCCCGCCGAAAAATACCGACGAACATCCCGCGGCTGTCATAGATCCGAACAGATTCCCCGTCTTTCCATTCCTCCTGTCCCTCCAGCGCGCTGTCCGGAACCGGGTTCCCGTTGTGAAGCGGGATTGAAAAAGATTCCTTCACGGTAACGGAACGGTAGTCGGGAAACATCGCGTCGATCGGGACAAGCGCGTCGCGGAGGGTGCCGGCGCGGACAAGCTCTTCGATCTCCCGGAGCGGACGCGCCGCCTTGATCGTAAACTGCCCGACCTTTGTTCTCACCAGACTGTCCATGCACGCCCCACACCCAAGCACGTCTCCGATATCGCGGCACAGGCTCCGGATATAGGTCCCTTTGCCGCAGCGGACGCACATCGTCACATACGGGAGTTCCATCGAGAGGATCTGGATCGAATCAAGAAATACCTCTTTCGGTTTCCGCTCCGCTTCTTTTCCCTCCCGCGCGAGTTCATAGAGCTTTTTTCCGTTGACTTTCCGCGCCGAATACATGGGAGGGACCTGAAGATACGGTCCCCGGAATCCTTCCGCCGCGCGAAAGACGTCCTCCCCGGTGCAGCGCACGTCGCGCACCGACAGGATCTTCCCGGAGCGGTCTTCCGTATCCGTCGTGACACCAAGCACCATCCGGCACTCATATTCTTTTTTTTGATCCGTCAGCAGATCACACAGCTTTGTCGCTTTGCCGAGGCATACCGGCAGCACCCCGATCGCGTCAGGATCCAGCGTCCCCGTATGTCCGATTTTTTTCTGTCCCAGGATCCCGCGCAGCTTCGCCACGACATCATGGGAAGTAAATCCTGCTTCCTTCCGGACGTTTATGATCCCGTTATACAATCTTTGTTCCCTCCAGCTGTGCTTCAATATACAAGGTCAGATTGTTAATCACGTCATATACCGTCCCGTCGATGGTGCATCCGGCGGCGCGGATATGACCGCCTCCCCCGAACTTTTCAGCGATCGAGGCGACATCGACGCGGGTATTGGAACGCAGGCTGACTTTGTTGACGCCCGGCTCAATTTCAACGATCAGGATCGCGACTTCCACTCCCTTTGTGATCCGAAGTTGCTCGACGATCCCGTCCAGATCCTGATAAACGGCGCCGTAAAAATCAAAATACTTATTTTTTATGTACGAGAAAATACACGCGCCGTCCATCAGTTGAATGCTTTCCAGGATCGCGCGTCCGAGGACCTGGCTCTGAATATAGGTTCTCGCGTAAAACGTCTCGTCGATGATCCGTGAATGGTCGACGCCATATTCCATCAGTTTCCCGGCTATCTCCATCGTCCGCCCGGTCACATTGGAATATTTGAATACGCCCGTATCGTGCACGATCCCCATATAGAGCGCTTCCGCCGCTTCCCGGGAAATTTTCTCCGGGTCGAGCAGGGTACAGACAATCTCGCTGGCGGAACTGCGGTCCGGTTCAATTATCCGGATATCTCCAAATCCATGATTGGAAATATGATGATCGATCACCGCTTTTGTCCCGCTGCTCCGGAATATCGGCTCAAATTTCCCAAGCCGCTCCGGATCGCTGCAGTCGACAGCGATCATAAGGTCGTAGTTTTCTCCGTCCGGCTCCGAATGGATCTCGGAAATCCCGGAAAGAAAACGGAATTTCGGATTCACTTCTTCCAGAAAGACCGTGATTTCTTTCCCCGGATAATTTTCTGCGATATACTGCCGTAACCCGAGCGCGGAGCCAACGCAGTCGCCGTCCGGACGGATATGCCCGGCGATCGCGATCCGCTCGGAATCTCTGATTGCTTCCAATAATTTGTTCATGCGAAACGATCACTCCTGTCCTGCGTGATTGGTGACCGCATCAATCTTTTTCGCCATCGCAACGCCGTATTCAATGGATTGATCCATGATAAAAATGAGTTCCGGCGTGTTCCTCAGATTGACGCTGCGCGCCAGTTCCCGACGGATATAGCCTGCCGCGCTGTTTAACCCCTCCTGCGTATGGAGACGGTCTTCCTCATTTCCCAATACGCTGATATATGCCTTGCAGAATTTTAGATCCGGCGTTACTTCCGCCGCGACAACGGACGTCATCGGATGGATGCGCGGGTCTTTGATCTCCCGGCTGATGATCCGGCTGAGTTCCTTCTGCACCTCTCCGTTGATCCTTGTATTTTTCACACTGTTTTTCCTCATGGATGCACCTGCTTTCTATCTTGGCACTTCAACCATGATATAGGCTTCAATCTGATCTCCTTCCTGAATATCATGGAATCCGTCCAATACAATTCCGCATTCAAATCCCGCCTTGACTTCCTTCACATCGTCCTTGAACCGCTTCAGGGAGGCAAGCGCGCCGTCAAAGAGCGTTTCGCCGTCCCGGATGATCCGGACAGACGCCGTGCGCTGGATCGCGCCGTCCAGGACATAAGAGCCCGCGATCGTCCCAACGCCGGACGCTTTGTAGATCTGCCGCACCTCTCCGTGACCGACGATCTGTTCCTCGTAAATCGGATCCAACATTCCTTTCATCGCCCGCTCAATATCTTCGATCGCGTTATAGATCACCCGATACAGGCGGAGGTCAACTTTCTCCCGCTCGGCAATCTGCCTCGCCATTCCATCCGGGCGGACATTAAATCCGATAATGATCGCATTTGACGCCATGGCGAGCGATACGTCGGATTCATTGATCGCGCCGACGCCTCCATGGACAATCTTGACGACAACTTCGTCGTTGGAGAGCTTCAGCAGGCTCTGTTTTACCGCCTCGACCGATCCCTGGACATCCGCCTTGATGACAAGGTTCAGTTCCTTGACATTGCCCGCCTGGATCTGGTCAAACAGATCATCCAGCGAAAGCCTTGTCTTCGTATCCGCAAGCATCCGCTCCCGGCTCCTCGCGATAAAGAGATCGGAAATGGATCTCGCCTCTTTTTCATTTTCTGTCTGGATAAAGATCTCGCCCGCGGCAGGCACATCGTTCAGCCCGAGCACCTCGACCGGTTTGGATGGCCCTGCCTCCTTGATCCGCTGCCCTTTGTCGTCAACCATCGCGCGGATCTTTCCATATGCGTTTCCAACGGCGATCGAATCGCCGACGTGCAGCGTTCCTTTCTGCACGAGGATCGTCGCAACGGCTCCTTTTCCTTTGTCCAGCTCGGCTTCAATGACGACGCCTCTTGCCTTGCGGTTCGGGTTCGCCTTTAATTCCAACACTTCCGCTGTCAGCAGGATCATATCGAGCAGATCGCTGATCCCCTCTTTCGTATGGGCGGATACCGGACAGAAGACCGTGCTGCCGCCCCAGTCCTCGGCGATCAGGTCATATTCCATCAATTCCTGCTTCACCCGCTCGACATTCGCGCTCTCTTTGTCGATCTTATTGATCGCGACGATGATTTCCGTCCCGGCGGCTTTGGCGTGATTGATCGCCTCAATGGTCTGCGGCATAACGCCGTCGTCCGCGGCGACGACCAAAATCGCGATATCGGTCGACTGCGCGCCGCGCATCCGCATGGAAGTAAACGCTTCATGCCCTGGCGTATCCAGAAATGTGATCGTTTTCCCGTTCGCTTTTACAACAGAAGCGCCGATGTGCTGCGTAATGCCGCCCGCCTCGCCGGACGTGACATTGGTCGCACGGATCGCGTCAAGCAGTGATGTTTTCCCGTGATCGACATGGCCCATTACACAGACGACCGGGGGACGTTCTTCCAGTACCGAGGGATCTTCTTCCGGATCGCTTAAAATCGCTTCCAACGGATCTTCCACGATCTCTTTTTCGACAAGAATGTCATATTCCAGCGCAATTTCTTCCGCTTTTTCATAATCGATCTCCGTGTTTGGCGTAGCCATTACTCCCGCCATGAACAATTTCCGGATAATGACGGACGGCTGCATTTTCATTGCTTCCGCAAGATCGCGGATCGTCAGTGTCTCCGGAATGGAAATCGTTTTTATCTCCGGTTCCTTTGGCTGTTGTTTTACCGGCTTCTGGAATCCTTCTTTATTTTCTGCTTTTCCTCTGCTTTTATTCTTATTGTTTTTTCTGTTTTCCCGCTGCCGTTCTTCTCTCTTCCGGTCTTCCCGTTTCTTCTCCGCATTTCTCCGGTTTTCTTTTCCGTCCGGCTTGCGGACTTCCGCCGCGGACATCGAATCCTGTCTCTGACGCTGCGGGCGGTCCCCGTCTGTCCGTTCATTCCGGGAACGGAACTGCCGGCGCGGCTTCTCTGCCGTCTCCCCTTCTGTCCGCGGACTTCTCGTGCGATCAGAAGATTCCCGTTCCGGCATATTCCGGCGGTTTTTCGCTTCCTCGCCCTCCGGGCGGACTCTCCGGCGCGGACGTTCTCCTTCTTCTCCTTCGGGACGGACACAGCGCACCCTTGCGCCATCTTCTCCCTCCGGACGTATCCTCCGCCGCGGACGTTCTCCTTCTTCCCCTTCCGGGCGGACGCGGCGTACTCTTACACCTTCTTCGCCCTCGGGACGTATCCTCCGGCGCGGACGTTCTCCGTCTTCTCCTTCGGGACGGACGCGGCGTACCCTTACGCCTTCCTCGCCCTCGGGGCGTATCCTCCGGCGCGGACGTTCTCCGTCTTCTCCTTCGGGACGGACGCGGCGTACCCTTACGCCTTCCTCGCCCTC
>CANQDT010000018.1 GCA_947593735.1 uncultured Lachnospiraceae bacterium | reverse complement strand
AATAGGCGGTGATATCTTGGAATATATGAAAGTGGCACAAGCAGCACAATTGTGGGGAATTTCTGATCGCCGCGTCCGCATTTTGTGTCAGCAGGGAAAAATCGAGGGTGTTATTAAAAATGGGCGGTCCTATCTTATTCCTGCGGATGCGGTAAAACCGGTTGACGGTCGCAGACTGCGGCATAAAGAAGTTCCGGAACAATATCTTGCCCTTTTCTCTCGTATTGACGCCTTAAAGGAACAATTAGATAAGCGTCGCCCTTTGACTGACGGAGAACTCAAACGGCTGCAAGATGAATTTCTTGTGGAATACACCTATGATTCCAATGCTATTGAGGGCAATACCCTGACGTTGCAGGAAACTGCCCTTGTACTGGAAGGTCTTACAATAGACAAAAAGCCCCTCAAAGATCACCTGGAAGCGGTCGGTCATAAGGATGCTTTCTTGTATGTGCAGGGAATGGTGCGGGATAAAGTTCCCTTCTCAGAGTCTATCATGAAACAGATCCACACTCTGGTGCTCATGGACAGACCGGAGGATCGCGGTATCTATCGCCGGATCCCTGTGCGGATCATGGGGGCTTATCATACGCCGCCGGATCCGATCATAGTTCCTGAATTGATGGAAAAGCTGGTCAAAGAATTTGAGACCAGTAAACGGCACCCGATTGAGAAAGCGGCGCTGTTCCACCTAAAGTTTGAGGGCGTTCACCCGTTTGTTGACGGCAACGGTCGCACAGGACGGCTCATTCTAAATCTGTTCCTGATGCAAAATGGATACCCGCCTGTCAACGTGAAGTTCGCGGATCGGAAGCGATATTATGATGCGTTTGACAGCTATTACAGAGACAGCGACGCGAGTGCAATGGTGGAAATGGTAGCGGAATATGTAGAAGAACGATTATCGGCATATAATGCTCTATAAGTCTGTGATAGGGACGTTATTTTGGAATTTGTGCCGGATCATTATGATTGCATTTAAGGAAAAGAGGATATCAAAAAGGCTCCCCAACAGATTGAATCTGAGGTGGAGCCTTTTTCGGCTATAATCAGGAGAGCAGGGCAGGGACGTTCAACATCCCCCAGCCCTGCTGGTTGCGCGGCAGGCCGAGATCCCGGCACGTATCGTGCAGGCGGAGTTTGACTTCCCAGTTTTTCAGAGAGGGATTTTTTTCGAGAAGAAGCGCGATCGCGCCGCTCACGATCGGCGTGGACATGGAGGTTCCGCTTTTGTACGTATAGCCGGAGGGAGAATTGGAACAGGAGTAAATATTGCTGCCGGGAGCGACCAGATCCGGCTTCATAATGCAGGAAACGGTGGGGCCGCAGCCGGAGAACCCTTCTTTCATACGGTAAGGGGAACCGCCGGGACCGTGGGCGTCGGCGGGGCTGTAGGATCCGACGGTAATGACCTTCCGGCTGATGCCGGGAATCGTCACGCTCATGCCTCTCGGACCGTTGTTCCCCGCGGCGACGACGACCACGATCCCATCGTTCCAGAGTTCGTTTACTTTTTGGACGAGGGGAGAATTTTCATCCTCCGGCCGGGTAGCCGGCGTGCCGACAGAAATATTCAGGATCCGGATATTGTAAGCGGAACGGTTGGCGCGGACCCATTCCAGCGCGTTTAGTACATGCGGGATCTTGCCGTTCCCGTATTGATCCAGCACCTTTCCGACGATCAGATGGCAGTCGGGCGCCATACCGACCGTCGTGGCGGCGATCAAGCCGCATATATGAGTACCGTGGCCGCTGTCGTCATATGGCTCGGAGCGGTTTCGGATAAAATCATGGAAAGCGTCGATATGGCGGATGTCCCTGTGCGGGAAGCATCCCGTATCGAGGACGGCGACGCCGATCCCTTTCCCTGTATAACGTCTTTTTGATCTCTGATTCACATAGCATCCAATCCTTTCTTTTTTTATTAGTCTATGATACCGGCTCCCTTCCCGCGCCGCCGCCCGGAAAGATCCGCGAAAGAGCGAAAATGTGAAAAGAATGTGAGAGTTCACATTTGACCGGGCGGGCGAATGCTATAATAACGGAAAAATATGGCGGAAACGCAGAAAGAGAACAGGAGTCAGGATGAAAACATTATATTTACATATAGGGACGCCGAAGACGGGAACAAGCGCCCTGCAGAGTTTTTTGCTTTCCAACAGCGAATTGCTTGAATCGAGAGGAGCCTGTTACCGGCAGATGCCGTGGGAGTACCCGCGCGACGCGTCCCAGCGGAGGAACGGCCATTTCCTGATCGGACGGGTCTATGACGGATCGGGAAATTCGGATCAGGAAGCGAGAAATGAGCGGATTGAAGAGGGAATGAAAACGGTAATGGAATGGTTCCGTACGTGCGATACGGTGATCCTGTCGGACGAGAGTCTCTGGAATGCGCTGTTTCGGAAAAATCACCGCGGATTGCTGCTCTATCTCCGCAAATTTTGTACTGTCAATGGGATCTCTCTGAAGATCATCGTTTATTTGAGGAGGCAGGACGAATATGTGATCTCGTGGTGGAAGCAGAAGATCCAGTCCGGCTCACGGCTCGCGGAGTGGGAAATCTTCATGGAGCATCTGCCGTATCAGAAATTGAATCTTGATTATTACGCGCATTTATGCGACATCGCGGATATTGTGGGAAAAGAAAACGTGATCGTCCGCCGGTATGAGAAAGGACGCTGGAAAGAAAAGCATGAGACGATCTTTTCGGATTTCCTGGGCGCGATCGGCATGAAGGATACCGACGGATACCGGGTTGTGCAGGAATATGTCAATACGAGCCTGGAGCCGAATTACGCGGAGATCAAGCGGGTCATGAATCAGATCCTGCCGCCCGGAGACACCCGGCCGTACAGCTGGCAGAGCTCCTGGCTGTCCGATATTGCCGCGAAATGTTCGGAACTGCCCCGTGTCCGCCGCTATCGGTGCGATATGATGAGCGCGGAGGAACGGCGGCAGTTTTTGGCGGTATATGAGGACGGAAACCGGAAGGTCGCCCGGGAATTTCTTGGGGAGGACGGCGAACTTTTTTCGCAGGAGAGCGAACCTCTGCCGAAGTGGGAGAAGAACAATCCCGTTCAATATGACGATACGCTCCTGTTTGTCGGCTGTGGTATGCTGAGCAACAAGAGAGATACGATCATGCTTGAAAAAAGAGTTGACCGCCTGGAAAAGAACGTCGAACGGCACGAAAAAGAATACCATTCGCAGAAAGAGCCGCAGAAGACGGGGATGGTACTCGGTACATTGAGACGGAAAAGGAAAGACGCGCGGTGAAATTTCCGCATTGAAAAAATTCCCGCCATGTATTAGTATGGAAGATGAGAAATTGGAGAATGGCGGGAAATATAGATGATCTTGGCATGTCAGCGCATATCGAAGGCGTTTGGGACGGAAGAAGTATTAAAGGAAATCAGTTTTCATATAGAGGAAAGGGAAAAAGCGGCGATCGTCGGCATAAACGGAGCGGGAAAATCGACATTGCTCAAAATCATAATGGGCGAGCTGGAAGCGGACAGCGGACAGGCGGTCATTGCCCGGGATGTGACGGTCGGATATCTGGCGCAGCATCAGGAGGAACAGGGAGAGCGCACGGTTTATGAGGAGATGCTGGACGTCAGGAAAGAAGTGATCGAGCTGGATCGGCAGATCCGGGCGCTGGAGCTTGAGATGAAGCATATTTCTCCGGACAAGCTGCCGGAAGCGCTGAACGTTTATACAAGGCTGCAGCATGAATTTGAGCAGGCGGACGGATACCGGTACAGGAGCGAGATCGCGGGCGTCCTGAAAGGGCTGGGCTTCCCGGAGGAGGATTGGGAAAAACCGGTCCGGACGTTGTCCGGAGGTCAGAAGACAAGAGTCGCGCTCGGGAGGCTGCTGCTGTCCGCCCCTGACGTGATCCTGCTTGACGAGCCGACCAACCATCTGGACATGGAATCGATCCGCTGGCTGGAGAATTATCTGCTGAATTATAACGGGGCGGTCGTCGTCGTATGCCACGACCGGTATTTTCTGGATAAGGTAGTCACAAAAGTCATCGAGATCGACCAGGCGCGCGGACGGGTTTATGCGGGAAATTATTCCGCGTTTATGGAAAAACGGGCGGCGCTCTTTGCCCATATGAGAAAAGAATATGAGAACCAGCAGAGGGAACTCCGGCACCAGGACGAGGTGATCGCGCGGCTGAAGTCGTTTAACCGGGAAAAGAGCGTCAAACGGGCGGAAAGCCGTGAAAAGATGCGGGATAAGATCCAGCTGGCCGAAAAACCGACGGAAGCGCGCACGGATATCCGGATGAAGCTGGAACCGGGCGTGCAGAGCGGGGAGGACGTGCTGACCGTCAAAGGACTGGGAAAAGCGTTCGGACGTACGGTTTTGTTTCAGGATCTGTCATTCTCGATCAAACGGGGTGAGAAAGTCGCCCTGATCGGAAAAAACGGGACAGGGAAAACGACGATCCTGAAGATCCTGAACAGGCTCGTGCCGAAGGACAGCGGGACGGTCCTGCCCGGGGCAAACGTACAGATCGGATATTTCGACCAGGAACATCAGATCCTGTCGATGCAGAAGACGATCTATGAAGAAATATCGGACGCGTATCCGAAGCTGACGACGACAAAAATACGGAACACGCTTGCCGCTTTTTTATTTTTCGGCGACGACGTGATGAAACAGATCGGGGAGCTGTCCGGCGGCGAGCGGGGCAGGGTATCGCTCGCAAGGCTTATGCTGTCCAACGCGAATTTTCTGCTCCTGGATGAGCCGACGAACCATCTGGATATTCATTCAAAAGAAATTCTTGAGGAAGCGCTGCGGGATTATACCGGAACTGTGCTGTATGTATCGCACGACCGGTATTTTATCAACCGAACCGCCACGCGCGTCCTGGAGCTTTCCGACGGGCGCCTTACCTCGTTTCTCGGCAATTATGACGATTATGTCCGGGAAAAGGAAAAAATGGCGCAGGCGCAGCCGGAACAGGATCCCGCGGGCAGCGTGAAAAAAAATGATTCCGCCGCCGCTCTGAGCTGGAAACAGGAAAAACAGCGGCAGGCGAGGGAGAGAAAACGGAGCAGCGCGCTGAAAAAAGCGGAGGAGCGGATTTTTGAGCTGGAGGAAGAGCTGGAACAGATCCGGGACCAGATGAACGATCCGGAGAACGGGACGGACGCGGCGCTTCTGATGGAGCTTGCGCAGAAAGAAGAAACGTTGTCCGGGCATCTGGAAGCGGCATACGAAGAATGGGAGCGATGGGAGTCCGGTTCGGATGGGATTGATTGACAAAGTTCCTTTTTTTTACTATAATGAGAGACAGCGCCGGGAGCAAAAGGCAATGCCGTTTGTCCCGGAACAGGATTTGGCAGAAAAATGATGAAGGAGATTCATCCTGATGGGAGAGAAAATAATTTCGTCGGCTGTGATCAAACGGCTGCCCCGGTATTACCGATATTTGAACGAACTCATGCTTGACGGGATCGAACGCATTTCTTCCAAAGAACTGAGCGCGCGAATGAACGTAACGGCTTCCCAGATCCGCCAGGATCTGAATAATTTCGGCGGCTTCGGCCAGCAGGGGTACGGATACAATGTCGAGTACCTGTTGACGGAGATCGGGAAGATCCTCGGTCTTGACCGGGAAAACAGGCTGATCATCGTCGGAGGGGGTCATCTCGGGCAGGCGCTTGCCGGGTATACGTCCTTTCAAAAAAGAAGGTTCCGGGTGATGGCGGTGTTTGATATCGACGAGAAGCTGATCGGCACAAAAATTGGCGAAGTGCCGGTTTTGGATATGCGGGACGCGGAGGCGTATATACGCGAGAATGAGATCCGCATTGCCGCGATGACCATACCGAAGGAGGTCGCCCATGAAACTGCCGCCCGGCTGGTCCGGTACGGCATTAAAGCGTTCTGGAACTTTGTCCCGCGCGACCTCGAACTTCCGGACGGCATCGCTGTGGAAAATGTCCATTTGACAGAAAGCCTGATGACATTGTCTTATAAAATGCACAATTTGTTTCAGAAGTAGATGATAAGAGGGATTCGGTGATTTCCGTGTGGAAGCGCCGATACCCTCTTATTTCAGCAGGAGGATGAGATGAAACGTATTTTGAGCGCGTCCGAGACGCAGCAGGTGGACGCATATACGATAAACACGATCGGGATACCGGGCGCCGTCCTGATGGAGCGCGCGGCGCTGGCGGTAACGGAGGCGGTATGCGCTTATGTTGGAGTGAAAGAAGAAACGGGCAGGTTCAATGAGATCCTTGTCGCTGTCGGGACGGGAAACAACGGGGGCGACGGGATCGCTGCCGCCCGCCAGCTGCGGCAGCGCGGATATGCCGCCGCGCTGTATCTTGTCGGTGATCCGGAAAAAGGAAGCGAGGAATTTTGCCGGCAGCTCGCGATCGCGCGGCGGCTTGCCATCCCGGAGGTTTCCTGTCTGGAAGACCGTTACGCCGTTGTGGTGGACGGGATATTCGGCACAGGGCTGTCCCGGAAGATCGAGGGGATATACGCGCATGCGGTCGAACAGCTGAACCGGCTCCACAGTTACCGGATCGCGATCGACATTCCGTCCGGGGTCAATGCGACGACCGGGCAGATCATGGGAACGGCGTTCCGGGCGGACCGGACCGTTACGTTCGGGTTCCATAAGATCGGACAGCTTTTGTATCCGGGGGCGGAATATTGCGGGCAGGTGGAGTGCGCGGATATCGGGTTCCCGGCGCAGGCGGCGGAAAGACTGGAAGACAGCCTTGTGCTGTATGAACGGGAAGACCTCAGCCGTTTGCCGGCGCGTATGCCGCGGTCCAACAAGGGGACATACGGGAAAGCGCTCCTGATCACCGGAAAAAAGAATATGGCGGGGGCTGCCTGCCTTTCCGCAGAGGCTGCTTACCGGACGGGCTGCGGACTGGCGGAGCTGGTCACAGCGGAAGAAAACCGCTGTATCGTGCAGCAGGTGGTACCGGAAGCGATATTGCGGACATACCGGAACACGGATGAAGCGAAAGAAGCGGCGGAAGCGTGCGTCGAAACCGCGTCGTCGGTTGTGATCGGACCGGGCATTGGCACAAGCGGGACGGCGCGGCAGCTTCTGGCATCGGTTCTCTCTCGGGCGCGCGTTCCGGTCGTGATCGACGCGGACGGGTTAAATGTACTCGCGGAAACAGCGCAGTTCCGGGAATGGATGGACGTGCGCGCCTGTCCGGTCATCGTGACGCCCCATTTGAAAGAAATGTCCCGTTTATGTGAAAAACCGGTTTCCGAGATTCAAAATCATCTGCTGGAGGTTGCCAAAGCGTATGCAAGGGAATATAATGTCATTGTTGTGCTCAAGGACGCGCACACAGTGGTGGCAGAACCCGGCGGGCGCGCATATCTTAATGTATCGGGAAATTCCGGAATGGCAACCGGAGGAACCGGCGATGTCCTGGCGGGAATCATCGGAGGGTTTCTTGCCCAGGGAATGGACGGATATGAGGCGGCAAAGCTGGGCGTTTATGTCCACGGGCTTGCCGGCGACGCGGCGGCGGAGGCGAAAGGGAGCCGCGGCATGATCGCGGGGGATCTGCTCCAGTATCTTCCGCAGCTGATACGCGGGGAATAGAGAAAAAACAGGGAGACGAAACAGGATGGGCTATTATCGCACGAGGGCGGAGATTCATATGAGGAATCTCCGGTTTAATGTTCAAAGTATGAAGAAACGGTTGGGAGACGGAACGCCGATCATGGCGATCGTGAAGGCGGACGCGTATGGCCATGGCGCGATTTCTCTTGCGGATGTGCTTTTGGAAGAAGGAGTCGCCGCGCTTGGGGTCGCCACAGTGGAAGAAGGAGTAGAACTGAGGCAGGCGGGATATCCGGTGCCGATCGTTGTGCTCGGTTATACGAATGAGAGCGAGGACGCGAAGCTGCTGGCTTACGATATCACGCCGGCGATTTTTCAATATGAGCGCGCGGCAGCGCTTTCCGACCATGCGGTCCGCGCCGGGAAAAAGGCGGCGATCCATATTAAGGTCGATACGTCGATGAACCGGATCGGGTTAAAGCCAACCTGGGAATCCGTGGAGACGGTAAAACGGATCGCGGCGCTTCCGGGCATTGAGATCGAAGGATTGTTTTCGCATTTTGCACGGGCGGATGAAGCGGACAAAACGGCGGCGCGGCAGGCGCTGGAAAAATACCGGTGGTTTGTATCCGCCCTGGAGGAAGAAAACATCCATATCCCGGTGAAGCATATTTCCAACAGCGCGGCGAGCATGGAATTTGACGATACGCACTTTGATATGGTCCGTATGGGGATCGTGACTTATGGATTGTACCCGTCGGAGGAGGTGCGCAAGGCAAACCTCCCGCTGAAACCGTTGCTCGAATGGAAAAGCCATCTCGTGCAGGTGAAGGAGGTCCCGGAGGGCGAGGAAGTGAGCTATGGAGGGACGTTTGTGACCAGGCGGCGCACGCGGATCGGGACGGTTCCGGTCGGCTACGCGGACGGTTACGCGAGGCAGCTGTCGAATAAGGCGAGAGTGCTTGTCAACGGGCAGTACGCGCCGGTGATCGGGCGGATCTGTATGGATCAGTTCATGGTCGACCTGACGGATCTCAGCCATGCGGAAGAGGGGGATGAGGTGACGCTGATCGGCTATGACGGAGGCGGACATATTTCGGTCGAAGAATTGTCGGAGCTCTCCGGACGCTTCCCCTATGAATTTGTCTGCCAGATCAGCAAGCGCGTTCCGCGCATATATGTGGAATAGCGGCACGGTCAGGGCGGAGCTCCATGGGTTCCGGATGCGGGCAGGCTTCTCGAAAAAGCAATAAATTGTATACTTCAGAAAATATTGGAAATGATAGTAATAAAATATTGGATGGAGTGTATTTGATGGTTATTAAACGAGGAGATATTTTTTATGCGGATCTCCGGCCGGTGATCGGGTCGGAGCAGGGAGGAGTCCGACCGGTGCTGGTGATCCAGAACGATTCGGGAAACAAGCACAGCCCTACGATCATCTGCGCCGCCATCACAAGCCGCATGAATAAGGCGAAGCTGCCGACCCATGTGGAATTGTCGAGCCGGCGTTATGATATCGTCAAAGATTCCGTGATCCTGCTGGAGCAGGTCCGGACGATCGATAAGACAAGGCTGAAAGAAAAAGTCTGCCATCTGGACAGCGAAATTATGGGAAAGGTCGGGCAGGCGTTAAAAGTAAGCTTTGATCTTACATAATCGGTCTTTGACTTATAATGGGAAACGTAGTATAGTAGAAATGCTATGGAAAAAGGTAAGGAGTGAAAAGAAACAAACATGGAAGATGACAGGAATTCCTTTCGGGAGTTCTTCCGGCGATTAAAGAAACCGGCGGAGGAGGAGAATATCATCGAAGAGGAAATCATGCACATTGTCAACGACGGGCATGAACAGGGGTACATTGAGCAAAAAGAAGCGGAGATGATCAGCAATATTTTTGAATTTGGGGATAAAGAGGCGAAAGAGATCATGACATTCCGCCAGAAGATCATCGGCGTGGATGTGACGATGAGCCTGGAAGAAGCCGTCTATTTTATGCTGGATGAAAGCCATTCCCGCTATCCGCTCTATGAGGACGACCTGGACAACATTGTCGGCGTCCTGTATTTCAAGGATGTGGTGACCTGCTATCTGAAAAAGGAGGATGTGACCCTGAGGGAGATAGCCAGGCCCGCGTTTTTCACGCACGATACGATCCGTATCCACGACCTGCTCAGGCAGATGCAGGAGGAGCAGATACATATGGCGATCGTGCTGGACGAGTATGGGCAGACGGACGGGATCGTCGCGCTTGAGGACATCATCGAGGTGATCGTAGGGGATATCTACGACGAATACGATGAGGAGGAAGAAGAGATTACAAAACTGAACGGCATGGACAGTTATCTGATCCAGGGAATGACCCGCCTGGATGAAGTGGAGGAGCTGCTCGGTATTGAGTTTCCGGAGGAGGACATAGAGACGCTGAACGGGTTTCTGCTGTACCGGCTGGGACATTTGCCGGAGAGCGGGGAAGATATTGAGATCCGGTACGGCGGATATGTCTTTAAGCCGATCGATATTCATGACAATATGATCAAACAGGTCAAAGTAAGCAAAATAAAATCAAATGAAACAAAGGAGAATTAACGATGTCCGGACATTCCAAATTTGCGAATATCAAACATAAAAAAGAAAAAAATGACGCGGCGCGCGGCAAGGTGTTTACCAAGATCGGCAGGGAGCTCGCGGTCGCCGTCAAGGAGGGAGGACCCGATCCCAACAACAACAGCAAGCTGCGGGACGTGGTCGCGAAAGCGAAAGCGAACAATATGCCGAACGATACGATCGACCGGAGCATCAAGAAAGCGGCGGGCGATATGGACGGCGTGAATTATGAAACGATTACATACGAAGGATACGGCCCGGGCGGGATCGCGATCGTCGTGGAGGCGCTGACGGACAACCGCAACCGAACGGCGGGCAACGTAAAGAGCGCGTTTACCAAAGGAAAGGGAAATGTCGGTACGCCCGGATGCGTTTCCTATATGTTTGACCGGAAAGGACAGATCATCATTGACCGGGAGGATGACGAGTTCCGGATGGACGCGGATACCCTCATGGAGCTGGCGCTTGACGCCGGGGCGGAGGATTTTATCGAGGAGGAGGACAGCTTTGAGATCATCACGGACCCGAATGATTTTTCCGCTGTCCGGGAAGCGCTGGAGGCGGAAAAGATCCCGATGGCAAGCGCGGAAGTGACGATGATCCCGCAGAATTATGTCGAGCTTGCGGACGAGACCGATATCGCGAACCTGCAGAGAACGCTCGACCTGCTGGAAGATGATGATGATGTACAGGAAGTATATCACAACTGGGATGAGTAAGCCCGGGACAGGAGGTGCCAGAAGATGGGATATATGATGTATGGATTGGATTGGACTTATATTTTGATCATCATAGGGGTGATCATTTCATTGGCGGCGTCCGCCAGAGTCAATCGGACGTTTGCCCGGTTTGCGAAAGTGAAAAGCTCCTGCGGGATGACCGGGGCGGAGGTTGCCGCGCAGATCCTGCATTCAGCCGGGATCTATGATGTTACGGTTACCCATATCGCGGGACAGCTGAACGATCATTATGATCCGCGCAATAAAACACTGAGCCTGTCGGACTCGGTTTATCAGTCTGATTCGGTCGCGGCGCTCGGCGTCGCGGCACATGAGTGCGGACATGCCATTCAACACAATACGGGATATGCCCCGCTGCGGATCCGCGGATCCCTGGTTCCGGTCGTGAATATCGGATCGACGCTTTCCTGGCCGCTGATCCTGCTGGGCGTGATTTTAAGCTGGAACCAGACGCTGATCACGGTCGGGATCCTTTTATTCAGCTTAGCGGTGGCATTTCAGCTGATCACATTGCCGGTGGAGCTTGACGCCTCCCACCGCGCGATGGGCAGATTGGAGGAGCTGGGTATCCTGCATGGCGCAGAGTTAAACGGGGCGGGCAGCGTGCTCAAAGCTGCCGCGCTGACGTATGTGGCAGCCGCCGCAGCGTCGATCCTGCAGCTGCTCCGGCTGATCCTGCTGTTTGGGAGAAGACAGGATTAACCGGGCGAAAACAGAGCTATTGCTGAGATTGCGCGGAAGGAAACGCGGTTTGCGTTCCGGAAGCCGGATAAGAAGAAGGGGAAAAGAAGGATGAATTATTTAATTGGGATCGATATCGGGACAAGCGCGACCAAAACAGTCTTATTTGATGAAAATTGTAAGGTGATCGCGTCCGCGTCCAGAGAATATCCGATGCTGCAGCCGCAGAACGGATGGGCGGAGCAGCATCCGGAAGACTGGAGGGACGCGGTGCTTCAGACGCTGGCGGAAGTAACCGCTTCGTCGGGAATATCCGGGGAGGAGATTGCCGGAGTCGGATTGTCGGGTCAGATGCACGGGCTCGTCATGCTGGATGAGAACGGGGAAGTGATCCGCCCGTCGATCATCTGGTGCGACCAGCGCACCGGAAAAGAGGCAGTGGAACTGACGGAGAAAGTCGGGGCGGACCGGCTGATCCGGATCACGGCGAATCCGGCGCTGACCGGATGGACGGCGGCAAAGATTCTCTGGGTAAAAAATAACGAACCGGTGCATTATGCGCGGTGCAGGCATATTTTGCTTCCGAAAGATTATATCCGTTACATATTGACCGGCGTTTTTGCGACGGAAGTATCCGACGCGTCCGGCATGCAGCTTCTGGACGTTCCGAACCGGTGCTGGTCGGATGAGGTACTGGAAAAGCTCGAGATTGACCGGTCGCTGCTGGCAGATGTCTATGAGTCCTGCGAAGTAACCGGCACGATCCTGCCTGAGATCGCGGAAAAGACCGGGCTGTCCGTGTCTACCGTCGTCGTCGGAGGCGCGGGGGACAACGCCGCGGCTGCGGTCGGGACCGGGATTGTCCGGGACGGAAAGGCGTTTACAACGATCGGGACGTCCGGCGTCGTTTTCGCCCACAGCAGCCAGATGACGGTCGATCCGAAAGGACGGGTGCATACATGCTGCTGCGCGGTTCCCGGGGCATGGCATGTGATGGGAGTGACGCAGGCGGCAGGATTGTCGCTGAACTGGTTCCGAAACCAGTTCTGCCAGGATTATGTGCAGGAAGCCGAGCGTGAGGGCGTGGATCCGTACGATCTGATGAACAAGGACGCCGCGGGATCCCCGATCGGAAGCAACAACCTGATCTATCTCCCCTATCTGATGGGAGAGAGGACGCCGCACCTGGATCCGGACTGCCGGGGCGTATTTTTCGGTATTTCCGCGATCCATACCAAAGCGGACTTTATCCGCGCCGTCATGGAGGGAGTCTCGTATTCCCTCAGCGATTGCAACGATATCCTGGTAGAAATGGGGATCCATGTCGAGGAAATGATGGCGTGCGGAGGCGGCGGGAAAAGCCCTCTGTGGAGGCAGATGCTTGCCGACCTGTACGGCTGCAGGGTAAAGACCGTCGCGCAGCAGGAAGGACCGGCGCTTGGCGCCGCGATCCTTGCCGGAGTCGGCGCGGGCATATTCGGCAGCGTGGAGGAGGCGTGCGACCAGGTGATCACGCCGGATCAGTGCAATGAGCCTGTGAAGGAGCATACACTGCGTTATCAGGGCTATCATGACTTATACCGGCACCTGTACGCGTCTTTGAAAGATCGGTACGCGGAGCTTGCCAGGCTGTCATAACGCGTTTGGAGAAGGAGAACGGAGGGGAAAAACAAAACCCTGCGGAAAGAAGGATAAACGGTACCATGAGTGTTTCAAGAGAAAAGATCCGCAATGTCGCGATCATTGCCCATGTCGATCACGGAAAGACGACGCTGGTCGACGAGCTGCTCAAGCAAAGCGGGGTCTTCCGCGAAAATCAGGAAGTGGCGGAGCGGGTCATGGATTCCAACGACCTGGAACGGGAACGTGGGATCACGATATTATCAAAAAATACGGCGATCAACTATAAAGGCGTAAAGATCAACATTGTCGATACGCCCGGTCACGCGGATTTCAGCGGAGAAGTCGAACGCGTGCTCAAAATGGTAAACGGCGTGATCCTTGTCGTGGACGCTTACGAGGGCGCGATGCCCCAGACAAAGTTTGTGCTGCGGAAAGCGCTGGAAATGAGCCTGCCCGTCATCGTCTGCGTCAATAAGGTCGACCGGGCGGAAGCCCGCCCGGAGGAAGTGATCGACGAGGTTTTGGAGCTGTTTCTGGAACTGGACGCGGACGACGAGCAGCTGGACTGCCCGTTTCTTTTTGCGTCCGCCAAGGAAGGCGTGGCGGCTTATGAGCCGGATGGGGAATATGTGGATATGACGCCTCTGTTTGAGACGATCGTAAATTATATTCCCGCCCCGGACGGTGATGAGGAAGCCCCGACCCAGATGCTGATCAGCACGATCGATTACAATGAATATGTCGGGAGGATCGGGATCGGAAAGATCGAGAACGGAACGATCCGGGTCAATCAGGACTGCGTTGTCGTCAACGCGCACGATCCGGAGAAAAACAACCGCGTCAAGATCAGTAAGCTGTATGAATTTGAAGGGCTGAATAAGGTCGAGGTCGAGGAAGCGAAAGCGGGTTCCATCGTGGCGGTTTCCGGTATCGCGGATATCCATATCGGCGACACGATCTGCGCGTCCGACGCGCCGGATCCGATCCCATTCCAGAAGATATCGGAACCGACCATCGCGATGAATTTTCTTGTAAATGACAGCCCTATGGCAGGACAGGAGGGCAAGTATGTGACGTCCCGCCATCTTCGGGACCGGCTGTTCCGCGAATTAAATACCGATGTAAGCCTCCGCGTGGAGGAGACGGACAGCCCCGACTGCTTTAAGGTGTCCGGCAGGGGAGAACTGCATCTCTCGGTTCTGATCGAAAATATGCGCAGGGAGGGATATGAGTTCGCGGTCAGCAAGGCGGAAGTGCTGTATAAAACAGACGCGCGCGGATTCCGCCTGGAGCCGATGGAGCTTGCTGTGATCGATGTGCCGGATGAATTTACCGGAACGATCATCGAAAAGCTCAGCCAGAGAAAAGGAGAACTGCAGGGCATGGCTCCCACGCAGGGAGGATATACGAGGCTGGAGTTCCGGATCCCGTCCCGCGGATTGATCGGTTATCGGGGAGAATTTCTGACCAGCACCCGCGGAAACGGCGTCATGAATACGATCTTTGACGAGTATGGTCCGTATAAGGGCGACATCCAGTACCGGAAGCAGGGTTCCCTGATCGCGTTTGAGACCGGCGAGGCGATCACCTATGGGCTGTTCGGCGCGCAGGACCGTGGGATCCTTTTTGTCGGACCGGGCGAAAAGGTATATGCCGGAATGGTCGTCGGTCAGAACGCGAAATCGGAAGATATCGAGGTCAACGTCTGCAAAAAGAAACAGCTGACCAATACCAGGGCTTCCGGCTCCGACGACGCGCTGAAGCTGACTCCGAAAAAGGAGCTCAGCCTGGAACAGGCGCTTGAGTTTATCGATACGGACGAGTTGCTTGAGATTACGCCGAAAAATATCCGGATCCGGAAAAAAATCCTGGATTCAAAGGAGAGAATGCGCGCAAATCGCAGATAATTACAGGAATTGTTTTTATTTTTAAAAAAATATGAATAATTTATTGCTCTGTCACATATACATTAACTACAAATCATTTACAAGAAGATATGGAGGAAATGTACTATGACAGAGCAATTTTTGCAAAACAACCAGGTAACGATTGCGGGAGAGATTGTATCCGGATTCACGTTCAGCCACCAGATTTACGGAGAAGGCTTTTACATGATGGATGTAAAAGTAAACCGTCTCAGCGAAGCGTATGATATCATTCCGCTGATGATATCGGAACGGATCATCGATGTTTCGGAGGATTATGTGGGGCGCAGGGTGGAAGCCCACGGGCAGTTCCGTTCCTTTAACCGGCATGAGAACGGGAGGAACCATCTGGTGCTGTCCGTATTTGTAAGATCGATCGAATTTTCCGGGGAAGAGGAAGAACACAGCCGGCCCAATCAGATCTTTCTGGACGGGTACATATGTAAGGAACCGGTGTACCGTATGACGCCGCTCGGAAGGGAGATCGCCGATATCCTGATCGCGGTCAACCGCGCCTACGGAAAGTCGGATTATATTCCCTGTATCTGCTGGGGAAGAAACGCGAGATTTGCCGGAACGCTGGAGATCGGTTCCCATATCGCCCTGTGGGGGAGGATACAGAGCCGGGATTACCAGAAAAGGCTCAGCGACGGCTCGTTTCTGAAACGAACGGCGTACGAAGTATCTGTCAGTAAAATGGAAAGCCTGGAAATGGCAGTCAAATAGAAAACAATCGAACAAAGTCAATACACCATTGGTTGTGTGTTGACTTTTTTCGTATATTCCTGTAAAATATATCGATAATGAAGAATTAGGATGGGAGGCTTATATATGGCTATTTTCAGAGGCGCCGGAGTAGCGATCATCACGCCGTTTTCGGACTCTTTGCAGGTAAATTATAATAAACTGAGAGAACTCATTGACGAGCAGATCGACAATGGGACGGACGCGATCATCATATGCGGCACAACAGGGGAATCCTCGACTTTAAGCCATGAGGAACACATCGAAGTCATACGGGCATGCGTCGAGCATGTGGCGGGAAGGATCCCGGTTGTCGCCGGAACCGGTTCGAACTGTACGGATACGGCGATCTATCTGTCTCAGGCGGCGGAGAAAGCGGGAGCCGACGGGCTACTCGTAGTCACGCCTTATTATAACAAAGCGACCCAGAAGGGTCTGATCGAGCATTATACAATGATCGCGGAGTCGGTCAGCCTTCCGATCATTATGTACAATGTGCCGAGCCGGACCGGCTGCGGTCTGACTCCACAGACGATCGCGCACCTTGTGCTGAATGTTGACAACATTGTCGGTGTGAAGGAGGCTTCGGGGAGCATTTCCCAGGTCGCGCAGATCATGGCGCTGTGCGGCGACCAGATCGACTTATATTCCGGGAACGACGATCAGATCGTTCCGATCCTCGCGCTTGGCGGAAAGGGAGTCATTTCCGTTCTGTCCAATGTGAAACCGCACGAAACCCATGAGATATGCCGCAAGTTTTTTGACGGGGACGTCGAGGGGAGCCGCCAGCTCCAGCTCCAGAATATGGACTTATGCAACGCCCTTTTCTGCGAAGTGAATCCGATCCCGGTCAAGAGCGCGCTGAATCTGATGGGAAAGAAGGTAGGCGCCTGTCGGCGGCCGCTGTGCGATATGCTGCCGGAGAATGAGGAACGGCTGAAACGGGCGCTGCTCCAGGCAGGGATCCAGTTAGCGTAGAAGTCGGAGGAAACAGGCATGATAAATATGATAATGCACGGCTGCAACGGCAGGATGGGGCAGGTGATCACCGAAATTGCCGCAGGCATGGACGACTGCCGGATCGTTGCCGGAATCGATGTGGTGGATAACCGGGAAAACGGATATCCGGTTTTTCAGAGTATGGACGATTGCGATATACGCGCGGACGTCATCATTGATTTTTCTACAAAGTCGGCGGTGGACGGTCTGCTCGCTTACGCGGTCCGGACCGGGACGCCGGTCGTCGTCTGCACGACCGGATTGTCGGAGGAACAGCTGCGCGCCGTGGAAGAGGCGTCTTCCCGGGTCGCGGTCCTCAGGTCCGCCAATATGTCGCTTGGGATCAACACCCTGCTCAAGCTGCTCCGCCAGGCGGCGTCCGTACTGGCGCCTGCGGGATTTGATATGGAGATCGTGGAAAAGCACCACAATCAGAAGATAGACGCGCCTTCCGGGACAGCGCTGGCGCTTGCCGACGCCCTGAATGACGCCGCGGGACAGGAGTACCAGTACGCCTATGACCGCAGCCAGAGAAGGGAGAAGCGCTCTCCGAAAGAGATCGGCATCAGCGCGGTGCGCGGAGGGACGATCGTCGGCGAACATGAAGTGATCTTTGCCGGGATCGATGAAGTGATCGAATTGAAGCATACGGCATATTCCAAGGCGATTTTTGCAAAGGGAGCCCTGGAGGCTGCCTGTTTCCTTGCGGGGAAACCTGCCGGCATGTACAGTATGTCAGATGTGATAGGATAAAACAGGGACGATGAGAGACGGATATTTAAAAGTAAGCGCGGCGACTCCGGATATACGGGTCGCGGACGTGGGATACAATGTGCGGCAGATAATTGCCCTGATCAGGAAAGCGCAGAAAGAAAAGGTCCGGCTGCTGGCGTTTCCGGAGCTTTGTATTACCGGCTATACGTGCGGCGACCTGTTCCTGCAGGAACCGCTGCTCCGCCGGGCGGTGGAAGGGCTTCAGGAAATCGCCCGCGCCACGGAGGGCAGCGACGGGATCGTCGTCGTCGGTCTGCCGCTGATGCAGGGATATAAGTTGTTTAACTGCGCGGCGGTCGTTCAGGACGGAACGGTTCTCGGCATCGTTCCAAAGACTTATCTGCCGAATTATTCAGAATATTATGAAGCGAGGCATTTCACGGGCGGAAGCATTACGACCGGAAATGCCGTTTCTATCGGGTCGAGGGAGGTCCCGTTCGGGACAAACCTGCTGTTCCAGTGCAAAGAGATGCCGGAGTTTGTGCTCGGCTGCGAGATCTGCGAGGATCTGTGGGCGCCTTTGCCGCCGAGTACCGGGCTTGCCATGGCGGGAGCGACAGTGATATGCAACTTGTCCGCGAGCGTCGAGGTGACAGCCAAGGATACGTATCGGAGGAATCTTGTTTCCAATCAGTCCGCCCGTCTTGTGTGCGGATATCTCTATGCGGACGCCGGAACAGGGGAATCCACGACGGATGTTGTATACAGCAGCCATAATATGATCGTCGAAAACGGGGCTGTGCTCGCGGAAGCGGAGCGGTTCCGGAACCAGACGGTTGTCAGCGAGCTTGATCTGTACCGGCTGCAGGCGGAGCGCAGGCGGATGTCCACCTATCATAAAGCGGAGGAAAGCGCGTATTTTTTCATCCCGTTCCATATGAAGGCAGAGGATACGGAGCTGACGAGGACTTACAGCCGGTATCCGTTCATTCCGGGGAAAAAGGAAGAACGCGAAAAACGCTGTGATGAAATCCTGATGCTCCAGGCGATGGGGCTTCGGAAGCGCCTCGCGCATACCGGGAGCCGCCATGCGGTGATCGGAATTTCCGGCGGGCTTGATTCCACGCTTGCCGCGCTCGTAACTGCGCGCGCGTTTGACTTGCTCGGGATTCCGAGAAAAAATATCTTATGTGTGACGATGCCCTGCTTCGGGACGACCGAGCGGACGCGGAGAAATGCCATGCGTCTGACGGAGGGACTGGGCGGAACGCTGAAAGAAATTCCGATCCGCGCGTCTGTTGAACAGCATTTCCGGGATATCGGGCACAGCCTGACGCAGTATGATGTCACGTTTGAAAACGGACAGGCGAGAGAGCGGACGCAGGTCCTTATGGATCTGGCGAATCAGTGCGGCGGTCTTGTCATTGGAACCGGCGATCTGTCGGAGCTTGCCCTTGGTTGGGCAACTTATAACGGCGACCATATGTCGATGTACGCGGTAAATGCTTCCGTGCCGAAAACGCTTGTGCGCCATCTGGTACGGTATTATGCGGATACATGCGGGGAGCAACGGCTCCAAAAAGTCCTGGAGGATGTTCTGGATACGCCGGTCAGCCCGGAACTGCTCCCGCCGGTGGACGGGACGATCTCCCAGAAAACAGAAGAACTGGTCGGACCGTATGAGCTGCACGACTTTTTCTTATATTATATGATGCGCTTCGGCTTTTCTCCGGGGAAAATTTACCGCATTGCGGCGCGTTCATTCCGGGGAACCTATGAGCCTTCCGTGATCCTCCAGTGGATGCAGACGTTTTATCGGAGGTTTTTCAGCCAGCAGTTTAAGCGCTCCTGTATTCCGGACGGACCGAAGGTCGGTTCGGTGGCGCTGTCGCCGAGGGGAGATTTCCGGATGCCGAGCGACGCGAGCGCCGCGCTGTGGATGGACGAGCTGGAGCTGCTTGCCTCCGGATCGAGATAACAAAAAAGATCATGCCTGTTTTGGATGCCAGGCATGATCTTTTTTTATGTCACAGGAAATTTCGTCCTGTGACAGAAAAAGCCTCCGGTCCATATCTCGGAACAAACAGGATTTATTGCTGGAGCGCAGCCATAATTGCCGGGATCAGCTGTTTTTTCCGCGAGACGACATGGGGAAGCATGACGGATTCGCCGTAGATCGTCTGTCCAAATGCTTTTTCTATGACTTCGGAAGCGCCGGAGCCGATGAACAGAAGTTCGGTCGATTCCTCCATGATATTCGTCAGCATGAAAAACAGCATATCGACGCCGTGTTCCGTGATGGCTTTCCGCATATAGGGCAGGATCCGTTCCTTGAGGTCCGATAATTCTTCCCCGTTCATGGAATTGATCTGACCGACGCCGAAAGTCGAATCGGACGCGGTAAACTTTTTAAAATCCTGATAGAAGATCTCGTCCTCGGATTTGTCTTTCAGGTTGCTTCCCGCGTGGAACATTTCCGCCGCAAAACTGTTGACGTTGATCCCGGCGACACGCGCCAGATATTCCGCCGCGCTGCGGTCCGCGTCCGTGCAGGTCGGGGAGCGGAACAGGAGCGTATCCGACAGGATGGCGGCGCAGAGAAGACCGGCGACAGCGGGGTCGATCTCGACGCCGCGTTCCTGATAGATCTGATAGATGATGGTGGAGGTACATCCAACCGGCTGATTGCGGAAAAAGACCGGGGAGATCGTTTCGAGATTGCCGATCCGGTGGTGATCGATGATCTCCAGGATATTCGCTTCCTCATAGCCGTCGACTGCCTGCGCTTTCTCATTGTGATCGACAAGGATCAGCTGTTTCCGCTGCAGGCCGAGCAGCCTCCGGCGGGAGATCATGCCATAATAACGATTCTGCTTATCCAGGACCGGGAAATCCCGCATACGGCGCGTCGCCATGACCTTCTGGATGTCTTCCACGGTATCATAGGTGTGAAATTTGATCAGGTTGTCTTTTGTCATAAAATAGCTGACCGGCATACTGTGATTGATCAGGCGCGCGACGGTATATGTATCGTACGGCGTCGAGATGATCGCGCAGTGGTGTTCGGATGCCAGTTTGCAGATGGTGCGGGAAACCGAGGCGTCCGCCGCGATCACAAGGCAGCCCGCGCCCATCTCGATCGCGCACAGCTGCGATTCATACCGGTTTCCGAGGATGACCAGATCCCCGCGGTCGATATAATTTTCCAGGACATCGGGATTCGCGGTTGCGACCATGACTTTCCCGCCGGAAAAATGACCGTGGATATCGCCCGTCACCATCGTGCCTTCGAGCGTTTCCACAATATTGGAATATGAGGTATTTGCCCGCGCGAGGTTGGTATTCTCGTGGGCGTCCATATCGGAATAAGCGATATCCCCGATGGTGATCAGTCCCTCCAGGGCGGTCCCGTTTACAACCGGAAGCGTGACGCGGCTGGTGCTGCGCATGATATCCCACGCTTTCTTCAGAGAGATCGACTGATCGATGCCCTCTACTTTATCGACCTCCACATCGGAAACCTGCGGCCGCACATCGGAAAAATACCGCGGGGGCTTCTGCTGGAACCGCCGCAGCACAAAAGCGGTCTCCTCGTTGATCTGCCCGGCGCGCGCCGCGATATAGGCGGTATTTTCTTCTCCGAGTTTATTTTTCAACGCCGCGTACGCGATCGCCGCGCAGATGGAATCGGTGTCCGGATTGCGGTGCCCGATGACAAATATTTCTCTTTTTTTCTGTTCCATAGAATTCGTCCTTTCTGTCTGTTATGATCATACTTTGGTTGGGCCGCATAAGTCATTTTATAGAAAAGATCCTCTTTCGTATATTGGTTACTTTACTATGAAAGGAAAATGTTGTCAACCATTTCAACTCAAATTTTCCATTTTTTTCCACTTTAAAGCAAAAAAAGAGGATATCCCCTTTTTCATGAATGGGAAATTCATGGTTGGGGACATCCTCTTTCGGTCAAAGGATCAAATCCGATATGGGATCAGCAGAAGGGGTTCTCTTTCGGATAAGGAACATGCTTCGGCTGATTGTATCCGATATCCGTCACTCCGAGATACGTGAATACATTGTGGATCGCTTTTCCATAGTGACCGAACGCGACCGCTCCATGATGCGGGAAGTTCTTCTCGATCAGGATATGGCGGTAGAACCGCGCCATCTCCGGGATCGCGAAAACGCCGATGGAACCGAAGCTGTGAGTCGCGACCGGAAGGATCTCGCCCTCCGCCACATAAGCGCGGAGCTGCGCGTCCGCGGTGCTCTGCAGACGGAAGAATGTGATCTCGCCCGGCGCGATATCTCCTTCCAGGGTACCCATCGTAACCTCAACCGGAAGGGTGCGTGCCATGATCTTCTGGTTGCGCATTTCCTTAAAGCTCAGCTTGCAGGCGGCGGTATTTCCGCAATGGAAGCCCATAAAGGTATCTCTGTGGGTATAAGAATATTTGCCGTCGATATCGTTCCGGTACATATCGGCTGGAACGGAATTGTTGATGTCGAGCAATGTCACGGCGTCCTCGGAAACGCAGGTCCCGATGTATTCGGACAGCGCGCCGTAAATATCTACTTCACACGAAACCGGAATGCCGCGCGAAGCGAGGCGGCTGTTGACATAGCAGGGAACGAATCCGAACTGGGTCTGGAACGCAGGCCAGCATTTGTTTGCGAATACGACATATTTCCGGGAACCTTTGTGTTCTTCCATCCAGTCGATCAGAGTCAGCTCATACTGTGCCAGCTTCGGCAGGATCGCCGCCATCTTGTTTGCGTCCCCAAGTTCTTCTGCCATATCTTTGGCAACGTCGCCGATGCGGGGATCGTCGTCATGGTTATGGAACGCTTCAAACAGGTCAAGCTCGGAATTTTCCTCGATCTCAACGCCGATGTTGTACAGCTGTTTGATCGGAGCGTTGCAGGCGAGGAAGTTTTCCGGACGCGGACCGAAAGAAATGATCTTGAGGTTGTTCAGCCCGATCACAGTGCGTGCAACCGGAAGAAAATCTTCTATCATATCGGCGATCTCTTCCGCAGTGCCGACCGGATATTCCGGAATGTAAGCCTTGAGGTTGCGCAGGGCAAGATTGTAGCTCGCGTTCAGCATACCGCAGTACGCGTCTCCGCGATCGTCCAGCAGCCGGTCGGATCCTTCCTCCGCGGCGGCGGCATACATGACCGGTCCGTCAAATTCTTTCGCGAGCAGCGTCTCCGGCGTTTCCGGACCAAAGTTGCCGAGAAATACGATCAGGGCGTTGCAGCCCGCTTCCGTTACTTCTTTTAACGCCTGCTGCATATGTATCTCATTTTCTACGCAGGTCGGACATTCAAATATGTCCAGCCCTTTCGCCTGGCAGGCAGCCACAATGGCTTTGCGCCTGTTTACGGATAAGGTCATCGGGAAACAGTCGCGGCTGACGGCGACAATGCCCGGTTTTACTTCAGGAATGTTGTTCATGTTCTTCATCCTCCTTTTTTATGAACTTCATATTCCTATAGTACCATTTTTTCTCATTTTCGTATATGTTTTTTTTTATGAAAATATGGTAGAATTTTAAGAAATGGATTTGTGAAAAACATCCAACAAAGGAAAAGGAACGTCCCGGAACCGCGCGGCGGATACGGGGTGAGGGCAAAAAAATGGTACGGCTCAAAGGAAACACAGTAAAAATATCGGTCCGGCACCTGGTGGAATTTCTCCTGCGCCACGGGGATCTTGCGCCCGGAACAGGCGCCGCATCCCCGGAAGCGATGAACGCGGGAAGCCGGATCCACCGGAAGATACAGAAACGGGGCGGCTCCAATTACAGGGCGGAGGTAACGCTGAAACGGACGTATCTGTTCGGGGAGTATACATTGGAGATCGAAGGCCGCGCGGACGGGATCATAGACCCGCCCGGAGATACGGCTGTCATTGATGAGATCAAGGGAACGTACGCGAATCTGGCGCTGCTGGAAGAACCGGAGCTGCTGCATAGTGCGCAGGCGAAGTGCTACGCTTATCTCTACGCCGCGGAACAGGGGCGGGACCGGATGCGGGTGCAGGTTACCTACTGCCATCTGGAAAGCGAGGAGATCAAACGGTTTCAGGAGGAGTATTCCTTTTCGGAACTGGAGCGATGGTTCCATGAACTGATCGAGACGTACCGGACCTGGTGCGACCTGGTTTACCGGCAGAGGCAGGAGAGGGATCGATCTGCCGGCGGGATCACATTTCCTTATCCTTACCGTCCCGGACAGAAGGAGTTCGCGCATGCTGTTTACCGGACGGTCCACCGCGGCAGGATCCTGTTCGCCATGGCGCCGACCGGCGTCGGAAAGACGCTTTCGACCGTCTATCCGGCGGTGAAAGCGATGGGGGACGGGAAGACTGATAAAATATTTTATCTGACCGCGAAGACGATCGCGAGGACAGTCGCGGAAGAATCGGTGGAGCTGCTCCGCGGGAAAGGATTGTCGCTCTGTTCGGTCACGCTGACCGCGAAGGAGAAGCTCTGTATTGCCGAGCGGCAGGAATGTATGCCGGAAATGTGCGAACGGGCAAGAGGGCATTATGACCGGGTCAACGAGGCGCTGTTTGACCTGATCTCCCATGAAAAACATATCACGAGACAGACGATCGAAGCCTATGCGGAACGGTATCAGGTCTGCCCGTATGAGCTGAATCTGGACGCGAGCTCCTTTGCTGACCTGATCGTATGCGATTATAATTATGTCTTCGACCCGAACGTGTGCCTGAAACGGTATTTCGGGGAGGGCGGAACCGGGGATTATGTCTTTCTCGTGGACGAGGCGCACAATCTGGTGGAGCGGGCGCGGGAGATGTACAGCGCGGTTCTGTATGAGGGGACTTTTCAGGATATCCGGCGGCGGATGAAAGGGAAAAGCCGCAAAGTATCGGCTCAGCTTACCCGGTGCGTGAAGCAGATCGAGGAGATCAGGTGCCGGCATGATTTCCCGCCGGAAGGGCGCAGCCGGGGCGCGTCCGGGTATGAACGGCATACGAATCTGGATACGCTGCTCGCCGCCCTGGCAGGGCTGGCGGACAAAACGAGGGAGTTCCTGGAGGAGGAACCGGAATGGGAGGACAAAACCCGCCTGTGGGATTTTTATTTTTCCATATGGCATTTCCTCAATATGAGCGAGCGCGTGGATGAAAATTATGAGATTTACTCCGAATATACGGAAACCGGCGATTTTAAGATCCGGCTGTTCTGCATCAATCCGGAACGGAATTTGGCGCAATGTCTGGAAAAAGGGCGAAGCACCATATTTTTCTCCGCGACACTGCTCCCCCTTTCTTATTATCGGAAGCTCCTGAGCAATGATCCGGAGCACTATGCCATATATATTCCGTCTCCGTTTGACCAGAAGAACCGCCTGCTGTTGATCGGGAACGATGTGAGCAGCCGTTATACCAGGAGGACCCAGGCAGAGTACGGGCGTATCATGGAATATATTGACGCCCTGGCGGACGGCAAAAAAGGAAATTATTTTGTTTATTTTCCCTCGTATCAGATGCTGCAGGACGTCTATGACGTATGCGTGGAGCGGGGCATGGATATCAAATGCCGGCTGCTCGTCCAGACGCCTTCGATGACGGAACAGGAAAAAGAACTTTTTTTGCAGGAATTTGACCGTCCCCACCGGAGGACCATGCTTGCCTTTGCCGTGATGGGCGGGATTTTTTCGGAAGGGATCGACCTGAAAGGATGCCGGCTCACCGGAGCGGCGATCGTCGGAACGGGGATCCCGATGATCTGCAGCGAGCGGGAGATCCTGAGGGAGCATTTTGACCGGGAAGGCGTGGACGGCTTTGATTATGCTTATCGCTTTCCGGGCATGAACCGTGTGCTGCAGGCAGCCGGGAGAGTGATCCGGACCGATATGGACCGGGGCGTCATCCTGTTATTGGACGATCGTTTTATGCAGGCGGCGTACCGGAATTTATTTCCTGCCGAGTGGGCGGACCATCAGGCGGGAAACGCGGAAACCGCGCGGCGGCAGATACAGGCATTCTGGGAACGCGATCCGGGACAGGAGGAAATCCGTAACCGGCTGTTTCGTTTGCAGGACAGCGGATACCGCGCGTTTCACTCGAAGCTGATGCCGACCGTGGATCCGGAACGGATCATCGGGGTGCGGATGCCGGATCTGCGCCGATTGGCGGGAGAACTGGCAAAAACGCCCGGCGCGGAAGAATTTCTGGACGCGCTGCCGCACCACTATTATGAAGAAAACAATCTGCACGGGATCCTGATCGGGATGATCAGGGAATATGAGAAATGCGTCAGGGAGGTGAATCGGTTCCTGCCCTGCGTCGATAATTGGGCGACCTGTGACATGATGTCGCCGAAGATCTTTCAGAAGCACCGGGAGGAATTGATGGAAGAAATCGAACGGTGGCTTCATTCCCCGCATCCGTATACGGTCCGGTTCGGGATCCGGATGCTGATGGATCATTATCTGGACGAGCAGTTTCATCCGGAGTACCCGGAGCTTGTCGCGAATGTGCGATCGGAGGAATATTACGTCAATATGATGGTTGCCTGGTATTTTGCGACCGCGCTTGCCAAACAATACGACGCGGTTGTCCGATATCTGGAGGAACAGCGCCTCGCGCTGTGGACGCACAATAAGGCGATCCAGAAAGCGGTTGAGAGCAGGCGGCTCACGGAGCGGCAGAAACAATATCTCCGCACATTGAAAAGGAAAAATAAGAAATAAGAAATGGCTGGGGGCATTAAAGCCTCTCAGCCATTTCTTTTAACAGGATCTCTGTTTTTTCCCATCCGAGGCAGGAGTCCGTGATGGATTTTCCATAACATCCGCCCCCGATCTCCTGCGCGCCGTCTTCAATATAGCTTTCGATCATAACGCCCTTGACCAGTTGCCGGATCTCCGGGGAAAGGGAGCGGGAATGAAGCACTTCCTTGACGATGCGCGGCTGCTGGTGCCACTGTTTTCCGGAATTGGAATGGTTCGCGTCCACGATGCACGCCGGATTTTTCAGCTGGAACTTCTGATACAGGTCGATCACGCGGATCAGATCCTCATAATGATAATTGGGGATGTTCTGACCGTGCTTGTTGACGGAACCGCGGAGGATCGCGTGCGCCAGAGGATTTCCGGTGGATTCCGCCTCCCATCCGTTATACAGGAACGTGTGCGGGTGCTGACCCGCGGTAATGGAGTTCATCATGATCGTAAAATCACCGCCGGTCGGATTTTTCATCCCGACCGGGACGTCCATGCCGCTGGAGGTCAGACGGTGCTGCTGGTTTTCCACCGAGCGGGCGCCGATCGCCACATAGGACAGGATATCGTCCATATATTGCCAGTTGGCGGGATAGAGCATTTCATCGGCGGCGGTAAAACCCGTTTCCCGGATGGAACGGATGTGCATTTTGCGGATGGCGAGAAGCCCTTCCAGCATATCCGGCGCTTTTTCCGGATCCGGCTGATGGAACATCCCTTTATAACCGTCCCCGGTCGTGCGGGGTTTGTTGGTATAAATACGCGGAATGATCATGATCTTGTCCCGAAGCTCCTCCTGGACCCTGGCAAGGCGGTGAAGGTAATCCAATACGGCTTCCTCATTGTCCGCGGAACACGGACCGATGATCACAAGGAACCGGTCAGATTCCCCGGTAAATATTTTGGCGATTTCCTCGTCGTTTTTCTTTTTGACCGCGATCAGGTCTTCGGTCATCGGCTGCCATGCCTTGATCTCCCCGGCGGAGGGGATCGGTTTTACTAATCGAATGCTCATGGTATTTTCTCCTCATTGTCTGTGTATGCAGACAGCGCGTCCTTATGAAAAAGGGGCTGCAGCAATATTTCTTTTGACAAGAAACGTATTCTATTATATAGTAAAGTTCCAGCGGGTTCAAGACTCAAAATAAGAGATAATCTGGAAAAAACAGGACATGACGCAGCCGGAAAGGGAGACGATCTGGCTGCCGGCGAGAAAGGAGCCTATGGGAGCCGCCATAGGGATTGCCAATGGTTGAATTGCTGCAGGTAGGAGCGATCCTGTCCACGCACGGGTTAAAGGGAGAAGTGAAAGTATTTCCGACAACCGACGACAAGCAACGGTTTCTGGAACTGAACGAATGTATCTGGGAAAAAGGGACGAAGCGGGAGAACCTTACCATACAGTCCTGCCGCTTTTTCAAGTCGCTTGTGATCCTGAAATTCCGCGGGATCGACGACATCAACGCCGTGGAGCCCTATGTCAAAGGAAATCTGTTCGTTGACCGGGACCATGCCGTTGCCTGCGAGGAGGGCGAATATTTTATCGCGGATCTGATCGGCTTGTCGGTCGTTGAGGATACCGGGCGCGACCTCGGATATCTGACGGATGTGATCGAAACCGGGGCAAACGACGTTTATGTCGTGGAAAAGGACGGCAGGGAAATCCTGATCCCGGCGATCCGGCAATGCATCCTCGATGTCGATCTCGCCGGTTCCGTGATGATGGTGCATCTGTTGGATGGGTTGGTGGAATAGATGAAATTTCATGTTATGACGCTGTTCCCGGAGATGATCGAGCAGGGAATGAGAACGAGTATTACAGGGAGGGCGATCGACGCGGGTCTGATCTCCATGCATACGGTCAATATCCGGGATTATGCCAGGAATAAACATCACAAAGTGGACGATTATCCGTACGGAGGCGGCGCGGGGATGCTCATGCAGGCGGAGCCGGTTTACCTTGCCTGGGAAGATATCTGCCGGGGAACGGAAACCGATCCGAGGGTCATTTATCTGACGCCGCAGGGCAGCGTGTTCAATCAGAAGCTGGCGAAAGAGCTGGCGGAGGAAAAGGAACTGATCCTCCTCTGCGGCCATTACGAGGGGATCGACGAGAGAGTTCTGGAGGAAATCGTCACGGATCCGGTTTCGATCGGGGATTATGTGCTGACCGGAGGGGAGCTTCCGGCGATGGTCCTGATGGACTGTATTTCCCGTCTCGTGCCGGGCGTGCTGAGCAACGGCGAGTCCGCCGGCACGGAATCGTTCGAGGGAAACCTGCTTGAATATCCGCAATATACGCGCCCGGAGGAATATCACGGAAAAACTGTCCCGGAAGTGCTCCTGTCGGGGCACCATGCCAATATTGAGAAGTGGAGGCGGGAGCAGGCGCTGATCCGGACGCTGGAACGCCGGCCCGATCTGCTGGAAAAAGCGGATTTATCCGCGGAAGATAAAAAAATACTTGAAAAGCGGATCGATTTATGATAAGTTATTAGAGTTGTGAATGGAATGGATGGTCCTCTGTTACGATATTGTATTAAGAACATCTAAATTTATCAGGAGGTCACACAAATGAATGATATTATTAAGAGCATTGAACGCGAACAGATGAAAGCGGAGATACCGGAGTTCCGCGTCGGCGATACAGTGCGAGTATCGGCGAAGGTAAAAGAAGGAAACCGGGAGAGGACCCAGGTATTCGAGGGGATCGTGATCAAGAGACAGAACGGCGGAGTAAGGGAAACCTTTACTGTCCGCAAAAATTCAAATGGAATCGGCGTGGAAAAGACCTGGCCGCTTCATTCCCCGATCGTGGAGAAAATCGAAGTCATCCGCAAAGGTAAGGTAAGAAGAGCGAAACTTTATTATCTGAGAGACCGTGTCGGCAAGAAAGCGAAAGTAAAAGAATTAGTGAAATAACAGAATGCAGATGCGTGTGGTTTCACAAACATGAAGGGACTGTTGCAAAATAAGACAATGATATTTTGCGGCAGTCCTTTTTGTCATAAACGGCAGTTTCGGCGATAGAAGGAAAGGAAAAGGAAAATGGATGTTCAGTGGTATCCGGGCCATATGGCGAAAGCAAAACGGATGATGGAAGAAAACAGGAAGCTCGTTGATCTTATCGTGGAGCTGGTAGACGCAAGGATCCCGCGCAGCAGCAGGAATCCGGATATCGACGGTCTGGCGGGGAACAAGTACCGGCTGATCCTGCTGAACAAAGCGGATCTTGCGGATCCGGCGGGAAATGACAGATGGAAGCAGTATTTCCAGGCGCAGGGCGTTTCAGCGGCGACGGTGAACAGCCGGGAGGGTCGGGGAGTGAAAGCCATTCAGGGATTGATCCAGGAGATATGCCGGGAAAAGATCGAGCGCGACCGGAAACGGGGGATCCGGAACCGACCGATCCGCGCGATGGTCGTCGGGATCCCGAATGTCGGGAAATCAACCTTCATCAATTCCTTTGCCGGGAGGGCGTGCGCGAAGACCGGGAACAAACCGGGAGTGACGAAAGGAAAGCAGTGGATCAAGATCAATCCGTACATCGAATTGCTGGATACGCCCGGTATTTTATGGCCGAAGTTTGAGGATCAGACAGTCGGGCGGCATCTTGCCATGATCGGCTCGATCCGGGATGAAATTCTGGTCACGACGGAAATGGCGCTTGCCCTGATCCGGGAGCTGGACGTCCGGTATCCCGGCGCGCTGCAGCGGACCTATCAGATAGAGCCGGAACCGGATCCGGCGCGCGTGCTGGAACAGATTGCCGCTGTAAGGAATTGCAAAAAGACGGGGGACGAACCGGATTATGAGAAGGCGGCGGCGCTGCTGCTGGATGATTTCCGCAGGGGAAAGCTCGGCGCGCTGACGCTGGAGCTTCCGGAGGAGGTCGGCGAAGCGTGAGGGAGGAACCGCATATGACAAAAAAAGAAGAGATGGAGTGGAAACGGGAAAAAAAGAGAAGAGAGGAGCTGGAACGCCTGGAGGGCATGAAGACCTATGAACGGCGCTACAGCCGGTACAGCGCGATCTGCGGCATCGACGAGGTCGGGCGCGGTCCGCTGGCGGGACCCGTTGTCGCCGCGGCGGTCATCCTGCCGGAAGAATATGAGCTTCTCTATCTGAATGATTCCAAGAAAGTAACGGAAAAACGGCGGGAAACATTGTACCGCCAGATCTATGAGCAGGCGGTCGCCGTCGGCGTCGGAATGGCGGATGAAGCGGTGATCGATGAAATCAATATTTTGCAGGCGACCTACAGAGCTATGCGGATGGCGATCCAAAACCTTTCCGTGCGCCCCGACCTGCTCCTGGTCGACGCGGTGCGGATCCCGGACGTCGATATCCCTCAGGTACCGATCATCAAGGGGGACGCAAAGAGCGCGTCCATCGCTGCCGCGAGCATTGTCGCCAAGGTGACAAGGGACCGGATGATGGTGGAATATGAAGAAACCTATCCGGGATATTCGTTCGCGTCGAACAAGGGGTACGGATCGGCGGCGCATCTTGCCGCGCTCCGGGAGCTGGGACCGTGCGAGATCCACCGGAAGACATTTATCAAAAATTATGTATAGGAGATGCCATGCCCAATACGAAACAACTGGGAAACCAATATGAGCAAAAGGCGGCAGATTATCTGGAGGAACACGGATATGAACTGGTGGAACGAAATTTCCGCTGCCGCCGGGGCGAGATCGACCTGGTCGCCATGGAAGACGGATATCTGTGTTTTATTGAGGTAAAATATCGAAAAACAAAACGGCTCGGCTCCGCGGCTGAAGCGGTCACTCCCGCCAAGCAGAGGCGGATCAGCGAAACGGCGCTTGTGTATCTTGCCATGCGCGGCAGATACGGGCAGCCCGTGCGCTTCGACGTCGTGGCGATCGACGGGGCGGAGATCCGGCTTATCAAAAACGCATTTGAATATGGAGGGACGCAAAGTTGAACAGAAAAAAGGCGGATTCTGATCAGAGATGTATCATCCGGGAAAACGGCGGCGTGCCGTTCCTGACGTTCCCGATCTTTCCGGACGACGAGATCGTCCACGGATTTTCTACCCGGCTCGGCGGGGTGAGCGAGGGCATATGGAGCTCGATGAACCTGAGCTTCAGCCGGGGAGACCGGGAAGAACGGGTGCGGGAAAACTTTGACCGGATCGCGCGCGCGATCGGATTTTCAGTGGAAGACCTGGTCTTTACAGACCAGGTGCACGGAACCGATCTCCTTGCCGTGACGGAACAGCACAGGGGAATGGGCATCGCGAGGCAAAAACCGGAGAACGTCGACGGATTGATCACGAACGTGCCGGGGATCCCTCTGGCGGGCTTTTACGCGGACTGCGTCCCGCTCTTTTTCTATGATCCGGTGAAACGGGCGGTCGGCATTGTACATTCCGGATGGAGGGGAACGGCTGGAAAGATCGGCGCGGCGGCGGTCAGCCGCATGAGCCGCGCGTTCGGTTCGGATCCGTCGGATATTCTCGCGGCGATCGGACCGTCGATCTGCGGTGACTGCTATGAGATCAGCCGGGACGTCGCGGAGGAGTTTATGGACGCGTTTGCCCGGGGTCGCTGGAGCAGATTTTTAAGGGACGACGGCAATGGGCATTATCATCTGGATCTGTGGACCGCAAACGAGCAGATCCTTCTGGACGCCGGGCTGAAAAAGGAGCATCTGTTTATCACGGACCTGTGTACCTGCTGCAATCCGGATCTCCTGTTCTCGCACCGTGCGACCCATGGAAAGAGAGGGAACCTTGCCGGGTTTATTATGCTGAAAGACAAAGCGGGAGAAAGAAAGGACAGGAGCGCTTCGATATGAAACAATTTGAGCATACGATCGAATCTGTCGCGCCGGGATCCATAGGGGACGAACTCGGGATCCAGCCGGGCGACGTCCTTCTTTCCATGAACGAGAGACGGATCGAGGATATTTTTGATTATCATTTTTATGAGGAAGAAGAGCATGTGCTTCTTCTGATCCGGAAGCCGAACGGCGAGGAGTGGGAGTTTGATGTGGAGAAAGACCCGGAGGAAGACCTTGGGCTCGGATTCGGCAGCAGCCTGATGGACGACTATCATTCCTGCCACAATCGCTGTATTTTCTGTTTTATCGACCAGATGCCGCCGGGAATGAGGAAGACGCTTTATTTTAAGGACGACGATACGCGGCTGTCGTTCCTGCAGGGAAATTATGTCACATTGACCAATCTCAAGGAGGACGACATCGACCGGATCATACGATATAAGCTCGCGCCGATCAATATTTCCGTCCATACGACCAACCCGGAGCTTCGGGTACGGATGCTGCGCAACCGGTTTGCCGGGAATATTATGGACCAGATCGCGAAACTGTCCGGCGCCGGCATTTCAATGAACAGCCAGATCGTCCTGTGCAAAGGGATCAACGACGGGAAAGAGCTGGAGCGTTCGATCCGTGACCTGAGCGCGCATATGCCTTATATGGAAAGCCTGTCCGTCGTGCCGGTCGGGATCACGAAATACCGGGAAGGGCTGGAGCCGATCGAGCCGTTTGGCAAAGACGATGCGGAGAGTGTGATCGCCGTGATCGAGGCGTGGCAGGAAAAACTGAGATCGGAGCGCGGCAGCCGGTTTGTCCACGCGAGCGACGAGTGGTATATGATGGCGGGGCTGCCGATCCCGGAGGACAGCGATTATGAGGGATATCAGCAGCTTGAAAACGGCGTTGGAATGATGCGGCTGTTTATGGACGGCTTCCGGGAACGGCTGGCGTCCCTGCCGGGTGACCGGAAAAAAAGGGAAGTTTCGGTCGTGACGGCGGCGCTGGCGTATCCGGTCTTGCGTGAGCTGACCGGCGAGATCCGGCAAAAGTACCCGAATACGACTGTGCGCCTGTATTGCATCCGGAATGATTTCTTTGGGGAGAGCATCACTGTGACCGGGCTTCTGACCGGGCGGGATATCATCGCGCAGCTTACGGGGAAACCGCTCGGCGAGCGGCTGCTTCTGCCCGGAAATACGCTGAAAGCGGATGAGCCGGTTTTTCTGGACGATATTACAGTAAATGAACTTGGAAAAACTTTACAAGTCCCGGTAGATATAGTAAAATCAACGGGAAGGGATATGTTAGAAAAAATAATAGGAGAAAAGCAAGATGAATAAACCGATGGTTGCAATAGTCGGCAGGCCGAATGTCGGAAAGTCAACGCTGTTTAACGCGTTGGCAGGGCAGGAGCTTTCGATCGTGAAAGATACGCCGGGCGTGACCAGGGACCGTATTTTCGCGGATGTGGAGTGGCTCGGTCATTCCTTTACGCTGGTCGATACCGGCGGGATCGAACCGGAGTCGGACGATGTCATTCTGTCGCAGATGAGGGACCAGGCGGAGATCGCGATCGCGACGGCAAAAGTGATTTTGTTTCTTGTCGATGTGAGGCAGGGGCTGGTCGACACGGATTACAAGGTCGCGGACATGCTGCGGAGATCCCGCAAACCGGTCGTCCTTGTGGTCAATAAAGTGGATCAGTTCCAGAAGATGATGCCGGACGTATATGAATTTTATAATCTTGGTCTTGGGGATCCCGTTCCGGTATCCGGTTCCGGACGCCTCGGACTTGGGGATATGCTCGACGAGACGGTCCGTTATCTGGACGCCCCGGAGCAGGAGGAGGAAGAAGATTCCCGCCCGCGGATCGCGATCGTGGGACGGCCGAACGCGGGGAAGTCTTCGATGATCAACCGGATGATCGGCGAGAACCGCGTCATTGTGTCCGATGTGGCGGGCACGACGAGGGACGCGGTCGATACGGAGGTCCGCTATGGCGGGAAAGAATATATTTTTATTGATACCGCCGGACTGCGGAGAAAAAGCCGGGTCAGGGAAGAACTGGAGCGCTACAGCATGATCCGGACGGTCGCCGCCGTGGACCGCGCCGACGTCGTCGTGCTCGTGATCGACGCGACGGAGGGAGTCACGGAACAGGACGCCAGGATCGCCGGGATCGCCCATGAGAAGGGAAAAGGCATGATTATCGCCGTCAATAAATGGGACCTTGTGGAAAAAAATGATAAAACGATCTACAAATATACGAACGAGATCCGGCAGACGCTCGCCTATATGCCCTATGCGGAGCTTGTCTTTGTTTCCGCGAAGACCGGGCAGAGATTCCCGCGGATTTTTGAGATGATCGACGCGGTGATCGAGAATTGTTCGCTCCGGATATCGACCGGGGTGCTCAATGAGATCCTCACGGAAGCGGTGGCGATGAAGCAGCCCCCTTCCGACAAGGGACGGAGGCTCAGGATCTATTATATGACGCAGGTCGCGGTAAAACCGCCGACCTTTGTAATGTTTATCAACGATAAGGACCTGATGCATTTTTCGTATACCCGGTATATTGAGAATCAGATACGGGATACGTTCGGGTTCCGCGGGACGCCGCTTCGCTTTATCGCGAGGGAAAGGAAGGAAAAATAAATGAGTATGTTCAGTCGCTGGATCGTTCTTTATGCCGCGCTTGCCCTGCTGATCGGATATTGCCTGGGCTGTGTCAATATGGCATATATCCTTGGCAGGATCCATCATATTGATATCCGGGAGCATGGAAGCGGAAACGCGGGCTCGACCAATACGCTCCGCACGCTCGGACCGAAGGTCGCGGCGGTTAATCTGGTGGGGGATGTGTTAAAAGGGCTTGTCGCGGTGTGGATCGGTTCCATGCTGATCGGCGGGGACAGCGGCGCTTATCCGGAACTCCAGCATCAGCTTCTCGGCTTCCTGGCGGGATTCGGCGCGGTCCTTGGTCACAATTTCCCCTTTTACCTCGGCTTCCATGGAGGAAAGGGGATCGCGACGACAGGAGCGGTCTGCCTCTGGTACAGCCTTCCGATGTCGGGGGTGATCCTGGCGATCTTTATCCTGGTTGTGGCGGTTTCGGGTTATGTATCGCTTGGCTCTGTGGTCGGGCTGATCCTCATACCGGTCGGCGTGGCGGTCATGCCGTATATCGTGCCGGAATCAGCCGCCGGATATTTTTATCATCCTGTGGAGGGCGCGCACTGGATCCTTGTGCTTGCCGCCCTGTGCTTTACGGTCCTTGGCATTTACCGGCACCGGGAAAATCTGTCCCGCCTTGCCAAAGGGACGGAAAATAAAATCAGCTTTCACAAACAGGAGGATGCGTGACATGGGAAAGAAAATCAGTGTCATCGGGGCAGGGAGCTGGGGAACGGCGCTTGCCTCCGTTTTGTCGGATAACGGGCATCAGGTAACGATATGGTCCGTGGACCGTGCGGAAGTGGAGATGCTGAACCGGGATCATGAACAGAAAATAAAACTGCCCGGGGTCGTCCTGCCGGATACGGCGCGGGCAACCGATGATCTGGAGGAGGCTGTCCGGGGAGCCGATCTGCTTGTATTTGCCGTACCGTCGCCGTATGTGAGGGAGACGGCACGGAAAGCGGCGCCCTATATCGCCGACGGACAGGTGATCGTCAATGTCGCGAAGGGGATCGAACAGTCGACGCTGATGACGCTTGTGGAAGTGATCGGGCAGGAGATACCAAAAGCGAACGTGTGCGTGCTCTCCGGACCGAGCCATGCGGAGGAAGTAGGGAGAAGGCTGCCGACGACGGTAGTGGCAGGCTGCGCGGATCCGGAGATCGCCGGGATGGTGCAGGATGTATTTATGAACGGCGTTTTTCGGGTATACAGCAACGATGATGTGATCGGCATTGAGCTTGGAGGGGCGCTGAAAAACGTGATCGCCCTCGCGGCGGGGATCGCGGACGGATACGGATATGGCGATAATACCAGGGCAGCCCTGATGACGCGCGGGATCGCGGAGCTGTGCCGCCTCGGCGTCGCGATGGGAGGAAAGATCGAGACGTTTCTCGGGCTGTCCGGGATCGGCGACCTGATCGTGACCTGCTCCAGCAGGCACAGCCGCAACCGGCGGGCAGGCGTGCTGATCGGACAGGGGAAAAGCGTCAGCGAAGCGATGGAGGAAGTACAGCAGGTAGTCGAGGGCGTCTATTCCGCCAGGGCGGCGCTTGCCCTTGCGAGAAAATATCATGTGGATATTCCGATCATCGATCAGGTAAACGCCGTTCTGTTCGACGGGAAACCGGTCGGGGAAGCGGTCAGCGATCTGCTGCTGCGGGACAGGAAGGCGGAGCGGGATTGAATCCTGCCAGACGGATTTTCCGGTTTGGTATTGTCTATTATGCCGAAAAATATCCGGTTATTCTCGCTTTTTTCTTGTATTTTTCACTAAAAAGTGGTATGCTGAATTGGAAAGGAAATGAAAATTGCAGCCTGGGAGACCCCATAGTGATTAGCCGAAAACGACGGAATGAATTTCGTTGCTCTTGCATATATATCTTATAGCAAGCACACACTTTTGTTTACGGTGTAAGACTATAGGAGGCAGTACATATGCAGGAGCAATTTTCAGTTTACAGAGACATAGGCGCGCGGACGGACGGAGAGATCTATATCGGCGTTGTCGGCCCGGTGCGGACCGGTAAGTCGACGTTTATCAAACGGTTCATGGATTTGCTGGTATTGCCGGGCATCGCGGAAACAAAAGCCCGTGAACAGGCGAGGGATGAACTTCCCCAGAGCGCCGCCGGAAAAACGATCATGACGACCGAACCGAAATTTATTCCAAAGGATGCCGTTACCATTACCGCGGGAGACGGCATCGGGATGAAGGTCCGGATGATCGATTGCGTCGGTTATATGGTAGACGGAGCCGTCGGGCATATGGAGGGCGACCAGGAGCGCCTTGTAAAAACGCCATGGTATGATTATGAGATCCCGTTTACGAAAGCGGCGGAGATCGGGACGAGAAAAGTCATCGCGGATCACTCTACGATAGGAGTGGTCGTCACGTCGGACGGCAGTTTTACGGAGATCCCGAGAACCGGGTACCATGCGCCGGAAGCGCGGACGATCGAAGAATTGAAAGCGCTCCAGAAACCGTTTGTCGTTATTTTAAATTCTTCATTCCCTTATTCGGACGCGACGCGGGCGCTGGCGGACTCCATGAGCAAGGAGTACGGCGTAACGGTGATCCCGCTGAACTGCGAGCAGCTGAAAAAAGAGGACATTGACCTGATCATGGAACAGGTACTGCTCGAATTTCCGATCACTACGATCGAATTTGACGTGCCGAAGTGGATCGAGACGCTTGACAACCGCCATTGGCTGAAGCAGGCGGTGATCGAGACGATCCGGGAGAATCTGCAGCAGCTGAATTATGTGCGGGATATCCGGAACCGGAATTTTACGACCAACGAATACATGAAGAGCATGCGGCTGCGATCGGTCGCGATGGATACGGGCAGGGTCCAGGTCGCGACGGAATTTGACGACGCCTGCTATTATCAGATCCTCAGCCAGATGACCGGAATGAATATTCAGAACGAATATCAGCTGATCGGGATCCTGCGGGAATTCGGCGCGAGCAAGAGCGAGTATGACAAGATCGGGGACGCGATGGAGCAGGTAGAGAGAAAAGGCTATGGCGTCGTCACCCCGAACCGGGAGCAGATCCAGGTGGAGGATCCGGTCCTGATCCGGCATGGAGGAAAATATGGAGTGAAGATCCGCGCGCAGGCGCCGAGCATTCATCTGATCAAGGCGACGGTCGAGACGGAGATCGCGCCGATCGTCGGAACCGAGGAGCAGGCGAGGGATCTGATCGAATATATCAACCGGGAAGCGGATGGCGCGGACGGCGCGATCTGGAAAGTAACGATATTTGGAAAAACATTAGAACAATTAGTGGAGGAAGGAATACAGACGAAAACTTCGCGTATGTCGGAGGAGAGCCAGCTGAAATTGCAGGATACGATGGAGAAGATCATCAACGACGGCAACGGCGGGCTGGTATGTATCATTATATAAAATGCAGGTATCAATTTTTACGGACGGTTCCGCCAGAGAAAATCCGATGGGACCGGGCGGGTACGGCGTGGTCATCGAATATGTCGACCCGAGAGGAACATTACATAAAAGGGAATATTCCGGAGGATATAAAAGAACAACGAACAACCGGATGGAACTGATGGCGGCGATCGTCGGGCTTGAGGCGCTGACAAGGCCGTGCGACGTGACATTATATTCGGATTCCCAATATCTGGTCAGGGCGTTTAACGAGGGATGGATCGACCAGTGGATGATCAAAGGCTGGAAAAGGGGAAAGAACGAACCGGTCAAGAATGTCGATCTGTGGAAGCGGCTTCTGCTCGCCAAAGCGCCTCATTCCGTCACATTTGTCTGGATCAGGGGACATGCGGGGCACCCGCAGAATGAACGGTGCGATTATCTCGCCACAAAAGCGGCAGACGGAGACGATCTACGGGAAGACGAAGAAGCACAACTGTAAAATCAGTACGAAGGAGTGAGGCAATATGGAAATACAGTTATGGAGAGAAATTCTGATTCCGTATGAGTTGGCGGTGAAAGAATTAGTACTGAATTTTGAACATATCATCATAGAATCCAGAAGCAAGGGGATCTATTCTCCCATCGAGCAGGTGGAAGGAAGAGTCAAGAAAATTTCGAGTATTTTAGATAAAGTACAAAAAAAGAAGATTCCGATGGATCAGTTCGAGGAACGGCTGGAGGATATCGCCGGGATCCGCATTACCTGCCAGTTCGCGGAGGACATCGAGAAAGTGGTCCATCTGATCCGGGAACGCAACGATCTGGAAGTGAAGAGCGAGAAGAACTATATCGACACGCCCAAATCAAGCGGATACCGCAGCTATCATATGATCGTTTATTATACGGTCAATACGTTAAACGGACCGAAACGGCTCCAGGTGGAGATCCAGATCCGCACGATGGCGATGGATTTCTGGGCGACCGTGGAACATTCCCTGCAATACAAATATAAAGGAAATATCCCGGAACATCTGAACCAGCGGCTCCTGAACGCGGCGGACGCGGTGGTGGCGCTTGATAAAGAGATGTCCACAGTCCGGAATGAGATCATGGACGCGCAAAATTCGTTCCAGATCAAGGCGAATGTTGTGGCAACCATCTTGACAAATATTCAGAATCTGTATAAAGTGGCAAATAAAAGAGAGGTAGTGAAGATTCAGGATGAATTTTACCGGGTATATGAAGAAGGCGGGCTGGATCAGCTGATCCATTTTTCCGTCCAGCTTGATCATATCGCCGAGGGCTACCGGGCGCAGGAAACGAATTAGCCGGAGGAATCGATCGTGAATTTACCGCAGAGTTTTATGGATACGATGAATGAATTGCTTGACCGGGAGTTTTCCGCCTTTCAGGAAAGCTATGGGCAGAAAGGATATTCCGGTCTTCGCGTGAATGAATGGAAAATAGCGCCGGATAATTTTTTACAGTTATCCGGCCTTTCTCTGTCCAAAGTCCCGTGGACGGAAAACGGATATTATTACGAGGGTGGCGCGTCAATGGCGAAACACCCTTATTATTATGCCGGTTTGTATTATCTGCAGGAGCCGAGCGCGATGGCGCCGGCGGCGATGCTTCCGGTGGAGCCGGGCGACCGCGTCCTGGATCTTTGCGCGGCGCCGGGAGGAAAATCGACCGAGCTTGGCGCGAAGCTGAAAGGGAAGGGTCTGTTGGTGTCCAACGATATCAGCAGCTCCCGGGCGAAAGCGCTGTTGAAGAATATCGAGTTATTCGGGATCCCGAACGCGGTCGTGCTGAGCGAGCCGCCCGGGACGCTCGCGCGGCGGTTCCCCGGCTTTTTTGACAAAATCCTGATCGACGCGCCCTGCTCCGGCGAGGGAATGTTTCGGAAAAAGCCGGCGGGAACCGCAAGCTGGCTCGCGTATGGCCCCGAGTATTACAGCAGGCTGCAGAGGGAGATCCTCGCGGACGCGGTCGGGATGCTCAGACCGGGAGGGCTTTTGTTATATTCCACCTGCACATTTTCTCCGCTGGAAAACGAGGGCAGCGTGAATGATGTGCTGGATCGGTTCCCGGATATGGAGCTGTGCGCGCTGCCGATGGTCGAGGGATTTGATACCGGCCATCCTGAATGGGTGAGTGGCGGAAGAGAAGAATTGAAGCTGTGCCGCCGGTTATGGCCGCACCGCGTAAAAGGGGAGGGGCATTTCGCGGCGCTGTTCCGGAAAACCGGATCCGCCCCGGAACCGGCGCTTCCTGCCTATGAGAAACGGGCATCGGCGGCGCCGCGGGAAATGGAAGATTTTTTTGAGATGGTATCCTGGAAACCGGATCCGGCGCGCGTGGAGATCGTCGGGGACAAGGTATTTCTGCTTCCGGACGGAGTGCCGGATATCAGGGGGCTGCACATTTTATGTTCGGGATTATTGCTCGGCTTCCTGAAAAAAAACCGGTTTGAGCCGTCCCAGGCGCTGGCAATGGCAATGACCGGAGATTCCTTTTCCAATTTTATTTCTTTTCCGTCGGAGAATCCGCGGGTCGTGAAGTATTTGAAATGCGAGACGATACCGGCGGAGGGAAAGGACGGCTGGGCGCTGCTCGGAGTGGACGGATTTCCGCTCGGATGGGGCAAGATCAGCGGCGGCATGTGCAAAAATAAATACTATCCGGGGTGGCGATGGCTGTAACGGGAAGCGCCCCGGCAGATCATGGAACGGGAACAGGTTGACCGGACACACAAAATTCAGTATACTGGAAACCGGAACCGATACGGAGATAAAGAGAGGGAACGATGAAAAAGGGACAATATGGCTATATCAACTGGCGGAAAAAAACATTGCTGCTGCGGTCGCTGATCTGGATCGCGGTGATCGCCGCGCTGGTTGTTCCGGGCAAATTGCTTGGCAACACGGCAGGGGTTATTTTATTGGTGGCAGGGATCCTCTGCGTACTGCCGGCAGCCCGGGTATGGGTCGAATATATCGTCTTATTTCCATACCACACGGCGAAAAAAGACGATATTGAATATTATGAGGATATCGGCGCATATTTTGACGACGCGGTGATGCTGTACGACCTGGCGGCGGTGCGGCGGAACAAGGTGACGTTCATCCCGCTCTGCATCATTACAGGCGGGGAAATTTATGATACCTTTGACCAGATCGAGCAGCTGGGCAAAAGGACGAAGACCCAGCAATACGCCGCCGAACTGAGGAACGAAGTAAACGAGGAAATCGCGCAGCGCATATTAAGCGAATGTATCTGAGATGAAAGAGATCATTATTTCCGAGGCGGAGGCAGGACAAAGGCTGGATAAGACGCTTTCCAAACTGCTTGGGAACGCCGGGAAAGGCTTCCTGTACAAAATGCTCCGCAAAAAGAATATCAAATTAAACAACAAAAAGGCGGAGGGGAATGAAAAGCTCACGGCGGGCGATTCCATTCAGCTTTATTTCTCCGACGAGACATACGCCGCCCTGGCATCGGAGAACAGGCGCGGCAGGACGGAGGATCTGCCGCCCTATACGCTCGATATCATTTATGAGGACGACCATATCATCCTGATCAACAAGCCGGCGGGCATGCTGTCGCAGAAGGCGAAGGAGGGGGACGTTTCCATCAATGATTATCTGATCCGCCATGTCCGGAAAAAAGGACTGGAGGGCAGGACGGTAAAGCCTTCGATCTGCAACCGGTTGGACCGGAACACAAGCGGGTTGATCATCGGCGGATGTTCCATCCCGGGACTGCAGGGAGTGGCAGAGCTGCTTCATGAGAAAAAAATACGAAAATATTATCTTGCGCTTGTAAAAGGGCGGATGGAAAGCAATCAGACGATAGAAGGATATCTCCGGAAAAATCCGAAGACGAATACGGTCGCGCTCCATGCTGTGCGGACAGAAGGGGCGGTTCCGGTCGTCACCCGGTATCATCCGATCTCAACCAACGGCAGATGTACGCTGCTGAAGGTCGAGCTCGTTACGGGAAAGACCCATCAGATCAGGGCGCATCTGGCTTCGGTCGGGCATCCGATCCTCGGAGATCCCAAATATGGGAACCCGGACGCCAACCGATGGCTCAGGCAGAAGTATCATTGCAGCCGCCAGCTGCTTCACGCGTTTGAACTCCGGTTCGGTCAGACGGGAGGAACGCTCGGATATCTGTCCGGACAGCGCTTTCAGGCGCCGCTTCCCCGGCTGTTCCAGACGGTGATCGAACAGGAGGGACTGTGACCGCCGGAGTTTCCGGCGGCATATGGACAGGAAAAACAGATGGAGAAGAAGAACAATGGCAACCTGGAATTCCAGAGGACTCCGCGGATCTTCCCTGGAGGAATTGATCAATTTTACAAATGAAACGTATCGCGAAAAAAAACTGGCGCTGGTGCAGAAGATCCCAACGCCGATCAAGCCGGTAGAGATCGACCAGAATTCGCGCCATATCACGCTTGCGTATTTTGAACAGAAAAGTACGGTGGATTATATCGGGATCGTGCAGGGATATCCGATCTGCTTTGACGCGAAAGAGTGCGCGTCGGATACGTTCCCGCTGCAAAATATCCACCCCCATCAGATCGCGTTCATGAAAGAGTTTGAGGAGCAGGGCGGCATCAGTTTCCTGCTGGTCTGCTTTACGGACCGGAACGAGTGTTATTATCTCCGGTTTCAGGAACTGATGGGATACTGGCGGAGGCAGGAGGAAGGGAAGCCGAAGAATTTCAAATATTCCGAGCTGGATCCCCGCTTTTTTATCCGCATGGAGCGCGGTATTTATCTTCATTATCTGGAAGAGATCAAAATGGATTTGACAATCCGGCAAAAGTGAGATATGATAGAAAACAATTTAACGAAGTAGCACTGTACTGTGCTAAAGCAAAGGAAGAACCTCTTATGATAGACAGATTACTGCATACCCCGGAAGGAGTCCGGGATATTTATGACAGCGAATGTAAGAGAAAGATTCAGGTGGAGCGGACGCTGCAAAAGGTGACCGAGCTGTACGGGTACCGTCAGATCCAGACGCCGACATTTGAATTTTTTGACATATTCAATCATGAAAAAGGAACGGTCAGCTCCAGAGAAATGTACAAATTTTTTGACCGGGAGAACAATACGCTTGTCCTGCGTCCGGATATGACGCCGTCGATCGCCAGGTGCGTTGCCCAGTATTACGGGGAGGAGCAGGAGCCGATCCGCCTCAGCTACAAAGGAAATACCTTTATCAATCATTCCCATTATCAGGGAAAGCTCAAAGAGACGACGCAGCTTGGCTGTGAACTGATCAATGACGACAGCTCGGCGGCGGACGCGGAACTGCTTGCCGTCGCGATCCACTGTCTCAGGGCGTCCGGTCTGAAAGAATTTCAGGTATCGGTCGGGCAGGTGGATTTTTTCCGCGGGCTGATGGAGGAAGCCGGGCTCGGCAGGGAAGTGGCGGAGCCGCTGCGGCTCGCGATCGAGGCAAAGAATTATTTTGCCGTTTCCAATCTGATCGAAACGCTCTCCATCGACGACCGGATTGCCGGAATCCTGCTTCAATTCCAGGAATTGTACGGCGGGACGGAGATCCTGGAACGGGCGAGGAAGATGACGGACAATCCGGTTTCCCTGAAAGCGGTGGACCGGTTGGAAAAAGTATATCAGACGTTACGCTGTTACGGGATGGAGGACGTGGTCAGCTTCGATCTCGGCATGCTGAGCCAGTATCAGTATTATACCGGTATTATCTTCAAGGGATATACGTACGGCACCGGCGACGCGATCGTGAAAGGCGGTCGTTATGACGACCTGCTCGCCCAGTTTGGAAAAGAAGCGCCGTCGATCGGGTTCGCGTTTGTGATCGACGAGCTGATGATGGCGCTGTCCAGGCAAAAGCTCAATCCGCGGATCGATGACGCCAATACGCTGATCTTATATCAGCCGGATAGGCAGCAGGAGGCAATCCGCCTCGCGACGGAGCTCCGGAAGAGAAATGTCACGGTTGAATTGCTGCGGCAGTCGTCCCGCAAAGATCTGGACTATTACCGGAATTACGCGGGGGATCATCATATCGGGAATATGCTGTATCTGCGCGAGAGCGGCATCGTCCGGACGGTCGATATGGCGGACGGGACAGTCATGGACAGAAAGACCGAAGAATTTCTGAAAGGATTGTAAAACATGAGATATATTACATTTGCGCTTGCCAAGGGAAGGCTGGCGGAGAAAGCGCTTGAGATCCTGGAACAGATCGGGATCTCCTGCGAGGAGATGAAGGACAAGAAGACGCGGAAGCTGATCTTTGTCAATGAACAGAAGAAACTCCGGTTTTTTCTCGCAAAGGCAAGCGACGTGCCTACCTATGTGGAATACGGCGCCGCCGATATCGGCGTGGTCGGCGCCGATACGATCCTGGAGGAAGGCAGGCAGCTGTATGAGGTACTCGATCTCGGCTTCGGGCAATGCCGGATGTGCGTCTGCGGTCCGGAATCGGCGAGAGAATATCTCGAACACAACGAACTGATCCGGGTGGCAACCAAATACCCGCATATCGCAAGGGATTATTTTTATAACAAGCGGCATCAGACCGTGGAGATCATCAAGCTGAACGGATCGGTGGAGCTGGCTCCCATCGCGGGGCTTTCGGAGGTCATTGTAGACATTGTCGAGACCGGATCCACGCTGCGGGAAAACGGTCTGCAGGTGCTGGAGGAAGTCTGCCCGCTGTCGGCGAAGATGGTCGTCAACCAGGTGAGCATGAAGATGGAGCAGACGCGGATCTTGAAGCTGATTTCCGATCTGAGGAAATTACAGGAACTGAGATAAGGGAGGAACGGCGGTATGCGCATTGTGACTTTGAATGAACAGACAAAAAAAGATATTTTGACAAATCTTCTGAAACGGAGCCCGAACCAGTATATGGAATATTCCGGCAGGGTCCAGGAAATTCTGGATCAGGTCAGGGAGAGGGGAGACGACGCGCTGCTGGAGTTTACGGCGCGATTTGACGGCGCGCATCTGACGGCGGAAACGATGAAGGTCACGGAGGAAGAAATCGAGGAAGCCTATACGCTCGTGGACGAGAGCCTCATCGGCATCATCCGGACGTCCCTGCGCAATATTCGGACTTACCATGAAAAGCAGCGGCAGAACAGCTGGTTTGACAGCGGAGACAGCGGGACGATGCTTGGGCAAAAGGTGACGCCGCTGGAAAAGGTCGGCGTATATGTCCCGGGCGGAAAAGCGGCGTATCCGTCGTCCGTCCTCATGAATATTGTGCCCGCGCAGGTAGCGGGTGTCGACCGGATCATCATGGTGACGCCTCCCGGAAAAGACGGGAAGGTAACGCCGACAACGCTGGTGGCGGCGCATGAGGCGGGAGCGACCGACATCTATAAGGTCGGGGGCGCGCAGGCGGTCGGCGCGCTGGCGTTCGGCACGGCGACGGTTCCGAAGGTCGATAAGATCGTCGGACCGGGCAATATTTATGTCGCGCTAGCGAAGAAAGCGGTATACGGGCATGTGAGCATTGATTCCATTGCCGGACCGAGCGAGATCCTCGTACTGGCGGATGAGACGGCAAACCCCCGTTATGTGGCGGCGGATCTGCTGTCGCAGGCGGAACACGACGAGCTTGCCAGCGCGATCCTTGTCACGACGAGCCGGGAGCTTGCCGGGCAGGTGTCCGACCAGATCGACGCGTTCACCGCTGTTTTGAGCCGGGCGGATATCATCAGGAGATCGCTCGATCAGTACGGTTATATTCTCATTGCGGATTCGATGGACGACGCGATCGCCGCGGCGAATGAGATCGCGTCGGAGCATCTGGAGCTGATGACGGAAAACCCGTTCGAGGTTATGACAAAGATCCGCAATGCAGGAGCAATTTTTATCGGGGAATATTCCTCGGAGCCGTTGGGCGATTATTTTGCGGGACCCAATCATGTATTGCCGACGAATGGGACGGCGAAATTTTTCTCGCCGCTCGGCGTGGATGATTTCATAAAAAAATCGAGCGTCATTTATTATTCGCAGGACGCGCTGCGGTCCGTCCATAAGGACATTGTGGCGTTTGCGGAGGCGGAGGGCCTGACGGCGCACGCCAATTCGATAAAAGTACGGTTTGAGGAGGAAAACGATGGAAACGCGTAAGAGTACAGTGACAAGAAAGACCAGGGAGACTGATATTGTGCTTGCCGTTGATCTGGACGGCGAAGGAAACGCGGACGTTCATACGGGGATCGGTTTTTTCGACCATATGCTCTCCAGCTTCGCGCGGCACGGGTATTTTGACCTGAAGCTGGACGCGGCAGGGGATCTTGCCGTTGATACCCATCATACGGTGGAGGACGTCGGGATCGTGCTCGGACAGGCTCTCAGGGAGGCTGCCGGGGAGAAACGCGGGATGAACCGTTACGGATCTGCGGTCGTTCCCATGGACGACGCGCTGATCCTGTGCGCCGTGGATTTCGGAGGACGTCCCTATTTTCAGATGGATCTCGATTTTACGGTGGAACGCGTGGGCGAACTGGAGACAGAGACTGTCCGGGAATTTTTCCAGGCGGTATCCTGCAGCGCCGGAATGAACCTGCATTTTGTAAAAATGGCGGGGACGAACAACCATCATCTCATTGAGGCGATGTTTAAGGCGTTTGCGAGGGCGCTTGACACAGCGACAGGGAGAGACGGCAGGACGTCCGGCGTTTTATCGACAAAAGGAATTTTGTAGGAGGAAGATTGAAAATGAGAGGTAGAGGGTATCCATAACTTTATGCGCACAACAAACAAGCCATCTTTCGGTGGCTGC
>CANQDT010000017.1 GCA_947593735.1 uncultured Lachnospiraceae bacterium | reverse complement strand
AAACATTTTCCCTTTTATCATTAATTCTTCAGAACTCCATCTAATCCATTCAGTTTCATTTTCTGGCAAAATTAATAAAGCTAATATACTTGGCATAGATGCTGGTGCACATAAGTCATTATAGTTTTTCGCCTTTAACAAATATGAAATCTCAGTATTGCTAATATTATATTGAGAACTAGAAGCTGTTGCTTTTAACTGTACACTTATCTGTGAATTAAACTTTCCACCATTTTTTAAATATATTATTTTTTTTATTACAACATCAACACTATCTTCATCATGTTCTATTCTTTCCATAGCAATACCATTTATAGCGGCAATAGTCTTTAAATAACATATGCTTAAATCTTCTTTGATCTTTTCTTTATCCATACTCTTCCTCCTCGTATTATACCAAACATAAATATACCACATTTCTATTCATGAATGAAGTCTTCTGCATTCCATATTATTACACCATCTTAAAATACTCTAACGCCTCCCGAATCGCCCTCTCCTTTTCCTTCGGACACTTAGGCTGTCTTGCATTCTCTGCCTTCGCCTTATTGTAGTTCTCCCTCTCAATAATCCCACATTTCCTTTTAACCTGCGCAATATAAAGATTACTTACCTTTAGTCCGCTATGCTCCTGCACATACGTCTTAATCTCCTCATAACTAGCCTTCTTCTCCGCCGCCGTCAAATCCATCTCATCCAAATTTAATTCCACCTCAATATGATGTTCGACATTGAGTTTGGACAATAAGCATACCGTCTCCACATTCGCCGTCCACGGAAACATATCAACGCAGCATCCCCTCGCAACCCGGTATCCATTTTCCTGCAGCGTCTCCAGATCTCTTACAAGGCTGGTCGGCTTGCAGCTGATATATAATATCTGTTCCACCCCGTAGGAGACGATCTGGTCAAGCGCTTTCGGGTGAATACCGTCCCGCGGGGGATCGAGCACGATCATATCCGGTTTCTCAGGGATTTCCCCGAGTACCCGCAGCACGTCTCCTGCGAAAAATTCGCAGTTGTCCAGTCCGTTCACACGAGCGTTTTCCCGCGCCGCGCGTACTGCCTCTTCGACGATCTCCACGCCGATCACTTTCCGGGCGACAGGGGCAAGCATCTGCGCGATGGTCCCCGTGCCGCTGTAAAGATCATAAATAACCGCGTCGTTTGTCCTGCCCGCGTAATCCCGCGCTTTTTGATACAGCGCTTCCGCTCCGCGGGAATTGGTCTGGAAAAAAGAATATGGGGTGATCCGGAACCGGAAGCCGGACAGAGATTCCTCAATAAAATCCTGCCCGTATAGCAGCCGCGTCTCATCGCTCTGCACAATGTCCGCCAGACTGTCGTTCAGCGTATGCAGGATACCCGCGATACACCCGTCCAATTTCAGCTCCAACAGGCAATTGACAAATGCGTCCTCGTCCACCGGCTCCTGCGTCGTCGTGACCAGATTCACCAGAATTTCTCCGTCCATACTGCAGCGCAGGACCAGGTGCCGCAGGCATCCCTCATGGCTTACGCGGTGATAAAAATGATTCCCCATCTTTCGGAAATGTTCCGCCGCGCAGGTCACGATCCGGTTATAATCCGGTTTCACGATGCGGCAATCCCTGATATCAATAATATCATATGTACTGTTCCTTTTATGCAAGCCGAGCGTGAGCGGACCTCCCTTCACTTCATCCCCGAAAGAAAACTCCATTTTATTGCGGTACTGCCACTGTTCCGGGCTTCCGATCATGCCGTCCCATTGAAATTCATACGGAACCGCGCGGCGCAGCAGGCTGTCCACCTGCTTTTCTTTCAGGCGGAGCTGATTCGCGTAGTCCATCGTCTGGTAACAGCAGCCGCCGCAGGCGCCGAAATGAGGGCACGGAGGATTCTGATTTTCGAGCGGCGAGCGTTCAACCACATCGAGCAGCATTCCCTGCGCGCGGTCTTCTCTTGTCTTTGTCACCCGAAACTGGACCGTCTGACCCTCCAGTCCGTTCTTAACCACCATTTTTTTGCCGTCAACAAACAAAATCCCCCGGTTGGGGAATTCTGTCTGTTCAATATAAGCGGTAAGGATCTCTCCTTTTTTCACGATCCTGCTCCTTTCTGCATACCGGCGCTATGACCAGAATTCGGAATAATTTCCCTTGTACTCGACATGGCTGAAATGCGCGTATCCGTATGGATCGATCTCGATCACGCCAAATGTCGGCGTCCTTCCATGCTGTCTCGGATAAGAAAGGCTGCCCGGATTCATGATCGTCAGATCCTTGCCCTGTTTCAGATCCGGTACGTGCGTATGCCCGTACAGAACGATATCCGCCTGTTCCTCCATGGCATGCGCCGCCAGGCGGTCTGTCCCCATATTGACATAATACTGGTGCCCGTGGACGACAAGAACCTTATAGCCCGCGATTTCAAACACATCCTCCTGACGGAGATTCAGATTATAATCGTTATTTCCCGCAACCATGTGTACCGGGCATCCGGCAATCGCCCGGATATAATCCGGCCCGCGTTCAATATCCCCGCAATGAACCATCATATCGATCGGCCCGACCTGTTTGAGCACGCCCTTGATATCGTCGTTGCGTCCATGGGAGTCGCTAATCACAAGTACCTTCATACTTTTTTATCACCTCGGCCATTTGTCTCAATGCCCTGCCGCGATGACTGACGGCATTCTTTTCCTCCTCGGTCAGCTGAGCCGTCGTACATCCGCGCTCCGGCAGATAAAAGATCGGATCGTACCCGAATCCGTTCTCACCCGCGATTTCATGTCCTATGATTCCTTCTATTGTACCGCGCCGCACCTCGATCCGTCCATCCGGGAACGCAGCCGCGATCGCGCAGACAAACCGCGCCGTTCTCTTCTCATCCGGAACGCCCTCCAGACGTTCCAAAAGGATCTGGTTCTTTTTCTCATACGGCGTATCTTCTCCCAGATAACGGGACGAATAAATGCCCGGCTCTCCGTTGAGGTAATCGATCTCCAGCCCGGAATCGTCCGCCAATACGAGGTCGCCCGTCCGTTTCATCAGCGCCTTTGCCTTTATCATGGCGTTTTCCTCAAAACTTATCCCGTCTTCCACAATATCTGCATAGATCCCCGCCTCCTTCATCGATACGATCTCATATCCCGGATCGTTCAGGATCTGGCGGATCTCCACCATCTTATGTTCATTTCCCGTCGCGAAAACGATTCGCTTCATCTTCTTTTTCACCCTTCCTCTCTGCGCCTGGGCGGCTTCGGTCCGGAAAACCGGTAAAAATAAGTCCGGATCATTCCGTTGTACAGCTTCCGGTTTTTATCTGCTTTTTTCCCAATATACTTCTCCGCGTCCTTATAAGAAGTCAGCACATACTCCGACCAGCTGTCCAGCCGCGCGAACGCCTGTCCGATTTCCGTATAAAGTTCCGGCATCGCGGCGAGTTCTTCCATTCTCTGTCCGTACGGGGGATTGGTGATCACAAATCCATATTTCTTCGGATGATTGAGCTGGCTGACCGGTCTTTGCTGAAAATGGATATAGGGCTCGACGCCCGCTTCCCGCGCATTCGCTCTCGCCACTTTCACGATCGCCCCATCGATATCATATCCCTGGATGTCCATTTCCACATGGGGCGATATAAGGTCATGCGCTTCCTCTTTTGCCCTTTCCCATTCCTTTCCCGGGATCAGGGCGTCCCACTGCATACCGGAAAAGGAACGGCGCATACCGGGAGCGATATTGGCTCCCATCATCGCGGCTTCGATCGGAAAGGTGCCTGAACCGCAGAACGGATCGACCAAAATCCGGTCTTTGTTCCACGGCGTAAGCCTGATCAGCGCCGCCGCCAGATTCTCCTGTAACGGCGCTTTGCTTTTCCACTTCCGGTATCCCCTCCGGTGAAGCGACTCTCCGGAGGAATCCAAAGCGACCGTCGCTTCATCCTTGTACAGAAAAACGCGGATCGGGTAACTGGCTCCGGTTTCCGGGAACCAGTCGATCCGATATTTTTGTTTCATCCGCTCTACGATCGCTTTCTTGACGATCGATTGAATATCCGGCGCGCTTGCAAGCCTGCTTTTGGCAAACGTCGCCTTTGTCACCCAGAACTTCGCGTCCGCGTCCAGGTATTTTTCCCACGGCAAGTCTCTCGTACGGTCAAACAGTTCCTCAAACGATTCCGCCCGGAATTGACCGATCCGGATCAGGATCCGCTCCGGCGTGCGCAAAAAAATGTTGGCGCGCGCAACCGCTTCTGCGTCTCCTTCAAACGTAACCCTTCCGTCTTCTACCTTTTTTATCTCATATCCCAGATCCTGGATCTCGCGCCTGACGACCGCTTCCAATCCAAAATGACAGGGGGCAATGATATCGAACCGCTCCATTCCCTCATCCTTCTTTTGTTTTCTGCCCTCTACTATAGTATAAATCCGGGTTTCCGTCAAGAAATACCCTCGGCATATCCATATCCCGGCGCATGATTCTCCTTTTTCTCCACATACCCTTTATAATACGCGAATCCTCCTACGACATTGACAACCTCATATCCTGCCTGCATATATTTTCTGGCGGCAAGAATACTCTGCGATCCCCGGTCGCAGTAAAAAATCAAAGGCCTGCCCCGTCCGAGATATTCCTTATCTCCGTCAATATATTCCATCGGTATATTGATCGCTCCTGGGACATGCCCTTTCTGATAATCATCCTTATCGCGGACATCTATTAAAACACCGTTCAGACGGTAGGTATCTTCTACCACATGGTTCATGGAAATATGGACGATTTCCATGCCGATTCCCTCTTTCCTTTTTCTATTATTCTATTCCGCTCTCCGTCCATCTGCTCCAGAAAGGTGCCCTCGCCCGCGCCGGTTTCTGTCCGCGAAAAAGCGTTCCGGGCAGATCAGAAGCCCTGCCCTTTCACCCGTATTCCCTCGCTGAGGAGCCCGGCTCCGAGCGCGATCCCGAGGATTGCCAGTCCTGGGCCGAGCGCGGACCAGGGCGCGCGCATCATATAGCCCTGCGACTCCGCGAGCATCCGTCCAAGGCTTGCGGTGGGCGGCTGTATCCCAAGACCGAGATAGCTCATGCTGGATTCCGCCAGAACCGCGTTGGTAATGCCGATCGCGACGGACGCCAGATAGGTCCCGCGGGCGTTCGGGAGCACATGCTTCCAGAGAATCCGCCAGCTTCCCATACCGATCGCCTGCGCGCTTCCGATATATTCCATCGCCTTCATCCGGATCACTTCGCCGCGCATCATGCGGGCATAAGACGGGATAAACAGAATGACAAACGCAAATACCAGATTGTGCATGCCGACTCCAAAAATGCTGATCACAAGAAGCGCGAGCAGTACGCTCGGAAAGGCGAGGACGGCGTCGTTGACGCGCATCAGGATCTCGTCGAGCCAACCGCCGAAATAGCCCGAGATCACGCCGACCGCCGCGCCGATCACGCTGCTGGCAAGATTCACGGAACAGGCGATCAACAGCGTATTTTTGCTGCCTGCCATGACACGGCTGAAAACATCCCGCCCGAAATGATCCGTCCCAAGCAGATGCGGCAGACCGGGAGCCGTATTCTTCCAAAGCCCGTTCATCGCGTTCGGGTCAAACGGGGTATACCAGAGGCTGACCACGGCAAGCAGCGCCATTGTTCCGAGGATCAGGGAACCAAAGATCAGATTCCAGTTTCTTTTTTTTCCATACGCTTTTCTTCCCATCATCCACCTCGCCGGATCCTCGGATCCACTGCCCTGTACAATGCCTCGATCACATAATTGGTCATCATGACGACTGCCGCGATAAATACGACCAGAACCGCCACCACCGGATAATCCCGGTTGCTGATGGAACTGATCAGCAGCCGCCCGATCCCCGGCAAGCTGAACACCTGTTCGATCACCAGGCTTCCCGCCACAAGGTCGGCGGCGACAACGCCCACAACCGACAACACCGGGATCATCGCGTTTTTGAGCACATGGCGGCACATGACCTCCATGCCGCTCAGCCCTTTTGCGTATGCGGTCCGCACATAGTCCTTGTCCAGCTCCTCCGCGATCGCGTTCCGCAAAAAGCGAACGACCATCGCCACCTTTGGAATGGCAACCGCCAGCGCGGGCCAGATCAGGCATTGCAGGAACTCCGGTATGCCGTCCTCATAGGAACAATACTGCCCGGGCGTAAAAAAGCGGAACCAGAGACCGAATATCAGCGTAAGCAAAATTCCCATGAAAAAAGGCGGGATGCACTGAAATACCTGCGTTATCCCCATCAGCAGCGTATCCCATACGCTGTGGAGCCTGCTCCCGATCAAGATGCCAAGCGGGATCGAAATGAGCAAAAGAAACAGCAGGGCAAGCGCGACAAGCCCGAGAGAAACCGGGATGCGGCTCGCGACAAGCTCCGCCACCGGTTTATCATACTGATAGGAGACGCCGAAATCTCCCTTCACGATCCCTTTGAGCCAGTTGCCGTAACGCACAAGAACCGGGTCGTTCAGACCCAGTTCTTCCCGTATGGCTTCCGCCTGTTCCTCCGTCACATTCGTGCCCAGCATCGTCGTCGTCGGATCTCCGGGCAAATACTGGAACAGGAGAAAGGAAGCCAGTGATATAAAAATGAATGAAATAATGAGAGTAAGTATTTTTTTCATGATTCAATCAATTATGAATGTTGATAGTATACCTTCGCCATGTCCATCACGTAGAGCGGATAGAACGTATAGCCTTCTAATTTCGGATTTACCGCGACCAGCAGAGGCGGATCCATCACATAAGCGGAAACGGCGTCCTCGGTGAGCATCTTCTGCATCTCGCCGTAATACGCGATCTTCTCATCATCGTCCGTTGTCGCGGCGGCTTTTTCGCACAGCTCGTCATATTCCGGATTGCTGTAATTCACAAAATCTTTCTCCGACGAGGATTGATAGAATTTTGCCAGCATATCTTTCGGAGCGAGTGTGGAATCCAGTCCGACGACGGTTGACTGATACTTCCGTCCGGCATAGACGTCGCTGAGCCAGGTCGCCCATTCCACCTGCCGGATCTTTGCCCGGATCCCGACCTGTTTCAGCTGTTCCGTCATGACCTGCGCCGTATCCACATGGAACTGATAATTGGAAGGAACCGTGATCTCCAGGTCAAATCCGTCCTCTAGCCCCGCTTCCTTCAACAGCTCCTTCGCTTTTTCCACGCTGTGGCTGTAATAATCGGTAAGGTCAGACTGATAATATTTTGTAAATCCGGAAAACAATCCCGTGCCGATCAGATGGCCCCTTCCTCCGGCAACGATCGTGTTGATCTCCTCCCGGTTCAGGGCGTAGCAGATCGCCTGCCGCACTCTTTTGTCGTCCAGCGGTTTCTCCGCATGGTTCAGGAACAACGCCTGCACAAGATTCATATTCCCTTCCAGCACGTTATAGATCCCATCCATGGAAGCTGCCTGCTCGTCGGTCATATAAGGATAAATATCAATGGAACCCGCCTGCATCTCCGCAACCGCCGTATTGGCGTTCGCCACGACCTTAAACGTCACTTCGTCAAGATAAGCCGGGTCGCCCCAGTAATTCTCATTTTTTCTGATCGTATAGCTTTCCTGCTCTTTCCACTCAACCTCCTCGAACGGACCTGTCCCGGAGAACGAATGATCCTCCGCGGAGTTCTTCGGGATGATCGCCGCGCTCAAAAACGGCAGCAGTTCCGTGTCCGCTTCCTTCAGGATAATCTTTACCACGGATTCATCCACGATATCGACCCTCTTGATAACAGAAAATGCCGACACCAGAGGCTCCTTTCCGGAGCCATCCAGTAAGCCGGCACAACGATCAATCGAATATTTAATATCTTCTGTCGTAACAGGATTTCCGTTGTGGAATGTTATCCCTTCCCTGAGGGTAAAGGTATATTCCGTGTCGTCAACGGTATAATCGCTTGCTACTGCCGGCTTGTAATCGCCGGTCGGGTCCGGTTTCACCAGACCCTCGTACACATTAAATAATAATTCTTTCGTTCCTGCCGCTACTGCTTTGTGTGGGTCAAGACTATCCAAATCCTGTTGTATTCCTACAACGACGGAACCTCCGTAGGTCGGTTCCGAGGAAGAGACATTTCCATTGGAAGCCTGACTGCCGGTATTCTTGTCATCTCCGCATCCGCAGAGTATAACAGAACAAAACAGCGTGAGAGCAAGAAGTCCAACTGCGCTTCTGACTTTCTTCATCTTACAATCTCCTTATGGAATATTCTCTCATTATTTAATTACCTGCCTATCATAGCGCATAACCGACGGAAATGCAAGAACTAATCTTTCATCGCCTCAACCGCTGTTTTGGCAAGACCCGCCAATCCCTGCAGCTCCGAGGGGATGATAATTTTGGTCGCTTTGCCGTCCGCCGCTTTGGAAAATGCTTCGAGGCTTTTCAGCTTGATCACCGGATCGTCGATGCCGACCGCCTTGATATAGGAAAGCCCCGCCGCGTTCGCTTTCTGCACGGTGTCGATCGCCTGCGCCTGACCTTCCGCCTCCCGGATCGTCGCTTCTTTCTTTGCTTCCGCACGCAGGATCGCCGACTCCTTTTCCGCTTCCGCTTCCAGGATCATCGCCTGCTTCTTTCCTTCCGCGATCAGGATACTGGATTTCTTTTCTCCCTCGGCGATCAGGATCGACTCACGCCGCTCCCGCTCCGCTTTCATCTGTTTCTCCATCGCGTCCTGGATTGCCTGAGGCGGGATGATATTCTTTAATTCCACACGATTGACCTTGATTCCCCACGGGTCCGTCGCCTCGTCCAATGTCGACCGCATTTTGGTATTGATGGTTTCCCTGGACGTCAGCGTCTCATCCAGCTCCATATCGCCGATGATATTCCGGAGCGTCGTCGCCGTCAGATTTTCGATCGCCACGATCGGATTCACCACTCCATACGCGTACAGCTTCGGATCTGTGATCTGATAAAATACGACCGTGTCGATGCGCATTGTAACATTATCTTTTGTAATAACCGGCTGCGGCTCAAAATCAACTACCTGCTCTTTTAATACGACCTTTCTGGCAACCCGGTCGATAAACGGCACAATAAAATGAATGCCGGTGGACCATGTCGCCTGATACGCGCCGAGCCTTTCCACGACATAAGCCTGCGCCTGCGGAACAATCTTGATGCACGATACCACAATCACCAGAACAATGATCAAAACAATCAGCATTAACAATCCCATATTTCTATCGCTCCTTTCTCAGTCACGGCTCTGCTTTATTGCTGCTGCCGTACGATCAGTTTCACTCCCTCGATCTTCTCGATCACCGCTTCCGCGTCAGCCGGGATGATCTGCGTCTCATCCGCCGCGCGCGCCGTCCAGGTCATCCCATTGACTTTCACCTGTCCGGTCTCCATCAGGTTATTGATTTCCTCCAAAACAAGGCATTTCTTTCCGATCAGGCTGTCCGCGTTGGTCCTGACCGCCCGGTTGTTCAGATACCGAACCGCGAGCGGTCTCGTCAGGACAAGCAGGGCAATCGAAACCGCCAGAAATACAAAAATCTGGAGCCACAGACCTCCGCCTGCCAGGGACACCAGCAGCGCCGCCAGCGCGCCGGCTGCGAACCAGATCGTCGTCAGCCCTGCGGTCGCCGCCTCAACCAGACAGAAAACGCCAACAAAAATCAGCCATACCTCAATCGTCATCCATTTGTCCTCCTTCCAGCCGCTGCCTCATCGTCTCATATGCCAATACAGCCGCGGCGACAGCCGCATTCAGCGATTCCGCCCGACCGCGCATGGGGATCCGGATCCTGTTCCGGGCAGCCTGCAGCGCCTCGCCGCTCAATCCGTTGCCTTCGTTCCCGATCAGGAACGCCACGCCGCCGAAGAACTGTTCCCGGTAAAGATTGGTTCCGTCGAGGCTCGCCGCATACGTGCGGATTCCTTTTTCTTTCAGTACAGATATTATACTACCCGTGTCCTCATAATGCAAGAAAGGAATCCGGTATACCGCGCCCATGGTAGCGCGGATCACCTTCGGATGGAACAGGTCGACCGAATCCCGGCTGATCAGCACGCCGGTGACTCCGGCTCCCTCCGCCGTGCGGAGGATCGTGCCCAGATTTCCGGGATCCTGCAGGCGCTCCAGCACGAGAAGACACGGTTTTCCATTCGGCGCGTTGGTATTCTTTCCAAGGATCTCATCCAGGCTGTAATGGCGCCTCCGCACTATGGCAATCACCCCCTGCGGAGTTTTTGTATCCGAGATTTCCTTCAGCAGCGCTTCCTCTATGAATTCATATGCAATTTTATCAAATAAATCCGGATTGGCGGAAACAAACGGACGGGTCGCATAGACCGCTTCCAGATCGGACGCCGGCGCTTCCCGGAACATCCGGACGCCCTCGACCACGAACACGTCCTGCCTGTCCCGTTCTTTTCCGCTCCTGATCAGCTTTTTCAGCCGTTTTACCTGTGGGTTCGCGCTGCTGGTTATCATTCCTTTTCCTTTCCTGCCATGCTCATCCTGCTTTTATGACAAAAACAGCCGGTTCCCACTGATCCGTCCATCGGTGAAAACACGGCTGTCTTCTCTTTTGTTTTTATCTCGCCATCATACGGGATACACGGAGCATGAACGGATCGATCTCCTTCTGCATCTCCAGTGCCTCCATAATATCATAATCCACATATGTGCCGTTCCGGTACGCAACGACGCGCTGCGTTTTTCCTTTGCACAACAGTTCCACGGCATACGCCCCCATCATGGACGCGTGCATCCGGTCGACGGCGGTCGGGCTTCCGCCCCGCTGCATATGCCCGAGGATCGTCGCCCTCGTCTCAACGCCCGTCGCGTCTTCGATCCGCCTCGCCATGCTGTAGGAATTGCCGATCCCCTCCGCATTGACGACAAGATGATGGGTCTTTCCCTTCTGGCGGTTCGCGATGATGCTGTCAATGATCTTCTGTTCCAGGCGGGGCAGATTGCCGTCGAAATTCTCCGGGATCAAAATATCCTCCGCGCCGTTCGCGATCCCGCACCAGAGCGCGATATAACCGGCGTTTCGCCCCATAACCTCCACAATGCTGCACCGTTCATGGGAATTTGACGTATCCCGGATCCGGTCGATCGCGGACATCGCCGTATTCACCGCCGTGTCAAATCCGATCGTATAATCCGTGCAGGCAATATCCAGGTCGATCGTCCCCGGAATGCCGATCGCGTTGATGCCGCGCTCGGCTAATTTCTTCGCGCCATTAAATGATCCGTCGCCGCCGATCACGACAAGCCCGTCTATGCCGTACTTCCGGCATACTTCCGCGCCCCGCTTCTGACCTTCCTCGGTTTTAAATTCCTCACACCTTGCAGTATAAAGTATCGTTCCTCCCCTTTGGAGCGTTTCGGATACGTCGCGGGAATTTAGATCAATGATCTCCTCATTCAGAAGACCGTTATAGCCTTTTTTTATCCCTTTGACCCGGACGCCGAGTGAGATCGCTGTCCGGACTACCGCGCGGACTGCCGCATTCATCCCGGGCGCGTCTCCGCCGCTGGTCAGAACGCCGATTGTTTTAACTGCATTTCCCATCAATCTATCCCTCCAATCAATTCCTGATATGATTGATATTTTTTTCACCAGTGCTTCCATTTTAAATCAAATTTCAGTATTTTTCAATAGCCTTTTCCCTGATCGCGATATTGGATTCGCCAAAATTCGTTTTTAATTCCGACAAAACGCCGTCATCCTGCACAACCGCATATTTCGCGGGCAGCCGGAGAAACGCTTTTTCCGCCCTGCAATATACGATGACCGGTATGCTGCCGTTCTGCTCTTTTAATATATGAAGCAGCTGATCTTTGTGCTCCCCGTACGCTTCCTTGCCCGCGAACTGGATCCACAGCTCTTTCGGCACATCATCGAACGGGATGATGCGCTGGCAGATCAGCTTGCCCGTTTCCTCGGAAATGGAGGCGTGTCCGACCACATACAGTTTGTTATCAAGGACGAGATCGCTCCGGAATTTTTCATAATCCCGCGGGAACACAATGATCTCGATCGTGCCGACCAGGTCCTCCAGCGTCACAAACGCCATGTTCTGATTGTTCTTCGTCAGCTTTACGGTAATATTGGTAACCAGTCCGCCTACAATATATTCGCGGTTATCGACGGCAATGGTTTTTCCTGTCTCCTCATCGAGCAGGAAATCCGCTGTCGTCGCCGTGATATGGGTCTCCATGGATTTCTGGAAAGCCTCCAGCGGATGACCGCTTACATAAATTCCCAGCACCTCTTTTTCCATCGAGAGCATTTCTTCTTTGCTGTATTCCCCGCAGTCCGGATAGCGGATCTCAAACTCCTGCTTTTCCTCCTGGCTCAGAAAATCAAGGAAATTCATCTGCCCTGTGACAGCGGTCTTGCGTTCCCGGTTCACGCTGTCAAGGATTCCCTCATACATCATCATCTGCTGCTTTCTGGTCGCCCCAAGACCGTCAAACGCGCCGGCTTTGATAAAGCTCTCGATCGTCCTCCTGTTCACTTCCCGGGAGGAAAGCCGCTCAATAAAATCCTGGAGGCTGACAAACAGCCCGTGTTGCTCCCGTTCTTCCACGATCGTATCGATCACGGTCTTCCCGATACTCTTGATCGCGGAAAGCCCGTACCGGATATTCCCGTTATCCACAGAAAAATTGCCGGTTCCCCGGTTCACATGGGGCGGAAGGATCGAAATTCCCATTTTCCGGCTGTCCAGAATATATTCCGCCACCTTGTTCGGATTGCCGAGCACGGACGTCATCAGCGCCGCCATAAATTCAACCGGATAATACTGTTTCAGATACGCGGTCTGATATGCCACTACCGCATAGGCAGCCGCATGGGATTTATTGAACGCGTACTTGGCGAAGTCCACCATATTATCAAAAATTTTATTCGCGACTTCCTCGGAAATCCCGTTTTTGATGCATCCGGCGACGCCAAGCTCCTCGTTTCCATAGACAAAATTCTGGCGTTCCTGCCGCATGACGGATTCTTTCTTCTTTGACATCGCGCGGCGGACCAGATCGCTTCTGCCCATCGTATATCCCGCAAGCTCCATGACGATCTGCATTACCTGCTCCTGGTATACGATACAGCCGTATGTCGGCGCGAGGATCTTCTTCAGCTGCGGGCAATCATAGACAACCTCCTCCGGATGATTTTTCCCATGGATATATTGAGGGATAAAATCCATCGGACCCGGACGGTACAGGGAGATCCCCGCGATCACATCCTCCAGGCAATCCGGCTTTAATTCCTTCATAAAGTTCTTCATTCCGGCGCTTTCCAGCTGGAACACGCCCTCCGTCTTTCCCGAGCCGATCAGTTCATATACCTTCGGATCCGCATAATCAATGTCACCGGCGCGAAGTTCTTTTCCGATCCGTTCCGACGCCATCGCAAACGCATTCTGGATCACCGTGAGCGTCCGGAGTCCAAGAAAATCCATCTTCAACAGACCCAGTTCCTCGATCGTCGTCATCGTATACTGGGTCGTGATCGCGTCCTCCACCCCTTTCGACAACGGGACATACTCGTCGATCGACTTCTGACCGATCACGACTCCCGCCGCGTGGGTGGAACAATGGCGCGGCAGCCCTTCCAGCCGTCTCGCCATATCGATCAGATTTTTGGTCTGCTCATCCGATTCGTACGCCCTGTACAGATCGCCGTGCATATTGAGCGTCTTATCGATCGTGATCCCCAATTCCTGCGGAACCATCTTGGCAAGCGCGTCCACAGCGGCATAGGGAATATCCAGCACCCGTCCCACATCCCGGATCACGCCTTTTGCCGCCATCGTTCCGAACGTAACGATCTGCACGACCTTTTCTTTTCCATATTTCTTAACTACATAATCAATGACTTCCTGCCGCCGCTCGAAGCAGAAATCAATATCAATATCGGGCATCGTCACGCGCTCCGGATTCAGGAACCGCTCGAACAGGAGCTGGTACCGGATCGGATCGATATCCGTGATCGAAAGGCAGTACGAGACAATGCTTCCCGCCGCCGATCCGCGCCCCGGACCGACAGCGATCCCGTGGTCCTTCGCGTATTTGATAAAATCCCAGACGACCAGAAAATAGTCGACAAAGCCCATGCTGTGGATCGTGTTCAATTCATATTCCAGCCGTTCCAAAAGCTCCTTCGACGGATCGTTCCCATACCGGCGGACCAGCCCTTCCCGGCATAATTCTTTGAGAAACGTAAACGAATCCTTTCCATCCGGCACATCATAATGGGGCAGCTTGCGCTCCCCGAAGACAATCTCCACATTGCACCGCTTTGCGATCGCGCAGGTATTTTCAACAGCCTCCCTGCAATACGGAAACAGCTCCGCCATCTGTTCGGGGGATTTCAGATAAAACTGTCCTCCCTCATAGCGCATCCGGTCCTGATCCGCCAACTTTTTCCCGGTCTGGATGCATAACAAAATATCGTGCGCTTCCACATCCGTATCATAGATATAATGCACGTCGTTCGTCGCCACAAGCGGGATCCCCGTCTCCTCCGACATCCGCAGCAAGCCCTGATTGACCGCCGCCTGCTCGCTGATCCCGTGATCCTGCAGCTCCAGATAAAAATTGCCCTTTCCAAATACCGATTCCAGATGCAGCGCGGATTTCTTCGCTTCCTCGTACATTCCCCGCGTGAGCCAGGTCGCGACCTCCCCGGCAAGGCACGCGCTCAGCGCGATGATCCCCTCATGGAACTGTTCCAGCACTTCATAATCGACGCGCGGCTTATAATAAAATCCCTCCGTAAATCCGCGCGAAACGATCTTCATAAGATTGTGATATCCCAGGTCATTTTCCGCCAGCAATACCAGATGATAATACCGTTCTTCCCCTTTGCCCGTTTCCCGGTCGAACCTGGACCCCGGCGCCACATAGATCTCGCAGCCGATGATCGGCTTTACCCCCGCGTCGCGGCATGCCCTGTAAAAATCAATAACGCCGTACATCACGCCGTGATCCGTGATGGCAAGGCTGTCCATCCCAAGCTCCTTCGCGCGCTTCGCGATCTCTTCAATTTTACTCGATCCGTCCAGCAGGCTGTATTCCGTATGGACGTGCAGATGCGTAAATCCCATATCCGTCTTCTCCGCTTTTATCCCCGTTCAGAAAAAGGGGTTGCCACTCAAGGATCTCTCCCGGGCGGCTTCCCCCTTTTAAAAGCTGAAAATCGGACTCGAACCGACGACCCCTTCATTACGAGTGAAGTGCTCTACCAACTGAGCTATTTCAGCTTGTCAACGAAAATTATCATACCACATTCTTTTCAAGTTTTCAACAGAGAGATTCAAATATTTTTAAATATCCGTTCCCGCGCTCCCGAAAACCGCCTTTTCCGTCCCCGGAGCCGCGATTTTCGCCCCATCTTACGAGAATCCGAGCAAAAGCCCGGCAAGCCGGACGAGCATCGCGCAGATCCACGCGATCATGCACTGCAAAATGACGATCCCGATCGCCCATCTTGTCCCGAGTTCCCTCCGGATCGACGCGACCGCCGCAACGCAGGGCGTATAAAGCAGGCAAAAGACGAGAAGCGAAGCCGCGGAAAGCGGCGTGATCGCGCTCAGGATCATTTTCGTGTTCCCATACAGGACCGACAATGTGGAAACGACGCTCTCTTTCGCGATAAAGCCAGAAATGAGTGCCGTCGAAATCTTCCAGTCCCCAAAACCGAGCGGCGCGAAAACCGGAGCGATCGCGCCTGATATGACCGCCAAAATACTGTCCCTGGAATCGGTCACAAAATTCAATCGCGGGCTGAACGTCTGCAAAAACCAGATCACGATCGTCGCCAGAAAGATAATGGTAAACGCCCGCTGCAGAAAATCCTTCGCTTTGTCCCAGAGAAGCTGCGCCACGTTTTTCATACCCGGAATCCGGTAATTGGGAAGCTCCATCACGAACGGAACCGCTTCGCCCTGAAAGATCGTCCGCTTCCAGATCAGAGCGGTCAGGATCCCGGTCAGGATGCCAAATAAATACAGCCCGATCATGATCAGCCCGCTGTATTCCGGGAAAAACGCCGCCGTAAAAAATCCGTAGATCGGAAGCTTCGCCGTACAGCTCATGAACGGCACCATCATGATCGTCATTTTCCGGTCCCGCTCCGATGGCAGCGTCCGGCTTGCCATAATGCCGGGCACCGAGCATCCGAACCCGATCAGCATCGGCACGCTGCTCCTGCCGGACAAGCCGATCTTCCGCAGCAATTTATCCATAACGAACGCGACCCGCGCCATATATCCCGTATCCTCCAGCAGGGAAAGGAAAAAAAACAGCGTGACAATGATCGGAAGGAAACTCAGCACGCTTCCCACGCCTTTGAAAATGCCGTCCAACAGAAGGGAGCGCACCACATCGTTCACGCCCAGGACGTCCATTCCCCTCTCCGCAAGCGCCGCCGCCTGATCGATCGCTTTTTCAAGCAGCTGCTGAAGCCAGGCGCCGATCACATGAAAAGTCAGATAAAACACCAGCCCCATGATCCCGATGAAGGAGGGGATCGCCGTATATTTCCCGGTCAGGATCCGGTCGATCGCGCGGCTTCTTTCCCGTTCTCTGCTCTCTTTCGGTTTTACCACACACTCGTCCACCAGCGCCGCGATAAAAGAAAACCGCATATCCGCGATCGCCGCCGCCCGGTCCAATCCGCGCTCCTCCTCCATCTGGCAAATGATATGTTCGATCATTTCTTTTTCATGATCCGTCAGGTCCAGCGCTTCCTCAATCTGGCTGTCCCCCTCCACGACCTTGGTCGCGGCGAACCGGACCGGGATGCCCGCCTTCTCCGCATGGTCCTCGATCAGATGCATGATCCCGTGCAGGCAGCGGTGAACCGCGCCGCCGTTCCGGTCTTCCGCGCAGAAGTCCATCCTGCCCGGACATTCCTGATATTTTGCCACGTGGAGCGCGTGTCCGATCAGCTCCCCGATCCCCTCGTTTTTGGCGGCGGAGATCGGAACGACCGGTATACCCAGCAATTCCTCCATCTCGTTAATGCGGATCGAGCCTCCATTTCCCCGCACTTCATCCATCATATTCAGCGCGAGCACCATCGGCATATTTAATTCCATCAGCTGCATCGTGAGATAAAGGTTCCGCTCAATATTCGTCGCGTCTACAATATTGATGATCCCTGCAGGCTGCTCCTCCAGGAGAAACCGCCTTGATACCATTTCTTCACTGGAATAGGGCGAAAGCGAATAGATCCCCGGAAGATCGGTCACTTCGGCATCCGCCTTTCCCCTGACCGTACCGCTTTTCCGGTCGACCGTAACGCCGGGAAAATTCCCGACATGCTGGTTCGAGCCGGTCAGCTGGTTAAACAGCGTTGTTTTTCCGCAATTCTGATTTCCCGCAAGCGCAAGATCGATCGTCGCGCCGTCCGGAAGCGGTCTTTCCTTCGCCTTACTGTGGTACCGCCCTCCTTCGCCCAGTCCGGGGTGTTCCCGTTTCCTTGTACCCCTGCTTTTCGTCTCCGCGACTTCAGGAACGTATTCCCTGACTCCGTGAATTTCAATTTTTTCCGCGTCCGCCAGCCGCAGTGTGAGCTGGTAGCCGCGGATGCGCAGTTCCATCGGGTCGCCCATCGGCGCGTATTTCTCCAGTATGACTTCTGTTCCGGGGATCACGCCCATATCGAGAAAATGCTGCCGGAGCGCGCCCTGCCCTCCTACCGTATCGATCACGGCTGCCTGTCCGGGTTCCAGTTTATCCAGTGTCATAAAATCCTCTTTTCTATCCTTCTTTTCTTTTGCACGAGTTTTCCGTCTGAAAAAAATAAAGATGCCTTTTCTGATCTTCCCAGCAAAACTCCTGTCCTGATCCATCTTCTATTATAGGCATACAAGCGGGCATTTGCAACGGTTTCCGCCTTTTTTCTTTCCTCCCTGCCCTCTCAGGTTCCGTGGTGCCCGGCTCCCTGCCTGTTTTGCCGCTCCCTTTCTTCGTGTCTAATGTATGCCGCGCGGAGCGCTTTCATAACCGGATGGAAACAGGCGCTACATTTTTATTGAGTTTTTACTGTCAATATGATACAATTATGGAAAATAATCTGCTTAATTTCAGAAATAGAAAGTTACGTCAGGAGGGACAACGATGCAGGAACGATTTATGAAAGTATACGCAAAGGGAAATAAGAAAGTTGTTTTACAGGTTATGCCCGGACATTTCGCGACCAACCACTCTCATGTAAACTATTACGTCGATATGACAGGCATTAAATATGGTCACAAAATGGCGAAGGAAGCCGCGCGGACAATGGCGAAGGCTTACATCAACAGCACTCCGATCAATACCATCATCTGCATGGACGGATGCGAAGTGGTAGGCGGTTTTCTCGCGCAGGAACTGACCCGCAACGGAGTCAACGCGATCAACCAGGATCAGGAGATCCATGTGATCACTCCGGAATACAATATGAACGGGCAGATGATCTTCCGGGACAACATCCAGCCCATGGTATGGGGCAAAAACGTCCTGCTCCTGATCGCTTCCTGCACGACCGGAAAGACAATCAACCGAAGCCTCGAATGTATCAAGTATTACAACGGTAATGTCGTCGGCATCGACGCGATCTTCAGCGCGATCGACGCAAAAGACGGAATCAAGATTTCTTCGATCTTCAACACAAACGACCTCCCGGATTACAAAACTTATGCATTCAAGGACTGCCCTCTGTGCGCGGAAAAGAAAAAAATCGACGCGATCGTAAACGGATACGGATATTCCCGGTTATGATCCGATCGCCGCGGCGGCATTGTGCAAAAAGCCCATCCGAAGGTTTGCTTCGGACGGGCTTTTCTTCTGTCCTGCTTTCACGCGTAAAGGGACGCCCCTCTCACGCCCGGTCTTCTTCTTTCAGCGTCTCGTTCATGCTCCCCGTGCGGTAACCCACCAGATCCATGCTGACATACGTAAAGCCGTACGATCTCAGTTTGTCTGTCACTTCCTCCCGCATCTCTTTCTCCACGAGCTTCTCAAATTCATCCGGCATGATCTCGATCCTTGCCATTCTGTCGTGGATACGGACCCGGACCTGGCGGAATCCTTTATCCAGCAGAAGCTGCTCCGCGCGGTCCACCATCGCCAGCTTTTCCTCCGTGATCTTCTCTCCGTACGCAAACCGGGACGAAAGGCAGGCAAAGGATTGTTTCTTCCAGGTAGGCAGCCCCATCTCTTTCGACAATCTCCGGATTTCTTCCTTGTACAGCCCGGCATGGCGCAGCGGGCTCCTGACATGCAATTCCGCCACTGCGGCAAGCCCCGGTCGGTAATCCCCATTATCGTCCATATTGGAACCCTCCGCGACATTCCTGATATTCTGCTCCCCGGCGACCCGGATCATCTTTTCAAACAATTCCTTTTTGCAGAGGTAACACCGGTTGGGCGGATTATCGCTGAATCCGTCGATCTTGAGTTCCTCCGACTCACAGATGAAATGCCGGACGCCCTCTTTTTCACAAAACGCTTTTGCTTCCTCCAGTTCCCGTTTCGGAAACGAACACGATCGCGCCGTCACCGCGATCACATGATCCGATCCCAGCGTATCGTAAGCCACTTTTAACAAAAATGTGGAATCCACCCCTCCGGAAAACGCGACTGCAACGCTCCCCAGTTCTTTCAGATATTCTCTCAGGCGAACCAGCTTTTCAGCCGCGCCCGGTCCTTTCCGCTCCGTCCCGCTCATTTTTTCTCCTCCCATCGTTCCGCCAGACAGCCTGGGAAAAAACTTACGCCGCTCAATTCCCGACCATCGATTCTGTACCTATCAATTTACAGGAAAAGGATTCCGATGTCAAAAGATTTCTTCTGAGCCTGTACGCAGCCGCAGTTGAAAACCTCTGAAAATATGATATAATAAAAACGCACACTTGAAAAACCTTGATTTTACGGGGTTTTTCAAGTGTGTTGTTGCAAATAAGTTACATTGAACCGTTGAATTGAACTCTTAAATTGAAATCAGTTCTACCGTTGCCCGCAATTCTTCTATTGTCTTATGATTGTAAATCCTGTTTCCTGTATCTTTGGAAGTATGCCCCATAAGTAGATCAATGCAACGGCGATTTCCCCCGGCAGCATCAAGCAATGTTTCAAAAGTATGGCGGCATTCGTGCGGGGTATGATCCATTTCCAGGGCCGCCATGACTTCCGCCCAAAATTCCCGGTATTGGGTTTGGTTCAGCTTCTTCCCGTTGTACTCAAACAGATAGCCGCTTTGGGATTGTTCAAAACGTTTTTGAACTATGCCCTGAATCTTTGGATGTATGGGTACAATGCGCCCCTTCCCGGCTTTTGTCTTTATGCCGCCTTTCATTGTTCCGGCCGCAAGGTCAACATCTTCTTGACGTAACGCCAAAAGTTCAGAAATGCGCCAGCCGGAATATATGAAGATAAGCACGGTATCAACCCATTCTTCCCCCTGATGTTCCCATAATTTAGCAATTTCTTCTTTGGTGAACGGTTGGCGGCTTGTTTCCGGGATTGGGTCGGAAGTCAGCAGATCAGCATAGCGGGATGAAGATATATCCAGTTCAAGGGCAAATTTATCTAAATGCCCCCACAGGTTTTTTATTGCCCCTTGCGTGGAATATCCTTTACCGCAGTTATCTATAATATCCTGCATTTGGTAGGCTTTGATTTGCTTATATGGCAGCCCGCCCAATTTGGAACAATGCTTATATGCCGATTTCAAAGAACTTTGGTTTGCTTTCCCCAGCTTGGGGGCTTTCTTTTCTTGCCAAAGGTCGAATAATTCTTGAAGGGTGATTTTTGCCTTGTCAATGTCCCACGGGTTAGCGTTGTACGCTGCCAGCATTGCAAGCCCTTCTTCCCGTGTTGCGGTGTACCCGATTATCATGCAAGCCCCTGTTTCGTCTGATTTACGTACAATGTACGGGCGGCGGCGTTTCCCTGATAATTTACTGATTGAACCGTATTTGTTGGGTAGTTTCATATACCGTCCTTTCTTGACTTTTGAACCATAGAACGGTATAATAACAATGACCATTCAATGATTCTTCGCTGGTTTCGTTGCTTGGTTGCTTTTCGGAATCCCTGTCTATTGCAGTAGGCGGGGATTTCTTTTATATAAGCGTCTTTCGTGCGTATGGGGTATTTATAGCCTTGCCCCCGTTACGCCGCATATAGTGCTTATATGAGCGCGTGGCCGTTACCCTTTGCAGAGGGTGGCGGCCTATTTCTTTGCTATAAGATCGTTGATAATTTCTTCTTGGCTTCTTGTGTCTTTCATTCGCTCCACCATAGGGGGGATAGCGTTTTCAGTAACATCAAAAATAGTGTCAATATCTTTATCCAGCAAAACAAATTGATCCGGGGGAATACCAATCAGAAAGTAAGAATAAGTTTTCCCTTCCTTCACACCTTCAATAAATTCAACATTTCCATAGATTTCTTCCAGTATAGCTATAAGCCCTTGCATGGAATTTACTTCTTTATCAAGCTGTTGTTTCACACCATACATTTCATCTACTGATATGTTGAACAAAGTGCAAAGTTTGAACAAGGTTTCAACATCTGGCATATTCCCGCCACGCTCCCAACTGGAAACAGTTGTAAAACTTTTTGCGCCGATAGCTTCAGCTAATTCTTTTTGTGATAACTTCATCAATTTGCGGTGCTTTGTTATATTGGAAGCTATATTTTTCCTTATATCTGCCACAGATTCACCCCCTTTCCTTTTCATAGTATAACACAGATACTACGAAATTTCAATAGTAAAAACGGCTTTTGAGAAAAAAATTACAAAATTTTTGAAAAAACCTATTGACATTACGAAATAATCGTAGTATAATACAAACATACGAAATAATCGTAGCAAAAAAGAAAGGGGGTGAAATAAGTGTTAAACCAAAGGATTAAGAAATTCATGGAAGAAAGAGGGATAAAGCAATCTTTCCTTAAAGAACAATTAGGAATGAAAGCAAGTACAGTTAATGCCCTTCTTAACGGAAATCGGAAAATTTCAGCGGAAGAATATTTCAAAATCTGCAATGCGTTCAAAGTTTCTTTGGACTATTTCAAAGCTGACATTATCGAAAATACCGTTGCAGCGGTCGATAATGTCAAGTAGGGATTCCGAAAGCAGAAAGGAAAGATTTTAATTATGGGTCGTTCAACAGTAAATGCAGCACGGGGGAACGACCGTCAAACAGGACGAAGTGAAAAATTACCGGAAGGGGGTGAAAACATGGCACAATGGAACGGAAACGGAAAAGTTTTCAAAACCTATGTAAACGGTAAGGAAAAACACCCAGCCGCAGGCGTGAATGTTAAGGGCATAGATCATATTTTGACGTATGCGGAAGCTATGAAATATGACTGTTTCGGGGCTACTCTGAATGATGGCATGATTGATATTAGTTTTGATGATGCTGATATGGGGGCGAAGTTCCTTGATATGGCAAAAGCTAATAATTGGCGTTGCTTGGTATTGGAAAACCCGAACAATGGGCATATTCACACAGTCTGGAAGAATTACCGGGGCGGGATTGCAACGCTATCCGCAAAAGATCAGAAGTTGGCTGTCGGCTTTATTGCTGATATTCACGGCGGGGCTTCATACATTCCCCTTCGTGTGCATGGTGTTGACCGTTTCCCGCCCATATATGATATTTCAGACGGTGAAGAATATCAGGAAGTGCCGGAAGAACTGTTACCAGTAAACACAAAAATTGATTTGTGGCAAATGGCAGACGGGGACGGAAGGAATGGCGATCTATACGGCTATATCCTTGTGCTGCAATCACAGGTTAAAGCAGATAAGAACATAGTGCGCCGGATATTGCAAAATACAAATGATTTTGTTTTTGCTGAAAAGCTATCAGATGACGAACTGAAAACAATTCTTCGTGATGACGCTTTCAAAAAACAGGTATTTTATAGCGGTTCTACATTCCTATTTGACAGGTTCGCCGCATTTTTGAAAAACAATTACCACATTATCAAGGTCAACAACCAACTACACATATATCAAGAGGGCGTTTATATTCGTGATGTGGGCGGCGTTTCAAGCGCAATGCGGGTACATATCCCGAATATCAAGAGGAATCAGAAAGCGGAAGTTTTAGACTGTCTGAATGACATTGCAGAGGAAAAGACCGTTGCAAATGCCCGGTATATAGCTTTCAGAAATGGCATTTTAGACATTACAAGCGGGGAAATGCAGCCGCACACACCCGAAATAGTTATCACAAATAAAATACCGTGGGATTACAACCCCGCCGCAAGTTCAACGCTTGTTGAAAATACTTTGAACAAAATCGCTTGCAATGATGCGGCTATTCGTGCGCTGATAGAAGAAATGATTGGTTATTGTTTCTATCGCTCCAACGCCTACAAGAAATCATTTCTTTTGGTTGGTGACGGTGACAACGGCAAAAGTACATTGCTATATGCGGTAAAAGAAATTCTTGGTGAGGGCAATATATCAGCCCTTGATCTGAAAGAATTGGGTGATAGGTTCAAAACCGCCGAAATGTTCGGAAAGTTGGCAAATATCGGTGATGATATAGGGGATGAATTCATTGCAAACCCGGCAATTTTCAAGAAAGTTGTTTCAGGTGAAAGGGTATCAGCAGAGCGGAAAGGGCGTGATCCGTTTGAGTTTAACCCCTATGTGAAAATACTGCTTTCCGCAAATGACATACCACAGATAAAGGATAAAACGGGGGCGGTAGTAAACAGGCTGATTATACTTCCCTTTAATGCGGTATTCACAAGAGATGATCCCGATTTCAACCCGACAATCAGGCAGGATATACTTCAAATGGAGTGTATGGAATGTTTTATCAGATTAGGGGTAGAAGGGTTAAAGCGCATTATCAGCAATAAGGGCTTTACAAAATCGGAAGCCACAGAACAGGCAGCGCAGGAATATGACCTTATGAACAATCCTATTAAGGGGTTCTTTGCAGAGCAAGAGGAAGATTATATTTTCCGTGCAACGGTTGATGAAATTTATCTTGCCTATCAGGAATATTGCCGGGGTATTGGCGTTAAGTCGGAACAGATAGAAAGCAAAATCGGCTTTGGAAAATCCGTTACTAAAATGTTCAAAGTTGAAAGCTATCAAAAAAAGATTAACGGCAAGAATAGCAGAATGTACCGAAAACAACAATAACTTGTTACTTCTGTTACTTATCTGCTACCCCGAAAAGCCTTGTAAAATCAAAGAAAATTGAAACAGGTAACAGAAGTAACAGAAACCTGTAATTCCTTATATATTAAGAAAATTTATATAGTTTTCATTCTTTATATCTAAATATATAGAAAAAATATAAAGAATAGGGGTTTTCCGTTACCCGTTACCGACACGAAAGGAAGGTTAAAAATGCCATACAGAAAAGAAACAACCAATAAATGGCTATGGAAACAAATAGGGCTTGAATTGAAAGCGGTGCAATTGCTACTTATCGGGATTGTGTGTGATGAAAAATATCACTTGATGATTCCTAAAACGGTTATGAAGGATTTAGATAATTCTATCCGATATTTGGGGAAGTTCCGTGAAAACGCTGAATTGCGTATACACAAAGTAAAGGTAGATAGCAGCCTTTACGGACATAGTGAAGAAGTACAAAAGGAAGTAGAGGATTTCCGGCAGACGATAAAGCGAAAAGCAGCCCCAAAATTAAAGACAATCAATGGGGCCGAACTACAAAAAATGTCAGATGAAGAATTAGCGGCGTTGTCTATGAAAGAAGGTGATTAAATGGCGAAATGCCCATTGACAAGGGAAGATTGCATAGTAGATTGTGCTTGGTTCAGAGAAGGTGAATGTGTTACTACATTGCTTTATGATGTTCTTGACACAACACTTGATGATCTGATTTCCAGTATTGACAGCTTGGAACAGACGGTTAAAAACAAAGATTTTCAGGTATGAGAAAGGAAGGTACATAACTATGGTAAACGAATATGTGTTAGACCTCGACACAATGAACGAACTTGAAACTTTATCTGCAAAGTTTGAACAACTTAGAAATTTTGCGGATGTTGTGAATAATTTTGTTTGGCAAAAAATTGTTGAAGGGTACGAGGGGGAAACTATCAACAAACTTGGTTGTTTAACCGAATCACTTTTAGAAGTGATATGTGTTCGTGAAAACAATTTGGACGCTATCATCAAAAAAATAGCCCCTTGCCCGATCCAGTAAGGGAACAAGGCAAAGGGCAAGCCACACGGTATAGTATGACCCCAACACTTATATTATACCGTGTGGCGGCTCTCTTGTCAAATATGGCGGTTATATGAAGCGTGAAAGGTGGTGAGCGATTGAAAATAAGGGTTGCATATACAGAGGGCGAAAAGGACAAGAAGAAGCTGCTTGAAGAAGCCGCAAAACGCCTGTTTCCCGATACCAAAGTGAAGGAAACAGCCCCGAAAGATGGCTTTTTGCATACGGTTTTGACAGTGCCAAAACCCCGGAACACCACAAAATAAGGCGGTTTTCTTGACAGATACCCCCCTATGTAGTATAATAACATCAGAATGAAATGCGGCATGAGTACCGCACCCCCTTATTTTTTCCTTCTTTCTTCGTTTGGGGCGTGTTAGTCTTTGGTGGTTTGACATAGCCATCTAAGGGCATGGGAATAACCGATGTTACGGCGATTATACTCATGCCCTTTTCGTTTGTATTTAGCCCACTTCGGGCGTTAATAGAAGGGAGATTTTAAGACTATGGAAGATAACAACAATATCAACCAGAACGCAGACCCGGCAACCGGTCAGGGAACAGGGGCAAAGACCTTTACACAGGAAGATGTAAACCGCATTGTTGGGGAACGCCTTGCAAAAGAAAAGGCAAAATCCAGCGGCGAACAGGAACTTGCGAAAAGGGAACAGGAACTTGCGAAGCGTGAACTTCACATGACCGCAAAAGAACTGTTATCAGAAAAGGGCTTGCCCGTGCAGCTTTTTGAAGCTCTTAACTGTACGGATGAAGAAACCATGAAAAAGAGCGTTGCAACAATAGAAAAAATATTCAATGATTATAAGGCGAATGCCGCAAGCAATATTAAATTTACTGGATTCCAGCCGGGGGCTTCCAGCGTAATGCCGAAAGCTGGGGCGGCTGGTGATCTGGAAATAAGAAAGGCTATGGGGCTTCGCACTTAATGGAAAGGAAGCGTAAAACATGGCTATAAATTTAGCAACAAAATTTTTACCGTATGTAGATGAAAAATTCACTACGGAAAGCAAGAAATCGCTGCTTACAAATCAAGATTTTGATTGGACGGGGGCGCACACCGTAAAGGTGTATAAGGTCAGTACTTCCAAAATGAACGACTACACCCGAAACACGCCGGAGGGTATGACGGGTTCACGCTATGGGCAGATCAAAGACCTTGATGCAACCACCGAAGAAATGACGTTAAAGAAAGATCGTTCTTTTACGTTCGCCATTGATAAGCTGGATGCAGATGAAACCGCTAAGAATCTGCAAGCAGCTTCTGCCCTTGAAAGGCAGCTTCGTGAAGTCGTGATCCCGGAAGTTGATGCTTACACTTACGGGGTTATGTGTGATAAGGCCGGTACGAAACCGGCAGCGGTTACGCTGGACGAAACAAACATTTATACGCAGATTTTGGCGGGTAACAATGCACTTGACAATGCGGAAGTGCCGGAAACGGGGCGGGTTATCGTTGTTACGCCTGATGTATACGTTTTGATGAAGCGGTGCAAAGATATTACTATGGAAACCGACATTGGGAACGATTTAAGGCTTAAAGGCGTTATTTCTAACCTTGATGGGGCTATGGTTATCAAAGTACCGAAAAACCGCTTGCCGGAGAACTTCGGCTTCCTGATTGTCCATCCGTGCGCCACGGTTGCGCCTACCAAACTGGAAGATTATAAAATTCATGAAGATCCGCCCGGAATCAGCGGTTCACTGGTGGAAGGGCGTATTGCCTACGATGCTTTTGTTTTGGATAATAAGGTAAAGGCGATTTACTATCAGGAGAATCAGGCCAGCGAAGCAGTGTAATTTTTGACAAGCACCCCGGACTTTCTATCATTGATTGTTCGGGGTGTTTTTCGGAAGGTGGAAGCATTATGAACACATTGGACAGGCTTATTATTAAGGCAAAAAAGAAATGCGGTACAGATTTAAAGCTTCATTTGGGGTGGATATATCGGACAGAGAAGCAGCCGGGAAAATGGATTGCAAGGGGGGATCTTTGGAACGGCATTCCGTACAATAAACTGGGGGTTAAATCGCAAAGTGTTTGTTATGAGTGTGATTCCGTAGAAGAAGCGGAACGGGCGTTGCAGGAATTGGGTGAAAAGTACCCCAATGAAAAGGACGTTACTATTATTCTTGACAATTTAGATCAGTAATTGAAAGTTAATTTTCAAAAGTGGGAGAAGGTGATTATATGGCAAGACGGAACTTGAAACTTGATACCCCGGACAACGTAAGAAAAGCCCTTGCAAAAGTGGCGAATATGGTTTATAAGGGCGAAATTGACACAAAGACCGCAAACAGCTTTATTCTTGCCTGTAACGCCATCTTAAGCGGCATACGCACAGATGAACAGGAAAAGAAAATTGCAGAGTTGGAGCGGATCATAAACGAATAGGGGGGCGTAATTATGAACGCAAAGGAATATTTGTCAGAAGTTCAAACACTTCAAACAATAATTGAATAGAAGAAAGAACGGATACGGGAAATTCAGGGAAGTATTTCAAGCGTGCGTTCTGTCCGTTATGATCTGGAAAAGGTGCAAGGCGGCGGGAATGTTGACAGGATCGGGGAAGCTGTCGCAAAGATGGTTGATTTGGAAAAACAAGTTGAAAACGATCTTGTGAATCTTATGTACCGCAAGCATGAAGTGATAGGCCAGATTCATTCTTTGGATAATTACCGTTATATCCAGGTTCTTTATAAGCGGTATATTGAATTTAAGAGTTTGCAGACCATAGCCGCCGAAATGAGTTTTAGCTACAGATACCTTTTAGAGTTACACGGGAAGGCTTTAGAAGCCTTTGAACAGGCTAACGGCGGCATTTTGAGAAAGGAAGGTGATTTATATGCTAAGTGCCATTGAACGGGCAAGACAGGCCGCAAGGAAAGCGCAGGAAAGTCTATATAATGGGTGCTGCACTGTTACGGAATGGCGGGAGGTGAAAGACCCCAATTCACATATAACAAGGGATGAAGAAGTTACCGTTTTAGAAAACGAGCCTTGCCGCCTGTCCTTTGAAACAATTAAACCCGCCGTAGAAACGGACACAGTGGCGAAACTTTCACAGGGTGTGAAACTGTTTATATCCCCGGACGTTGAAATTAAAGCCGGATCAAAGATTGTTGTAACGCAAAACGGCGTTACCGGGGAATATTCTGCAAGCGGTGTTCCTGCTATATATTCCACGCATCAGGAAATCATGCTTGAACTGTATAATGAATACGCATAAAGGAAAGGATGTGATATTATGGCAAAGATGGGTAAATTCACAGCTAAAGGATTGGAAGGGTTACAAAAAGACCTTGCGAAGCTGCAACCAAAGGACAATCAGCAGTTTATTGAAGAATGTGCGAAAGAACTTGCCGCCCGGTTGTTACGCATTCTGATTAAAAACACACTTCCGGGGCAATATCCTAAAAGTTCAGGTAAAGAGGGTGGCACACTTCGTCGGGGCTGGACGGCGTACCAGTCAAAAGGTTTTGATGTAAAGCAGGAAGGGGACTTATACACGATTGAACTTGTAAATCCTGTTTATTATGCGTCGTATGTGGAATATGGGCATAGGACAGCGGATCATAAAGGATGGGTTCCCGGCAAATTTGTAATGACAAGGGCAGAAGCTGAAATACAACGGATTGCGCCGAAAGTGCTTGAAGCAAAGATAAAGAAGTATTTGGAAGGGATATTCAATTAAAATCAGTGTTGCGGATTTGTTGCAAATACCCCCGAAAATCTGCATATTCTCACATAGCGTTATATATTGAACTCCGCTGAAATCAAGGCTTTTCACGCCTTGCGTAGCATTGTATTTTTGAACTTTTTATGATATAATAACGAGGAAAATGACGGTCATGCTTGCATAGACCGGCATTTGACGACTATCCAGCGAGACATTACAATAATCCGGGAAAGGAACTTTGATTATGATTGAACCAGCGAAATGGGAATGGACCAGGGAACCTGCCTCTTATACGATAGAAGAAGATCGGATCGAACTGATCACAGAACCCCATACGGATCTGTGGCAGCGCACTTATTATCATTTCAGGAACGACAACGCCCCGCTTCTTCAGATCAGGACAAAGGAGCCATTTTTCTCTTTTATCGTAAAGACAGAATTTGAAAGCAAGCGCCGTTTTGACCAGTGCGGCGTGATCCTGTATCTGGACAGCGAAAACTGGCTGAAAGCGTCCATTGAATATGAAAACGACGCGTTCCAGCATTTGGGAAGCGTCGTTACAAACCATGGTTATTCGGACTGGGCGACGGCAGAGATCGACGCGTCTGTCAAGTCCATGTGGTACCGGCTCAGCCGGAGGGAAGATGATTTCTGTATCGAATGTTCGCCGGACGGTTCCAATTTTATGCAAATGAGGATCTGCCATATGTGGAACGCCGTCGATGAGATCGCATTCGGCATATATGCCTGCAGCCCGGAAGATTCTTCTTTTCGGGCGGTATTCACCCATATGGACGTCACGGACTGCAAATGGCTCCCGCACGATGGGCAGCAGCCGGACAACGATCCCGGGAACTGACCGTTTCCGCCATGAAACAGAGGCGGAACACGCGTCCCGCCCCTTTGCTGCAAAGGAAAAAACGATATTGTTCGATCGGAGGCGGACAGGATGGAATGGAACATTCTCTTTCTCGTCAATAGTATCCTGCTCGGCATCGGACTTGCCATGGACGCTTTTTCGGTATCCATGGCGAACGGCCTGCATGATCCAAAAATAAAAAAACGAAATATGATCCTGATCGCCGGCGTATTCGCCGGATTTCAATTTGCCATGCCGATGATCGGATGGATCTGCGTCCATACCATCGTCCAGTATTTTCAGGCATTTGAAAAAGGAATCCCCTGGATCGCCCTCATCCTCCTCTCCTACATCGGCGGGTCCATGCTGATGGAGGGAACCGGAGGCAAAAACGCGGAAGAAGAAAAGCCGGGGCTTTCGATCGGAGCGCTGCTTGTTCAGGGCGTCGCGACCTCGATCGACGCGCTTTCGGTCGGCTTCACCATCGCCGGATATGGATTTCTCATGGCGCTGGCAGCCTGCGTCATTATCGCTGCCGTCACATTCTTTCTCTGCATAGCGGGACTTCTCATCGGCAAAAAATTCGGGACAAAGCTGTCCAATCAGGCGCAGATCTTCGGCGGCGTTCTTTTGATCGCGATCGGAATCGAAATCTTTATCAAAGGGATCTTCTGATGAAGATCCCCGATCATAACGGGTACGTCCCGTGGATCTTCCCGTCAAAATCTTTCCATACAAATCCTGTATCGTCAAGAAACAGATATCCGTGATAGCTTCCGTCTTTCGGCAGGGCAGCCGATCCCGGATTCATATAAATAAAATGATCCGCCTGCTCGCACGCCGCCACATGAAAATGGCCGTTCAGCAAAATATCGCCGGGCTGCAGCATCGGCGGATTCTCCCGGTTCAGCTGATGTCCGTGCGTGGCAAACAGGACGCGGGTTCCAAGCGGTATCACGCACTGTTCCGCCATCATCGGAAATTCCAGCACCATCTGGTCCACTTCGCTGTCGCAGTTGCCCCTGACACAGATCAATTTTTCTTTTATCCCGTTTAAAAGAGCGGTGACTTTGAACGTATCATATTCTTTCGGAAGCGGATTTCTGGGACCGTGATACAGAAGATCCCCGAGAAGCAGGATCCGTTCCGCTCCCTCCTTCTCCGCCGCTTCGATTACTTTCCGGCAATAATATGCCGATCCATGAATATCCGATGCAATTAACATTTTCATATAATTTCCCTCCGTATACGAAACTGACCCTGTATCCCTGGTGATCCGAAGCTACCAGGCATATATTCTCACTAGGCTCGACAAGACCTCGCTAAGCTGCCAGGCATATATTCTCACTAGGCTCGACAAAACCTCGCCAAGTGTTCATATTATACCTTACCTTTTGTTTGTTGTACAGGGTCGTTTCGTTTTATCCGGGAAGAAATCTTCATTCGGCAAGCGGCATTGACACGATGACTTTAAACAGATCGCCGTCCACCTGGACCGCAAGCGTGCCATTCTGGAGTTCTACTAGGTTCTGCGCTATATTGAGCCCGAGCCCGCTTCCCTCCGAATGTCTGGAATCGTCGCCCCGTCTGAATCGTTCCGTCAGTTCTTCCGCCGGGATATTTAATTCGGCGGCAGATATATTTTTGATCGTCAGTTCCGCCATGGAATCCCTTTTTTCCAGCGACAGATACACCCGGCTGCCCGGCATCGCATATTTTACAAGATTGGACAGCAGATTCTCGTACACACGCCACATCTGTTTCCCGTCCGCCTTGATCCTGACTGGCTCCTCCGGTTTTTCATAACGCACGCTCAGATTTTTTTCTTCTAATTTATAATAAAATTCTCCAAGCCCCTGATTGATCAGGGACGCGAAATCCATCGTTTCCAACTGGAGTTCCACCGCCCCGCTGGACGCTTTTGCCGCGTCAAATAAATCGTCGGTAAGCGCCTTTAAGCGTCCCGATTTCTGATCCAGTATCTCTATATACTCTTTCGCCTTCTCGTTCGTGATCTCTTCTTTTTTCAAAAGATCCACATAAGTGATGATCGCCGTCAGCGGAGTTTTAATGTCATGGGATACATTGGAAATCAGTTCCGTCTTCATCCGCTCCGCTTTAAGGCGCATGGATACCGCCTGATCCAGTCCGTCTGATATCTGGTTGACGTCTTCCGCGAAGTCGCGCAGCGTTCCCTGGGAAAAAATCTGGATCTTTTTCCGGTAATCACCGTCCCGGATCTGCTTTATTCCTTCGGCAAGCGCCTCAAAATCTTTCACCCACTTATAGCCAAAATAAAGCAGAAACGCGACCACGGGCAGTACGCCGATCCATGTCGCCGAGATGACCGGGACGAGAACCGCGCATATCATCACTTTATGCATGAGCCTGCTTCCCGTCCATACTTCCCGCGCGGCGCGCAAAGCCAGGATCCCTTTGTTTTTCATCCATCGCGCCAACCGCGCAGTCAGGAAGCCGTCCATGAACCGGTGCGCCTTTTTTCGCCGCACGAGAGATAAATAAACCGCCGCAAGCGCGGCAGCTCCCGCCACTGATACCCACGGAGCAGCCGAACGGCAAATCCGCGAGCCATAATCGAAACCGCCCGCCGCGCCTTCTATGATAAAACCGGCGCTGACGCACGCCGCTATCCCCGCGCCAATGATCTGCAATTCGGCGTAAATCCGGTCAAACCAGCACAGGAAAACCTGATCCGACTCCGGTTTCCTCCCGGCAGTCATTGTAAGATACAGCAGCAAAAGCAGGATCAGGGCAACCCCCACGCCATACAGCGGCATATTGTCCGTCATTTTTTCATGAATACCGGACAACAGATCGTCTTTTACCGAAATATAATCATTGGTTATACCAAAAAACCATATGCCGTCCTGCCGGACATCTTCCGCCATCTCCGCGCTGATGCCGTCCGGCACATCCGCTCTATCCCATTCGGACAGGACCGCATCCCACGGTTTGGTCTCCCTTATCTTTCCATCCGCGTTCGTGCTGTATATGCCGCATTTTCTCTGCAGCGCCGAAATCGGGCTGTTGTCTTTTCTATTTGTCGTAACCGCGCCGCCGAATTTGATATAATAGACAAACGCGTCATCGTCATATTCGGAAGCGGACTGCGCTATCCTGTCATACGCGTCCAGCGCGAGCCGGATCCGGTACGCTTCGGTCTGTTCCCGGTAATACGGCTGTTCTTTCAAAAAATCCTGATAATCCTGATCCTGCTCCATATGCTGGATCACCGCGTGTTTCAGCGGATGCTGCCCGATTCCGTATTCCACAGAATCGTATAATTCAAGTTGCCGGTAAATCTCCGCGTACAGATCGTCTTCCGTCCAGTTCCCGGCGATCACCTCCATATCCTGGAACGAATCTTTTTTCTCCAGAGAAATCAGGATCTCCCTGCCGCTTTCCTTTTCCCCGGACGCTTCCAGAACGACCGGATCCACAGTTTTTTCTTTCCACTGTTTTGCCTTCTCTTTGTCGCGGGGCAGCGGAACCGCTTCAAATCCTGTAATGGCTGCCTGCTCGCCGCATAAAAATGTATAATAGCCAAATACGTCAAGATACGAATCTGTCCACCAGCCGCCCTTTTTGATCCGCTCCCTGTTCTGCGCTCCCAGATGGGACAGCATGGCGGTCCGGACCATTTCCTGAAATTCGAGGTCGGATCTCCAGCTTGTTTCATAAGCCTCAGCTGTCCATCCGGTTCCATATGCATCCACAAGGTTCTTCGCTCCGTCCGCCTGACGGAGCCCGGCACAGGTTATGATCCCGACGCAGAGCAGCAGCGCAGCCCACGCGGCGCATTTGACATACCATGACCGGCTATATTTTTTCAACTTTGTATCCAATTCCCCACACCACCTTTAAATATTTTGGTTCTTTCGGGTTGATCTCAATTTTCTCCCGAATCCTTCTGATATGGACTGCCACCGTATTTTCCGGGCGATAGGAAGGTTCCTGCCACACCTGTTCGTAAATCTGATCGATGGAAAACACCTTTCCGGCGTGTTGGATCAGAAAACTCAATATGCCAAATTCAACCGGCGTGACATGCACAATTTCCCCGTCGACGCTTACTTCCTTCGTCTCCACATTGACCTCCAATCCGCCTGTCCGATAAATCCCGGCGCTCTTTTCCATACTTCCAAGCGTCGTATAACGACGGAGCTGGCTTTTCACCCGCGCGAGCAGTTCCAACGGATTAAACGGCTTGGTCACATAGTCGTCCGCTCCGACCGTTAACCCCATCACTTTATCGTAATCCTCACTTTTCGCTGATAACATAATGATCGGAATATTCCGCTGCTCACGGATCCGCGCTGTCGTCCTGATTCCGTCCAGCTTCGGCATCATAATGTCCATGATGATCAGATGAACCGTCTGCTGATCCAAAATCCTCAACGCCTCCATCCCGTCATACGCTTTCCATACGCGATAGCCCTCGTTCACCAGATAAATTTCTATGGCATCCGCGATCTCTTTCTCATCGTCGCATATCAGTATCGAATACATTCAAATAACCTCCCTTCCATTTTTCCCGGCGCCGATCCCGCGGATACGATATCCGGTTACTCCATGATCATACCACCAGAATCTTACGAACCGGTTTACCTGTTTCTTACAACTTTCTTACAGTTTCCATGAAAACTGTGCCTGTTGTCGTGAAAATTTTAATTGTTTAAATTTTTTGAAATTCTGTCTTTCTTTTCTTCCCGTTTTGTGATATAATGTGCTCACTTGGCAAAGCAATATCAAGCTTGGTGCGAATAGATGCCTGATTGCTGAGCGAGCACAGTTATATTCATGCAGATATAGTTCATCGGTAGAACGCCAGCTTCCCAAGCTGGAGAGGCGGGTTCGATTCCCGTTATCTGCTTTCATAAAAAATCCCGCAGACCATTGTAATATCAACGATCTGCGGGATTTTTCATTCCCTGAGCGTGCCGGGGTTCGAACCCGGGACAACTTGATTAAAAGTCAAGTGCTCTACCAACTGAGCTACACACCCGTATCTATTGCTACAGCCGTCCGGCCATAGCGGCCTTGCCAAGCTGTATGTCCAGCAGGGCTAGCTGGATTTGAACCAGCGAATGCAGCAGTCAAAGTGCTGTGCCTTACCGCTTGGCGATAGCCCTATGTTTATAAATGTATAGCCAGGGTGGATAAAGGGATTCGAACCCTTGGCCTCCAGAGCCACAATCTGGCGCGCTAACCAGCTGCGCTATACCCACCATAAACGTGCCCACAGGGATTCGAACCCCGGACACACGGCTTAGAAGGCCGTTGCTCTATCCGACTGAGCTATGAGCACATAATCAAAGGCGGCTATACATTTATAAAAGCGGGTGATGGGAATCGAACCCACGTATCTAGCTTGGAAGGCTAGTGTTCTACCATTGAACTACACCCGCATGTGTCATCTATTAGTCGGGGTGACAGGATTTGAACCTGCGACCTCTTGATCCCAAATCAAGCACTCTAGCCAAACTGAGCCACACCCCGGTTTTGTCTCATTCCTGCGTCCCCGAATCAACGCAAGTGTTATTATATAATAGCCCCCAGGATATGTCAACCTCTTTTTCAAGAAAATTTCCCCATGCGAAAATGCCTGATTTTCCAGGAAAATCAACGGTTCCCCGCCTTTTTCCGGGCGGGGAACCGGCTCTTTCCTCTATTCTTCTTCGGCGGGTTTTTCCTCCGCTCCGTCCTCTGATTTTGTCTCTTCAAAAAAGTCCATATCAAAATCATCGTCGAAATCGTCGTCATAAAAATCATCATAATCCGGCACGACCAGTTTGACAACCGCGAACGCGATCGCCGCCACCGCCGCTACGGCGCCAAGCACCGCAAGTCCGATCATGAGCTTGTCATTTCTCTTTTCTTCTTTCTTATGAAGCAATTCCGATAACTTCAACGCATCCAATACGTCGTCCACATTGTTAAATTTCCTAAACATAGTATCGGCTCCTTTCTCCGTTCTATTACAATGGATTATACCACTATTTTCTCTGTTCCGCCACTGTTTTATCAAAGAAAATCTCACATCTTTTTCAATTTGGCGAACGACGCGAACATTTTTTTCACGCCCACCTTTTCAAAATCAACCGTAACCTCGTAATCCCTGCCGCCCGGCCGGATCTCTGTCACCGTTCCCTGCCCGAATTTGATATGCTTCACCCGGTCCCCGACCGCGTAGTCGATGGAGACCGCCTGATTCAAGGGCATGGCGTACGACTGGTACGGCTTTTTAAAATATCCCGTCTTTCCGGAACTCACTTTTCCGGACAGCGTTCCGCCGGAGCCCGCGGCATATCCGCGCGCACGCGGTCTGTCGTCCTGCTCCCCGTATTCCATATATTCCTCCGGGATTTCCTCCACAAACCTGGACGCTTTGCTGTAGCGGCTCTCGCCGTGAACCATCCGCCTTCTCGCGCCGCTCATATGTAATGTCTTCTGCGCTCTCGTGATCCCTACATAACAGAGCCGACGTTCTTCCTCCAGCTCACTGGAATCCTCCGCCAGAATACTCATCATGCCGGGGAAAAGCCCTTCCTCCATGCCGCTCAGGAATACATGGGGAAATTCCAGCCCCTTCGCGCTGTGCAGCGTCATAAGGACGACGCAGCTGCGGTTCTCCTCCAGATTATCAATATCCGCGACAAGCGCGATCTCTTCCAGCAAGCCGGAAAGATCCGGCTCGTCGGCATGTTCCTCATAATCGACGATCTTGTTCAGCAATTCGTCCAGATTTCCCAGGCGCGCCAGGGCTTCTTCCGTCTGTTCCTGTTCCAGTTCCTTCCGGTATCCGGTTTTCTCAAGAATGTCCTCAAACAATTCCGACAGGGACGATTCTGCGGCGCGCGCGCGAAATTCCAGTATCAGATCGGTGAATCCCCGGATCTTTGCCTCGGCGCGCTTCAGTCCCGGTACCTGCTCCGCTTCAAACAGGGCGTCCAGAAGATTTCCGCCCTGCTCCTGCGTGTACTGCGCCGCCCTCTCGATGCTGGTCATGCCGATGCCCCGTTTCGGGACGTTCACGATCCGCCGGACGGCAAGGTCGTCCCTGCCGTTGTCGATCACTTTGAGATAGCACAGCAGATCTTTTACTTCCTTCCTCTGATAAAAATTTACGCCTCCGAAAATCCGGTACGGAATGTTATACAGCAGGAGTTTTTCTTCCAATACACGCGACTGGGCGTTGGTCCGGTACAGGATCGCGCAGTCTTCATACGGGATCCCACGCGCGTTCATGGCTTTCAGCTCGCGCGCGATTCCTTCCGCCTCGTCATACTCGCTTTCAAACTCCCGGTATCGGATCTTCTGTCCTTCCGCGTTCTCTGTCCAGAGCCGTTTCGCTTTCCTTCCACGGTTGTTCGTGATCACCTCGTTCGCGGCATTCAGGATATTCCCGGTCGACCGGTAATTCTGCTCCAGCTTGATCACCGCCGCGTCGCTGAATACTTTTTCAAAATCCAGTATATTGCGGATATCCGCGCCCCGGAACCGGTAAATCGACTGATCGTCGTCGCCTACCACGCACAGATTCCGGTACTTCCCGGCGATCATACGGACAAACAAAAACTGGATCCGGTTCGTGTCCTGGTACTCGTCCACCATGATATAGCGGAACCGTTCCTGATACTGTTCCAGGATCTCCGGATGAAACTGGAACAATTCGACCGCGCGGAACAGCAGATCGTCAAAATCAAGCGCGTTGTTTGCCCGCAGGCGCTTCTGATATTCCCGGTAGATCTCGCCGATCCTGCTTTTCCGGAAATCGTCCTGATTCTCTCTGCAGTAATCCTCCGCGGTCAGGAATTCATTTTTCGCATTGGATATCTCGTTCATCGCCGCCCGTTCCGGAATATTCTTCGGATCGATCTGAAGCGCCTTATAACATTCTTTGATCAGGCTTTTTTGGTCGTCCGTGTCATAGATCGTAAAATTCCTGTCATATCCGAGCAGTTCGATATGCCGTCTCAGGATCCGGACACAGGTAGAATGGAATGTCGCGATCCATACCTGGTCCCCTCCAAACGGGACGAGCGCGTCCACCCTCTGCCGCATCTCGTCCGCGGCTTTGTTCGTGAATGTGATCGCCATGATCTGGTACGGGCTTATCCCCATCTCCTCGATCAGCCAGGCAATGCGGTAGGTGATCGCCCTCGTCTTGCCGGATCCCGCCCCTGCAAGGATCAGCAGCGGTCCATCCGTATGATGGACCGCTGCCTGCTGCTCCTGATTTAACTCTGTATAATCTGCCATGCGGATTTCTCCTTTGCCTCGCTCGTTATTTCTTCTTACTCTCACTCGGGAACAGGCTCTCGATCATCTGTTCCACCAGCCGTTTTTTCGCGTAAATATCATAAGAAAGCAGACAGATCAGCGCGAACTCATTGAGATATTCATGATCCGCGCACGCTCCGTCCCCGAAAATCTTCTTTGCCGATTCCACCGTGCTGTCGATATCCTTCTTTATTTTCTGATGATGCTTCAGCACGCCCTTCAGCAGCGCGTCGTAAATAGTCGTAAAATTGACGGCATCGTCCCCTTCGGTCTCAAAAAATTCTTCGGTCAGAGGTTTGAGCAGGCTCTGGATCTCCGAGATCGACAGGATATTTTTGAAATAATAAATATAAATCAGCAGGAAAATATGGTTCTTCGTATATTTTTTCTTGATCGGGGGCGGAATCAGCTTGTTCTTCGCATAATTGTTGATCATCGTCCTCGTCAGGACCTTCTCGTCCGTATCCTGCGGCGAACTTCCCAGGTGCGTATCCATAAACGTCGTCACCTGGTCCATATATAGTTCAATATCGGGTACGTCCCCGGGATCTACATAATCCGAATGAAGCCACTCATGGATAAATTTTTTCATTGTTTCATAATCCATATGATTTCCCTCTCCAGCGCAAAAGGGTCTGTCCCCGCCCGGACACGCCGGCGGGACAGAGCCCTCATCCCTTTTGTCACAACTTGCTTTTCCTGTATATGATATCGTCCCTGCCGGGACCGTTGGAGATCAGCGTGATCGGATATCCGATCCGCTGTTCCGCAAACTCAATATAGCGGCGGCAATTCTCCGGAAGCTGCTCATACTCTCTGATACCGCGGATCTCGCACTTCCAGCCCGGCAGTTTTTCGATGACCGGTTTTGCCTGTTCCAGCTTGCCGGTAACCGGAAATTCCGTCGTCACGCTCCCGTCGATCTCATATCCGGTGCAGACCGGGATCTCGTCCAGATATCCAAGCACATCCAGGACGGTAAACGCCACGTCGGTCGTTCCCTGCAGCCTGCAGCCGTACCGGGTCGCCGGAATGTCCAGCCATCCCACGCGCCGCGGCCTGCCGGTCGTCGCGCCGTACTCGCCGCCGTCTCCGCCTCTCCGGCGGAGTTCCTCGGCTTCCTCGCCAAAAATCTCACTGACGAACGCGCCCGCGCCGACCGCGCTGGAATACGCTTTGACAACCGTGATGATCTGCCTGATCTCATACGGGGGCAGTCCCGCGCCGATCGCGCCATACGCCGCCAATGTGGAGGACGACGTGACCATCGGGTAGATCCCATGATCGGGATCCTTGAGCGTTCCAAGCTGACCCTCCAGCAAAATTGTTTTTCCTTCCCGGATCGCCTGGTCAAGATACAGGGATACATTGCACACATACGGCGCTACCATATCCCGGTATTCATGCAGCGTTTCGATCAGCTCTCCTACGTCCAGCAGGGGTTTCTGATACAGATGTTCCAGCAGCACGTTCTTCACCGCGCAGACGCGTTCCGCTTTCTCGCGGATGATGTCTTCCTCAAACAATTCGCTAACCTGGAATCCGATCTTCGCATATTTATCCGAATAAAACGGGGCAATGCCGGATTTTGTCGATCCGAACGATTTCCCGCCTAACCGTTCCTCCTCATATTGATCAAACAGAACATGATAAGGCATCACAATCTGCGCGCGGTCAGAGACAAGCAGCTTCGGCATCGGAACCCCGCGGTCAACGATCTGTTTCAGCTCGCGGAACAGAACCGGTATATTGAGCGCGACGCCGTTTCCGATAATGCTTGTCGTATGATCGTAAAAAACGCCGGACGGCAGTGTGTGGAGCGCAAACTTTCCATAATTATTCACGATGGTATGTCCCGCGTTGGCTCCTCCCTGGAACCGGACAATGATATCCGAATCCCTCGCGAGCATATCCGTGATCTTTCCTTTTCCTTCATCGCCCCAGTTAGCGCCTACGATTGCTTTTACCATGGTTTGTTTTCCCTCCTTGCGTATCCTACACGTTGATCGCAGCCGTCCTGCCAAGCAGGTCCCGGTCTGCTTCCAGCCTCGGCTGGACAATCTCCACAATAAATTCCTCTGTCTGTTCCGGGGCACGCCCTACAAAATTCTTCGGCTCCATGATCGCCTGAAGCTGCTCCATGGTCATACCGAACGCGGGATCGGCGGCGATCCGCTCCAGCAGATCGTTTTCCTTTCCTTCCACCTTGACCATACGGCCCGCCTCCATGGAATGTGTGCGGATACGTTCATGCAGTTCCTGCCGGTCCCCGCCGGCTTTGACCGCATCCATCATAATATTTTCTGTCGCCATAAATGGCAGTTCTTTCTTTAATCTCTGGGCGATCACCTTGTCATATACGACCAGACCGTCCACCACATTTAAATACAGATCCAGAATACCGTCCACCGCAAGGAACGCCTCCGGAACCGACACCCTCTTGTTCGCGGAATCGTCCAGCGTCCGCTCAAACCACTGTGTCGCCGCCGTGATCGCCGGATTCAGCATATCGGAGATCACATACCGGCTCAGGGAAGCGATCCGTTCGCTCCGCATCGGATTCCGCTTGTAAGCCATCGCGGACGACCCGATCTGATTCTTTTCAAACGGCTCCTCGATCTCTTTCATATGCTGGAGCAGGCGGATATCATTGGAAAACTTATGCGCGCTCTGCGCGATCCCTCCAAGGACATTCAATACGCGGCTGTCCATTTTTCTGGAATAGGTCTGTCCGGATACCGGATAACAGGACGGAAATCCCATCTTGTCCGCGATCATCTGATCCAGCCGTTTGATCTTCTCATGATCGCCCTCGAACAGCTCCAGGAAACTCGCCTGCGTGCCGGTCGTCCCTTTCGACCCGAGCAGTTTCTGCTGGCTGAGTATGTATTCCACGTCATCCAGATCGAACAGGAGATCCTGCAGCCACAGGGTCGCCCTCTTTCCTACGGTCGTCGGCTGCGCCGGCTGAAAATGCGTAAACGCAAGCGTCGGCAGATCCTTGTACTGCATGGCAAATTCCGATAACCGGTGAATGACATTCAGCAATTTGACCCGGATCAACCGGAGCGCCTCCGTCATCACGATCACATCGGTATTGTCCCCGACATAACAGGACGTCGCGCCGAGATGAATGATCCCCTTCGCGCCCGGACACTGCTGCCCGTACGCGTATACATGGGACATCACGTCATGGCGTACCAGCCTCTCGCGTTCTTCCGCCACCTCATAATTGATATCCTCCGCGTGGGCTTTCAGCTCGTCCACCTGTTCCTGTGTGATCGGAAGTCCAAGTTCCATCTCGGATTCCGCCAGCGCGATCCATAATTTTCTCCATGTTTTGAACTTTTTATCAGCGGAAAAAATATATTGCATCTCGCGGCTTGCGTACCGTTCACAAAACGGGCTCTGATATTTATCTGTCGCCATAGTGCCTCCTTTATCCCTCTTCCCCGCGGATATCCTCCGTCGGCGGATCCATCGGGTATTCGTTTGTAAAACAGCCGGCGCAGCAGGGAAGCCCGTCCACCATCTCGGGCAGCCGGTTCAGTTCCAGATAGCCAAGGGAATCCGCGCCGATGATCCGGCAGATCTCCTCCACGGAACGCTGATGGGCGATCAGCTGCTGCTGCCTTGGAATGTCCGTTCCAAAATAACATGGGAACAGAAACGGCGGGGACGCGATCCTCATATGCACTTCCGTTGCTCCGGCGTCCCGCAGCATCCTGACAATACGCGGGCTCGTCGTCCCGCGCACGATCGAGTCGTCGATGATCACCACTCTTTTCCCGCGGATCGCCTCTTTCAGCGCGTTCAGCTTGACCTGTACGCCGGATTCTCTCTGATCCTGCCGGGGCCGGATGAACGTCCGCCCGATATAACTGTTCTTTACCAGACCGACGCCATACGGGATCCCGGATTCCATCGCGTAACCCATCGCGGCGACATTTCCGGATTCCGGTACGCCCATCACAAGATCCGCCTCTACCGGATGGTCTTTCGCGAGGAATCTCCCCGCGCGGATACGGGACGTATAAACGCTCATTCCGTCAATATAACTGTCCGGTCTCGCAAAATAAATATATTCAAAAATACAGCGGGACCGCTTTTCTTCCGGCAGGCACATACGCCTGTCGGACTGCAGCCCGTGCTTTTTGCTGATCGTAATGATCTCTCCCGGCTCCACATCCCGGATAAAGGTCGCGCCGACCGTATCCAGCGCGCATGTCTCCGACGCCAGGACATAAGCGTTGTCGCGCTTTCCGAGTACAAGCGGCCGGAACCCGAACGGGTCGCGGGCGCCGATCAGCTTACGCGGGCTCATGACCACAAGCGAATACGACCCAAGTATTTTCTTCATCGCGTTCGCCACGGCTTCCTCGACGGATCCGGTGTGCACCCGTTCGCGCGCGATGTGGTAGGCAATGACTTCGGAATCGATCGTCGTCTGGAAAATCGCCCCGTTATAGGAAAGCTCTTTCCGGAGCGCGGGCGCATTGATCAGGTTCCCGTTGTGCGCCAGCGCAAGCGTTCCCTTGACATAATTCAATACCAGCGGCTGGGCGTTTTCCCTGGTCGACGCCCCGGCGGTAGAATACCGCACATGCCCGATGGCAAGATTTCCTTTTAACTGTTCCAGATCAGCCGGGGTAAATACTTCGTTGACCAGGCCCATGCCTTTCCGCTGGATGACCTGCCCTTTCGGTCCGTACGTGTCGGTCGCCGCGATCCCGCAGCTTTCCTGCCCCCGGTGCTGCAGGGCGTACAATCCATAATAAACCGACGACGCGACGTCGCTCTCATCCATATCGTAAATGCCAAAGACTCCGCATTCCTCTCTGGCTTTGTCATCAAACTCATTCACGATGGTATCGTAATTCATATTCTCTCCTTCAATCATAAACGATCCGGGGAAATCTATGCCAGTCCGATTCGTCGGAACATTTCCGCATACGCGTCCTCGACATTGCCCATATCCCGGCGGAACCGGTCTTTATCCAGTTTTTCATTTGTCTCCAGATCCCAGAACCTGCAGGTATCCGGAGAAATCTCGTCCGCAAGGATGATCTCCCCGTGGCAGCGTCCAAATTCGATCTTAAAGTCGATCAGGCGCACGCCGACAGAAGCGAAAAACTCCTTCAGCACATCGTTGACGCGGAACGCCAGCTCCGTGATCCGGTCGATCTCCTTCCGGGTCGCCGCGCCGATCGCGATCGCATAATAATCATTGATCATCGGATCGCCCAGCTCGTCGTTCTTATAGCTGAATTCCAGCGTCGGCTCCAGCAGGGCGGTTCCCTCCTCGATCCCGAGCTTTTTGGAGAAGCTGCCCGCCGCCACATTGCGGATGATCACTTCCAGCGGGACGATCTCCACTTTCTTTACCGCGGTCTCCCGGTCGCTGAGTTCCTCCACATAATGGGTCGGGATCCCCTCTTTTTCCAGGAGCCTGCACAGATAATTACTCATCCGGTTGTTGACGATCCCCTTCCCGGCGATCGTTCCTTTTTTCAATCCGTTAAACGCCGTAGCATCGTCCTTATAGTCAACGATCAAAAGATCGTCATTCTCGGTTGTCCAGACCTTCTTTGCCTTTCCTTCATATAATAACTCTTTTTTCTCCATATCTGCCGGTTCTCCCTTTCTTTTCTCACAGGACTGCCGCGGAACAAAGACCGTTTCCCCGCGGTTCCCGTATTTTACCGCATACGACTAGATATTGTATCACTTAATAATGCCGGAATCAAGAGAAATTACGCCCCTTGACAATTTTGTCCGTATAATGCGTTTGACCGACCGATCAATCGTTTTTTCGGAAATTTCTCCTCCTTTTACCGCATCCAGGAGTCCCTGATACGCCTCCCCGAGTTTTTCCGGCATAAGAACGACGTCGACTCCCGCTTCCACCGCGGCAACCGCCGCGCGGGCGGCTGTATATTCGTTCGTGATCGCTTTCATGTTGAACGCATCCGTGATGATCACTCCGTCAAAGCCGAGTTCTTCTCTCAGGATATCATGGACGACGAGCCGGGACACCGAGGACGGTTCTTTCTTGTCCTGCACGCGGTTCAGGACGATATGGGCAACCATGACAAAATCCGCTCCCGCGTCGATCCCCTCCTGAAATGGAAGAAAATCTTTTTTCCGCAGCTGCCGGATCGTCTTTGAACAATAAGACGTTTCCAGGTGCGTATCCCCGACGCTGCTGCCGATGCCCGGGAAATGCTTGAGCGTCGCGCTGACGTTCTGCTTCTGCATCGCTTTGACTTCCGCTTTTACCATCTCTGCAACGACCGCCTTATCCGCGCTGAAGCTCCGCTCCTTCATGCCGGACTGCTTCGTCCCGTACACATCCGCGACAGGGGCAAAATCTACATTAAATCCGAGCTTATACAGCTGTTTCCCAAGCGTGTCCCCGATCTCCTGCGCTTTTTCCGGATCGCCGCCGGCTCCTATTTTTTCCATGTCCCCAAAATCCTTTACTTTCATTTTGGGATTCGACCCGAGCCTGGTAACGGTCCCGCCCTCCTCGTCCACGCCGATAAACAGCGGAACTTCGGATACGTCCTGCAGGTTTCGGATAAAGGTTTTCGTCTGTTTCCGATTTATGATATTTTTAGAAAAGAGAACCACGCCCCCGACCGGATATTTCTGGAGCGCGTCCAGCATCGTGCTGGATATCTCCTGATAATCATACGCTGCGCCGTCGGCAGGATCGAGCAGATCGACATTGACAAAAAACATCTGCCCGATCTTCTGCTCCAGCGTCATGCCGTTCACCAGATCATTCGTGACCCCGTCCAGCGTCACTTCGTCCAGCTCCTGCGGCTGTCCTTCCTCCCTGTCCGGTTCCGGCTCCCTGTTTTCCCGCGCCGTGTTCCGGGTCGCCTTCTCCGTCTGTTCCCGCGTATTTCCCGCGCCGAAACATCCGGTCAGCAGGACGAGCACCGCCATGACCGCTGCAATGATCGCTTTTCTCATTTTTCTTCCTCTTATAAAATAATTTTTGCCGGACATTTCTCCACGCATACCCCGCAGTTGGTACATTTTTTGTAATCAATGCGCGCGAGATTATTTTCTACGGTAATCGCGCCCGTTTCACAGTTTTTGACGCACAGCATACATCCGATACAGCCCCGGCTGCAGACCGCGCGGACCATTTTCCCCTTGGTCGTATTGTTGCACGCGACCCGGTGCGCGCCCGCGTACGGGACAAGCTGGATCAGATGTTTCGGACATTCCCGGACACACATGCCGCATGCCCTGCACTTTTCTTTGTCCACGACTGCCAGGCCGTTGATGATATGGATCGCGTCAAACTTACACACTTTCACGCAATTTCCAAGCCCGGTACAGCCGTATGAACAGGACTTCGCGCCGCCGTTCGGCACATACGCCATCTGCCGGCAGTCCTGCTCCCCGGTATATTGATAATACTGTTTCGTCGCTTCCCCGTTTCCGCTGCAGCGGACAAAGGCGACGAGATGTTCCATATTCACTTCCTGACCGACCAGCTTTCCGATCGCCTGACCGACTGCCTGACCCCCGACCGGACAGGCGGAAGCCGGCGCTTCCCCTTTCGCGATCGCTGCCGCAAGCCCGTCGCAGCCCGCGTATCCGCAGCCGCCGCAGTTATTGCCCGGCAGCAGTTCGCGGATCGCGTGTTCCGTCTCGTCTTCATGCACTTTAAACTTTTCCGCAGCGATCCCGAGGAAAAGGCCAATGACGATCCCCACGCCGCCGACAATGCAGGCAGCTATCAAAATATCCATTCCGTTCATTTTTGTCCCTCCTCTATATGATCCCTGCGAAACCGAAGAACGCGATCGCCATCAGACCCGCGGTTACAAGCACGATCGGCGTTCCCTGCAGGCTCTCCGGAATATCGTTATATTCGATCCGTTCCCGGATCCCCGCCATGATCACGATCGCGATCGTAAATCCGACCGACGTCCCGATGCCGTTGACCACGCTTTCCAGCAGGTTATATGAATTCTGTACATTCAGGATCGCCACGCCGAGCACCGCGCAGTTGGTCGTGATCAGAGGGAGATAAACGCCGAGCGCATGGTACAGCGACCGGCTGAACTTCTTCAGAAACATCTCGACGAACTGGACCAGCGCCGCGATCACAAGGATAAATACGATCGTTTCCAGATATTCCAGATGCAGCGGGACCAGTATCCCGTTGTAAACCAGATTCGCGAAAAATGAGGCGATCGTGATCACGAAAATAACCGCCGCGCCCATGCTTGCCGCCGTCTTTACGCGCCTTGACACGCCGAGGAACGGGCATAAGCCCAAAAACTGGCTCAGTACCACATTATTTACCAGGGCGGAGCCGATGGCAATGATCAATAATTCTTTCATGCTTTTTGGGCCTCCTTATTTTTTTTGCTGAGACGCACTTTGTTCTGGATCGCGACCAGACCCGCCAGGACAAAAAACGCCCCCGGCGCCAAAATAAAGATCGTCGCCGGTTCAAAGCTTTTCGGCGTCACGGTTTTCCCAAAAATCTGACCGGCGCCGAGAATCTCCCGGAACGCGCCGAGCAGCGTCAGCCCGACCGTAAATCCAAGTCCCATTCCGATCCCGTCGCATGCCGACAGCAGCACGGGATTTTTGCTCGCGAACGCTTCCGCCCTGCCGAGGATGATACAGTTGACAACGATAAGCGGAATATAGAGCCCGAGCGATTCATTCAGAGACGGTACGAATCCTTCCAGCAAAAACTGGACGACCGTGACCAGGGACGCCACAATGACAATATAAGAAGGGACGCGGACTTTATCCGGGATCACATTCCGGAGAGCGGATATGATCAGATTGGAAAAGACCAGCACCGCCGTCGTTGTAAGCCCCATTCCCATTCCGTTTATCGCGGAGGTCGTCGTCGCAAGAGTCGGGCACATGCCGAGCATCAATACAAACGTCGGATTTTCCGTCACGATCCCGTTTACGATCTGTTTTGTATACCGATTCATCACACTTCCTCCTCTCCGTTATTGCACAGCCATCTGCCGGTAAAAGGCAAGTCCGGCGTTCACCGCTCCGGTTACCGCCCGGGACGTGATCGTCGCTCCGCTGATCGCGTCGATCATCGAATCCCCGTCCTCGCCGGTTTTCGTCACCTGAAATTCTTCCACCTGTTTTCCGTCATACTGATCGTTGAACGCGCCGTCTTTCGCTTTCATGCCGAGTCCCGCCGTCTCGCTGATCGTCAGCATTTCCACGCCGGTCACCGTTCCGTCCGAACGGACGCCAAGGGAGATCGTGATATCGCCCCCGTATCCTTCCGGCGTCGTCACCTTCATCACATATCCGAGCGAGCCCGATCCGCCGACCGCTTCCGATACCGCTTCCACAACAGGCACATGGCCCTGCGCGGCGATCGCCTCGTTCCCGGCTTCCACTATCGTTTCGTCCATCGCGGTAAACCCGGTCGCTTCCGGGAAGACCGCCAGATACGCGCGGTTCTCCGCGAGCACCTTCTGGCGCGCGATCGGTTCCTTTGTCACTGAATATACGGCGCCGAGCGCAAGTCCCGAAATCAATGTGATCAAAAATAAAATCGCCGTATCATGGATGATCGAATTTTTCATACTTTCTGCGCCCCCTCTCCAAATCGTTTCGGCACCGTGATCTTTTCGATCAGAGGTACCAGGAGATTGCTGAATATGATCGCGTAGGAAACGCCCTCCGCAGACGCCCCGAAGATCCGGAACAATCCGGTCAGAAGCCCCAGTATCACGCCAAACAAAATTCTCCCGTTCGGGGTGACCGGGCTCGTCACATAATCGGTCGCCATAAAGAACGCGCCGAGCATCAGTCCGCCTCCGCAAAGCTCCGCCGCGAGATAAGCCACATCAAAGCCATGCCCGCCAAACAGCAGCACAAAAACAGAAAATGTGATCAGATACGCGAACGGGATCCTCGGGCTGATCACTTTCCTCGCCAGAAGATACGCCGCTCCGATGAGCAGGCACAGGGCGGACGTTTCGCCGATCGTCCCGCCGATCGTCCCCAGAAACATCCTGCCGATATTCACGTCGCTGACCGCCCCGTTTTTCAGCATGGCAAGCGGGGTCGCGCCGGTAACCGCGTCCACTTTCTCAAATGTCGTCATCCTGCCGGCGAACGAGATCATCAGAAAACATCTTGCCGCCAGCGCCGGATTCATAATATTCTGTCCCAGTCCCCCGAAGATCTGCTTGACGATCAGAATCGCGAACACGCTGCCCAGAACGGCAAGCCCCGCCGGGAAGCCGGACGGAAGATTCATCGCGAGCAGCAGCCCCGTGACCAGGGCGCTCCCGTCCGTGACCGTGACCGGCTGATGCATAAAATGCTGATACAGTCCCTCTGTCGCGACGCAGGTAACCATACAGACGACGATCAGAAGCAGGGCGTGCAGACCGAAATTCCAGACGCCGAACAACGCGGCGGGAAGCAGCGCGATCAGCACGTCCCTCATAATGCTCTGCGTCGTGCGGGCGTCCCTGACGTGAGGTTCGGAGGATATATGTAACAATTCACTCATAGTGAAGCTCCTTTCTATGATTTCTTCTTCCGATCCGCAAGGATATCCTTGCGCATACTCTTGATCGCCTGCGCCAAATGGCGTTTCGCGGGACATATATAAGTACAGCTTCCACATTCACAGCAATCAAGCCCGTAATATTCCTGGAAGCTCTGCTTGTCCCCGTGCGCCGCAAACTGCGCCAGCTTGACCGGAAGCAGGCGGCTCGGGCATACGCTTACGCACCGTCCGCAATTAATGCAGTTCCCCGGCTTCACCGCGGATACTTCATCCTTCTGGAAGCAAAGCACAGCCGAGCTTCCCTTACAGATCGGAACATCCAGGTCAAACATCGCCGTCCCCATCATCGGACCTCCGGAAATGATCTTTTCCGGATTCCCAAGAAGGCCTCCCGCTTCCTCAATCAATTCTCTTGTATTCGTCCCGATCGGCGTGAGGTAATTCTGCGGGTTGGCTACGCCGTTTCCGGTAATCGTCACGATCCTTGCGATCAGGGGTTCCCTCTCCGCCACCGCGTCATAGATCGCGCCAACCGTATCCACGTTATCGACAATGCAGCCCGCGTCGGCGGGCAGCATATCGGCGTTCATCTTTCGCCCTGTCGAAGCGTAGATCATCTGCCGCTCCGCGCCCTGCGGATACCGTGTGGGCAGCGCTTTTACTTCTATCTTCTCCTCGCCCGCGGTCAGCTCTCTCATTTTTTTGATCGCTTCCGGTTTGTTATCCTCAATCGAAATGATCCCGGTCGCATTCGGGAACAGGCTGACCATAATGTTCAGTCCCCGGATCAGCCGTTCCGGCTGCTCCAACATTCTCCGGTAATCCGAGGTAAGATACGGCTCGCACTCCGCCCCGTTGACGATCACATATCGGATTTTATCCGGCTCCTTCGGGGACAGTTTCACATGAGTCGGGAACGTCGCCCCTCCCATTCCGACAACGCCCGCTTCCTGAATCCGGGCAATGATCTCCTTCCTATCCAGCTGTTCCCACGGCTCTGCCTCCGGATATTCCACTTCCGTGAACATTCCGTCGTTTTCTATCACAACGGATTCGACCAGAGATCCCATCGCCGTCATCCTGGGCTCTATTGTCCTGACCGTACCGGAAACCGCGCTGTAAATCGGCGCGGATACGAATCCGGATGCCTCGGCGATCTTTTGCCCCACCAGAACCGGATCTCCTTTTTTTACAATCGGAACAGCCGGAGCGCCGATATGTTGGCTAAGAGGATAAACCGCATCTCCGGCAGGCCGAAATATTTTAATTGGTTTTTCTTTGGATATGGCTTTCCCGTCCCACGGATGGACGCCGCCCTTCCATTTCCAGATCATATTTCTACCGCCTTTCTTTTTTCTTTCACCTGAAAGCGACGCCGCGCAGTCGCCGCGCCCACTATCACATTTATCAGTGTATCACATTTTCCGCGAGAATGCCACAGGAATCATAAACCGATTTCCACAAACCGTCCCCTGCCGCTTCCGGGCACAAAAAAGACCATTGCTCCACAGATACCGCTCCTCTGTTTTGCAACGGTCTTTTCTTTTATTTGGTGAGCAGACTTACATACGCGTATATACTGTCTTCCTTCCCGTTTTTATATCTGCCCATGGCTCGATGTACCGGCCATACAACATTGCCGTCCGGCAGCTTGACCGCAATATTGATCTCCCCTCCTGGATCAGAATCATCTGTCTCCCATTCTCCTCCGATCACAGCGATGATAACCTCGCCGATATAGGCGCCAATCGCAAACAATCTCTGTCCCACCTGCTCACTCAGCAATCCTCCCGGCACATTTTGTTCGTCAAAAAACCGATCGATCTCCTTTAGGCTCTCTATCGTAAAATCGGCTTTATAACCAGATGTCGTCAACGCAACGGCAATCCAGTTTTTTGCTGTTACGATATCCTCCCGCAGCGTTGGGCGGTTCCTTTTTCCAAACATTTTCCCTAGCAATCCCATTTTTCTTTTCCCCTTTCGTTCTGTTCTGCTTTCCTATTGCTTATTCTACTTCTTTTTCATTCACCCTGTCAATCTGCCGCTATTATAGAATGCTCTCCTATCCCAGAAGAAACAAAGATTTATATTTACGAAATGCTTCAAGCGTCAAAAGATCCTGTTCCACCATCGCTTTCACTTTTTCCGAAATCTCGATAAAACTGCTGGTCACGGGCATTGTCCTATGGTCAACCGGAAGATAGTAACTGCCTGGTCTTTTTCTCATAGGAATTTCATAACCAAAATCTTACCTCCATCATATGCCGGATATTGATTCTTCGCCTCATATGCCTGCTGAATGACCTGAGCCAACTCCTCCATTTTTCTTTATTTGGCTATAACAATTTCAAATTTTATTTTTGTTCCTTCGCATACCTTTATTTCTTTAAGCACATTCGCCTGTTTTTTTGTCAATTCTACAGGCGGTATTGCTAGTTTAGTTGTAGCGCCCTACTGGTGCCCTCTTTTACTGTCCATTCAAACCCACCATACTGAAAAAATGTTTGACAAACCTACAGCTTTTGCAATAAAATCAATTCTGGGGGTTTCGCTTATTCCTCCTGCCGGATCATCTGAACGTGAGAACTCCAATAGATCGTCCCATATGTTCCGTCCTCATTT